>JAMPII010000022.1 GCA_023662835.1 Muribaculaceae bacterium | reverse complement strand
ACAGACTAAATGTCTGCCTCGGTCATAAGTTGCTCCAATGACTTGTCGGACGCAACAGCATCAAATACCTTTCGGATAGCCTTGTCGGCTATCCGTTTGTTTATTTTGATATAGAAGTTCAATGCCCGTCGGGGATTGCTTGGGGCATCGCCAATGCAGTATTCAATAACGGTGTCCTTTATCATCAATTCATTTGCCAACTGCGCAAAAGTCTTTCGGGCAGAATAGTAAACCATCTTGTCAAAGCCCAGTTCGGCACGGATTTTTCGGATATAGTCGTCAGTGATATGCTGGATTGACTTTTTTGTTTCCCTGCCATAGAAACGGAGCTTGCCGTCCTCGCAGATATACTTGTTGATGATAGCACGTGCTTCCGGCTGAATCGTAAACTCGGTAAATTCATTTGGATTTCGTCTGCTCCGTGTCTTTACACGAATGAATTTCACGGTAGGCTTTGACAGATCCTGTTCGAGGAGGTCCGCCATATTCATTCCACACATATAGAATGAGAGCATGAAGATGTCTCTCGCACATTGCTCCCACTTGCCGGAGATTTCCATATCTCTGACCTCTCGCAACTGATCAAGAGAAAGTGCAATGTCTCTCGCCACAGGAATTTTCTCCTTGTAATCGTAGAAAGGTGGAATGTCATATTTGGCATAGCCATGTGTCGTGGCGAAATAGACAAGTCGCCGAATGACTCCGATACGTATGCCGATAGTCGTTTCAGACATACCCAAACTTTTCAGGTGAGCCTTGTAACTATACAGCATTGCAGAGTCAAGCATTGACAAGATGAAGTTCTTGCCGGCATAGTCAATGAACCTCTTAATTCCGTCCTTGTGGAGGCGCATTGTTCCCTCCGACCAAGAGTGTTGCTTGATACGGAGAAATTCAAAGTTGATTTCCTCAACTGTTCGGATAGTTCCTTTGGTCATCTTGTGTTTGATGACCTTGATGAGTTGAGTGCAAGTGTAGACATCCCTATCTTCGAGAGTGTCGAAGATTGTATAGATCTTATTGAGTTCCGTCCGAAGTTGCTGATTGATGTAGGAAGCATTCGGCATATTCACGACAACGCCATTGCGCAAGTTACGCTCCCCATCCACAGAGAAGCGGGTAGGGATGTAACGAGTGGTTGAGTTGTGAGAAACTGCAATCCGGATTTTATGTGATCCGTCGGCTCGTTGCTTCGCTTTCAATATTACTATTCGGAGGTTCATTTTTAGGACAACAATTCGGCTCGGATTTTAGTTGAAAACAGCGAAAAGGGACAATAAACGGACAACAAAATCACCCCCACTTCTGGAGGTGATTTGTCCGTAAGTATTTGAACTCGCCTGTAATAGGCTGCAATTCATAGTCAAACTGTCAAAATATGAGTGGCTTACATCATGCCGCCCATTCCGCCCATTCCGGGAGCGGCCATTGCGGGCGCAGGATTTTCTTCTTTCTTTTCAGCGATCACACATTCGGTTGTAAGGAACATACCGGCTATGGAAGCTGCATTTTCAAGAGCTACACGTGTAACTTTGGCTGGGTCGATAACACCGGTCTGGAACAGATGTTCATATTCTCCTGTGCGGGCATTATATCCAAAATCGCCTTTGCCTTCTTTCACTTTTTGTATAACAACGGCACCTTCGAGTCCAGCATTTGCAACAATCTGACGCATAGGCTCTTCAATAGCGCGTTTGATGATAGCAATACCTGTGTTTTCGTCGTCGTTGTCGCCTTTAACGTTCTCGAGGGCAGCTGTTGCGCGTATATAGGCAACTCCTCCTCCGGGAACAATACCTTCGGCAATAGCAGCTCGTGTGGCAGAAAGGGCGTCGTCGACACGGTCTTTCTTTTCTTTCATTTCAACTTCGGAAGGAGCACCGATGTGAAGCACTGCGACACCACCAGCAAGTTTAGCCAGACGTTCCTGGAGTTTTTCTTTATCGTAGTCGGAAGTAGTTACCTCAATTTGAGCCTTGATTTGGCCGATGCGAGCGGCAATAGCGTCTTTATTACCGGCACCGTTTACGATTGTTGTATTTTCCTTGTTAACAGTGATTGTTTCTGCCTGGCCAAGGTCGTCAATAGTAGTTTTGTCGAGGCTCATGCCCTTTTCTTGCGAAACTACAACTCCACCGGTAAGGATTGCGATATCTTCGAGCATTTCTTTACGACGGTCGCCGAAACCGGGTGCTTTTACAGCACAAATTTTGAGTGATCCACGCAAACGGTTAACTACAAGAGTTGCAAGAGCTTCCTGATCAACATCTTCAGCAATAATCAGCAACGGACGTCCACTCTGAGCCGTTGCCTCGAGAATGGGAAGCATCTCTTTGAGCGAAGATATTTTTTTGTCGTAGATGAGAACATATGGATGATCCATCTCGCATTCCATTTTTTCAGTGTTTGTTACGAAATAGGGCGAGATGTAACCGCGGTCGAACTGCATACCTTCAACGATATCGACCGTTGTTTCTGTACCTTTGGCTTCGTCAACAGTGATTACACCTTCTTTTTTCACTTTGCGCATTGCTTCGGCTATGAGTTTGCCGATTTCAGCATCATTATTAGCCGAGATACGGGCAACATCTTCGATTTTTTTCAGGTCATCGCCAACTTCTTCAGCTTGACCCTGAATATTTTCAACTACAGCAGCAACGGCTTTATCGATACCGCGTTTGATGTCCATTGGGTTTGCGCCGGCAGCAACATTCTTCAGGCCTACATTTACGATAGCCTGAGCGAGAACTGTAGCGGTTGTTGTACCGTCACCAGCATCGTCGCCGGTTTTCGAGGCTACTTCTTTAACCAGCTGTGCGCCGATGTTCTGGAAAGCATCCTCCAGTTCAATTTCGCGAGCTACAGAAACGCCATCCTTTGTAATGTGGGGAGCACCAAATTTTTTCTCGATTATAACGTTACGTCCTTTAGGACCAAGGGTTACTTTTACGGCATCGGCTAAAGCGTCGACGCCCTTTTTGAGCTCTTCACGAGCTTTTATATCGAATTTAATTTCTTTTGCCATGACTGTATTATATTATGTATGGGTTTTGTTTCACTTTATTTTACCACAGCCAGAATGTCGGACTGACGCATGATAATCAATTTTTCATCGTCAACTTCGATTTCTGTGCCTGAATATTTTCCGTAAATAACTACATCTCCTTCTTTAACTACCATTTCTTCATCTTTTGTGCCGTTGCCAACAGCGATTACTGTGCCTCGCAATGGTTTCTCTTTGGCTGAATCGGGGATGATTATGCCTGCTACCGTACGTTCTTCGGCCGGAGTTGGTTTGATAAGTACTCTATCGGCCAGTGGTTTAATGTTCATTGTTATAAATTGTTTATTTAGTTGTTTTATTTAAGTTGTTTTCTGTTTGCTGACACAAAGGTAATAGCATATTCCGTGCCAATCAAAAAAAATGGCACACAAAAGCGACATTTTGTCAGCCGGGATATTGCAATATATTTTGAATCCACACTACTAACTTATTAATCACCTACTATAACAGAGTGGTTGGAGGAAAGGTTTATGGCAGATTATTCGGAAATTTGTAATTTTGTAAAAATTATGGAAATGATCTACCCCGATACGTTTGAACAAAAAATAGGATTCACTACCTTGCGCCAATGGCTTGGCGAGCGATGCATGACTACTCCGGGTCGAGAGTACTGCGAACAGATGACATTTTCGTCAGATTACGAAACAGTGGCTGCGCGCCTGAAATCGACTGCTGAAATGCTGTCGATCATAAGTGATAGTTCTTCCGATTTTCCTCTGACGGAAGTGCGCGACTTGAATCCTATAGTAAAGGCGTTGAGAGTACCGGGATCGTTCATCGCTGTTGACGACTTGCGCCATTTGCGCCATGGACTTGTGGCTATGAGCGAGCTTTCGTCATTTTTTGAGTCAAAACGCGACACCGAAAGCGGCATATCGTCAGTTCCGTATCTCGACAAAATTGCCAGTGGTTTAGTCGGCTTCCCTATGTTGGTGTCAGCCATTGACAAAATCATAGATCGTTTCGGCAATGTTCGCGACCAAGCATCGCCCGAATTGGCCGATATTCGCCGACGTATGCAACAGGTTTCGGGCAACATTGCCTCAACTATGCGTCGCGTGATGGCATCGGCCGTCTCGGCAGGCTACATCGACGATGACGTGTCGGCAGCAATGCGCGACGGCCGGCTTGTCATACCGGTATCTGCCATGCATAAGCGCCGTATTCCTGGTATCGTGCACGACGAATCGGCATCAGGAAAGACCGTTTACATTGAGCCAGCAGAAATTGTTGAGGCCAACAACCGTGTTCGCGAGATACAGGGAGAGGAACGCCGCGAAATTGTAAGAATATTGACCGTATTTACCGACACTTTGCGCGAATATATTCCTACAATAGAGGATTGTATGGATATTGTAGCACATATCGACTTTATTCACGCCAAATCAGTCATTGCTCTGGAAACTGGGGGGAATTTGCCTATTTTGGAGCGGAAACCTGACATGGAATGGTATCACGCTGTTCATCCCGCATTGTTGATTACACTGCGGAAACAAGGAAAGGAAATCGTTCCTCTTGATATAACTCTGTCGCACAAACAACGACTACTTATTATTTCCGGGCCAAACGCTGGTGGCAAATCGGTTTGTTTGAAAACGGCCGGTATAGTTCAATATATGACTCAATGCGGAATGCTCCCCCCACTCTATGAAAATTCCCATATGGGCCTTTTTTCCAACATATTTATCGACATAGGTGATGACCAGTCGATTGAGAATGATTTGAGTACTTATAGCTCACATCTGCGCAACATGAAATATTTTCTGCAGAAAGGCAACGCGTCTACACTGGTTCTTATCGATGAATTTGGCGGTGGCACAGAACCTCAGATAGGTGGAGCGATTGCACAGGCTGTACTCGAGCAATTTAACAGCCTTAAAATGTGGGGAGTTATCACCACCCATTATCAGAACCTCAAACATTTTGCCGAGGAAACTGAAGGACTTGTCAATGGGTCGATGTTGTACGATCGCCAACATATGCGCCCGTTGTTCAAATTATCGATTGGGAATGCCGGGAGCTCGTTTGCAATTGAGATAGCACGTAAAACGGGGCTTCCGGAATCAATAATAGCCAAGGCATCGGAACTGGTTGGCAGCGACTATATCAATATGGACAAGTATCTTCTCGACATAGCCCGAGACAAGCGATATTGGGAAAACAAGCGACTGTCAATACGGCAAAAAGAGAAGAAAATCGAGGAGCGTTTGGAGCGATATGAACATGACGCAGAAGAACTGCGTTTGCGCCGACGAGAAATAATTGACGATGCGCGCCAACAGGCACGCTCAATTCTTGACAGCAGCAATGCTCAGATTGAACGTACAATTCACGATATTCGCCGTTCGCAAGCTGAACGAGAAGCAACAATTAAAGCACGTCAGGAACTCGACCGCCAAAAACATGAAATTCTCGATGGTAAAACCAAAGAGCACACACTCTTGAAAAAAGCGCCAAAACAAAAGAATAACAATGATAAAGTAGCCGCAGCGAAACCTACTGAAAAGATATCGGTTGGCGACAATGTTAAACTTGAGAAGCAGGAAACTGTTGGTAGCGTTCTGGCGATTGAGGGTAACGAGGCAATTGTTGCATTCGGGCAATTGCAAACACGCGTTAAATTGTCGAGGCTTCGTCGCACCATAGCTAAGGCACAGAGCGGAATAAAGCCCGGAGCTAGCATTATTTCCGGGGGGGCGACTTCCGACGAACAACGAAGCCGTCAATTGAATTTTAAGCAGGAAATTGACCTACGCGGGATGCGTGTCGACGAGGCTGTTCAGGCCTTGACATATTATATAGACGATGCAATACGCTTCAACATGGGTCGCGTAAGGATTCTGCATGGCACCGGAACCGGAGCTTTGCGCCAATATCTTCGACAATACCTCGACACGGTTGCGGGAGTAAAGAGCTACCGCGACGAACATGTGCAATTCGGCGGAGCCGGTATCACAGTAGTTGATCTAGCCTAGAGTCTCACACTCGCGAAGCCATTGTGCTGAACATGCGTCGGAAGGCATCCGCCAATCACCACGTGGCGAGAGACATACGGAACCAACTTTCGGACCATCGGGCAAGCACGAACGTTTAAATTGTTGGTTGAAGAAACGTCGGAAGAATATTGTTATCCATTTTTTTACGACTTCCTTGGTATATGTACCCTCAAATGCGATATTGGCCAACAGGTATATACGCGATGGTGTGAAGCCATAGCGTAAAGTATAGTAAAGGAAAAAGTCGTGTAATTCATATGGTCCAACCAGATCTTCAGTCACCTGCGCGATCGTTCCGTCGGAATTAGCCGGAATTAGTTCGGGACTGATAGGTGTGTCGATGATATCAAGCAGAGTTGATTTCTCAACAAAGTCGTCGGCGCGATCGGCAAACCACTTAACCAGGTATTTTACGAGTGTTTTTGGCACGCCGGAATTAACACCATACATCGACATATGATCGCCGTTATAAGTAGCCCATCCTAAGGCTAGTTCCGATAGATCACCAGTGCCAAGTACCATTCCCGAAGTCTGGTTTGCTATATCCATAAGAAGTAGCGTTCGCTGACGCGCTTGCGAATTCTCGTAGGTGACATCGTGGATTTCAGGGTTGTGGCCTATGTCGGCAAAATGCTGATTAACCGCGGGTACTATTGATATTTCACGAATAGTAACACCTAGCGCTTGCATAAGTGTTGTGGCGTTTGAATGAGTGCGTCCGGTTGTACCGAATCCGGGCATTGTCACAGCCGTTATGTCCTTGCGTGGCAACGATAATGTGTCGAATGCCTTTACGGCCACTAGAAGGGCTAATGTTGAATCCAAGCCTCCTGAAATACCTACAACAAGCGACTTGGTGTGTGTAGCATTCAAGCGCTGAGCCAAACCGGATGTTTGAATATTGATGATTTCAGAGCAACGTTGATCGAGTAAATCGTCGACCGGCGGCACGAACGGACGAGGATCGACGTTGCGCAATAATTTGGTCACAGACGGCAGCGGGGGCATAGCATCTGCATCAATAAAACGGCACTGACCGGCATGGGACTGAGCTGCTTGAGCGAAAGTTGTTGAATGCAAACGGTCGTGACGTAACGCAAGCATGTCGACATCAACTATCACCGATTCAGGTTTACGCCTCCAACGGGGCAATTCGCCAAGTATTCGTCCACTTTCGGCAATGAAGCCTTTGCCGTCGAAAGCCAGATCGGTTGTCGACTCTCCAAATCCTGCCGAAGAGTATACATATGCTGCTATACATCGGGCCGATTGTTGTGCGACAAGGTTCTTGAGATATGTGTATTTGCCAATCAGATCGTCGGAAGCGGACAAGTTAACAATAATTTCAGCTCCGGACAGCGCTAATATTGTTGAGGGGGGGAGTGGGCTCCACAAATCTTCACAGATCTCTGCCGCCACTTTCACTCCATTTATATTAACAATAATATCGTTCCCGAATGGAACAGTTTGACCACATATTTTTAACTCGGCGGGGATAGCCGACGATTTCATACCGGGAGCGAACCAGCGTTTTTCGTAAAATTCGTTGTAGTTTGGAAGATATATTTTAGGGACAGCTGCTATCAAGCGTCCGTTGCAGATGAAAACGGCACAGTTGTACAGCAAGCCGGCCGATTCCAAAGGAGCGCCTACAACCAATGTTAGCGATGGCAAGTCCTTCGAAGCTGCCGCGATTTGTTTAAGGCTCTGCAAAGCATTGTTTAGTAGCAAATTGTTATGAAACAAATCGCCACATGTATAGGCCGTAACGCTTAGTTCCGGGAATACAGCCAACTCCACTCCGGCCGAAGCAAGTTCGGATGCCATTTTTATAATTGAGTCTGAATTAGCCTGCGTGTCGGCAACAACTACTGAAGGTACGGCCGCAGCCACCCTAAAAAAACCTTTGTCCATACATTATTATATTATAAGCACAAATTTAGCAACTATTTTTCGGTTTTGCCACTATGGTTTTTGTTTCTGTATTTTTTTGCCAGTTCTTTATGATAGGCAGCTGTTTCTTTATCGCCCGACTTGGAATATATTTGCGCAAGGAGGAAATGGGTGTCGGGATTTTCCTTATCGACAGCATATGCCCGGAATGCATAATCGAGGGCTTTGATGGCATCGCCAGCTGCAAACGATGCAGATGCAAGCATCAGCAATGCTTCTATGGCGTTGGGCTGTTTGTTGATGAGTGGTTGCAGAGTTGCTGCAACGTCGTCATACATCTGTTCGCCCATGTATAAGCGAGCCTTACCTAAAACAGCCGGTTCATAATCAGGCACAAGCCATAACGCCTTATCGTAGTTTGCAATAGCCGGAGTTGGGTCCATTCCTTCACCATAGCATTCGTTGGCCAGCATACAATATTGCGAAGCCAGGGTAAGGAATTTTGCCTTTGCTTCCGATAATGCTTTGTTTGCGTCGGCCAACTGTTTTTTCACTTTGTCGGTTGCTTTATTTGCTAATGGAGCTTTTGACAGTTCACGACGTGCAAAGCGCATGTATAGTTTGTTTGCCGTCTCGTCGCGCAAATGTATAGCGTTGATGAATAGCTGAAATGATTCCGTGAGATTTCCATTGCGAAGTTTCGTCAAAGCTCCGACATATGAGTCGTCGGCGCGTGCTTGCTCTAAAGCTGCGCTTATTAATCTCGGATTGTTGAACGATTGGCTAAACTTAACAATCGAAGGGTTGACAAAAACATCGCGGGCATTTATGGATGATATCAGTTTTAGTCCTTCAATAGAGCGGCAACGTGACAAAGCAACATATGTTTGACCGGAAGAGAATGTTCCTGTGCCTACATCTATATTTACATTTGAAAATGTAAGCCCTTGACTTTTATGTATAGTCAACGCCCAGGCTAACTTAACGGGATACTGAATAAAAGTTCCCAGTTCTTCCTCCTCAATTCTCTTTTTCTTTTCGTCGTAGCGATAACGGATATTGCTCCAAATTGCTAATGGTACATCGTGTATTGTGCCATCTTCTGTTTCCACAACAAGTTTGTCGGTATTGGCTATGTGCACACGCCCGATAGTTCCGTTTACCCACAATTGCAGAGGGTGATTCTTAATAAACACAACCTGAGCACCAACTTTCAGTTCGAGTCTCATAGTGTTTGGCAGTGCGGCTTCTGGGAAATCGCCATGAATCTCACCTTCGTAAACTACTGATGGCGATTTGAGCTCATTGAGACGGTGGGAGTTTATCGAATCAACCATGTCGCGCCGTGTAGCCAAAGTCATTATCATTCCAGACGAATTAGAATCAGACCTGTTGTCGGCTACACGCGAATTGATACAGCGCATATCGTCGACTGTAGGTTTACCAATTCTGATACGGTCGAGCATTTGTATGAATTCCGTATCGTTTTGGCGGTATATTTTTCTTAGTTCCACCGACACCATTTGCAGCTGAGTCAACGCTCTGGCCGAAAAGAAATATGGATTTGTATAATAGCGCGACAATATGTCACGCATATCGGGCGTGACAACAGGTTCCAATTGGAAAATGTCGCCAACCAATAGTAGTTGTTTTCCGCCGAACGGCTCGCGTGAATTTCCGGAATATACCCGTAAAATGCGATCGACAAAGTCAATTATGTCGGCACGCACCATAGAAATTTCGTCGATAATTATCAGTTGAAGGCTTTTGATGAGTTTTTGATGCTCTTTGCTGTATTTCATCCGTTGTTTGAAGTTGCGCGCAAACTCGGGATCGTCGGGCAATAGCGGTTTGAATGGCAATTTAAAGAAAGAGTGTATTGTTTGACCTCCGACGTTGACAGCGGCAATACCCGTAGGGGCTAACACCACATATTTTTTCCTAGTGTTGGCACATATGTACTTAAGGAATGTCGACTTACCTGTTCCGGCCTTGCCGGTTAGGAAAACTGAGCGATGCGTGTACTGCAATAACTTCCACGCATTTTGAAACTCGGGGTTTTCCAAGTCGATATTGTCGGGGAGCGAAATCTTTACTTTTTCCATTGTATATAAATGCCGCACAGCCAAATTTACGTTGGATTTGGCTGTGCGGTGAATATTTTATGATTATTAGAATTTGTAACCGACAGTGAGTACAAATTCGTTATCGCGAGCTGATACGGCCGCTGATGGTGAAGCTTGGTCAAGAGCCTGCCCGACAATCACGGGAGAGTATGCATGGAAAGTACTTTTTCTTTGACGATTCACGTAAGCAAAGTCGGCATAAAAATGTTGATTGAATCGATAACCGGCTCCGACAGTAACATATTGTGTTGACTTGTTGAGCGTGTAGGAAGGTATGGTGCCGGCTGTCCATATCATCACTCCATCATTTTCGGCAACAGACTTAACAGGTGATGTCTGATAAGCATATCCGGCGCGTAGGCTGAACTGCGGTGTAACACGGAACTCCGCTCCGAGGCGCAATGTGTGAGTACCTTTATAATATGTCTTAACGTCATGAGTTACATCGGCGTATTCATTGTCGTCGACATCGGAAACCTGCATGTTGTTGCCACGATATTCATAGTCGGCACTTACAATAACCTGTGAACCGATTACACCGGCCAACCCTACAGTCATACGCCACGGGGTTCGCATATGATAGTTGTGCCATGATGAACCTCCGTTGGTTATTGGCATTATTTCGCCCGGCTGAGCCGGGTTGGTATTATAGGCAGGATCGTTCGGGGTGTATTTATAGTCAATTCCGCCCCAATATGTATCTGTCATATTGTACCAAGTTGGAGTTTGTACGCTCAAACCTATGCGCAGTTCATTTATTGGACGTACGATTACTCCTAATTTCAGGTTAAAACCGCTACCGGAAGAGTGAAGGAAGTTGTTAAGGCGATAATCGGCTTTTCCATTTACAATGCTGTATGGATCGTTTTCAGCAGCCCCTACGCGCGAAGCGGCGATATAAGCATCGTTTAGGTTTTCCTGATAATAGCTGTATTGCTTGTAATCGAGGTCTGTAATTCCGACTCCAATACCATAGTAAAACATGTTCATGACATTTCCGCCGAAGGTGATATTATATTCATCGACATATCCTTTTTCGCGTGTTTTAAATTCGCCGGAACCGGTCGTGCCTTCGCCCATCAAGCCGCTGTATGTTACACCGTCGGCATTATCGTTTATCACATAACCATTGTAGGCCAGGATACTCAGCCAAGGGATACTTGCTCCCGGGCGGTTTGGAACCATACCGTCGAGATATGGGTTGTAGCTGCCGTTGTACTTCATGTCCTGGAACGGGATATCGCCTTCGGAATTGGTCATTGCGGCAATGTAGTTGCTGAGCGACGAACCGTTCATACTGGCCCATCCACCCGACATTATACGGTCGAATGATGCAACACGACTGTAGCTGACTCCGAAATTGACGTAAGGCGTTGTGTTATTATATAGGTTGAACGAACCTACGTAGCCAAAATTGTTAACGCGGAAAAGGGTTTTGTTGTGCTTGTCGTTAGCATCACGTGTTGTTGTTTCGGTGTTACGGCTCATAAGGTTCAGTGTAATTCCTATCTCACTGGAACGATAAACACCGATACCTGCAGGGTTTGTGCCAAGTGTTGACAAATCTCCACCGAGCGCTGTGAAAGCGCCACCCATCGACATAAAACGTGCTGTACCAGTCAAGTCGAGCTGCGACATTGTTGCTAAATCGACAGCTGCTTGAGCAAATGCTAGCGAAGGAAAAGCAATGCATACGGTGGCGGCAATTATAGTTTTTTTCATAAGTGCTTACTGTTTGGTTAATGCCGCGCCGTTAATTCCGGCGCGGGTATGTTTGATTACCTAAATATTCGCTATTGTTATCGACGTCCGCCGCGGTGGCTACCGCCACCGCCACTGCTACCACCGAATCCGCCACTGGAACGGTAAGAACCGCCAGATTGGGAACCCCAACGCGATTGGGTTGGTTGTTGCGACTGGTAGGAACGGTTTTGCGATGAGTTACCGTTTCGGTTGCCCGATGTTGTACCATAATTTCCGGTCGGGCGAGTTGTTGTTGCTCCTTGAGTAGCTGACGGCACTCTTGAGCCCTGCTGAGATTGTCCGGGGCGGTATGATCCGACCTGACCAGGTGTTAGGTTATAACGATTATTTCTAACGCTGTTATAGTTTTGGTCGAAGCGGCTTGTTGTGATAGGTCGGTTATTACCTATGCCTGTGTATCCGTTACGAATTCCGGTTGGACGGCGGCCATTTGGGGTATAACTACCGGGGCGCGACCAAGCCCAGCCATGGCTCCATCCGGGGCCGCTCCATCCCCAACCTGGGCCACCCCATGCCCATGCGGGACTCCAGTTCCAGTTCCAGTTCCAACCCCATGACCATGATGAGCCTCCCCAGCCCCAACTCATACTCCACGAGGGTCCCCAACCCCAATTCCAGCCCCAAGAAGGGCCGTACCAATAAGGATCCCAATAGCTCCATGCCCATGGGCTATAGTAGCCGCCCCAGCCCGGCGAGGAAACGTAGATGTTGATATCAGGCTGTGAAGATGCCGATGAATAGTAATAGTTTACTAGATCGGGGTCGTTGGTCGACGCTATGATATCGGGGTTATAATATTTTTCGATTCTCTGGGTGTAGGCAAACTCTTCGGGCTGTGTAAGAGCCGACAGAGGAATTGAATCGGTTTTTTCAACAGTTGGAGTTGTTCCACGACGGTTATATTCGTCTACATCACGAGAAGTCCCTTTTGTTTCGGGCGTGTATGTGCCGGCAGCTGCGAAATCACCACCGCCTAAATCGGGATTATAATTACCATAGTATTGCTGATACAACTGCTGGTAGGCTTGCTGTTGAAGACGTTGCTGCTGGGCAGTCTCCTGTTGCTGGCGTAACTGGCGATTTTTCTGTACGGCAGCATTTATCTGCTTCGACTTGGTGTCTTTATCAGGGTTGTAATAAATATCGTCGTCATAATAGCTTTGAGCCATGGCCGAGCATATGGATCCAAGCATCAAACCAGTAAGTAATATTACTTTTTTAGCTATCATAATTCTTTTCCTTAATTATGTTAATAATAAATATACGTTCTTGCAGAATCAGAGTCATCTACTTTTGAATTTAGACATCCAAGCGATACAAGAGTTTAATACTCTAACATATAAAATTAGTATTTTTATTTAGCTAAGCAAAATTCTTTTAATATTATTATGATTTTTAACATCTGATATTGACGTATGATATTGAGGTAGCGTTTCTTTAAACGCGAAAGGTCGGCTTATTATCGTTATAGGCAATTTACTATGTTTAGAGATTGCTTAGCGATTGTAAGTAGGTTGATATTGATTTTCTGACCGCCGAAGAGGAACAGCTGAATCCATTCACCATTATCACAATAACATGCGTTGGCTTATCGTCGGCGCCCAGTTTAAAACCGGCATAACACACAACCGAATTCATCGAACCTGATTTTAACGCCATTTTGCCGGCCAAGGGCGTTTTTGCTAGTAATGACCTGACAGTGCCTTCGACACCTGCCCGAGGGAATAGGGCCACATAATTTGAAGCTCCGTTTGAACGGGCCATAAAAGATAGTACCGAGGCCAACGCCTTTGGTGTGATTCTTTGAACAGGTGCTAAACCGCAACCGTCGAGCAAGCGACAGCCACTGAGATCGATTCCATTGGCCCGCCACAGTTTAGTTTCCTGAGCGACAGCATCGTCAAAGTCGCGGTCCGTTTCAGAATTCCTCAGTACCGTAGCCCGCAACATTCCTTCGGCGAATAGATTATTTGAATGAACCATCAGCGAACGAAGAATCTCGTCGCGTAATGGGGAGGTAAAAACAAACGGCTCGGCACAATTGCCAGTTGCTTCCACTGGCTCGCCGGCAACATGTATGCCAGCTTTCGTCATTTCTGCGGCTAAAGCAGTGTAGAGCGAAAATGATGGAGCTGGCATTGAATATCGGGTTGTATATGATGGGCCTGTAATCGAACCGGTGAGAGTCAGCACCGGAGAATCGTAGGCGCGCATGGCCACAACCTCGCCAACTTTATCCCGCTTTAATTTATTTATCACCTCAACTTGCGTTGACGAAGCCTCGACCCCGGGCTTAACTGTAAGCGAGAATGAATTGTCCATAAAGTTTATACCATACAAACCGGCACCATATTCCCAGGCTATATCCTCCTGGAGCCAGAATGGCGATATCCCGATTGCCGGATAGCATGAATCGTCAACAATGATGTCACCGGAAATGGAATCTACGCCCAATTTTTGCAAGTAGGTAACTATCCGTCGCTGAAATGACGGGTGTTCAGGGAAATGGCGCGAAGCCAATGTTGGGTCGCCTCCGCCTATCACTATTAAGTTCCCCACCAACACTCCGTTAATTATTTTACCTACCGGCCTGACCGTTGTTTTGAACACAAAGTCGGGGCGAAGCGACATCTGGGCAGTTGCGGATGTTATACACTTCATCACCGATGCCGGCACAAATGATTCACGGGCATTGAAATCTGTCTCAACTTTGCCGGTAGCGAGGTTTTCAATATAAATACCGATTCGAGCCGATGAAGCTCCGGGGAATGACAGCGGGGAGGCCGCAAAAACTCGGGTAATGGCAAATAGTAGAGCGGCAATTAATGTATAGGCATATTTCATATCACAAATTTACGAAATTGCAATATGAAACATGAATACCGACATCAATTTATTACAATTTTTTTGTTATGAATATTTGTTAAGAATTTTTGTTTTGCGATATTTGCAGATATAATCAAGGTGTAAACAATCTCACTTAGTTCTTTAAACCCTAACAACTTAACTAAAAAAAAATGAACAACTGGCATGGTAAACTTAGAATAAAACCGGCTCAATCATTAATTTTATTTGTATGCTGGTGGATAGTTTCATGGGTACTAGGATCGGTTTTGATTTCTCACATAGGGCTGGAATCAACTACCCGGCTACGTTGGGCTACTGTTGTTCAAGACATTGTTATGTTCATTTTGCCGGTAATCATGACTATGTTGCTGATTGCTCAGCGCCCATGGCGAATTATGGGTATCAGCCGAACGCCAAATATTTATATCAGCACGTTTGGAATTCTTGCTTTCATAACTGCAATTCCATGGATGAACACGTTCGTTTTATGGAATGAGAGCATACATTTTCCGGCAGAATTATCGGGTATTGAGCAGGCACTCCGTACTAGCGAAGACGCTGCTGAATCTATGGTTCGCACGATAATGGGGGGTACGGGTATTATGAATCTGATTGTTTCAGTTCTCATTGTAGGCCTGCTTACGGGCGTAGCCGAAGAACTGTTTTTCAGAGGCGGATTGCAGCAGTTGCTTTATTGGTTGTTTGGCAACGTACATGTTGCCATATGGGTGGCAGCATTTGTATTCAGCGCCATACATATGCAATTCTTCGGTTTTTTTCCTCGGTTGCTAATGGGTGCATATTTCGGTTATTTACTGAGGTGGAGCAGATCGTTATGGCTACCTATATTTGTGCATGCCATGAACAACAGTCTGATTGTGATATTTACATGGCTTTCAAATAATGGGAATGCTGATTTTGCAGGTTTTGAGAGATTTGGAACATCATGGGAATGGTGTCTGGGCAGTGTTGTATTTACCGCACTATTTTTATGGCGGGCAATACAATACTACACCATCCGACACTCGCGCCGACCTTTTAGAGTCCTATAGTACATTCGAAAAGGAATATGGGTTCTTATAAAGTGCGCAGGGTGTGTCCCATACGATACTTTTTTGTTTGCATATAGCGATGATTGTACTCGTTAGGTGCAACTTCAATAGGAATGTTTTCTACGATCTCCAAACCATAAGCGTTCAATCCTACGCGCTTAACCGGATTATTTGTCATCAGACGCATTTTTTTCACTCCGAGCTCACGTAAGATTTGTGCACCAACACCGTAGTCGCGTTCATCGGCAAGATGGCCAAGACGCAGGTTTGCATCAACTGTATCGGCGCCTTCTTCCTGCAGTTTATACGCACGGATTTTATCCATCAAACCGATACCACGACCTTCCTGATTAAGGTACAGAATCACACCGCGGCCTTCTTTTTCCACCATTTGCATAGCTTTGTGTAGCTGTTCGCCACAATCGCAACGTTTTGAGCCAAAAATATCACCTGTAGCACAGGATGAATGCACACGCACCAATGCCGGCTCATCACTCGCTTCAATATCACCTTTAATTAAGGCAATATGCTCCATGCCGTTACTTTTCTGTTTAAAAGGTATTAAACGGAAATGTCCATATTGTGTTGGCATATCAACTTCCACACCTTTTTCGACCAGCGATTCCTGTTTCAAACGGTATGCAATCAGATCAGCGATAGAAATTAGCTTAAGGTCCCATTCGTCGGCGCGCTTTCGCAGTTCAGGCAAACGAGCCATTGAACCATCATCGCTCATAATTTCCATGAGTGCGGCAACCGGTTGCATTCCGGCTAAGCGCGCAAGATCGACAGCGGCTTCGGTATGTCCCGAACGACGGAGCACACCTTTATCTTGAGCATAAAGGGGGTTTATATGACCCGGGCGTCCAAATGTTGTGGGGGTTGAGGCAGGATCGGCCAGCGCGCGTATAGTAGCAGCACGGTCGTGAATGCTGACTCCGGTTGAGCAGCCTTCGAGTTTATCGACTGTTATTGTAAAAGGGGTTCCAAGGATGGAGGTATTGTCGGTCACCTGATGATCAAGTTCCAGCTCTTTACACCGTTGTATTGTCATAGGCACACACAGAACACCTCTGGCATTTTTCAACATGAAATTCACCTGTTCCGGAGTGATTTTTTCGGCGGCAATTATTAAGTCGCCTTCATTTTCGCGATCTTCATCGTCGACTACAATAACGAATTTACCTTCTTTAAAGTCGGCTAATGCCTCTTCTATGCTATCTAGTTTAATTTTATCGTCCATCGTTTGCAATATTATCGTCGTCAGGAGCATCGGGCGTGCTGCCTTTGAGAGATTCCTGATCTATATTTAACAAGTTAATAAGTTCTTTCGAGGTCACAACTATGTGTTGCAGTTCTTCTTTTAGCTTTTGTTGCTGATGAGTTCCCACCAGATATAGCGGCAATCCTATGGGAAACAGAATAATGAAAATCCAAGCAATCGCCTTGTAATTTGTGGGATGATAAAACCACAGATTTCGCATTATGGGTAATTCCATCAGTTTGAGAACAATGATACGGTGGCGCGAGTTCGACATGTATTCCACCATATTTTCCAGTTCAGAACTAATTTCATGCAATTGTTGACGTGAATATCCTTTCAGCCAGTAGGAGAAGTATGTTTGTCGTCCGGAATGTGTGGTCAGGAAATTTTGGATGTTCACGGCGAGCGCAGATATCATATTGCAGGCTGTTTGTGGGTCTACTTCGTCCATAACCATCTCCTTAAGTTGCAGATTGCGGGTTTCTGCTTTTCCGGTAAGACGTTTGAAGAAATTAATATATGCGTCGCTGTTGAAAACTGCCGAGTCGTTAACCGCTTTATATGTGAAGAATATCCCCAGCGGCAGAAGCACAAAAGTAGAGAGCCATATTCCCTCCCATACTTCCATATGTCCGTCGCGCGCCATTTTATAGCCGGTATTATCGATAATATAATAGAATATAAACAGAAAGACGGATATGACAAGCGGCATGCCAAGCCCTCCCTTTCGTATAATCGCGCCCAACGGCGCCCCGATGAAAAAGAACACCAGACAAGCCATTGACAATGTATACTTTTTCATCAGCTCTATAGCATGACGACGAACAAGTTTCTTCTCGTCTTTCATAGCCATGGCTCTGAATTCATATTCTTGGCGTCCACGTTTGGCTTTTGCCAGTGCCTGATTTATAATCGATTTTTTCAGCGCCGGATTTGTTTTGTTGAAAAGTGAGTCGACATCGAGAGTCTTGTCAAGCTTCAAAGCCGGAGTGCGCACTTCAACAACACCGGTATCGGTTTCGACATAGCGTTTCATACCAACGTTGAAATATGACGTTCCGAGAAGTTGCATTGCGTATTCATATCCGATACTGTCGATACGAGTGTTGACTGAGTCGATTGTTGCCTGAAGCTCCGATATATTTTTTCCGACATATTGGTTTCGCATTCCGCTTTCGTCCATTCGGTTGAAGTTTGCATCGAATGCTACCATAACTTCTTTTGAGGTGAAACTCTCGCGACGATAGGGCACATTGTTGGCAGATACACCACCCTGCTCTTTCAAATTTTCAAACTGCTCACCATTCCATAATGTAAGGAAAAGGTGCTGTTTGTCGTCGGTAAATGTCATTTTACCGGAGTCGGCATAAATTATTGTGGCGTTGTCCGCCCCTTTGTCAACATTGTAAATCAGCAGTTGGTGGAGGATGCCTGTTTCCCGATCCTTTTCGTTGACATAAATATTAAAGCCTGAAATTTGGTCGTAGAATTCCCGTTCAGGAATGTCGAGTTCGGGCGATTTCTGGCGCATAGAGTAGAGTAACGTCCACATTTTTGTCTGCGCGACAGGCAAAACATTATTCTGAAAAAAGAAAGCCCCGATAGCCACAACAATCATCAACGCGATTAGAGGCCGCATACTTTTTATAAGCGACACCCCGGATGCCTTCATTGCAGTCAGTTCGAATTGTTCGCCAAGATTTCCGAATGTCATCAACGATGCCAATAATATCGCAAGCGGAAGCGCCATCGGTACCATAGTCAACGCCGCATAAAAAAACAGTTCTGCGATTACGCTGACCTCTAAGCCTTTGCCGACCAAATCGTCGATATACCGCCAGAGAAACTGCATAAGCACAATAAACAGGCATATGAAAAATGTCATCAGAAACAGAGGCAAAAAGCTCTGCAACATGAACAAATATAGCCGTTTAATTCGTATTATCATTATTGTGGTGATATCTTATCGGGACACAAAAGTAATGAAATTTCGCAATTTGTCAAAATAGGGTAAAATCCATGCTCAAAGACAGCAGAATTATGATTTTGCCATATGATTTAAAAATACTATATTTGTGGGATTGAAACGACGAGGCTGATAATATGCAACACCTCCGGAAACAATAGCTAATAATAACAAACTCATATACCTCAACTTTACAGACATGAAGTTTAACGTACCCAGCAAAACGCTCTACAATTGTACATCGGCAGTCAGCAAAGTAATTAATTCAAAGAATGCGCTGACCATTTTAAACAATTTCCTGTTTGAACTAAACGGAAATATTCTTACTATCACGGCTTCCGACGTGGAGAACAGACTGGTGTCGCATGTGGAGGTGATGGATGCCGAAGGGGAAGGCAGTTTTTGCGTCGATGCCCGTCGCATAGTTGAGCTTCTGAAAGAGATGCCCGATCAAGGCATAACCTTCGAAATAAACGACGACAATCTTAGCGTTGAAATCAACTATTCAAGCGGTAATTCGTCATTAATAGCAATTAATGGCAATGAATTTCCTGCCAACGAAGCAGAAACCGGCGCCGAAGATTCCATTTCGTTTTCGTGTCCTACCGAACAAATTTTGAAGGGTATTGAAAGTACAATGTTTGCAGTAGGCAACGATGAACTTCGTCCGCAAATGATGGGAATTTTATGGGACATAAAAACCGACGGCATAGTTTTTGTAGCCACCGACACCCGCAAATTGGTAAAATACACAAATACACTTTCAGCACCTAACGCAGAAGGCTCGTTCATTCTTCCACTTAAGCCGGCAAACGTTATAAAAAATGTATTTGCAAAAGATGATGAAATAACCGTTCACCTTACAAACAAAGGCGTCACATTTGAATCTGCGTCATACAAATTCAACTGCCGCTTAATAAAAGGTAACTTCCCCGACTATAACCGTGTGATTCCGACATCTAACCCCAATGAGGTAACGGTCGACCGCTTGTCGTTTCTCAACGCAGTGCGCCGTATGGCGGTATTTGTCGACCCCAGCCACGGGCTTGTAAAATTCCGTCTGTCGGAAAACAGGATGGAACTTAAGGTTACCGACAACAATTTCTGTACATCGGGTCACGAAGAAGTTCCGTGTAATTATAGTGGTAAAGAAACTGTTATCGGATTTTCTGCGCAGTATCTTATTGAAATCGCCAATATTATCAACACCGACGATATGATAATAAAGCTTGCCGACCCAAGCCGACCGGGAATGTTTATTCCATCTGAGAACAGCGATTACTCGGAATTGGTTATCATACTGATGCCGATGACTGTAAGCGATTTTTAACAGTTGTTTGAAGCGCTATCTATTGACTCTAAAACATGCAACTTTCACTTAAGAAACCGATTGTATTTTTCGATTTGGAAACCACAGGAACCAATGTGCTTTCGGATCGTATTGTCGAAATATCTATAATTAAACTTATGCCTAACGGCATAGAAAACGAGGTAACACTCCGAATCAACCCGGAAATGCACATCCCGGAAGAGGCCTCGGCCGTTCATCATATAACCGATGCGGATGTAGCCAACTGTCCGACGTTTAAACAAGTGGCGCAAAGGATTGCCGACATCTTCGTTGATGCCGACGTGGCCGGATTTAATTCGAACCGGTTCGATGTGCCTATGCTTAGCGAAGAGTTGTTACGCGCCGGCATTAATTTCGACATGGCGCGCCGTCGTTTTGTTGATGTGCAGACAATTTTCCATAAATTAGAACAGCGCACACTTTCTGCCGCCTATAAATTTTATTGCGGCAAAAATTTGGAAGATGCTCATTCGGCAAACGCCGATACTCGCGCTACGTATGAGGTGCTGAAAGCTCAACTTGACCGCTACCCTTCGCAGCTGAAAAACGACATATCGTTCCTTTCAGAATTTTCCACACAGAACAAGAATGCGGATCTTATGGGTCGTATCATCTACAATTCGCAAGGAAAAGAAGTGTTCAATTTTGGCAAATATAAAGGACAGGAAGTTGAAGCGGTATTCCGCAACGATCCGAGCTATTATGCATGGATGATGCAAGGCGATTTTGCCCGAAACACAAAGCAAGTAATCACCAACATAAAGCTACGTTTGAAATAGCTACAATGAGTTCATTAAGCGGGAAGCATATCATACTAGGAATCACCGGTGGAATAGCGGCTTACAAATCGGCCGTCCTTTTGCGCCTTCTTATCAAAGCCGGAGCGGAAGTTCAGGTTGTGATGACCCCGTCGGCTAAGGAGTTCATAACTCCTGTAACACTGTCGGCATTGAGCGGAAAGCCGGTGGTAAGCGAATTTTTTACGGCAAACACGGGCCAGTGGAACTCGCATGTCGATTTGGGCATTTGGGCTGATGTTATGATTATTGCGCCGGCAACCGCATGCACTATCGGCAAAATGGCCAATGGCATAGCCGACAATATGTTGGTGACTACGTATCTGTCGGCTAAGGCTCCTGTGTTCATAGCTCCAGCAATGGACTTGGACATGATGGCACACCCCTCCACAGTGGCAAACTTGGAACGGCTCCGCTCATACGGCAACCACATAATTGAACCTACATCGGGCGAATTAGCAAGCCACTTAACCGGCAAGGGTCGCATGCAGGAACCGGAAATAATAGTTGACGAACTAAGCCGATTTTTTGCAACTAAAAACGACCTCGCAGGAAAAAACATCATAATTACGGCTGGCCCGACATATGAGCGAATAGATCCCGTTCGCTATATCGGGAATTTCAGTACCGGGAAAATGGGTTATGCCATTGCCGACGAATGTGCGCGCCGCGGAGCCAAAGTGATTGTTGTCAGCGGACCATGCTCGATAAAGCCGACAGAGCTAAGCGTAAAGGTTGAAAAGGTTGAGTCTGCAAAACAGATGCTCGAAGCCTGCAAAAAAGTGTTCCCTAATTGCGACATAGCCATCATGTGCGCAGCTGTAGCCGATTATAATGTTGCAAATGCCTCATCAACAAAAATCAAACGCGAAGGCAACGAGCCGCCAATTCTAAAATTGGAAAAGAATCCCGATATTGCCCGCACTCTCGGTATGGCAAAACGACCCGAACAAAAGGTTGTTGGTTTCGCTCTGGAGACTGACAATGAGGAAGCTAATGCTAAAAAGAAACTTGAGGCGAAGAATCTCGACATGATTGTAATGAATTCATTGCGTGATTCGGGAGCCGGCTTCGGCACTGACACGAACCATATAACTATCTACACACGCGATGGTCGCAAATTTTCCTTCGAAACCAAATCGAAAGCAAGTGTTGCTACCGACATAATAAATACTCTCCTCTCTCTATGACAAATCCCTCTTCACTCCTCAAAATTACTCTACAAAAGTTGATTCCGGCTTTTGCTGTTGCGTTTCTAATTCCCACATTGGCTAATGCACAAGAACTAAACTGTCAGGTTACTGTTGATTATTCACAAGTTCAAGGAACAAACACTTCAGTATTCACTAACCTACAGGAAGCCATTTCCGACTACATCAATACTCGTAAATGGACCAACACACAGTTTTCGCCCAACGAAAAAATCGAATGTAAGCTGTTCCTGTCAATAAAGAATTTCGACGATCCAAAAGTGACCGGCGACTTACAGATTCAGTCGTCTCGTCCCGTATACAACAGTTCCTATACAACAACTTTGATAAATTTTAAGGACCAGAAAGTTGAATTTGAATATAACCAAGGCGAACCACTGATTTTTTCCGAAAATTCGCACGAAAGCAATCTTACAGCTATCATCAATTTCTATGTCTATCTTATTTTGGCCATGGATTTTGACAGTTTCTCATCGCGAGGAGGCCAGCCATATTTCGACCGGGCTCAGAATATTGTACAAATGGCACAGTCGGCCGGAGAAACCGGATGGAAGGCTTTTGAGGACACAAAAAACCGGAGTGCTGTGCTGAATGCATACATAGAACCAGCGACAAGTTCACTACGCGATCTAACATATCAGTACCACCGACTTGGACTCGACCAAATGTCAATAAGCCCCGACAAAGGTCGCGCCGCCATTACGGAATCGCTTTTAACGCTACCTAAAATTTATAATGTGCAACCGATGTCAGTAGGATTGTCGATGTTCAAGGATGCCAAACTCGACGAATTAGTTAACATATACACCAAAGCGCCACAAGAAGAACGCGACCGTGTCTACGACATGTTATACGACTTATACCCAACTGAGAATACCCGTTTGGAAATGATAAAAAAAGGTGTGAACAAATAACATTCATTCGATTCCGAACAAAACCAGCTCCGGCAATCAAAGTTTATCGCCATACATTTGTCTTTAAACTACCTATAAACTACGAACTTAAGCAATGCTACGTTCATTACAAATATCAAACTACGCTCTTATTGAGAAACTAAATCTTGAATTTGAATCAGGTTTCAACATTATAACCGGCGAGACAGGAGCCGGGAAGTCGATTATGCTTGGCGCACTGTCGTTGATTTTGGGCGAACGTGCCGAAACAAAGGCTTTACGAAATCCGTCGGTAAAAGCAGTGGTTGAGGCTAAGTTCACATCACCTTGGCATCCTATTTTGGTTCAGTATTGCAAAGATAACGATATAGAATGGTTTGATGATGAATGTATAATCCGTCGCGAAATTGCCCCCAACGGCCGCTCGCGGGCTTTTGTCAACGACTCGCCCGTAACGCTGGAACATCTTCAAAATATAGCAATCCACCTTATTGACCTTCATTCTCAGCACCAGAACCGGCTGCTCAGCTCGGCAGAGTTTCAGTTTGGCATCATCGACGCAATAGCCGACAATGCGGCTTTGCTTGAAGAATACTCGACAAACTACGCTCGCTTCCGCAAGTCGCTGCGCAAATATCACGAAACACGACGACAGATACAACAGATGCTGGCTGACCAAGAGTACCTCCGCTTCCAACTTTCTCAACTCGAAGAACTTAACCCACAGCCAGGCGAACACGAGCAGTTGGAACGACAACGCGATTTGTTGGCAAACATCACAGAAGTTAAAGGGCATATCACAAAAGCACTTGATACCCTTTCCGACGGCGAGACAAATGTTATCCGTTTGCTCGACGTATGCTCGCAACACGTCGACGAGCTAGCCAATGTTGTCAGCGAAGCGGAGTCACTACCCGAACGACTGGAAGCAGTGAACATTGAGCTGCAAGATATAGCCGAGACATTGGCGACCTTCGATTCGGGTCTGACGGCCGACCCTGCCGAGCTAGAACAAACCGAGCATAGGCTTAACATATTATATGAACTGGAACATCGCCACGGAGTAGAATCGGCAGAAGGGCTGATTGAAGTACGCGACAAACTAAAATGTCAGTTGAGCCGACTCGACAACTCGTCCGACACACTAAAAGCCCTTGAAAACGAAGCGCGCCAAGCCAAGGCGGCAGTTCGCGCAACAGCGCGCCAACTTACAGACAAACGCGTGCAGGCAGCTAAACAATTCTCAGGCGTGCTCACCAAAACAGCAGCACCGCTAGGGATGAAGAACCTTCAAGTTCAGATAGCTATCGAGCCGGCCGAATTAAGCGCGAATGGCGCCGATTCAATCGAATTCCGTTTTGCTTTTAACAAGAACCAGACACCAATCCCAGTGGCATCCGGAGCTTCAGGCGGCGAGATTTCTCGTCTTATGCTCTCCATAAAGTCGATCATAGCATCACGCATCCAATTACCTACGATAATCTTCGATGAGATTGATACCGGAGTTTCGGGTAAGGTAGCAAACCAGATGGGAGAAATGATGGCCGCGATATCGGCCAACATCCAAGTGCTAGCAATAACCCACTTGCCACAAGTTGCTGCACAAGGCAATGCCCACTACAAGGTGTACAAATACGACGACGAGCAATCGACACATACCAGTGTAAAAAAATTAACAGCGGAGCAAAGAGTTGATGAAATCGCACAAATGCTAAGTGGTTCTGCAATCGATGATGCTGCCCGTGCTGCTGCCTGCTCCTTGCTGCAAAACAATTAGAACCTACATATATTAATATAAGAACCAAATGGAATCAACCGACTACATATTTGGCATACGCGCAGTTACAGAAGCAATCGAAGCCGGCAAAGAGATAGATAAAATTTTTGTAAAAAAAGATCTTAACGGTTCGCTCGCAGGTGAGCTGCTCGCGCTAGCACGAGAAAACAGAGTGCCGGTTCAACGTGTGCCGGTGGAACGAATAAATCGCATTACCCACAAAAACCATCAGGGCGTAATAGCAATGCTGTCGGCAGTGACTTACCATAAGCTTGAGCATATGGTTCCTATGCTATACGAAGAGGGCGTGTTACCTTTTATGGTAATTCTCGATGGCATCACCGACGTGCGTAATTTCGGAGCTATTGCGCGAACGTGTGAGTGTGCCGGAGCAGACGCGATCGTGATACCGGAACGAGGCAGTGTATCAGTAGGTGGCGACGCCGTTAAAACATCAGCCGGTGCATTACTCCATCTTCCTGTGTGTCGGGAGCGAAACATTGTGGAGGCGGTACAATTCCTAAAGGACAATGGTTATATGATAGTTGCCGCATCCGAAAAGGCCGATATCAATTACACCCAACCCGACTATACAAAACCGGTTGCAATTGTAATGGGAGCAGAGGATACTGGCATATCACCGCAAGTGCTTCGCCTTTGCGACACATTTGTATCCATACCACAAATGGGCAACATAAGTTCTCTCAATGTATCAGTTGCCGCTGGTGTAATGATGTATGAAGTTGTTCGCCAACGCCTGCTCTCTAACATGGAGGTGATATAATATAGCAGTTTGTTAAAAACTTTTTGTATAAAAATAAGCACGCCACTTGCATAAGTGCAAAAAAATTAGTTACTTTGCACACGTTTTTAGGCACGTGCTGAAAAGCTCGGGGAGAGATGCACCCCGGAGTGATATGAGAACGGCGACAGTTGCCAGACAAACAGTGTGTTAATTAAACTACAAACAAACGATAAAAGATAACAAGCCATGTCAAAGATTTGTCAGATCACAGGCAAGAAAGCAATGGTTGGAAACAATGTGTCGCACTCAAAACGCCGCACAAAACGCAAATTCAATGTGAATCTCTTCGAAAAGAAATTCTATTGGGTTGAGCAGGACACATGGATTCGTCTGACCATCTCAGCAGCCGGTCTTCGCACCATCAACAAACTCGGCCTCAACACTGCAATGCAGCAAGCTGCCGAAAAGGGTTTTTTAACAGCTAAGGACATTAAATTTTTAGAATTCTAAACAACCATGGCAAAGAAAGCTAAAGGCAACCGAGTACAGGTGATTCTCGAATGCACAGAACATAAAGCCAGCGGAATGCCCGGCACCTCCCGCTACATCACCACCAAAAACCGCAAGAACACGACTGAACGTCTTGAGCTGAAAAAATACAACCCCATCCTCAAGCGCGTAACTGTTCACAAAGAAATTAAATAATAACTCCAAAGAAAACCCTAAGATATGGCAAAGAAAACCGTTGCATCGCTCCAAAAAGGCGAAGGACGTACCTATAGCAAGGTAATCCGCATGGAAAAGTCGCCCAAAACTGGAGCTTACGTATTCAAGGAAGAAATGGTTCCCAACGACAAAGTAAAGGAAGCTCTTAAATAATCTGCCTCCTACAGAAATACAATACCCACACGAAGGCGATGTGTCATTCTCGACATATCGCCTTCGTTTTGCTCTGGATGAAAAGGAAATTACTAAACGAATTGGGAGCAATCTGTTTTTTTGTGTTGATTTTAGAATACAGCCAAAAGCATAATCCGCTAATTATTTTTAAATTTGTATTGTTATACAATGAAAAATCTGAGCGAAATAGATATAAAATTTCTAAAGGGTGTGGGGCCAAAACGAGCTGAGCTCTTAGCCAAAGAACTCAATTTACGCTCCTACTACGACATGCTAACCCACTACCCCACTCGCTATGTCGACCGAAGCCGCATTTTCAAAATCAGCGAATTATCGACCGATTTAGCCTATGTACAGATTAAAGGTAAATTTCTGTCAATGTCGACCCAAGGCGAAGGCGCCAAGACCAGACTTATCGCATTATTTTCTGACGGCACAGGCACGATTGAAATAGTATGGTTCCGACGTATAAAGGATATCAGGCAAGCATATATTCCCGGCAAAGAGTACATACTATTTGGGAAACCTGAAGTATTCAACAACCACCTCAACATGATACACCCTGAAGTGGAATCTCCATCAGAAACTATCGAGCGACACCCTATTCGAGGTGTGTATCCAATGACAGAGCAGCTACGCAACCGCGGAATCACTCAACGCACATTCTTCACATGGACTCAAACGATACTCAACCAATGCCACACCTTCGAAGAAACCCTTCCGCCCCACGTAAAAGACCCACTTAAGTTAATGAGCCTAGGCGATGCACTCCATCAAATTCACACCCCCGATTCACAGAAGCTTCTTGATAGCGCTCGTTTACGATTGAAATTCGAGGAACTGTTCTACATCCAGCTGAACATACAAAAGGCCACCCGAAGCAAACGAAGCACCACTCCCGGATTCCGGTTCAACAGAATAGGACAGTACTTCAATCGCTTCTATTTCGAGCAGCTACCCTTCAAACTAACTCAAGCCCAGCAGCGTGTAATCAAGGAAATACGATCCGACATGTGTACGGGGCTACAGATGAACCGATTATTGCAGGGCGATGTTGGAAGCGGCAAAACTCTCGTGGCGTTACTTTGCATGCTCATAGCTCTTGACAACAACAAGCAAGCATGCCTTATGGCACCAACCGAGATTCTGGCATCTCAGCATTTCGATACACTCTACAAACTAGCAGCTCCTATCGGTATAAATATAAAGCTACTCACCGGTTCAACAAAGAAAGCCGACCGCGATATCATACACTCACAACTGGCCGACGGTTCATTACATATCTTAGTCGGCACACATGCGCTATTGGAAGATTGTGTCGTATTCAAAAATCTAGGATTCGTAGTTATCGACGAGCAGCATAGGTTTGGCGTAGCACAACGAGCACGTTTATGGGGCAAAAATTCAACCCCTCCTCACGTGCTGGTTATGACGGCCACCCCTATCCCACGCACGCTGGCCATGACCGTCTACGGAAACCTCAGTGTATCTGTAATCGACCAGCTCCCTCCGGGACGCAAGCCTGTAACAACTTTATTGCGTTTCGACGAGAACCGAAATGATGTGTATCGCAGTCTTGGCAAACAGCTCCAACTTGGCAGACAGGCCTACATCGTTTATCCCCTCATACAGGAAAACGATAAATTAGCGCTCCGCAGTTTGGAAGAGGGTTATGAGCATATTTGCGAAATATTCTCGAACTACAAGGTTGCATACGTGCACGGCAAAATGAAACCTGCCGAAAAAGATTATCAGATGCAACTTTTTACATCTGGAACAGCCAGGATTCTCGTCGCCACCACGGTTATTGAAGTTGGCGTAAACGTACCAAATGCGTCGGTCATGATTATTGAAAACGCAGAGCGATTCGGACTGTCGCAGCTTCACCAGCTTCGCGGGCGCGTAGGCCGCGGGGCGGACCAAAGCTACTGCATATTAATGTCGAAGCATACCCAAGCCAAAGAAACCCGCCAACGACTTGAAGTTATGACTTCAACTACCGACGGATTCGTTATCGCGGAAGCCGATATGAAAATGCGAGGACCAGGCGACATGGATGGCACTATGCAGAGCGGAATCGCTTTCGACCTGCACATAGCCAATCTTTCATCCGACGGCCAAATCGTACAAATGGCGCACGACGCTGTTACCAGCGTTCTCGACGATGATCCGACCCTTACCAAACCGGCGAATACAATCCTGAATATACAGCTAAATTCTATACACAACAACGACGTTGATTGGAGCAAAATCAGTTGAAAACGTTCTATTCGCCAAGCATCAACATTAACATCTATTAACATTCAAAGATTATTGTCATATATAAAATAAATGTAAAACAGCAAAACATGTTATATAACATATTTTACCAACACGCTAATAGACTGGCGTTTACATAACCACAAAGGTCACATTTAGAACCTTTCACATTTTTTGTGGTTGTTATTATTCTGTAGTAGTCTAATTTTTCTTATATTTGGATTGCTAACCATTTGAATGTTAAAAAATCTGGAACATATCATGGAGCAGACCTTAGTTATAATTAAACCGGCAGCCGTTCACCGCGGCCTTATAGGAGAAATAATTTCCCGATTCGAGCGTAAAGGATTGTTTATCATCGGAATGAAAATGATGCAATTGGATGAAGCAATTTTGCGAGAGCACTATGCTCATCTAGCTAACAAACCATTTTTCCCCGATTTATTACAATCAATGATGGCCACACCGGTCATTGTTATGTGCATTGAAGGCAAAGATGCAGTTGAAGTTGTACGACTGATGACAGGAGCCACAAACGGGCGCAAAGCCCTGCCGGGGACTATACGAGGCGACTATTCCATGAGTGGTCAAGAGAATGTTGTTCACGCCTCCGACAGCGTAGAAAATGGACAAATTGAGCTAAAGCGCTTCTTCAAGCAGGGTGAAATACTCGACTACAAGCCCTCCGATTTCCGCTTCTACTACGCTCCGGATGAGATGTGACCGACAAAGAAATAAACAAAAGAAATGCAATTAAAACAAACAATTACCCGACTGGCTCTCCCGGCATTCTTTGCAATAGCATTAAGCGGCTCCTCCTTTGCGCAGGAACTGCGTCGTCCGGCGCAGCATAACGCTAACCACGAGACGCTCCTTGCAATGCAAAAATCCGTTTCGTCGGAAATAAAGCTTCAAGAAACACTCGATTACATGGACGGCATTTTCCGCGAAGAGGAAATGCCTGAAAACGATCTTTACGAGACATACAAAAACGACCAAACCGTAAACCCGTTCCGCAATCTGGAAGTTCCCGCAACAGCCGACATTGATG
Organism: Muribaculaceae bacterium; assembly: GCA_023662835.1. GTDB lineage: Bacteria > Bacteroidota > Bacteroidia > Bacteroidales > Muribaculaceae > Muribaculum. Next base: position 5,913 of record JAMPII010000022.1, on the reverse strand, counting down.
TAAGCGAATTTTGTATGCCAACAATGGGATATGTTACATCACCTTATGGCTACCGAAAACGTTTTCGCCGCACTCACAAAGGAATCGATTTGAAAGTTCAGATTGGCGACACCATACGCGCTGCATTCTCCGGCTACGTGCGCCTAACAAAATTCGAGCGCAAAGGCTACGGATATTACGTAATTCTAACCCATAAAGATGGTTTTGAAACCATATATGGTCACTTATCGAAATTTCTTGTTGAACCAGGCGAATACGTAAAGGCCGGCACTCCTATAGCACTTGGAGGCAACACAGGCCGTTCTACAGGGCCTCATCTACACTTCGAGACTCGCTACATGGGCTATGCTATAAACCCTGCAGCCATATTCGACTTCAACAACAAGACAACCCACACCGACGTTTACACTTTCAACAAGAGCAATTACACAAAAGCACGTGACTACTCGCCCAAAACGACAACAACTAAAAAAAGCACAGCGATAGCCTCAACCGGAACTTACAAGGTAAAAAAGGGTGATACTCTTGATAAGATTGCACGCGCCAATGGTACAACCGTGGCTAAGCTTCGCAAACTGAACGGAATTAGAAACGACAAATTGTCAATCGGCCAAAAGTTGAAACTGAACTAGCTACCACGCTACAAAACAACTAATATTACGTAATAAATTTTACTAAGCCACACTCGAATGGAAAATACGGGTGTGGCTATTGATATAAAGGTTGTTTAACGACTATATGTTGACTAAAATTATAACTTAATAACAGTCTAATCAACAAACTCCAAAACTCAAGCAAAATGCCATACAACGGTAATTCATTTTTTAGCGCAATGCCACCAGTAACCAAAAACTTGATTATATCAAACGTGATAATATGGCTGGCGATGATGCTCATACCCGGCGAGTTTGCCGACAATGTTGTTAAATACTGTGGACTCCATTATCTGAACGCAATCGATTTCAACCCGGCTCAGCTGTTCACATATATGTTCATACACTCCACTAGCGGTATTGCCCACTTGTTTTTCAACATGTTCACACTTTTCATGTTTGGCATTACGTTAGAACGAGTTATGGGACCCCGAAAATTCCTTTTTTACTATATTTCATGTGGATTGGGAGCCGCACTTATTCAGGAGGGCGTTTGGGCGCTTATGGTAGACAGTTTCGTTGATAATCGTATTCAAATGATTATAGCCGAATATGCCTCACATAGCAACCTGACAATGCAGCAAGCTCTCAGTTCCATATCGCAATCGCAGATACAACACCTTTCGGCAACTATTGAGAACGCACTCGTAACCGTAGGAGCTTCGGGAGCCATATATGGAGTTTTGCTGGCATTCGGAATGCTTTTTCCGAACATGCCGTTGTTTTTGATGTTTATTCCGGTTCCTATCAAAGCAAAATGGATGGTTTTAGGCTATGGCGCTATAGAGATTGCCCTCGGCTTGTCGTCGGCAAACGACGGTGTGGCTCATTTTGCACATCTTGGAGGAATGATTTTTGGATTTTTGATCATACTCTACTGGAAACACAAAGGCTTATTCAGAGGAAATGGCGGATATTATTAAGATATTACGAAATAAGTGGCACTACGGATCCCTGTTGAACCGCATTATATATATTAACGTTGCCATATTTCTGCTTTTGCATATAGCCACATTCATACTGGGGATGATGAACAGTCCGCTGGCGCGTTATGTTCTGAATTGGCTTGAATTGCCATCTTCGTTGTCAATGTTTATAAAGCAGCCATGGAGCATATTAACATACATGTTTGTTCAATACGACATTTTCCATCTGTTGTTCAATATGATTTGGCTATATTGGTTTGGCCAAATTTTTATGCTAGCCGACACATCGAAGCGTCTTGCAGCATTATACATCTATGGAGGCATAGCCGGCGGTATGCTATTCATGGTTGCATACAGTGTTTTTCAGATTAATGGTTTGCTTATCGGATCGTCGGCGGCAGTAATAGCAATAGTGACCGCAGCTTCAATTTTACATCCCGACTATAAAGTGTCGCTATTTCTTTTTGGCGATGTAGCAGTTAAATGGATTGCGGTGGTCACAATTGTCATTGACATGCTCAGTGTCGTAGGCGTGAACAGTGGCGGCCACATTGCGCACATCGGAGGCGCACTAATGGGCGTAGTTTTTGCGGTAATGCAGAAAAAAGGTATCGACATAACTAAGCCCCTCAACAAATTGCTCGACAAAATTGTAAATAATATAGGCCCTGTAACCAGACGCAGGCCAACCATTAGCCAACATGGCCACTACAGGAACATATCAGATCGTGAGCAACTAGATATGTTGCTCGACAAAATACGACGTTCAGGTTATTCGTCGCTCACCATCACTGAGAAATCACAGTTAAACGAATTAAGCCGTAAATTATCATCCCGACAATAAGTTAGTTATATGGTAGGCCAGGCATACAAATTCAGCAAAAGGACCATTTCCTTATTATGGACGGCATTTAATGTGCTGTTGATAGGGATTTTGCTGATTGCAGCCTACGGAGGATATATAAATCCGGATAAAACAGTTATACCTCAAATACTAAATCTCGTTTTCCCACTCACAGTTGCCGGAGCAACTGTTATGACAATTTTAAATTTACTAATTAAACGTCGGTTGGCGCTATATTGGCTAATAGCACTCTTGGCTTGCATAGGTCCGATTTTAACATTTTGTCCGCTAAATATCAGCAATATAAACGCCAATACGAAAAAAACCGATTCATCACAGTTCACACTCCTGACCTATAACACACTGGAATACGTGCCTCGGGATACAATTTATGAACCTTGGGGAAACCGCACTATAGCATATATTTTGGCCGATTCGGCTGATATTCTTTGTGTTCAAGAGGGCGCTAGCATATTACAGCAGAATGCCTCACAAACCGATTCGCTAAAAGCGTTCTACCCATACATTTCGCCCCACAACTACAAGAGTAGCAATTTGGTTTTGTCGCGATATCCGCTGACAAAAATCGATTTACCGCAGCAACCATGGGAATCGGGTAGCTATCAAGCATATTGGGTAGATGTGCCTATGCTTGAGCAACCACTGCTTCTAGTAAACTGCCATCTGGAGTCGTTTCAACTTACTCCCGACGATAAATCGGTATATGTTGAAATGGCAAAGAAGGAAAACGCATCGCGCGACGACCTGCGCCAAGTGAAAGTGCAAGTAAAATATAAGTTGATTCCGTCGCTAAAACTCCACGGTGAGCAAAGTCGCAGCATAGCTAAAATGATCGACTCAATAAATCCAGTAAATATAATCGTCTGCGGTGATTTTAATGATGTATGCGGCAGTTACGCGTACCGCTATCTACGCAACAACTGTAATCTTCAGGATGCCTACGCGAACACAGCGTTTGGTCCAATAGCCACTTACAACGACTCAAAACTGTATTTTCATATCGACCAGATTCTCTACCGCGGGAATTTCAAGGCAAAATCAATTATGAAGGGATCGATACGTACATCTGACCATTATCCCCTGACAACACTATTTCAGTGTGACAAACGTTAATAATTTCTAATCACATAATATTGCAATATGACAAAAAAATTATTTATCTCCACTGTGCTGGCGATGGGCTTAACCGCAACGGCCGCCACTGACAAAACATTACAAATGGAACAAAACCCGTTCTTAAAACCGTACGCCACCAAGTACGAGATACCGCCATTCGAAGAAATAAAAGCCGAGCACTATTTGCCGGCATTGGAAGTCGGTATTGCTGAGCAAAACAAAAACGTTGCAGCTATTATATCGAACAAGGAAAAACCGACTTTTGAGAACACGCTTGTTGCTCTCGACCACAGCGGCAACATTCTTGAAAAAGTTTGTTACGTGTTTCTTGCTCTTGATGAGTCGAATTCATCACCCGAGTTGACAGCTGTAGGTGAGAAATTCTACCCTATGCTGACGTCCCATAACGACGAGATTTCGATGAACCCCGATTTGTTCAAACGAATAAAAGCATTGTATGACAATCGCGAAAGTGCCGGATACGACAAGGCTCAGATGTTAGCAGTAGAAAAAGCGTACAAATCGATGGTTCGTTCCGGCGCTCTACTTAACGCACAGGATCAGCAGGAGCTGAAAGCTATCAACGCTAAATTGTCCGACCTGTACCAGAAGTTTAACAAAAACTTGCTTGCTGCTACAAACAGTTACAAACTTGTAGTTGACGATGAAAGCCGATTGTCGGGATTGCCAGCAAACATTGTTGCTTCAGCCAAACAGAAAGCCATTGACAATGGCATGCCAGACAAATGGGTATTCACTATGCATGCGCCAAGTCGCTTGCCCGTACTCCAGTTTGCCAACGATCGCAACCTCCGCAAGGATATTTACACTGCATATACAACCCAAGCATCAAGCGGACAATACAATAACTACCCGGTGATTTCCGAAATCGTCAAGAACCGCGCTCGTAAAGCAAAACTTCTTGGCTACAACAACTATGCCGAATATATGACCGAAAAGGTTATGGCTAAGAATGTTAAAAACGCCGAAGATCTGCTGATGCAAATCTGGAAACCGGCCATAGCAAAAGTTGGAGAGGAAGTTGCAGAAATGCAGGCTCTCAGCAATAAAGAAGGCAATACGTTTAAAATCGAACCTTGGGATTATTACTATTATGCCGAAAAAGTGCGCAAGGCTAAATATGATCTTGACGAGGACGTTGTCAGCCAATATTTCTCGCTTGAAAACGTGCATAAAGGCATATTTGAGATGGCCAATCGTCTTTATGGCATCAAGTTTGTGGAGATGCCTGATGCGCCCAAGTATTATCCTGAAGTGAAAGTTTTCGATGTGCTTGATGCCGACAATAAGCATGTCGCCGTTTTCATGACCGACTATTTTGCTCGTCCGAGCAAACGACAAGGCGCATGGATGAGCGAATTCAAAGGATCGTTTGTTGACGACAACGGTACCGCCCATCGTCCTATCATATATAATGTTTGCAACTTCAACAGCCCAACAGGCGACACCCCTGCCCTACTGTCAATTGACAATGTTGAAACTATGTTCCACGAATTTGGGCACGGCCTACACGGGATGCTGTCACGGGCGAAATACAAAAGTCAGGCAGGCACAAACACCGACCGTGACTTTGTTGAGCTTCCATCACAAATCCACGAACATTGGGCCATGGAACCAGAATTATTGAAATCGTTTGCGCGCCATTATAAAACAGGAGAGGTTATTCCCGACGAACTTATTGCAAAACTCGAAGCAGCATCAACCCACAATCAGGGTTTCACAACAACAGAACTTGCCGGTGCCGCATTACTCGACCTTAAATGGGGACAGTTGACAGACACCGATTCAATCGACGTGGAAGCATTTGAGCGTCAGGTAGCATCGCAGCTTAACATGCCTGGAGAAGTTCAATACCGCTATCGAAGCCCCTATTTCAAACATATTTTCGGAAGCGACGAATACTCCTGCGGTTATTACACCTATCTTTGGGCTGAAGTTCTCGATACCGACGGTTTTGAACTATTCAAAGAAAAAGGCATCTTCGATGCTGAGACAGCAAAATCGTTCCGCGAAAACATACTTGAAAAGGGTGGTAGCGACGACCCAATGGATCTGTTTGTTAAATTCCGCGGCCGCAAGCCCACTCCCGAAGCATTGCTCCGCAATCGCGGTTTGATAGAATCGAAAACAATAAAAGTAAACAACTCAGAGAACAAATAAATTGAGTTCCCAGTTACAAAGAAAAGTTCAGCACAAGGCTAAGGGCCCATATCATAAAATTTCAGGGCCGCTAGGGCGGCTCCGGGCGAGTGATTTTCGCGAGTTGAGGAAGGAGCAATGCGGGCATCGTGACTGACGAGACTCGGCGAAAAGCACTGTCCGGGGCCGGACA
>JAMPII010000021.1 GCA_023662835.1 Muribaculaceae bacterium | reverse complement strand
TGTAACCTTCTGATCCGTAGTCAGATGCTCTATTCAGTTGAGCTAAGGAGCCTTATTGTTCTCGTTTTCGGATGCAAAGTTAAGATATTTTTTTTGTTTACCAAAATTAGGATACGATTTTTTCGATATTTTTTTTAGTTTCTTTATCAAATTGTTGGGAACAAACAGCAAATAGCTGATGTTTAACTGCAAAAACAAATGTGAAATAACACGGCATTGTTGTTTTTACCTAAATTATTGCTACATTTGTAAAGTCGATGATGAGCACCATTGTCGAAATATTAATAACTTAACCAAATTACACTAAGCATGAAACCATATGTTGTTGGAATCGACATCGGCGGAACAAACACCGTTTTTGGCATTGTTGACGCCCGAGGAAATGTGATAGCAAGCAACTCGATAAAAACAGGGAAACACGCCGACGTAAACGCATACGTCGACGAATTGTCGGCCGCCTTGAAAGCCTTATTGAAAGATAATGATGCAACTGATAAAATAAACGGCATTGGTGTTGGCGCACCAAATGCGAACTACTTCACCGGTTGTGTTGAGAACCCGGCCAACTTGCCCTGGACCGGCGAAATACCTTTAGCCCAGATGTTGAAGGATCGCTTCGGGGTGCCTGTTGCAATCACCAACGATGCTAATGCTGCCGCAATAGGCGAAATGACCTACGGAGCTGCCCGCGGCATGAAAGACTTCATAATGATCACACTCGGAACAGGCGTAGGTAGCGGTATCGTTGCCAACGGTCAACTGATATATGGCCACGACGGTTTTGCCGGCGAATTGGGTCACGTGACTGTAAAGCCCAACAACGGCCGCATTTGCGGATGCGGACGAACAGGTTGCCTTGAAGCCTATTGCTCCGCTACCGGCGTTGCCCGTACAGCTCGTGAATTCCTAGAACTACGCACCGACCCCTCTCGCCTTCGCGACATTCCTATTGAAGACATCACATCGAAGGATGTTTACGATGCAGCGGTGCTCGGCGACAAACTCGCAAAAGAAATTTTCGACTACACCGGCGACATTATGGGCCGTGCTTTCTGTAACTTCATCGCTTTCTCCAGTCCCGAGGCAATCGTACTGTTCGGTGGGCTGGCCCGCTCAGGCGAATTACTCATGAAGCCTATCCGCGAAGCCATGGAGCGGAACATAATGCCCGCATTCCGCGGAAAAACCAAACTTCTGATTTCCGAACTTAAGGACAGCGATGCTGCCGTGCTCGGCGCAAGCGCACTGGGTTGGGAAGCCCGATAAAAACGACATAGTATAATAAAGGCGTGCCGCAAATCACGGTGCGCCTTTTTACAATATTTTATGGCAGACAACTATCTGGAGAACAAAATGGAAGAGTACCGTCGGGGAACGTATCGCAAGCATTACCAGCCGCGATTGTCACCTAACGGGCAAAAAGCCGGAACAATATCGTTCAAGTTCCCTCAGCGGCGTGTATTTGTTACCGGCGGAGCCAATGGCATAGGAAAAGCCGTTGTTACCGAATTCCGCAATGCCAACTGCAACGTTGCCTTCTGCGACATTGACACAAAAAACGGCAATATCACCGCCCAGGCCACAGGCGCACAATTTTATCACGTTGACATAACCAACCCCGAGGCATTGGAATCATGTCTCAAAAAAATTACTGATTCCTGGGGCGACATCGACATAATAGTGAACAATGCAGGCATCAGCGAATTCAAATCGCTCGACGTTTGCACAGCATCCGATTTCGACCGTATTATTGCAACAAACCTGCGGCCGGCTTTCATAACGTCGCGTTTTTTATATACTCACCGTCGTTCTTTGGCAGTGCCTGAAAAATATGGCCGAATAATTAACATAGCCTCCACACGCGCCTTCATGAGCGAACCCGGCACTGAAGCCTACTCCACATCGAAAGGAGGAATCATCGCTCTCACGCATTCGCTTATGATGTCGTTTGCAAATATGGGCGTTACAGTCAATTCCATTTCGCCGGGATGGATCGAGACGAAGAACTACAACGCCCTTACGCCCGACGAGCACCGCCAGCACCCTTCAAACCGGGTTGGAACCCCACAGGACATATCGCGCACATGCCTATGGCTCGCTATGGAAGAAAACTCGTTCATCAATGGCGAGAACATCGTTATCGACGGAGGCATAACCCGTAAAATGATTTACGTATAGTACAATGGCCGACACATATTTAACTCTCGAATCCCCGGCCGAAGGATGGTATCGCGAAAAAATGAGTAAATTTCTCGCCTTTGCAATACCAATTGAAACAACCGCCGAAGCAAAAGACGCAATAACAGAGTATCAGAATAAATACCACGACGCGCGTCACGTTTGCTGGGCCTACATGCTCGGCGCAGACAGAAAAACCTTCCAAAGCAACGACAACGGCGAGCCATCCGGGACAGCCGGCAAGCCTATACTCGGCCAGATAAATTCTTTTCAGCTAACAAACATCATAATAATTGTTGTGCGATATTTCGGGGGAATAAAACTAGGAACCAGCGGTCTAATTTCAGCCTATCGGGAGGCCGCGCGCGAAGCTATCTTGGCAGGCAATATAATAGAGCTACACGAAACGGCAGCAATCAATTTCACATATCCTTATTTATCGATGAACTCCGTTATGAAACTGGTTAAGGATAGCGGAGCTCAAATTATCAGCCAACAGTTCGACAACAATTGTAGCATGGTTCTCCGCATAAGGCGCGACCATGCGCAGCAGCTGGTTGAAAAAATTTCCGCCATCGACGGCACATCGGTTTCTGACAATGAAATAAAATGAGCATTTGCTGCGTTATACAGTAGAACGACCATTCGCAATCATGAATCGATTCCCATTAATACTCATTATATTACTAGTTTTGTCGGGTTGCTCGGGCGCGAAACTTTCCGTGGCCAACGAACAAATGGAACGCGGCGAATATTACGACGCGCAAAAAACTTACCGAAAGGTATACAACAAGTTGACTCAACGTGAGGAAAGACCCCTGCGAGGCGAGGTTGCCTACAAAATGGGGCTATGCTATCGTAAGTTGAGCATGAACGCCCGCGCGACAGCCGCCTTCCAAAACGCAATCCGCTACGGCTATCCCGATTCGACCGCAATCCTATACATGGCCGAAGCTATGCAAGCCGAAGGCAAATATCGCGAGTCAGAAATGGCTTACAACGATTATCTGGCAACGCATCCGGCCGATTCAGCCACCGCATTAACCGGAATCGCAGGATGCCGCCTAGGCATGAACATAAAACAAAACCCCACACGCTACATTGTAAAAAATGCCAAGCTGTTCAACTCACGCCGAGCCGACTTTGCCCCAATGTTTCTTCCGGGCAGCGACTACGAAGTGCTATACTTCACAACAACCAACGAAAAGGTAAACGGCACACACCGCAGCGAAATCACCGGTATGAAAAAGCACGATATATGGATGGCAAAGAAGAACGAACGCGGGCAATGGGAGCGTCCACAGCCAGCCGAAGGCGAGCTTAACACCGACCACGAAGAAGGCATTATCTCCTTTTCACCCGACGGTTCAACCATGTATCTCACCCGCGCCCGACGCGAAATTAACGCCCATACAGCCGTTGAGTTATTCACATCACAGCGTTCCGACGCCTCTTGGAGCGCCCCCGTTAAGTTCGAGATAACAGCTGACACACTTTCCAGCTACGGACATCCTGCCGTTTCGCCCGACGGGAACTGGCTCTATTTCTGCTCCGATATGCCCGGCGGCTACGGGGGAAAAGATATATGGCGTATAAACCTAAAAGAGCGTGTTGGCACGTTGGAAAACCTTGGCGAGTTCATCAATACTCCGGGTAACGAAGAATTTCCATACATGCGCTCCGATTCGGTGCTGTACTTTTCCAGCGACGGCCACGCCGGTTTAGGCGGGCTCGACATATTTCGTGCTCAAATGACTCCTTTGGGTGGTTGGAAAGTCGTAAATATGGGAGCGCCTATCAACTCGGCTTCTGACGACTTTGGAATCACTTTCGGGAAAGGCGAATCAGGATTTTTCAGTTCCAACAGAACCGACGGACGAGGATATGATCACATATTTTCATTCGAACTACCCGATTTGAAAATAAACATAAGTGGAGTTGTAGTTGACAAAGACGAAGAACCCGTGCCCAACTCCGTTATAAGAATAATCGGCGACGACGGATCCAACCAAAAAGCCATAGGCAAGCCCGACGGCACATTCTCATTTCCCCTGCAGCGCGGTGTACACTACGTGATGCTAGCTGGAGCCAGGGGCTATCTGAACGCAAAGCAAGAATTCGAATCGGACATGGCCGAAGAGGATGCCGAATACAATGTAGATTTCGTGCTGGCGTCAATAAACAAACCCAACGTTGTCGACAACATTTTCTATGATTTTGACAAAGCAACGTTACGACCCGAATCGAAAACCGCCCTCGACTCAATGGCACAGGTGCTTCGCGACAATCCCAATGTCACAATCGAAATGGCCTCACACACCGATCGTTGGGGCAGTGAAGAGTATAATATCGGACTATCGCAACGACGCGCCCAGTCAGTAATCGACTACCTTGTAAAAGCAGGCATAAACTCCAAGCGCCTACAGCCACAAGGCTACGGTAAATCACGGCCGAAAACTATCACAAAACGATTGGCTCGTTTGTATCCTCAGTTTAAGGAGGGCGACGTGTTAACACCGGAATTTATTGAAGCTCTAAGCGAAGAAGACCAGGAGGTTGCCGACCAAATTAACCGGCGTACAGAGTTTCAGGTATTGTCAATCGACTATCAAATGTACTAACGAATGGAATTCAGAACTGCCATAGCCCCGCTAAAAGGCCTTAGCGGCATCATCGATCACAAGCGCCCCGTTATAATGATCGGATCCTGCTTTACCGACAATATCGGTGCAAAACTTTTGCAACACGGATTCGACGTAGCCGTAAACCCCTGCGGCACTCTGTACAACCCTGCGTCTATAGCATCTACCCTACTCGACATCCTATATCGTAGGCCCTACACCATTGACGACATTTTCGAGCACCAAGGGAAATGGCACTCATTCAACCACCATTCCAGATTCAGCGCCGATACGCCAGAACAATGCCTGCAAAAAATCAACTCAGCCACAACCCTCGCCGCCGATAAACTGGCTCATGCTTCAGCCCTGATTATTACCTTCGGAACTGCTTACGTTTTCCGTCACCGCGCTACAAACCAAATTGTTGGCAACTGCCACAAACTCCATCCCGACACATTCAGCCGCGAGATGCTGGCTTCAACCCAAATCCACGGATTGTGGAAAAAAATGATACGCGAACTGCTTGCACGCAACCCACAGCAAAAAATCATATTCACAGTCAGCCCCATTCGTCATCTGGCCGACGGCGCACACGGCAACAGTATAAGCAAATCCACACTTCTGCTCGCAATTGATCGCCTGGTAGCCGACTTCCCCGATAATGCGATTTATTTCCCAGCCTATGAGATAATGATCGACGATTTGCGCGATTATCGCTTCTATGCTGCCAATATGGTGCACCCCTCCGAAGTAGCCATTGAATATATTTATTCAATTTTTGCAGAATCGGTAATGAGTACCGAAACCCGTCAAAAAGCAGCAGAATTACTCCGTCAGTTCAAACAGCAAGCACATATATCGCACGATAAAAAATTTTAACAACTAGTTTCCGTATTTTTTCGTAAATTTGTTGGTTATTACCAACATTATGACTAGCAACGATACTACTCCCATACCCTCCGATAAATCGCAGGAAGCCATAACCGATTACACTTCCGACAACATTAAGACCCTTGAATGGCGCGAGCATATCCGTCTGCGCCCGGGCATGTATATCGGGAAACTCGGCGACGGTTCGCAAAGCGACGACGGCATTTACGTGCTTTTGAAAGAGGTTATCGACAACTCCATCGATGAATTCATGATGGGCAACGGCAAGCAAATCGACATTGATGTTACAGAAAAAACTGTATCGGTGCGCGATTATGGCCGTGGCATTCCACTTGACAAGCTTGAAGATGTGTCGTCGCGCATGAATACAGGCGCGAAGTACGATTCCTCCGCTTTCAAAAAATCAGTAGGTCTCAATGGAGTGGGCATAAAAGCCGTAAACGCTTTATCCACCCAATTCACCATTACCTCATGCCGGCAAAACGAGGCTCGTACAATAACATATTGTTGCGGCGAGAAGCTATCCGACACCGGAATAATCCCAACCGACGAGCCAAATGGCACATCGGTAACATTTACGCCCGACCAATCACTGTTTCGCGACTACATCTACCGCGAGGCCTATATCGTTCAACTTATAAAAAACTATACCTATCTCAACACCGGCCTCAACATTTACCTCAACGGCAAACGCTATTCATCGCGCAACGGATTGCTCGACCTGCTAAATGAGCGACTTACAGCCCAGACACTCTACCCCATTATCCACCTGCATGGGAACGACATTGAGGTAGTAATAACCCATACAAACCAACATGGCGAAGAATATTATTCCTTTGTAAACGGCCAGCACACTACCCAAGGCGGCACCCACTTGTCGGCGTTTCGCGAAGCTATGTCACGCACTATCAAGGAATATTATGGAAAGAATTTCGACTATGCCGACATACGCGACGGCATTGCTGCGGCAATATCGATAAAAGTTCAAGAACCACAGTTCGAATCGCAGACAAAAACAAAACTTGGGTCGCGTGACATCGCTCCCGAAGGGCCAACAATTGTGAAATTTGTTGGCGATTTCATTAAAAAGGAACTCGACGATTTCCTCCATATCGACCTTGACACAGCCGACATTCTCCTAAAAAAAATACAACAGAACGAACGCGATCGGAAAGCTGTTGCCGGATTAACAAAGTCGGTGCGCGAAAAAGCTAAAAAAATAGCTATCCACAATAAGAAACTCCTTGATTGCCGCCTGCACCTCAACGACACAAAAGGCGACGAAGACTTAAAGCAAGAAACCTCAATATTCATCACCGAGGGAGACTCGGCAGCAGGTTCAATAACAAAAATACGCAACGTCGAAACTCAGGCCGTGTTCTCACTGCGAGGCAAGCCATTGAACACATTTGGCATGCCGCTGCCCGAAGTGTACAAAAACGAAGAATTCGCACTCCTTCGCGCAGCCCTAAATATCGACGAAAGCATCGAGAACCTCCGCTACAACAAGGTTATAATCGCAACCGACGCGGATGTCGACGGAATGCATATCCGCCTGCTGCTACTCACATATTTCCTGCAATTCTTCCCCGACATGATTAAAATGGGGCATGTTCACGTGCTCCAAACCCCCTTGTTCCGCGTCAGAAACCGAACAACAACCCGTCGGCTGGGCGCAAAACAAAAATCAGCAAAAGGTTCCGATGAGACATTCTATTGCTATAACGACGAAGAACGCCTTGCCGCAATAGCTAAACTGGGCGATAAGGCAGAAATAACACGATTCAAAGGTCTTGGTGAAATATCTCCCGAGGAATTCCGCGGATTTATCGGTCCCGACATGCGGCTCGACAAGGTTACGCTTCGCAAAGAAGACGCCGTTGACAAACTGCTTGAATTTTATATGGGAAAAAACACGCCCGACCGTCAGGATTTTATTATAAACAATCTGGTAATTGAAGATGATTCACAAATCTCATGAACGCATAGCTATATATCCGGGCACTTTCGACCCCTTCACAATTGGTCATCAATCGATTGTCGAACGTGGATTAGAACTGTTCGACAAAATCATAATTGCCGTAGGAGTTAACGACAGTAAACGTTGTTACCGTCCAACGGCTGAGCGAGTTGAACACATAGCCGGAATTATGGCCAACCGAAGTGAAGTTGAAGTTATCAGCTACGAAGGTTTAACAGTCGACGTTGCCCGCAAATACAATGCCGGATTTATACTCCGTGGCGTACGCACTGTAGCCGACTATGAATATGAACAAAACATGGCTTATGCAAACCGTAAGATAGCCGGAATCGAGACGGTGCTTCTATTCACCCTTCCCGAGCTACAATATATCAGTTCGACAATGGTTCGCGATCTCGACCGTTGCGGCTACGATGTCAGTGCATTCGTGCCAGAATAAATTGCAGCCAAGCTAAACGAAATGCTCGCAAAGTTTGTTTAAATGCAAATATTCAACTATTTATCATGACCAAAAATAACTTATTCAAGATTCTCATAGCAACAGCAGTGCTGTTGATATTGTCGCAATTCAATTTGTCGGCACAGTACATGCAATTTCCACCGGCAAAAAAATTGCAATATGTGCAAGGATTAATTGAGCGCTTCTATATGGAACCGGTCAACGGCGACACCATTGCCGACGAAGCAATCCGCGCCATGCTGAAAACTCTCGACCCCCACTCTGCTTATACAACAGCTGAGGAAACAAAAGAACTCACCGAGCCTCTTGATGGTAATTTTTCCGGCATCGGCATCTCGTTCAACATGTCGACAGACACAATCTATGTAATCTCTACCATAGCGTCAGGTCCATCGGAACGAGTTGGCATTTTGCCCGGCGACCGCATCATTGAGGTAAACGACACAATTGTAGCCGGAGTGAAGATGAAACAGCGCGACATTATGAAACGTTTGCGCGGGCCCAAGGGAACGAAAGTCAACGTTAAAGTACTCCGTAACGGTGAGTCCAAGCCTATCGATTTTGTCATTACCCGCGACGATATTCCTATTCACAGCGTTGAGTCGGTGTATATGGCCGATGACAAAACCGGCTACATACGTATTTCTCGTTTTGCCGAAAACACCTACGACGAATTCAAGGAAGCGATGCGCAATCTGACCAAGCAGGGTATGCAGAATCTGCTAATCGATCTTCAGAACAACACCGGAGGCTACCTAAACGCAGCCCATTCAATTGCTTCACTATTCCTCAACCGCGGCGACATGGTTGTTTACACCGAAGGCGAGCATTCGCCACGTCACGATTATCTGGCACGTCAGGTGAGCAACTTCGACGGCCGCATAGTGGTGTTGGTGAACCAAAATTCAGCCTCGGCTAGCGAAATCCTCGCCGGAGCGCTGCAGGACCACGACCGCGCAGTAATTGTTGGGCGCCGCACATTCGGCAAAGGTCTAGTACAACGTCCGTTCCAAATGCCCGACGGTTCTATGATCCGCCTGACAACGGCCAAGTATTACACCCCATCAGGCCGTTCAATTCAACGCCCCTATGTTAAGGGGCAACAGGACGACTATTATTCCGACCTCAAGAACCGTCTGCAAAACGGCGAGCTGATGCATCGCGACTCCATTCATGTTGCCGATTCATTAATTTATAAAACCTTGCGTACCGGCCGAGTTGTTTATGGTGGAGGCGGAATTTTACCCGACAGATTTGTTGCGCTCGACACCACATGGTTTACGCCTTATTATAAAGAGATAATGTCGAAAGGCGTATTCATTCAATATGCCCTCAACTATCTCGACAAGAACAGGAAGCAACTGATGAAAAAATATCCTGTCAACCGCGATTTCGACCAGAATTTCGAGGTAACCGACCAGATGATCGACCAACTTAAAAATCAGGCCGAAAACGCCGGTATTGTCTACAATGAAGAACAATTCAACAAAAGCGAGCCAACCATACGCCGAACATTGAAAGCCCTGCTGGCGCGCGATTTATACGATTCCGGATCATATTATATGATCGATAATCACCAGGAGCCTGTGTTTATCGAAGCGCTCTCAATAATAAACAACCCGCAAGAATACAATAAAATTATAGGTCTATGATAGACACTACAATAAACGATCAACTGCCCGAACGCGCTGTTCTCGTAGGTTTGATCACACAACAACAAAACGAAACGAAAGCAAAGGAGTATCTAGACGAGTTGGCTTTTCTGGCCGACACAGCCGGGGCCTCTATATACCGGATGTTCTTGCAACGCCTCGATTTTCCCAATCCGCGTACCTATGTAGGCAAAGGGAAACTAGACGAAATAAAGCAATATGTTGAAGATAACGAGATTGAGCTTGCAATATTCGACGACGACCTCACTTCGAAGCAGGTTGCCAATCTGGAAAATGAACTGAAGATAAAGATTCTCGACCGCACCAGCCTTATTCTCGACATCTTTGCCAAACGTGCCCAAACAGCCAACGCCAAGACTCAGGTTGAGCTGGCTCAATACCAATATCTACTTCCACGATTAACTAGAATGTGGACTCACCTCGAGCGCCAGCGAGGAGGTATCGGAATGCGTGGTCCCGGTGAAACCCAGATCGAGACAGACCGACGAATAATTCTCGATAAAATTTCCAGGCTCAAAACAGAATTGCAAAATATCGACCGTCAAAAATCGATACAACGCAAAAACAGAGGCAAACTGACGCGCGTTGCCCTAGTTGGCTACACTAATGTTGGCAAGTCGACGCTGATGAATCTACTGAGCAAAAGTGATGTTTTTGCCGAAAACAAACTTTTTGCCACATTAGACACTACCGTACGCAAAGTTATTATCGACAACTTGCCGTTTCTGCTCACCGACACCGTGGGGTTTATTCGCAAGTTACCAACCCACCTTGTGAACTCATTCAAATCGACACTCGACGAAGTACGCGATGCAGATATCTTGCTTCACGTAGTCGACATCAGCCACCCTCAGTTTGAAGAACAGATTGAGGTTGTAAATAAAACATTATCGGAAATTTGCGGCGACTTGTCGGGAAAAAAAATGATAATGGTTTTCAACAAAATCGATGCATTTTCTTATACACCCAAAGATGAAGACGATCTGACGCCCCGTTCAAAGGAAAATATATCGCTCGACGAGCTTGAGACCTCATGGCGCAGGCGTTTGGGAACTACCGACTGCGTTTTCATATCGGCAAAAAAGCAAATAAACATCGACAAACTGAAAGAAATCCTGTACGAGAAAGCCAAGGAGGTTCATACTATGAGATTCCCCTACAACGACTTCCTTTTCCAAAAATACGACGACTGCGAAACTGAGCAGTAATTATAGACACACTTCATTTCACGCTAACTTATGCAACTGGAAAACTATCGCTTACTGACACAAGAAGAAATATTCGCACTAAAAAGCAGAAACTGCACGGCCGAAAATTGGCATGGCATACTGGTTTGTGATTTTTTGGCCGAACGATACCAAAATGTTAATTTCTCCGGAACTATAAAGCTTGGCTCACCCCGCGGAATGATTGCTAACGAAGCCGGAGCAAAAAAGCCTTGCGGAATTTACAATGCATCGATCCATAATTGCGAGATTGGCCCACACGTTAGAATTTCAAGTGTTTCCGGATCAATATCCAACTATAAGATTGGCGAAGGAACTTTCATTTCATCGGTTGGCAGCATTTATTGCCATCGAAACGCAACCTTTGGCAACGGCACCGAAGCCAACGTGATGGACGAAACCGGCGGTCGAGCAATAAAATTTTACGATAAAATGTCGGCACAGGTAGCCTATCTGAATGCTCTATATCGCCATCGGAAGAATTTCATCGAGGCTCTTGAGCGTATTTCCGATGCCTACATCGAATCGTGCCGTTCCGACTATGGTCAAATCGGGAAAAACACGATTATTGAAAATTGTCCCTCAATTTCCGACGTCAATATCGGCGATAATACCATTATTTCCAATGTATCAGTTTTAACTAACGGTACAATCGGGAACAGATGCAGGATAGCCAACAGTGTTGTAGCCGAAAATTTTATAGTATGCTCGCAAGCCTGTGTCACAAACGGTTCAATGCTTCAAAACGCATTCATCGGCCAGGCCACGACAATAGCTAACGGATTCACTGCCACACATTCATTAATATTTGCCAACTGCAATCTTCAATGCGGCGAAGCCTGCTCAATCATTGCCGGCCCACACACTGAATCACACCACAAAGCGTCGCTGCTTATAGGCGGCATTTTTTCATTCTTCAACGCCGGGAGTGGCACGAATCAAAGCAACCATATGTACCGCCTTGGACCGATGCATCATGGTGTGATGGAGCGCGGCTGTAAAACAGGCAGCAACTCATACGTGCTCTGGCCTGCTCATTTTGGGCAGTTCTCCATTATAGTTGGAGCGCACTACAACCATCCCGACACGAGCATGTTTCCCTATTCCATAGTCCTGGGAAAGAATGGGCATACTCATGTTGCCCCGGGCGCTGTTGTGTGCACAGCCGGTCTAATCCGCGACCTTATGAAGTGGCCCCGACGCGACAAACGCGATAGCTCAATGGGCAACATGGATGTTATAAACTACGACATCATAAACCCTTTGAACGTCACAAAAATGTACCGCGGGCTTCAACTGTTGGCCGATTGCGAGACTAACCCGAAAATTGTTGACCAATATAATTTCTCGATCAAACACGAAAGTATAATATCGGGTCGCGAAAACTATGCTTTTGCTATCGATTTCTTCGTAGGTAAATATCTTACAATGCTGATCAACGAAACGGAACTCGTTGCCGACAAACCCATAGGTGAACAACTCTTCCCCGGCGAAATACCCAACAACGAGGGGTGGATCGACTTGCTCGGCCTACTCGTGCCACGCAACTATGCGCGCGAACAAATTGTTCTACCGATAATTAACGGAGAAATCGATAGTATCGACAAGCTACTCGAGCGTATTAACGAGTTAAGCAACAGCTACTTGAAGCTTGTATTCGACTATATCTACCAGAACTTCTATAAGGCTTACTCAATCGAACCGCACAAACTTACTGTAAGAACAGCTTTGGCCCTGCTGCAACGATGGGCCGAAACAGTAACCGTTATGGAGAGCAAACGAATGGCCGATGGATTAAAGGAATTCGACGAAAGCATGCAGATAGGCTTCAGCCCTGACGACAAAAAATACCGCGAAGCCGACTTTATGGCTGTTCGTGGAACTCCACAGGACAACACCCAGCTTCAAGCCATCCATAACCATTACACCACTGACCTTAACAATTGCTATCACGCAATGAACAAGCTCAAAAGCCTCGATAGTACCGTTTAAAATACGTATTCTTTAATTATTTTCGTTAACTTTGTCTCAGAATAAATTAAACGCGAAAACATCATCATATGAAACCCCTCAGATACATATTGCTCGCAACGATTTCTTCCGCACTTTTCACCGCCTGCAGCAACAAAAATGAATGGACAGTAAAAGGCACAATCGAAGGCGCTGAAAACGCGCCGATAGCCATAGAAGTGGCCGAAAACGGAGTTTGGTTGCCTATCGACACATTATCGACCGATAATAAGGGCAAATTCTCCTACAGCCGTAAACCGCTGGGCTACCCCGACATTTTCCGTCTGGCTTACAATAAAAGCTACGTTTACTTTCCAATCGACAGCATAGAAACCATTGAGATAGAAACAACATCCGACAATTTCGCTTCGAATGCAACAATTTCAGGTTCTGAATCGGCCAATCGTATCCAACAGGTTGACAAACGAATTAAACAAAGCGTTGACTCGATAGGGATTGACGGTGCGCTGTCCGACTCAATTTTAAAACGCGACCTGTCGCAAATGATATTGGCGAATCCAGCAGATATTGTATCTTATTATATCATATGTAAACAGATTGGCAACCGATTCATATTCGATCCATCACTATCGCTCGACAACCGCGTGCTTGGAGCTGTTGCCAACTCATTTACCGAACAACGTCCGAGCGACCCACGTACCAAATTCCTAAAGAGCGTTTATCTGGCAAACAAAGCTGCCGGCTCGCAGGCTACAGGCAATTTTGAGATAAAAGAAATCGGCTATTACGACATAGCACTTACAGACAACACTGGAAAGGAATACAAACTGTCCGATGCTGTAAATAACAATAAGGTTGTGCTGTTAAACTTCACGGTTTACGGCGCCGATATATCACCAGCACTGAATGTGGCTTTGAGCGAAGCATATTCTAAATACAAAAACAATAGCTTCGAAATATATCAGGTGGCTCTCGATGACGATGAATTCTTCTGGAAACAATCAGCCAATAACCTGCCTTGGATAACAGTTTATAACCCGCCGGTAGCAAGCAACGCCCGTCAGGTTCTAGTGAACTACAATGTTCAGGCTGTCCCGGTTTCGTATCTATTCGTTAATGGCGAACTGATTGAGCGTGTCGACGATTATGAAAATTTAACATCCACAATAGGCCGACACTTCTAGGGCATGCCCGATAAAGAAACCAATCTGGTACTTTTCACCGACTCATTTCCGTTCCGTTCATTCACGGAAGAAGTGTTCGTATATCCTGAGCTTGAAGCGCTTGCCAAGCGTTTCAAGCGAGTTATTATTGTTCCTCACCGTGTCACGGGAAAACAGACCGAGATAAATATACCTAATGTTATTGTCGATACAACAATGGCCAACAGCCTGTCAACCCGATTTAAACCGCTACGGCTGCCATGGCTGTTTAATAGCTGGGTTTTAAGTCAGGTTCCTGCGGTTTTAAAAGAGACACGCAACCCCGGTAAAGTTTTATCGGCGATGTTTTATTTAATGAATACTCGCCGTTCGGCCAAACAAATAAAGCAAGTTCTGAGGCACAACAACCTAAATTCCGAATCAACTTTGCTTTACTCATTTTGGTTCGATTTCGTAACGGACGCCTTTACTTTTTTCAACAGCTATAAAGCTGTGACACGTGCCCATGGCCACGACGTGTTCGATTCGGAAATCAAACATCGTCTCCATTATCTTCGACAATTGTCGCTTTCAACCCTCTCGGCAGTTTATTGTGCCAGCAACGATGGTCGGCAATACATAGCCCAAAGCTACCCTAAATACAAAGCAAAGATTTCAACCAAACTTCTTGGAACTATTCCACCGGGCGCGCAATCGCCGGCACCTCAGCGCGACAGTGATATAATAACCCTGTTGTCGTGTGCACGCGTCGCCCCCGAAAAGCGTGTGCATCTTTGTCTTGAATCAGCAATCGCCGTAGCTTCAGCGTTCCCATTCAAAACAGTACAGTGGATTCATATTGGCGATGGGGTGCTGATGAACGACCTTCGCAACAAAATACACACATCACGCGCCACATTGCCCACCAATCTGCATATTGAACTGAAAGGTGCTTTGCCAAACAACAAAGTGCGTCAGTTTTATGAAACAACTGCTATTGATTGGCTGATGCTTTTTAGTTCAACCGAAGGGTTGCCGATAGCAATTACAGAAGCATTGTCATATGGCGTTCCGGTAATAGCCACCAATGTAGGCGGAATTTCAGAGATTGTCAATTCTGAATGCGGCATACTGCTCCCAGCTCAATTTGACCCGATGCAAATTGCCGGTGAATTACAGCCTTTCATATCCGATTATGACGCATACTTGGAATTACGCAATGCAGCCTATCACCAATGGAATAAAAAGTTCAATGCCTTGACCCTCAGAAGCGCTTTTGCCGATGAGTTGCAAAATATCACAATGTAATAATGGATATTTCCGTAATTGTAGCGACATATAATCAGGAGGATACGATTGGGCGTACGCTAGAGTCTATTTTGTGCCAAAATTGTACGGTTTCGTTCGAGATTATCGTTGCCGACGATTGTTCAACCGACTCTACCGAAGCTGTATGCTTACGATATGTCGAACAAAATCCCGGAACTATCCGATATATCAGAAGGGTAAAAAACATGGGAGTTGCCAGCAACTATTTCGATGCTATACGTCAAGCCACCGGACGATTCATAGCCGATTGCGCAGGCGATGACTTTTGGGTCGATTCAAATAAACTACAACGCCAGTTCGACATCCTCAACGAGAATACCGACATAACGCTTGTCCATACGGGCTGGCAATGCTTCAACCCTACCACAAACTGTGTCTCACCCTCATACATATCGCCCTCGTCATATCCTCAACTGTTCAGTCCGGTTACCGACGGCAAAAAATTGCTAACTCCAATTGTTTCCCATAATCCTAATCCGCTGATTCATTTGTGCACGGCTATGTATCGCCGCGACATCGTTATGTCGGCAATGGAGAATTATCCCGAGCTGTTTGAAAGCCAATGGCTCACTTGCGAGGACCTACAGCTGTCGGCAATAACAGCATCAGCCGGAAAAATTGCTTTCCTTCCACAAATCACGCTTAATTACACCGTAA
The DNA here is from genome assembly GCA_023662835.1 of Muribaculaceae bacterium. Classification (GTDB taxonomy): domain Bacteria; phylum Bacteroidota; class Bacteroidia; order Bacteroidales; family Muribaculaceae; genus Muribaculum. Next base: position 20,076 of record JAMPII010000021.1, on the reverse strand, counting down.
CTGAAAATACAATTTCGAAGCAAACATCGGCCGAAAAAGCCTTTGTTTTCTATTATGGCATATACAAACTTGTGCTGGAGCTACAGCGTATCTTAAATATCCCGTTTACCGATTTATCCAGCTACTACCGCGATTCTTTCAAGCATCTGGCGAAACTGATGTTCAATTCACGCAACCCGCATCTGCGACGGCAATTGCTTTTGCTACCCTATTGCGACAAAATGAACATAAGTATTTTATTGTCAGCCAACAATTACTCGTGGAATTGCGCATACAAGATTAAGAAATTACTTAAACGTGGAATCAAATGAGATCTGCCTCCAACATAATAACCGTCGTTGTTCCGGTTTTCAATCGAGCCTCGTTGGTAACGGAAACTCTTGATAGCATTGCTTCACAAAAGATAAAGCCCTCGCTGATTATTGTCGATAACAATTCATCAGACAACACACTGCAGGTAATAAAACAATGGGCAGCGGACAACCGTTCTGAAATTTTTCCCATATCCGTACTAAGAGAGTCACAGGCAGGCGCAGCCGCAGCACGCAACAAAGGGTTAGACAATGTGACAACTCCATGGACATTATTTTTCGATTCCGACGACTTAATGCACCCATCACATATAAGTCAAATAATCGAGACTATCAAGGAAAGCCCTTCTGCCAACCTGATAGGTTGGGACACAACCATGCAATTGCTCTCCGGAAAAAAAATCAGGAAACGCTTTCCAGACAACAACCATATTTGGTACAACATATTCAACGGGATTATGTCGACCCAGCAATACACCGCCAAAACACGGCTTTTCCACGACTGCGGTGGCTGGAATTCGTCATTGCGCGGATGGGACGATTACGAACTAGGAATGCGACTACTTCTAAGCCGGCCCTCGATTGTTGCCCTACATCACGAGCCAACAGTATACATCCGCTGTCAGGAAACTTCGATAACAGGCTCATCGTTCAGCGCAGAGCCTGACAAATGGGAAAAAGCACTTGATGCCGCAGAAATTGATTTCATCTTGGCCAACAAAGGTGAATATATAAAACACATCAATCTCAAACGCGCGGTTTTAGCCGGGCTATACCTTCACGAAAAAAGCAAAGATAATTGCAACCGACTAATGAAAACTGTGCTCAACAACGCTACATCGCCAATACAAAGACTAATGCTGAAATTAGCTTGCCGCTACACGGCCATAGGTGGCAGAGGCATACATCACATTCTCAGGCGCATACTATGATTTATGTTTTACAACATAATAAATAATTTGCTCGCTTCTAAAAAATTTATTAACTTTGTAACGTAGAACATGCGCAAAAAGTTGCGCGACAGAAATCGTGATAAGAAGGATCTCGTCCATGCCTAAGGCGAGACTCCTTTAATTTTTTTGTAATTAAAAAACTAAATATATGGCAATTACATACATGACCCGTGAAGGCTACAAGAAAAAAATGGACGAAATAGCCTATCTCGAATCAGTTAAACGTCCTGAAATTTCCCGCGCTATCGCTGAAGCCCGCGATAAAGGCGACTTGTCGGAAAACGCTGAGTATGACGCTGCCAAGGAAGCACAGGGAATGTTGGAAATGAAAATTTCTCAGCTGAAAGACCTCGTTGCCAATGCCCGTATTATCGACGACAGCAAACTTAACTGCGAAGAAGTTCAGATTCTCAACAAGGTTAAAATCAAAAATATAGCAAACGGAATGGTTATGGAATATACAATCGTAGCCGACTCCGAAGCAAACCTTAAAGAGAAGAAACTGGCATCGTCGACTCCGATAGCTCAAGGACTACTCGGCCACAAACTTGGCGAGATTGTAGAGATAAAAATACCTGCCGGTATTGCAAAATTTGAAATTGTTGAAATCTCATTCTGATATGGCTTCAATTTTCTCTAAAATAGCAGCCGGCGAGATACCGTCATACAAAGTTGCCGAGGACGAAAAACATTACGCATTTCTCGACATAAACCCCGTTGTGCCGGGGCACACATTGGTGATTCCACGCCGTGAGGTTGACTATTTATTCGACCTCACCGACGAAGAATATGCCGAACTGCAACTTTTCGCAAAACGCGTAGCTACGGCAATGAAAAAAACGCTGCCTTGCAAACGCATCGGCGTTGCCGTACTGGGCATGGAAGTACCTCATGCCCACATCCACTTGATTCCACTCAACAACGAGGGCGACATGGATTTCCATCGCGAAAAACTGAAGCTCGACGACAAAGACATGGCCGACATTGCCTCTGCCATAGCAAAAGAACTATAGCCACATAAAAAAAACGAATAACACGGCGATGAGTTGTTACACATATTCAACTCATCGCCTTGTTGTTTCGTATGGGCATGGCATCTTATTCCCAACTAATTGCCTTGTAGCTATCTAGCCAATAGGCTCTGTCGGGGAGAAATAGGTACCAAATGCTGCCGCCGGCAGTTTCAAATCCGAGTAATGACGCATACACTCCATGCTCATTCCCCGACTCGGTTGTAACACGGAACGAACCCCACATATACATCGGACCATATATATTATTTTCAGCTAACATTCTTTCATTCTGCGGCAACACATAATATTCTCCAACACGTAAAGCCCCGGCATCACCGGCCAGACATTCCGCAGAATCTTCTGCCTTAAACCCTTCAAGCTCGTAAGGCAACGCTACCGAAGGATACTTAAAATTATAGAACTCATTCAAAAGCTGATAGTTCAGCGGATTACGCCACTGTCCATCTGTAGTTTGGCCCAGTGTAAAAAAAGGAGCATAGTACTTAATTTGGCCATATACCGCTCCGCCATTTTGCGATACCAACTTTTCAGTAATTGTCTTGCTCTGGCAGTAGAAAATATATTGCCATTTAATCAAACCAACGAAAAACAACGCCAAAAAAGACAATCCCCCAATAACTAGCCATCGGCTGTAACGGGCAAGCCCTCCCGGGAAGAAAACGGATAAAAATGCCACTATAGCCAACAGTTCTGAAAAAAATGCCGCACGGAACGACGCTCCTGAATATATCACTACCGCATAGGTGAGCAAAGCAACTACAATAGCAAGTACAAACATCATATTATGCATAGCCCGAATTACCACACTTCTCCAACGCGGCACAATTGCACAAACCGAAACAGCAACCAACAGCCCCGTAACGGCCGGGAACCACACCACAGCAACACGGGCAAAATGACGAAATCCTAATTGCGTTTCGGCTCCGCCGGCTCTTTGCCAAATACCGGGTGAAGCAACAACCAGCAATATTCCACAAACATACGCAATCATCAACACAATACGCCTGCGGCTAAGCCTAATTCTGAAAAGGAGAATCACCAACGACACTGCCAGCAACAATGGGACAGAGACGCCCTCATGCGACCACCCGGCTAAAAGAGCTAGCGGCAGACGCCACCATCTGACACGTTCGTCGCAAATCAAATATCTTATAAACAGCACATTTAGAAGAGCCGACAGCACATAATTCAGGGCAAAATCATCAACAAAAATATTGTCATGCCACGGCAAACAAACTACAAAAAGCAACCAGAACATAACAAATCGGACCGGCACTAACTTTGCAGAACGTTGCCACAGCTCAATCGACATAACCATCAAGCACACTACAGCTGCGGCTATCAGCACTGCTCGTACAATAGGCGGAAATATTCCGACAAACAACGGACAAATCATATTGCCTAATCGGCCGTTTTGCATCAGCCAGTGGTCGATACACATAGACAAATATCCCGTTCTGCTGTCGGCGCCAATATATTGAGCCAGATACCAAAGGTCGTCCACCTGCAAAGGGGTGAAATACGACAAAACCGCATAAACGATAAAAGCTGCCATGACCAAATATCGGCAAATGCCATTACTTGTCGAAGCAGCCATATGTAGGTTCGCATTATTGGTTCGCATATTTCATATAATTATACGGTGCAAATGTAGCCAAAATGTTTGTGGGAATGAAATTTATGTGCTAAATTTGCACCGCAATCCACAAACCGTCACCCAACAACGGAATGTGGAGCGCAAAATATTAATTAACCCTATTATTAACCATTATTTAAATGAACGAAGTAAAAACTTCCCCCATCGAGGACTTCGATTGGGATGCCTACGAAAATGGCGACACCCAAAGTGGCAAAACCCGCGAAGAACTCACCAAAACCTATGACGAGTCGCTCAACACCGTCAAGGACAAAGACGTAATCGAAGGTACCATTATCGCCCTCAACAAGCGCGAGGCAGTGGTTAACATCGGATACAAGAGCGACGGTATCATACCCATGAGCGAATTCCGCTACAACCCCGAAATCAAAGTAGGCGACGTAGTTGAGGTATTCATCGAAAATCAGGAAGACAAAAAAGGCCAGCTGATTCTTTCTCACCGTAAAGCCCGTATGTCACGCTCTTGGGAACGCATCAACCAAGCGCTTGATAACGACGAAATCATCAAAGGTCTTATCAAATGCCGCACAAAAGGTGGCATGATCGTCGATGTATTCGGCATCGAGGCATTCCTCCCCGGATCGCAAATCGACGTTAAGCCTATCCGCGATTACGATATTTTCGTAGGCAAAACAATGGAATTCAAAGTTGTTAAAATCAACCAGGAATTCAAAAACGTTGTTGTTTCTCACAAAGCTCTCATCGAAGCTGAACTCGAAGCTCAGAAACGCGAAATCATCGCCAAACTCGAACGCGGTCAGGTTCTCAAAGGCGTTGTTAAGAACATCACTTCCTACGGCGTATTCATCGACCTGGGCGGTGTTGACGGACTTATCCACATCACCGATCTTTCTTGGGGTCGCGTAAGCCATCCCGAAGAGATCGTAAAACTCGATCAGGAGCTCGATGTTGTTATACTCGACTTCGACGACGAGCGCAAACGCATCGCTCTCGGTTTGAAACAACTCCAGCCCCATCCATGGGATGCTCTTGACGCTGACCTCAAAATTGGTGACAAGGTTAAAGGTAAAGTTGTTGTCATGGCTGACTATGGTGCATTTGTTGAAATCGCTCCCGGCGTAGAAGGCCTCATCCACGTTTCTGAAATGTCTTGGAGCCAGCACCTGCGTTCTGCTCAGGACTTCATGAAAGTAGGCGACGAAGTTGAAGCCGTTATCCTTACTCTCGATCGCGACGAACGCAAAATGTCGCTCGGTATCAAACAGCTCAAGAACGATCCCTGGGACGATATTGAAGTTAAATACCCCATCGGCAGCAAACACACAGCCAAAGTTCGCAACTTCACAAACTTCGGCGTATTTGTTGAAATCGAAGAAGGTGTTGACGGTCTTATCCACATCAGCGACCTTTCTTGGACAAAGAAAATCAAACATCCGTCGGAATTCACTCAAGTTGGCGCCGACATCGACGTACAAGTTCTCGAAATCGACAAAGACAACCGTCGCCTGTCACTGGGACACAAACAGCTCGAAGAAAACCCCTGGGATGCTCTTGAAGGAGTGTTCACTGTTGGTTCAATCCACCAAGGAACAATCGTTGAACTTCAGGACAAAGGTGGCGTAGTTGCTCTTTCCCATGGTGTTGAAGGTTTCGCAACTCCCAAACATCTCGTTAAAGAAGACGGCACCCCCGCCAAAGTTAACGAAACTCTCGACTTCAAGGTAATCGAGTTCAATAAAGACAACAAGCGCATATTCCTTTCTCACAGCCGCATCTTCGAGGACGAAGCTAAAGCTGAAAAGAATGAAGCTCGTAAAGCAGCTCGTCGTCAAACAAAAAAAGAAGAACAGCCGGCAGCAGCTACTTCCGTTGAACGCACAACACTTGGCGACCTCGAAGAACTCGCAGCACTAAAAGAACGTCTGGCATCAAAAAAATAATCATATCGAATATTTTAAGCCAAACATAACCGGAGCCGATACATCTAATGTATCGGCTCCCTTATTTTATGAGTCGGAGCTATAGGAGCCATTATAACTGCTCGCTATTGCGTATCTTATTAATTTTATGTTACTTTGCAGTATTCATATAGCTATTGAAGCCATCAATTACAATAATCAAACCCATGCAAATAAAATCGAAAACAGTTGCCGCCTTGTTAACCCTAACATGTGCATTGCCGGCATATGCCGTACAACTAACTCCTCATCAGGCCATTGCCAGAGCAGAGAAAGCCACCACAACACAGAAACAGCTGTCGGTTAACACCACTCCAATCTATGTACTGGAATCGGAAGCGACAGGCGAAGCAGCAATATACGTATTCAATAACGAGATGTCGGGCTACACAATTGTTTCGGCTAGCGATTGTGCCGAGCCTATTCTCGGCTACTCAACAACAGGTTGCTTTGACTATAACAATATCCCGCCGGCAATGAAATGGTGGCTGTCGGAGTATCAGAAGCAGATTGAATACGCCGAACAGCAACATCCAACTCAACAAATAGCCACCTATGCCCAAAGCGCTTCTAATTATAGCCAATGGAAAGAGATCGCGCCCCTTATCCAAACAAAATGGAACCAGAGCGCACCATACAACCTATACACTCCTGTACTGGCAGGTTCACAATCGCCAACAGGTTGCGTTGCGACTGCCATGGCTCAGATCATGCGCTACCACCAATGGCCAGCAAAAGGACAAGGAAGCCACGACTACACTTTCGAATACACATATAAAGTAAATAATGTTGAACAAAAGGGTCAGGAAAGCCAATCGATGGACTTTAGCAAGGTAACCTTCGATTGGTCTAATATGACCTACACCTACGGCATAGCTTCGACTAGCAAAGAAAAAGATGCTGTTGCAACACTGATGCACGCCTGTGGCGTATCTGTCGACATGGGCTACGGTCAAAATTCCAGCGGAGCACAAAGCAACAAACTGCCGGGAGCCTATATCCAATATTTCAATTACGACAAAAGCGCATTTTACCACCAACGCAAATTCTTCAACACGGCCGACTGGGAAGAGATGATATACAACGAGCTCAAAGCTGAACGCCCTGTGCAATATAGCGGCCATGGCGATGGCGGCGGCCACTCTTTCGTATGCGACGGCTATCAGGACAATGGATATTTCCACATCAATTGGGGTTGGGGTGGCTCATCCGACGGCTACTTCAAATTGTCGGCGCTTGACCCCTCAACACTTGGCATCGGTGGCGGGACTGGAGGCTACAACACCACACAAGGTGCGGTAATCAACATAAAACTACCTGAGGAAAATTCAGAATACACTTATTTGGTTGGTGCTAGCGGATTGTCGGCACCGAACTCAATAATAAACCGTAATGCTTCGGTAACACTCTTCCCAAATGAAAAGGAAGAAAAAGTTAGCGGTACTGTATTCTACAACATCAGTCCGGTTGCCATACCTTCACTTAGCTTTGGCGTAGAGGTTAAAAATATGGGAACCAACGAGATAGAATATTACACTTCATTCAATTCGTCAAACCTGAACCCAAATTACGGTTATAGTTCAATTAGCTTTAATTGTAGTAATATTACCACATCAGGTACATATCAGATTGCTCCGGCCTACACATTAAATAGCGGCAAAACATGGAGTAAAATATTGATTCCGTTGACTTCTCCCCAATATATCACATTAACTGTAAATGACGACGTTGTAACTGTAAGTACACCCGACACATCGGCCAAACTAGAAGCGAAATCGTCTGATATACCTTCACAATTGGTATGCAACGGATTGTATAACGTGAACGTTACAATCAAAAATTCCGGAAGCTATTTCAACGATTTCATATATTGCGGCATTCTCAATTACGACGAATCAACCGGCTCAGCTACAGTTGAATCGATAGCAAGTTCGAAAGTAATCGAGATACAGGCTAACTCTACAGTCGATGTCGAGGCCGAAATCAACGCTAAAAACCTAGCTGCCAACAATGAATATTATGTCGCTTTCATGATTAAATCGGGCAGCAACTACTCAGTCATTTCCAGCCTTTACCCCGTAACAACCACAGCCGAAGGTTCAATAACAGCAACCGTCAGCCCGTCGCACTTAATCGATGGTAAGGTGCCGATGAACAACGTTCAATTCACAGGCAAAATATCGGCATTAAATGGTGATTTCCACGGAATGATCGAACTAATTGTTTACGAAAACTTCGATGACGACGGCGACGGCTATGTTAGTTCAGCAGGCAAATTATATTCCGACATAGTAAACATTAAATCCGGAGAAACCGTTAATTATATAGCAAAGGGAGCAATACCCAAAGGTCAGCCAGGACGCCCCTATTTCGTTGTGCCCCGCTACAATAGCCGCGAAATCGGAAGTCGCGTACGATTCACAATGGGCGACGAGGAAACCGGAATTGACGAAATAACGGACAATGCAGCAAAAATACTGATTGTAACGCCCAATCCGGCAACAACATTCGCCAATGTAACGGCACCAAATCCGATCAGTGCGGTTATCGTTTACTCGCTACACGGACAAGTTGTTCTATCTGAACGCTTTGCAGGTATTGAATCCTCTGTTCAAATTGATGTAACAGATCTTGCCTCCGGACATTATCTGATGCAAGTAGCGACTGAAAACGGCAATATAGCCACACATTTTATCAAGAAATGAAACTTATCTCACTTTCTGTAATCCTATCAACAGTTATTGCCGCACTGCCTTCTTGTAAGGCAGCGCGGCAACCTGATATTAGCCAAGACGTTACCGCTGAAACTTTGATCGTTGATAAACCGCTTATCGTAACAGGCTGGAACAGTTCGAAAGCCTTACCAAAGGCCATAATTTACAAAACCAATGGCGACTTCTCCAACAACGTTCCGATCACACTAAGCAACGACGGGAAAACCGTGATATCATATCCGGCGCCATCCGACATCGCCTGTTGTAAACCGATAAAACTTAAAAACGGGTTTCTCCTCGATCGCCGCGGGATTACGTCAACTACCGTATTCACCCATTATACCTATGACGAATACGCCAAGCTAGCAAAAAGTCCCGGAGCGGAACAAATGAAAAAAGCCATCATTCCCGGCTCACACATTACCGAAATTGTTGAACTACCATTTAAAAACGGACAAGTCACACCCGCCCAATGCGACTCCCTTATCAGCAACAAACTTGAGGGATGTAACGTGATTTACAAAATCGATGCCGTAATGATAGGCCCCGAAAACATTTAGTGGTTGTTTATAACAAATGATACTATTTCCCAACGCAAAAATTAATATTGGTCTCGAAATCACCTCTCGTCGACCCGACGGATACCATAATCTTGACACGATTTTCTTTCCAACCAAATGGTGCGATATTCTAGAGATTGTCCCGGCCAAAGGCACAAAGACAACACTTACAGTCACAGGCAACAAAGTTGATTGTCCACCGGAGAAAAATCTTGTTATGCGCGCATGGCAAATAATGAGCGACAATTTCCCAATTCCGCCTGTCAATATTTATCTTCACAAAATCATTCCCGATGGTGCCGGTCTGGGCGGAGGGAGCTCCGACGCAGCTTTCACGCTCGTTGGCTTAAACGAGCTTCTTTCTCTAGGATTACAGAAAGAGGAATTGGCTGCTTATGCCACGGGAATAGGTGCCGACTGTCCATTTTTCATCTATAATAAACCAATGCGGGCAACCGGCATAGGGAACGTATTTTCCCCCCTGGAAATCGACATGTCCGACTACATGTTACTCATCGTGAAACCACCCGTTGCAGTGTCGACAAAACAAGCATATCAAGGTGTTACACCGCGACAGCCGGAAATCGATTTGGCAAAAGCAGTACAAACTACAAAACCCGAAAAATGGGGAAACAACATATTAAATAGGTTTGAAGCAAGTGTTTTTTCCCAGTTTCCGGAAATTGAATCGCTAAAAAAGGCTATTTCACAATCGGGAGCAGTTTACACATCCATGAGCGGCTCAGGAGCATCCGTATACGGCATCTACCACAAAAACGATGCTGACAGAATGTCAGCCTTCGCCAAAACTCTTCCACCGGGCTACGTCAGCCATTGTTCCAACATGCTCTATAATGTCAAAAAATGAACGATATGGGCACGAGCTTGTTATGAATAATGAGGATATTGCACAAATAATGCTATTTAGGCATTGTTTTTGCAGTAACTTTCTTTGAAATTCTACAAGTTAAATTAAACCGTTATGGACAAAAAATATCATCAGAATAACGCCGAAACCGAACAATCAATCGACCCGGAGGCAAACGAAAACGTAGAAATTAACGACGTTGAAGAACTCAACGATGAATACGACCAGCCCGTCGACGCGGAGATGGCAGAAATGAGCGAGGAGGAATCGCTTCGCAAACAATTGGAAGAAACAACCACTCAACTGGAAAAAGAGAAGAAAGAATACCTTTTCCTCATGGCTGAATTCGACAATTTCCGAAAACGCACTTTAAAAGAGAAAAGCGAACTAATAAAAAATGGAGGCGAAAGCGCATTGCGAGGTTTGCTCCCGATAATCGACGATTTTGAACGCTCCCTGCAAGCTATTAATGAGAATTCCGATCCGTCGTCGATAAAAGAGGGTGTTGAGCTGATCTACAATAAATTCGTAAAATATCTGGAACAAAATGGTGTAAAAGCGATTGATACAGCACCTGGCACCAATTTCGACACAGAAATGCACGAGGCCGTAACCATGTTCCCCGCACCAACGCCCGAACAGAAAGGAAAAATTATCGATACCATACAAAAAGGCTACACACTCCACGACAAAGTGCTCCGTCACGCAAAAGTGGTAGTTGGACAATAACGGTAGTATAAAAACAGCATCACAATGGACAACAAGCGTGATTACTACGAAGTGCTGGGTGTGGCTAAAAACGCATCCAAGGATGAACTGAAAAAAGCATACCGCAAACTGGCACTAAAATATCACCCGGATAAAAACCCGGGCGACAAAGCTGCTGAAGAAAAATTCAAAGAAGCAGCAGAAGCATACGATGTACTTTCCGACGACGACAAACGCGCCAAATACGACCAATGGGGTCCGTCGATGGGTCCTAGCGGATTCAGTGGTGGCGGTGGCGGTTTCCACGCAAGCGGAATGTCGATGGAGGATATCTTCTCTCATTTCGGCGATATTTTCGGAGGCGGTTCATATGGCGGTTTCGGAGGTTTTGGCTCAGCCGCCGGAGGTTCACCACGACGTCGACGTCAGCCGAGAGGCACCGATCTGCGTATTAAAGTGAAATTATCACTGAAAGAGATTGCAGAAGGAGTAACAAAAAAGCTCAAAATCCCCCGCTACGTGCAATGTCAGCATTGCAATGGCACCGGAGCGAAGGGCGGCACAGCTTTCACGACATGTCCAACATGCCACGGCTCAGGCGTAATTACCCAGGTTCAGCAAACAATTCTTGGGCCGATGGAAAGCTCTTCGACTTGTCCTACATGTAACGGTGAAGGAAAGATCATCTCGGAAAAATGTACGTTCTGTAATGGAGAAGGAATTGTACGTCAGGAAGAAGTTGTTGAATTTGCAATACCTGCCGGCGTACAGGACGGAATGACGTTATCGCTCAAAGGGAAAGGAAATGCAGCGCGTCATGGCGGTGTAAACGGCGACCTCCTGGTTGTTGTTGAAGAGATACCCGATCCCGAACTGATACGCGACGGAAACGACGTAATCTACAACTTGATGCTCGACATACCTACAGCAACCCTCGGTGGCTCGGTCGACATACCGACTATCACCGGCAAAGCTCGCGTAAAGATACCCTCCGGCACACAGCCCGGTAAGGTGCTTCGCCTACGCGGAAAAGGTTTGCCCAGCACCGAAGGCTACGGCAATGGCGATGAGTTGGTGAACATAATGGTTTATATTCCCGAAAAGCTCAACGACACTGAGCGCAAAGCTATCGAACAGCTTGTCGATCAGCCAAATGTCAAGGCAGACGATTCCATAAAGAAACGAATCTTCAGTCGCTTACGGCACATTTTCGAATAACAGCCATCCCCATTATAACCTTATTTTTATAAAACCGATATGATTCTTAAATACAATTAGAACCGTATCGGTTTTATTTATGTATCTTTGCCAATAGTAAAAAAAATATGCAATGCAATCGGCTAAAAATACACAGGATTTCATCTCTAACGTAGATAAAAACAGGGGTTTGTCCGACATCCTTGTCGACGAAAGCCGTCATTTATTTGGCAACAACGTTCTGACGCCGCCCGAAAAAGAATCGCTTTGGCATCGTTTCCTCGACAAATTCAACGACCCTTTGATAATCATACTTCTAATTGCATGGGGTCTGTCGCTAGGCATATCTTTTTATGAATTTTACGGTCTCGAGAAGGGTGCCGGAGTGTTTTTTGAACCGCTAGGAATTTTCATAGCCATTATATTGGCTACCGGATTGGCGTTCTTTTTCGAAGTTAAAGCCGACAAAGAGTTTGCCATTCTGAATCAAATAAGCGACGACGATGCTGTTACAGTTGTCAGAAACGGTCAACCCCTATCAATCCCCAAAAAAGATGTAGTTGTAGGCGACACACTCCTGCTTTCGCAAGGTGAAGAGATTCCAGCCGATGCTGTTTTGTTCGACACTAAATCGATGAACGTCGACGAATCAACGCTCACCGGCGAACCGATTGCACTAAAATCGTCCGACAAAGCATTATTTGACACAGAAGCTACATTCCCGACCAGCCATGTTATGCGCGGCACAAAAATAATGGAAGGGCACGGGAAGGGACAAGTGATTGCCGTTGGCGACAATACAGAAAATGGACGTGTCTATCAAGCTGCGCAAATCGACAACTCCGTAAAAACTCCGTTGGCTCAGCAACTCGATCGGTTAGGCAGACTTATATCAAACGCCAGCTATATTATTGCCGGACTTATAATTGTAGGAAAATTGCTGTTATTCTTCAACTGGGCAGCACTGGCATGGCTTCTTGCACTACCTACAGCGCTACTTTTCTATTTGGTGATATGCAAGTTCCCGAATTTCAAAGGTTCAACGTGTATCACAACACTTGCCATATTCTTCGCTGTTTTCATCGGAATGGTCATATTAGTGTTCAAAGCTGTTGCGCCCGGTGAGAGTCTTTCAGAATTGCTGGCATACACATTGCAAACTATCATGATAGCCGTCACACTGATTGTGGTTGCGGTTCCTGAGGGGCTTCCCATGGCTATCACCCTGAGTCTGGCCTACAGTATGCGACGTATGCTTAAAACCAACAATCTTGTTCGCAAAATGCATGCCTGCGAAACCATGGGTGCTACCACAGTTATATGCACCGATAAAACCGGCACACTTACCCAGAACCGCATGCAGGTAAAGGACTCAATATTCCCGTCGCAACCCGGCGGAATGCTCCACCCCCAGGCATCAATGACAGCCCTTGCTATAGCGATCAATTCAACTGCCCAAGTGAACTGGCAAAACCCTAAACAGCCGGTGGTACTTGGCAATCCTACTGAAGGTGCATTGTTGCTGTGGCTTAAGTCAATGGGATTCGATTATGAGGCTCTGCGCGAAAGTGTTTCCATTGTGTCAGAGATTCCCTTTTCTACCGAACGCAAATATATGGCTACAGTCGTAGCCGACAAATCTGGCAATAGATACCTGTTTATAAAAGGGGCGCCGGAGATTGTGATGGCTATGTGCAGCGGCAACAATCTCTCAATGTCCGACAACGATATTAACAGCCAGCTACTTGAATGGCAAAATCATTCAATGAGAACTCTGGCTTTCGCTTCAAAACAACTGGCCTCCGGCGAGCACCCCATAACTGACGGTCAGATATCGGCCGACAACATCCAATTCGACGGCATGGTGGCCATCGCCGACCCAATCCGGCCCGATGTTCCGGCGGCTATCGAGGAATGCCTGAATGCAGGAATCGCTATCAAGATTGTCACTGGCGACACTCCCGGAACAGCAAAAGAAATAGCACGCCAAATCGGATTGTGGACCGACATGGACACAAATAATAACATCATCACTGGGCCTGAATTCGGCAACCTAACCGACGAGGAACTCGACAAAATTGTTAACAGCATCAAGATTATCGCCCGTGCTCGGCCGATGGACAAAAAACGCTTGGTCGAATCACTGCAACGCAACGGACAGATTGTAGCCGTGACAGGCGACGGAACAAACGACGCACCCGCTCTGAAATCTGCTCATGTTGGTTTGTCGATGGGCGACGGAACCTCCGTTGCCAAAGAGGCATCCGACATAACTATCATCGACAATTCATTCTCTTCGATCGGACGAGCCGTAATGTGGGGTCGTTCACTGTACCGTAACATACAACGCTTCATCCTATTCCAGATGACAGTAAATGTTGCCGCATGCCTTATCGTTCTGGCCGGAGCATTCATGGGGACTGAATCACCGCTGACTGTCACACAAATGCTATGGGTAAACCTGATTATGGACACTTTTGCGGCTATGGCTCTCGCATCGCTTCCCCCCTCGGCCGACGTGATGCGCAGCAAACCAAGAAAGCCGTCAGATTTCATTATTTCACCTCAAATGAAACGGCTTATTGTTTTTACCGGCTTGGTTTTCTTCGCCATTCTTTTCGCACTGGTGTATACTTTTGAACATTCCGAAATAAACTCAATTACCGACTTACTATCAGTGCACTTCGGCGCGCCCGACACTCTTTCTGACTACGAATTGAGCTTGATATTCACAACGTTTGTGTTTTTGCAGTTCTGGAACATATTCAACGCACGAGCCTACGCAACACATCGCAGCGCTTTTCATTTGGCAAAATGCGGAGAGTTCGTATTCATTGCGTTACTCATATTCTTTGGCCAGATTATAATCGTAGAAATAGGGGGACAATTTTTCAATGTCACCCCCCTACCTTTACGCGATTGGATAATTATTATCTTTGGCACATCGCCAGTTCTGCTTGTCGGCGAAGCGCTTCGCGCATTACACGGGAAGAAAAACCGCTAAATCGTTAGTCGACATACCACGTCGCCGAGCATAATCGGCTCGCTGATCATCGCCTATAACCCCTACACTGAAATAACGGCTGTCGGGGTTAGGCAATATTAAGCCGGTAGTTGTTGCCGATGGTGACAAAGCTCCATGTTCGGTTAAAGCAATGTCCATTTCGTTGTACTTCAACAACCTGTCTAACACAAATACTAAACTTTGGTCGGGCAGCGACGGATATCCTATCGCCGGACGTATACCTGGCACACTATCACTACCGGCCGGTGCATATCCCCACAATTTTTCGGCCACATAGCGATGGGTCCACTCCGTAGCGGCCTCTGCCAAACGGTGGGACAACGCATCACAAACAAGCGCCTCATATTCATTTTTTTCCAAACGGGCCGCAGCGGCTTGTTCACCTAGCCAACGCCCGGACGTAACGGCAAACAAGCCAATGTAATCGCCTATATAATCAGCCAAGCAAGCCGGTTTGTATCCCCCGCCAACATCCTGACGCCGCAAAAATGGAATTTTTACCTGTTGGTCAACAATAACGCTATCGTCTGCTACAGTTGAACTGAAGATACCTACCCTGGCAATAGGCTCTATACCAAGCTGTTTCATTTGTCCAATACGTTGAATGGCTGAATCGATAAGTTCAATAGCCTGCTTTGCCTGCATCTGCTTGTCGAAAGGAACCGACGCAAGCCATGTTGACTTACAATGGTCACATCCGGCTACAATGCCATATGAACCTAGCGACGGCTCCAAGCCCCATACTGCCAAATAAGCTTTCCAGTTGATTAGACCCGTCAGTTCATCTAAGGGCACACTGAATGTGAACAATCCTTTCTTACGCGGCAACTTATCGGTATTTTGCGATTTTAATGCCTGACGACGAGCCTCACTAAGCGACAACAGCTTAGGTTCGCTGTTGAACTCTTTGCGCAACTTTCTTTGTTCGTCCTTTATCTGCCGGACAACCGATTCGGCGCGTAGCGGTTCGGATAATTTCTGTACCAGTTCAGGCATCGCGGCGGCATCGCGTGTGTATGCAACCAAACCGTCGTAGCATGGCGCAATCTTAACTGCAGTGTGCAAAGCCGATGTAGTGGCTCCGCCGATGAGCAATGGTATCCGCATTCCTCGTTTCTGCATCTGTCGGGCAACGTTACACATTTCGTCGAGCGAGGGCGTAATCAAGCCGCTGAGCGCCACAAAATCGGCATTCAACCGCTGTGCAGCATCAAGTATATCTTCTGCCGGAACCATTACGCCGAGATCGGTAACCTCAATTCCGTTGCAGTTCATCACTACCGCTACTATGTTTTTGCCAATGTCGTGAACATCTCCCTTCACTGTAGCCAGCACCATCCGACGGGTCGTCCCGGCAACAGAACCGCTTGATTTTTCCTTGTTAATATAAGGCGTTAAAATATCTACTGCCACACTCATTGCCCTTGCACTTTTCACTACCTGAGGTAAAAACATTTTCCCTTCGCCAAATAATTTCCCTACACGTGTGATTCCTGCCATAAGTGGCCCGTCGATAACCGACAATGCCGACCCAAGTTGGGCATGCACTTTCGGCAACAATTCTTCAAATTTATCGGTTACGCCCTTAACAACAGCGGATTCAAGTTGTTCAATAGGCGACAATTGATGTATGTCAACAATTTCTTCTTTTTTTTCCGCGCTGTTCTGAAATTCGGGAGCTATCTCAATCAACCGGTTTGTTGCCTCTGCATCAGTATTGAAAATCACATCCTCCAATGCTTTTCTGTGTTGAGCATCAATTTCATCAACATTGAACAACTGGGCAGCGTTGACGATAGCCATATCCATGCCTCTGCTTATCGCATGATACAGAAACAAGGCATGCATTGACTCACGCAACGGATTGTTGCCGCGGAAAGCAAAAGAAAGGTTGCTGATTCCACCGCTAACTTTTGCTCCCGGCAAATTAGTTTTTATCCAGCTTATTGCCTCCAGAAAATCGGCGGCATATGAATTGTGTTCTTCTATGCCTGTAGCTACCGACAAAACATTTGGGTCGATTACAATATCACATCCTTTGAAACCAACTTTCTGTGTCAAAATCTTGTAGGCACGCTCAGCAACCTGTTTTCGTCGAACAAGAGTGTCAGCCTGGCCGTCTTCATCAAAAGCCATAACAACCACTGCCGCGCCCATTTCGCGTATGTAACGCGCTTTCCTTATGAATGCGTCTTCTCCCTCTTTTAAACTGATTGAGTTTACTATAGGTCTTCCTTGAACGGTTTTTAACGCAGCCACAATGGTATTCCAGTCCGACGAGTCGATCATCACCGGCACGCGGGCTACGTCAGGTTCAACACCAACCGTTGCAAGGAATCTAGCAATCTCGCTGCTAGAATCAAGCATAGCGTCGTCCATATTAACGTCAACAACTTGCGCGCCAGCTTCAACCTGAATGCGAGCAATGGTTATTGCCTCGTTCAGCGAACCTTCTTTTATTAAACGGAGAAACTTACGACTGCCAGCAACATTACATCGCTCGCCTACATTTACGAAACCTGTAGTTTTCGACACTGTCTTTTGCTCGAGCCCCGCCAGGATCATTTCATCGGATAGTTTCGGAATAACGTGAGGCACGCATTGTGATGCCAGCTCAGCTATGACCTTGATATGCTCGGGCGTAGTGCCGCAACATCCCCCAATCATATTCAGCATTCCCGACCGTAGCATGGGAGCCAGATCGGCAACCATTTTTGCAGGCGTCTCGTCATAAGCACCCAGCGCATTAGGCAGTCCCGCATTAGGATATAGCGACAATGCGACAGGTAAATTCTGCATCTGACTAACATAACGCAACATACCGCTGGCACCGAAACCGCAGTTAAGTCCTATGGCGGCTGGCTCAAAAGGGAGCAATGTAGCCGTGAGCGCATCTAAGGTCTGGCCCGACAGAGTTCGCCCCGACTCAGTAAGCGTTGCAGAAATAACCATAGGCAACCGCCTTTCGCAAAGTTCCATTGCCCGGCGAGCTGAATAAGCGGCACATTTAGCATTGAGTGTATCGAACACCGTCTCAATAAGAATTATATCCGCCCCACCCTCGATAAGAGATTTGATTTGCTCTATGTATGTTTTCTCCAAATCATCCCACTTCAGCTTCGGGATTCCAGAACCCAGTTCCATTGTTAGCGAATGGCTTGTCGGGCCAACGCTACCGGCAACCCAGCAACGCTTACCTACATACTTTTTCATATAATCGTCGGCTACTGAGCGAGCCAAAGCCGCGCCTTTATAGTTGAGTTCCGCAACAGAGCTTTCCAATCCGTAATCAGCTAGTGAAAAAGCATTTGAGTTAAACGTATTTGTTGTTATAACCCGCGCTCCGGCCTCCAGATAGCTGCAATGGATCTCCGCAATTACATCCGGTTTAGTAACACTGAGAACATCGTTACAACCGGCAATATTTATACCCAAATTCTTAAACTTTTCACCTCGGAAATCGTCTTCTGTCAAAGCCAAACACTGAATCATGGTGCCCATAGCACCGTCAAGCACAATGATTTCTTTTCCTAAAGTAGCAACAAACTCTTTTCCAGCTTCACTGAAATTCAATTCTTCAATCCGTTTCATAAATATTCATAGGATGCGTAATAACAAATATAAAAGGTGGCGGCTGTCAACGTTTTTTCGCAAAGAAGCTGCGAATCATCGCGCCACATTCTTCAGCCATCACACCGCTAACCACCTGTGCTTTAGGGTGGAAAGGCTCCGACTTAACTTGACATGAATATCCCCGTTTAGGGTCGGGCGCACCGTAAACAACACGGCTGATTTGACTCCATGCAATTGCACCAGCACACATAAGACATGGCTCAACCGTTACATATAGCGTACACTCCTTCAAGTACTTTCCTCCAAGCGTAGCTGCCGCCGCTGTTATGGCCTGCATTTCGGCATGAGCCGTAACATCGTTGAGCGCCTCAGTCATATTATGGCCACGACCTACTACAATGTCGTCGCAAACGACAACTGCGCCTATCGGAACCTCGTCGACCGCCATCGCTTTTCCGGCTTCGGCCAAAGCCAGTTTCATATAATATTCGTCTTTATCTATCATTATTATCAGAAGTTCAGTTTTAGCCCTTCATTAGAGAGAATAGTATTGGGAAATATAGCGGATGCTTCTGCAAGATGTACCGACTCGTCGGCATATCGTTTGGAATAATGCCCCAACACTAACCTCTGTGCTCCGGCCGCCAACGCTATTCTGGCAGCCTGCGATGCGGTTGAATGACCTCGTTCCTTGCTCTTCGAAGCATATTCATCGGTGTAAGTGGCTTCGTGGTAAATTGTATGAACACCTTCTAGAACTTCCGAAAGCGTCGGAGTGTAAACCGTGTCGGAACAATAAGCGTAGCTGTAGGCCGGATCGGCATCCGTTGTAAGCACCTTGTTTGGAACAATTTTTCCGTCGGCAGTTACAAAATCTCTTCCCTCCCTAAGCAAAGGAAGCTGTGCTATCGGCACCTGATAAAAGTCGGTCATTTCACGGATTATATGCCTTTGCTTCGGCTTTTCACGAAAAAGGAATCCCACGCATTCTGTTGTATGAACCAGCGGAAATGTGCTCACCTGAAGCGAGTCTGTTTCAAAAATTACCTCTCCTGCAGGAGCTTTCGGGTTAATTATATTATAGCGTATGTCGTAGGTCATTCCATGACAAAAAAACTTCATCATACGCTCGAACATTTCAGCTCCTTCCTTAAAAGTATGAAGCGTCAGCTGCCCCCCGTCGCGACCCGTTAATGCCAATGTCGACAACAGTCCGGGAACTCCCAGACAATGATCGCCATGTAAATGAGATAGAAATATATGGTTCAGTCTGGAAAATTTCAGTCGCTGGCGGCGCATCGACAACTGTGCGCCCTCCCCGCAATCAATCATAAACAGATTGTCGCGGAAGTTAATCACCTGACAGCTCGGCTGATGACGCAACGTTGGTGTTGCCGAACCACATCCAAGATAATTCACACAAAACTGAGACATATTATTTCACCTATTGTATTGCAAAAATACGAAATTTTATCGACTCTGCCAACAGCCCCCAAACCTACTGCAGGGCAACCGCATCAAAATTTAGCAGATAGTAACATCTGCCTCAGGTAATCC
>JAMPII010000020.1 GCA_023662835.1 Muribaculaceae bacterium | reverse complement strand
AAATCCCTCCAAGCCAGCGACCCCAGCGACCCTGAAATTTTATGATATGGGCCCTTAGATTATTATGACCGGGGAATTGCTGTTTTGAGACAACGGAGTTAGCTATTTGACACAGTTTAACAATCTTTTTTCCAACGTGATTTGAATATCTGTCTCATTTTTTCCTCCGATGGGTTAGAACCGGCATGCCAGAACTGCTCGCCATCGAGGGTATCGGGCAGGAACTGCTGCTTAACAAAATTACCCGGGAAATCGTGGGCATATTTGTAGCTTTTCCCGTAATCCAGCTCTTTCATCAGTTTTGTAGGCGCATTACGCAGATGCAACGGCACCGGCAAGTTGCCGCTATGCTCAACTTCGGTCAAGGCAGCATCGATAGCGAGATAGGCAGTATTGCTTTTCGCTGAATTAGCTAAATATATTGCACATTCCGACAGCGGTATACGTCCCTCTGGCCATCCGATTTTATGAATAATATCGAAAGTTGCGTTGGCCAGCAATAATGCGTTGGGATTTGCCAGACCGATATCTTCGGCGGCAAGAATAGCCATACGGCGCGCGATAAACTTAGGATCCTCGCCCCCGGCAATCATGCGTGCCAGCCAGTAAACCGCTGCGTTAGGATCGCTACCTCTTATGCTTTTTATAAATGCGGAAATTATGTCGTAGTGCATTTCGCCATTTTTATCATAAGCCGATGGATTCTGTTGCAGATGGCTGGTCACAACCTCGTCGTCGATAACGATTGGCTTGTCGGGCGTGGTCGATTGCTCGAGCAAGTCGAGGATATTCAACAACTTGCGGGCGTCGCCCCCAGCAAAACGAAACAGAGCTTTTGTACTGCGAACCTCAACTTGCCGGTTTTTCAGAATCTCGTCGTTTGTCAGCGCTCGATTAAGCAGATTCTGCAACTGCTCCTCGGCAAGGGGATTAAGCACATAAACTTGAGCACGCGACAGCAAAGGACGTATGACCTCAAATGATGGATTTTCCGTTGTAGCTCCTATTAAAGTAACCGTTCCGTTTTCAACAGCGCCAAGCAAGCTATCCTGCTGAGCCTTGTTAAAACGGTGAATTTCATCTATAAACAGAATGGGCCGGCCTTCGACAAACATGCTTCGGCTGTCGGCCTTACACTTGTCGAGCACTTCGCGCACATCCTTCACGCCGGCAGTGACGGCACTGAGCGTGTAGAACGGAGAGTTTGTTGTCTTGGCTATGATGCTGGCCAACGTTGTTTTACCCACGCCCGGAGGACCCCAGAGAATAAAAGATGCTACTCGTCCGGTTTCGATCATAGTTCTCAAAACCGAGCCATTACCAACAAGATGTTCCTGTCCTATATAATCGTCGAGCGTTTTCGGACGCAATCGCTCGGCCAGCGGTGGATTAATTGTCATATGAAGGAGTTTTCTGTTCAAAT
Source organism: Muribaculaceae bacterium (assembly GCA_023662835.1). Lineage (GTDB taxonomy): Bacteria > Bacteroidota > Bacteroidia > Bacteroidales > Muribaculaceae > Muribaculum. Next base: position 38,055 of record JAMPII010000020.1, on the reverse strand, counting down.
TTACTACTTTTCTCAAAAAGAACAATCACACGTGCATAAAGCGATAAACAAACTCTAAAATTCAATAAAATTAACTATCTTTACGAGCAAAACCTATAGATTAAGAACTATTAGAGTTGAAATGTGTTGATTTTATATACCGAAAGTATCAGCAAACACATTTGACTAACAACTTAACTTTTTATATTATGAGTAACGAAGGTAACAAGTCCGACAAACGCCCCGCAACTCCGGCAGTGATGCGCAACATTTTTGGCGTTATTATGATTATTGTGTATGTTGGAATGGGCATACTGTTCCTATGTGGTTTCTTCAACTCTATCGTAGGGTCGTGGACATGGCTCCGCTGGGTAGCTGGCGTATTACTTGTTGTGTACGGTTTCTGGCGAGGCTACAGACAATTCTCCGGTATCGACCGCAGTATAGGTGAATGATATAATTCAACCTTTCGAAGCATAAAGTTGAACGATTAAATAGTTTTAAAATTCAAACTGATTAAAAGTGAAAAACTTACACATTTCAATAATGTTAGCCCTGACGGCATTGCTGCCGGGGCTGACGTCGTGCGATAAAAAAACGACTAACACCAGTACATCCGGTTTGGGAACAATAGTTTGCGACGCCTCATTCGAGAATATAATGAACCAGGAGATTGACGTGTTTGAGTACAACACCCACGGCAACGCCAACATCATCCCCTACTACACAAACGAAAAGGCATGTTTCGATTCCCTGCTTGATTTGAAAACAAAGACAATAGTAGTAGCCCGCGAGTTGAATCAGAAAGAGATCGATTACCTTAAAGGGCAAAAAAAGAACCCGCGGTCGAATAAGATTGCGGTCGATGCAATAGCTTTGATTGTCAATCCAGAAAATCCAATCGAGATACTATCGATGAGCGAGATTGCTGATATACTCAGCGGGCGGGTAACCCGATGGGATGAACTAGAGCCTTCGAAAATGGGCGAAATCCAGGTGGTTTTCGACTCGGAAGGTTCCAGCACGGTTTCCTACATGCGCGATTCGATAATGGGCGGAGCCGAATTCGGAAAAAATGTATTTGCCCAAAATTCAATTATGGAAGTGTTTGAGCAAGTGAAACTACGAAAAAGTGCAATAGGAATCATCGGTGTCAGCTGGATCAGCGCCGACATGCGTACCCGCGATCTGCCTCGCGAAGAGCGCATACAGTCGCTGCAGCAGCAGGACACCACAGTTGCCGATTTCGACACGGCAGTGAAAGTGCTTAAAGTGCGCCGCGACGACAGTTTGCGTGCATACAAACCCTATCAGGCCTACATTTACGATGGCTCTTACCCACTAACACGCTCAATCTACATGATTACAACGGCAGTTAACGGCAGTTTGGGCCACGGATTCTATTCGTTTGTAACCGGAACAATAGGGCAGAAAATCATACAGCGCACCGGCATTTTACCGGCCAGAATGCAGCCCAGGATGGTGAACCTATACTAGTAAACATGCTTAAAAAAATATTTATTAAGAGTTGTGACATCAATATTAACGATAAATTGCGTATATTTGTGACAAATTAAAAACAATCCATACAAAACAGATTTAACCAAAAGGAAAATGAAACTTAAATTTTTTCTTTCATTCTGCTTGGCAGCCGTTTTAAGCGCGTCGGCGCAAGGCTACAAGGATGGCGTAGAGTATTTCAAAGCTGGCCAGTACGAAAACGCTAAGGAACTGCTCGAAAGAAATATGAACGACGCATCTACCGACAAAGCAACAGCTTACTACTACCTTGGAGCAATTGCTCTTCATGACAAAGATTACGCAACAGCAAAGGCTGATTTCGAAAAGGGTTTGGCCGCAAACCCAACATCGGCTCTAAACAAAGTTGGTTTGGGCGAATTGGAGCTGCTGCAAGGCAACGCCAAAGCTGCAGAATCATATTTCGATGAAGCAAAAAAAATAAATAAAAAAGATGCTACCGTATTGACATCGATCGGCCGCGCCTATTTCAATGCCGATCCCGTTAAATACGAATCGATGATCGACAAATACGACGCTCAAGCCTACAAAGCTAACGCAAAATCGCCCGATATCTTCATGCTCCGCGGCGACCGCGCAGCCTTGAAAAAAGAATGGGGTGAAGTGAACGCCAACTACGATAACGCAATACTGTACTCGAAAACTCTTCCTGAAGCATACGTAAAATATGCCGACGTTATCTTCCCCGTAAATCCCGCTACAGCTATTGAAAAGCTCGAGCAGTTGCTCAGCGTTAACCCCACATCGGCTCTTGGGCAACGCGAACTGGCCGAAAAATACTATCAAAACGACCAATGGGCCAAAGCTGCACAAGCATACGGCGAATACATCAACAATCCCAACCACTTCAAATCGGACGAGGTTCGCTACTCAGTGCTTCTCTACTACGGTAAGCACTACAACGAAAGTCTCGATCTGGCTCGCAAGATTCTTGCTAACGACCCGAACAACTTCCAGTTGCGCCGTATTGAATTCCTGAATCTTGTAGATCTGGAAAAATATCCCGAGGCTGAGAAAGCCGCTCAGAAATTCTTCGCTCTTAACGACCCGAAAGCCAAATACTCGGCAAACGACTACACCAAATATGCCGAAGTACTTCAGGAACTCGATAAAGACTCGCTGGCCGTTCTCGAATACGAGAAAGCTATCGAAGTGAACCCTGAGAAAGCTGACCTTTACAAAGCACTCAGCTCAGCCTACAACTCGATGAAAAACTACGATAAATCGCTCGAGGTGTTCAAAATTTTCGTAGAAAAAGACCCATCGAACATTAACGACATCGTAACCCTGTCGCAACGTTATCAGAACGTAGCCGCAACTTCTGAACCCGGAAGCGAAAAGAAACTGGCTGCTATAGACTCAGCTCTCGCAACTATTGACAAAGTTATAGCTACAGTTCCGGAAAACCCAATACCTGTTCGTAACAAAGCCCGTATGTATCTCGTAAAATACGACAATCAGCCCTCACAGGAAATGCTTGATACATACAACAATGCTCTCGAACTTCTCGACAAGGATCCCGCCAACAAGGAAAAACGCGTTGAGGACTACAAAGAAGCATATTCAATGATTGCCTCCTACTATATTTCGCAGCGCGACATTCCAAACGCAAAAATCTACTACGAGAAAGTTTACGAGCTCGACCCCACGAACACGGCTCTGCGCGAATACATCGACAAGATGAAATAATCGACATCAATCATTATAAGTGGGCATATCGACCAACGATATGCCCACTTTTTTTAGTGTCCATTTCAAAAGTGCATGAACAAAAAGCTGCGTCGTGTGTTATGATTCTGTAGGCAAACAATGGAATCCCTTTAGGGACCGGTCTGTTTATCGCAAATAATAACCAAACGAAAAAGAAACAATGAAAGACGTTAAATCAACCTTGCTCGACCGACGTAGCATTCGCCGTTATGAACGCGAAGCGATATCATCCGATAACATGAACTTCATTTACGAAGCCATTCGTAACACACCAACCAGCTACAACGGACAGCAATTCTCAGTTATTGACGTCACGGATCAGACCTTAAAAGAAAAACTGTATGAAATAACCGGTCAAAAGCAGATAAAAACATGCTCCCACTTCATGCTGTTTTGCGCCGATTACAATAAAATATCAATTCTAGCCGAAGATAAAGGCGTTGACATGCCTGAATTTGCAAAAACGGCCGACGGTGTAATAGTTGGCGTTGTCGATGCAACACTGGCAATGATGAGCGCTGTAGTAGCTGCCGAATCGCTCGGATTGGGAACATGTCCTATCGGTTACGCACGAACAGCTGCTCCTGAGGAGATGGCAATGCTGATGAAGTTACCCCAACAGGTTTTTGTTGTGTGCGGACTTGCAATTGGTGTTCCCCGCGAATTGCCAGATTTAAAACCTAAGCAACCTAAGCAACTTGTAATATTTAATAACGAATATCGTCAGGAGGGGCTTTTGCCTGACCTTCAAGAATATGACGCAGTCGTGACGCACTACAATAAGGTGCGTTCCGGCCAGACTAGCAACAATGACTGGTGTGAACATATTGTTGACTACTATCATGAAGCAATGCTGTATCATACGCTGGATGCAATGCGTCGCAGAGGCTTCGACGTTAAACGATAGAAATTATCAGTCCGCCTCCAATATTAACACACATTAACACTTAGGGAGGGGGGTAATTGCAGGCATTTGAGTACTTTTGTTTTAATATTCACTAAATTTCAATTATTAAAACAAAAGATGAAAAAGTTATTATTTTTGACATTTATCCTCGTCTCATCATTCACGTTCACATCATGCGGTGGCGACAACGACAAAGACGATAACAACGATGAACCCGCTACTAACAAATCGTTGCTCGTTGGCAAATGGCAATCTGAAGAAGAAGAATACGGTTATGATTTTTACGCCAACGGAACAGGATATGGTTGGGAAGGATACAGAGGAAGACTTGACGACATGTGGGAAATAAAATGGACCGAAAAGAATAAGACGCTAACCATAAGAGATGTCGAAGATTATGGCGACAAATATGATGAAGATGTTGAGAAATATAAAATAATGTCGGTATCCTCTTCAATTTTGATCTTAAAAGAACTTGACGAAGGATCTTCATCGGAAGGATACATATATAAATTTAAAAAAGTGTCAAATTTTATTTGGGAATAACGGAAAATAAATAAACTGTAGACAAAGCGATGTACTGTAAACGGGTACATCGCTTTGTTGTATTATAGATTTTTGATTAAATTTGCTACGAGAACTTATTTAGTAACCAATCAAACAAATGGACATGAAAAACTTAAAATTTGCCGGAATCAGCTTGTTAATTGCAGCATCTACGCTCAGCGCAAATGCCGGAAAACCAAAAGAAGTTGGGAACCTGCAAAAAGGAGAATATTTGTTATACTGCCACATGAACGATGCAGGTCCGGCTTGGACAGCCTACGCTATTAGCAAGGACGGCGTTGAGTTTCAAGATATAATAAATGGCGACTCGATATTCAGCGATTTTGAAATGGCACCGATTGAAGGCCGTACTCGCGACGCGTATATTTGCCGAAAGCACGATGGCAAAGGTTATCTTATGGTTTGCACCGATATGGAGGCTACCGACCGCGCACGTAAACGCCTGGGTAAAAAACAAACATGGGACAATTATGGCATATGCCTTCTCACTAGCGACGACCTTATAAATTGGAGAAGCACCTCATTCGACTATCGCAAGGGGAAAGAGATATTCTGTAATCCCGACGACGAGAGCGCGTATAAAAATTGGTCGACCATAAACCGCGTGTGGGCACCGCAAATCATGTGGGATGCCACCTATCAATGGCCCGACGGCAAAAAAGGCGGCTACATGATATACTATTCAATGTGGAACCGCGACGAAGAAAAATACGACCGTGTATATTATTCGTATGCTGACGAAACCTTCACCAAGCTCACCCAACCCAAGTTGCTATTCGATTGGGGTTACGCAACCATCGATGCCGATATCAACTGGGTGCCTGCCGATAACCTATGGCATATGATGATTAAAAAAGAGGGAGGCAAGCCCGGACTGTTCACAGCAACCAGTCCGCGATTGACAGGTCCGTGGAGCGAGCCGGTCGATAACGATTACGTGTCGTTTGAGGGAAACAAGAAATGCGAAGGGGTTTCCGCTTTCCAACTGCCGGGAAGCGACAACTGGAAAATCGGCTACATTGAATACAGCTCAAATCCCAAAAATTATCGTGTGTGCGATGCCGACAAGTTTATGCGCAACTTTTCCAACCCACAAAACATAAAGGGGGTAAAACGTCCGCAACACGGTTCGTTCATGCGAATCACCAAACAGGAATATGAACGCCTGCTCAACTGGAGTGTGCGCAAAGGCTTGGAGAAAGCCAGTCAACCAATAAAGTAAGGCTCCATTCCCCCAAAAGACTGCGACCCCTGCTTTGACAATTTTTGGGGAATGAAGCCTAAGCCTGTAGCTTGCTATGTAAAAATAAACCGATCCCAGATAGTTTTTGGAGATCGGTTTATTTTTATGCAATATGTTACGGGACAGGCTTTACGGCGTTGCGGTTTACGATTGTTCCATAAGGAAGCGTTCGGCATCCAGAGCAGCTCGGCATCCAGATGCAGCAGCGCAGACGGCTTGTTGATAGTGGGGATCAGCAACATCGCCGGCGGCGAACACGCCTGGAACACTTGTCTGCTGCGTACTTCCCGGCAGAAGAATATAGCCTTGTTCGTCGAGCGTTAGTTTGCCGGCGAAAATTTCGGTGTTGGGTTTGTGACCTATGGCCAGGAAGAAGCCGTCGATATCGATATCGAGCAACTGTTCTTTATCAGTTCCGGGATATTGTACCAAATTTGCCCGTTCAAGATATTCCTTACCCGACAGGCCTTTAGTAACAGTATTAAACAGAACCTGAATATTTTCCTTTTCGAAAACTCGTTTCTGCATCACTTTCGATGCGCGCAAATAATCTTTGCGTACGATAAGGTAGACTTTCTTTGCCAGATTAGCTAGATAAAGAGCCTCTTCACAGGCAGTGTCGCCACCACCAACAACGGCAACCACACGACCGCGGTAGAAAAATCCGTCGCATGTAGCGCAAGCCGATACACCCATTCCGGCAAATCTGGTTTCGTCGGGCAAACCAAGATAACGGGCGGAGGCGCCGGTTGCAACTATTACGGTATCGGCCATTACGCAATCGCCAGAATCGTCAATTATTGTGAATGGACGCTTTGAGAAATCGACATTGACAACAGAGCCATGACGCAACTTTGCGCCGAAGCGTTCGGCCTGTCGGCGCAAATCGTCCATTAACTGCGATCCCATTACACCGTCGGGGTAGCCCGGAAAATTCTCCACCTCAGAGGTGGTTGTCAACTGGCCGCCCTGTTGCATTCCTTCGTAAAGAATCGGTTCCAGATTGGCACGTGAGGCATAAACAGCAGCCGTGTAACCGGCCGGTCCGGAACCTATTATAAGACATTTTGTAGTTGTTGTAAACATATGGCTGAATAAGGAATTGTTATCGTAAATCAACAATTTCCGCTGAAGGAAACTGCTCTTTGTTGAAAACAAATGTTGAATGCGGATAGTTTATGCCTCGTGTAATACTGTTGATATTGACATCAAGCGTATTGCCGGCATCAAATTCCACACGCAAACTAACAGGTGAATAATCGTTTTTCTTATATTTGATTATCAGTTTACATATCGGGAGTACAGATTCGGCGCCGGCTTTTGGCGTCAGTTCAATTATAGGATAGTCGCCTTTGTTGGAGAGATAACGTGCGTTATAGTGCGATTGTAACGTGCCTAAAATTAGCAAGGGGTTAATTTCAGCCAATTCTTCGGGCGAGGGTTCGGTGATTGACACCTCTTTGTTCTGAGCCAGATAAGTCCATTGGGTACGTCCGTCGTACCACACGGCAAGTTGTCTGGAATTGATTTTAAACTTGTCGCCCATAATGCAAATAATTTGCTGCTGTTGTTGTTCGCCATCGGGAGCGGGGACAAAACGGATTGTTGCAGAACGCTGCCCGGTGATAAATTCTGCAATTTTTTCTACCGCTTTGTTGGCCGACTCAGCTGCAAATATAGTTGACGTCGCTGATAAAATAACGATAATAAGAGCTAATATCTTGAATTTCATTCTTATAATTTCTAAATAGTGTTTTCGAGTAGGCGTTCAAGCTGAAGGCTGTCCATCAGAACTGCGCGTGGTTTAGCGCCAAGTGCCGGGCCAACAATTCCGGCCGTCTCCATTTGGTCCATAATTTTTCCTGCGCGATTATACCCTATAGAATAGCGACGTTGCAGCGACGAGGTTGATGCCGTGTTCGATTGCACTACAAATCGCGCAGCCTCTTCGAACAGCGGATCGCGATCGTTCATTGGCCCGAATGATGCGCTTCCGCCTTCAGCATCGGGCTGATAATCGGGCAACGGATATGCTTCGTCATAGCCCATTTGCTCGTCGATAGCGTTGACAATCGATTCAACTTCGTCAGTGCTGATGAATGCGCATTGAACGCGATCAACCTCGCCGTTGTGGGAGAACAACATGTCACCTTTACCAATAAGCTGATTTGCGCCAGGACGATCGAGAATTGTTCGGCTGTCGACCATCTGAGCAACACGGAAAGCAATACGTCCCGGGAAGTTGGCTTTTATGATACCGGTGATTACATTTGTCGATGGGCGTTGCGTAGCCAGAATCATGTGCATGCCTACGGCACGTGCTTTTTGGGCAATTCTGGCGATAGGAGTTTCCACTTCTTTACCCGCCATCATGATAAGGTCGCCGAACTCGTCGACAACAATAACTATATACGGCAGATAGCGATGCCCCTTTTCTGGGTTTAAGCGGCGCTGGATAAACTTGGCGTTATATTCTTTTATAGTGCGAACGTTAGCATCCTTGAGTAGATTATAGCGATTATCCATTTCAATACATAGAGAATTGAGCGTCGCAACTACCTTCATCGGATCGGTGATGATAGCCTCCTCCTCGTCGGGGAGTTTGGCAAGATAATGTCGTTCCAACTTGGCATATGGACTGAATTCCACCATTTTGGGGTCGATAAGCACAAACTTAAGTTCCGACGGGTGCTTTTTATATAGGAGTGAAGCAATAATCACATTAAGGCCCACCGACTTACCTTGCCCGGTGGCACCGGCAACAAGCACGTGAGGCATTTTGGCCAAATCGGCAATGAATATATCTCGCGATATGGTGGCGCCCATTGCTATCGGCAGATCCATTTTGCATTCCTGAAAGCGCTTCGATGAAAGCACCGAGCGGACAGGGACCATCTGTGGTTCCTTGTTAGGCACTTCGATACCGATAGTGCCTTTGCCGGGAATAGGTGCGATTATGCGAATACCCAGGGCTGACAGAGAGAGAGCTATATCATCTTCCAATCGTTTAATTTTCGCAATGCGCACTCCTTCGGCGGGGATGATTTCGTAGAGCGTTACCGTCGGGCCAACAGTTGCTTCGATGTGGGAAATGGGTATACTATAATTTTTAAGAGTTTCTGTAATACGATCCTTATTTTCCTCCATTTCCGATTGATCGACACTTATGGCTTTCATGGGTATATCGGTAAGGAGGTCGACCGACGGTGCATGGAAATTCGGTAGTTCGGCCGTGGGATCGAACACGTTGGTATCGATTTCATCTGCTTCCTCAATTTCCCCAACATTAACTGTAAGGCCTACATTGCCGTTATTCTCGCCATTTTCTTCGCTTTCGTCAGAAGCACTTAAATTTTCGATTGGTTCAGGCACGGTTTCTACGCTCGATGTTATGGTATTGGAAGCAAAAGATAATGATGTTGTCGATTCCGGCTGTTGTTGCTCTGATTCGTCGGGCTGCTCCGGTTCAATCTCTTTATCGGACGATCGAAATGCCTCCTCCATTCGTTGTTTTTCGGCAAGTTTGGCCGCACGTTTTGCCTCGGCTTTACGTCGCTGGGCAAGACGCATACGGCGATACTTGACTATAGCCAACCGAATATAGTTAAGGTATATGGCAATAAGAAGAGAGATTAGAATAGCACAAACAACGAGTGGGCCTGTCGGTCCGGCCACCGAAGTAAGGTATTTGCAAATCTCATAGCCATGTATTCCACCCCAATATAACCATGAATGAATATTCATCGTTGCATATCCGACCACGATCGAGAGGGTGAGCATCAAAATCAAGCAGCGTATTGTCAAGCCCAGAAAGTTGAATTTACGGATGTGAAGTAGTTTCCAGCCTAAGGCAAAGAAATAGTATATCACCAGTAGCGAACCCACGCCAAAACCGTATGAAATTAATTCATTGCCCAAATGAGCGCCCAGCGGGCCTGCCTCATTCACAATTTCAACGCCTTGCTGGGCTATTTCATCGACAGACAATGTAGTGACTGCACTTTGGTCGGCTTCGCCATGACTGAAATATGACACAGCAGCGAGCGTTAGATAGCACCCAATGAAAATTAGCGTTAGTCCGGCGAAAAGCCGTGTGCGTCGGTTTGTAAAAAATGAAATTATCTTCCCTGGACGTTTAGGTTCATCCGGTTCCTCCTTGGATTCTGATTTTTTTCGTTTTTTTGAAACGGAGCCTTTCTTTAGTCCGGTATTTTCCGCTGATTGTTGAGCGACATCGTCGCTACCGTACGAACCGTCGATGTTGTCCGGATCGAAAATGTCGGTATTTATGCTGTTTGAATTCATTTCAATATCTTTAATCACTTACCGGTTTTGAGTAATGTGAAATACAAAGTTAACGAAAGAGGACGATAATCGAAAGAAATAGCAGTTTAAATATCCGCCGCTCTATTAATAGACCCCGACACATAAAATTTAAGGGCTGCTGGGGTTTGCAACTATCGGTGCAATTGTTTAAATTTGTTGACATTCTTAAACTATAACGCAATGGAACAGATTGATAAAGTGAAAGTGGGGCTAATTGGCGTTGGCCTTAACACATATTGGGCACAGTTCGACGGACTGCTTGAACGCTTGAAAAATTATCAGCAACGAATAAATACACGTATGTCGGGTTTGGGCGCGGACGTTATCGATGCAGGAATGGTCGATTCGCCCGAAAAGTCGGCAACGGCGGCCGAGATGCTTAACAGCGAAGGTATTGAATTGCTATTCATTTTCATTTCAACCTACGCGTTGTCGTCGACAATTCTTCCAATAGCCCAACGGGTGAAGGTTCCGGTTATTATTTTGAATATTCAACCAACTGCAGCTATTGATTATGACTATATCAATAATCTTGGTGATCGAGGCAAAATGACAGGTGAATGGCTTGCTAATTGCCAAGCATGTTCCGCTCCGGAATTTGCTTGTGTTTTCAACAGGGCAGGCATAAACTACGACATTGTGACCGGATATATGGACGACACACCTACATGGCGCGACATCGAGGATTGGATCGACGCGGCGCGTGCTGCAAAAGGGATGCGTGAGAACCGCATGGGAATCCTCGGTCATTATTATGGAGGTATGCTAGATGTGTACACCGACACCACACTGCAATCCGTGGCGTTCGGCACACATATCGAGCTGCTTGAGATGTGCGAACTCAAGAAGTTGCGCGACGAGGTAACCGATGCGGAGTTGCAGGCCAAACTAAATGAATTCAACGAGAAATTCGACGTTGCCGCAGATTGCGATGAATATGAACTCAACCGAGCCGCCCGCACATCGGTAGCTTTAGATAAACTCATCGAACAACACAAATTGGGCTCTATGGCCTATTATTATGAAGGCGTTAACGGCAACGATTATGAAAATATCGTGACATCGGTTATTGCCGGCAACACACTTCTGACCGGGCGCGACATCCCGGTAGCCGGCGAGTGTGAAGTAAAAAACGTTCAGGCAATGAAAATAATGTCGTTGCTTGGCGCAGGAGGTTCGTTCTCCGAACCGTACGCGATGGATTTCACCGACGATGTTGTAATGTGGGGTCATGACGGGCCTGCACATTTTGCCATAGCAGAAGGGCGTGTAAAACTGGTTCCCCTACCCGTTTATCACGGCAAGCCAGGTAAAGGCTTGTCAATACAAATGTCGGTAAGGCTTGGCGACGTCACATTCCTGTCGGTTTGCGAGGGGCGCGATGGAGTGTTCCTTCTAGTAGCCGAAGGTGAGGCCGTCAGCGGTCCGACCCTGCAGATAGGTAACACCAACAGCCGCTATCGGTTTGCTTGTGGAGCAAAAGAATTTATGAACCGTTGGTGTAAGGCAGGACCGTCGCACCATTGCGCTATTGGTACCGGTCATGTTGCCGGAAAGATTGAGAAATTTGCTTCACTTCTCGGACTGCCGGTTGTACGTGTATGCTAATAAGTTGAACAAAACCAATTAAATAAAATAGCTTTTATGAATATTTTCAAAACTGTAGCCGGGCTGTGTGTAGCGCTTTCGTTAGGAGCATGCAGCAGCACCGACGAACTGGCGGTTATGCGCGAGAATTTCGTAAATCCGCCAGAGACGGCACGTCCGGGAGTGTACTGGTATTTCATGGACGGCAATATCTCAAAAGAGAGTTTGACAAAGGATTTGGAAGCGATGAAAGAAGCTGGCATAGGCTATGTCACCTTCCTGGAAGTTAACGTTGGCGTCCCGCGCGGTAATGTCGATTTCTTCAGCCCCGAATGGAAAGAATGTTTTGTTCATGCTGTGCGTGAATGCGAGCGTCTGGGCATAGGAATGACTCTAGGTATAGGCCCGGGATGGAACGGAAGCGGCGGCCCATGGGTTAAAGGGGAACAGTCGATGCAGCATATAGCATCAGGCCAAACCAATGTAACCGGAGGCAGCAAACAGGTGATAAAGCTGGATGTTCCGGCGCCTGTAATGCCCTACTTCGGCGAAGGGGCTCTGACACCGGAATTGAAAGCGCGACGCGATAGTTTTTACACCGACATCGCTGTGCTCGCATTCCCCAGAACAGAAGGAAAAACTTTTGTCGACGAATATAAGTTTAAGTCGCTTTACTACCGCGAGCCATACAGCTCCTCTCCAAATGTAAAACAATTTTACGGCCGTGACAATGAATCTGCCGATGCTTATAAAGGAGATATCATCGAAGTAGCTCAGGTGATTGACCTGACGGACAAAATGAATGGCGACACATTGATATGGGATGTACCCGAAGGAGATTGGACAATAATGCGCTTTGTCGCAAGGAACAATGGAGCCGTCACACGTCCGGCGCCGACTCCCGGCGTTGGATTTGAGAGCGACAAAGCTGACTCTTCAGCCTTGAACGCACATCTTAAAATATTCACTGAAGAACTGCTGGCAATGCTCGGCAACCGCGATACTACTCTCCAGGGAGGCCTTAAGTATCTGCACATAGACAGTTGGGAGGTAGGCGCACAGAACTGGACTCCTAAATGGCGCGAAGAATTTACAAAGCGTCGCGGCTACGATCCGCAGCCATATTATCCTGCCTATGCAGGCTATATAGTAGGCGACAAGAACATTACGGAGCGCTTCCTTTGGGACGTTCGCCAGACAATGCAGGAGCTGATGATTCAGAACCACTCGTCGCTGGTGCGCAAGTATGCCAATAAAAACGGGATGCAGCTGACCATAGAGCCATACGACATGAATCCCATGCAGGATTTGGAACTTGGAGCGTCGGCCGATGTTCCTATGGCAGAATTCTGGAGCTATGGCGAAGGGTTCAACACATCGTTCAGTGCTGTGGAAGCAGCATCAATGGCTCACGTAAAAGGCCAGCATATTGTGCCGGCCGAATCGTTCACCGCCCACCTCGACGGCTGGCGTCAGCACCCGGCATCAATGAAAAACCAGAACGACTGGACATTCGCTGCCGGAATAAACCGACTGGTTTATCATACATATCAGCATCAAACGCTTCCCGACTCGCTGCGTCCGGGTGTTACCATGGGTCCGTACGGAGTTCATTGGGACAGAAATCAGACATGGTGGCCTTATGTAGGTGCTTATCACACTTATGTTTCCCGTTGCCAATACATGCTTCAAACGGGCACACCCGTGGCCGATGTGCTTTACCTTACCCCCGAAGAAGCGCCCTATGTTTTTCGCGCACCTAAATCGGCCCTTGTAGGAGACTGGTTCATAGACAAACGCGGCTATAGCTTCGATGCATGTCCGCCATCGTTGCTACGTGATGCGACAGTGAAGGATGGCAAGATTGTATTCCCATCGGGAGCCACATACCGCATTATGGTGTTGCCCCATTTCAAGACAATGACAACCGAAATGATGGCCAAGATAAAATCGCTTGTCGAAGCAGGCGCGGTATTGGTTGGTCTTCCGCCCGAACAAACGCCTGGTCTCAGCGGCTATCCTGAATCGGACGTTAATCTTCAGTCAATGGTTGCCGAAGTGTGGGGTGACGAAGCGTCTGCTGACGGACTGGCTGAACGCAAATTCGGCAAGGGAACCGTGTTCACAGGCACTGAGATTCTGGAAAAAGAGGACAATCTGTATGCCGACTACTCGGTTACATCCGAAATTTTGTGTAACAAACTGGGCATACTTCCCGACTTCGCCGCACAGCCCGACGACATGCGTTACATTCATGAGCGCAAAGGCGACATCGACTTCTACTTCGTATCGAACCGAACCGAAGAATCTGTAACGTCTAAATGCACGTTCCGTGTCAGCGGCAAACAACCCCAGTTGTGGAATCCTATGGACGGAAGCACCAGAAACTTAACATCGTTCAATGACAACGGAACTACAACCGAAATCGCGCTGGAATTCGAACCGTTTGAGAGCTATTTCATTGTGTTTGCCGGCAAGCCCGTCAACACAGGTGCGCCCAACTTCCCGACAAAAGTTGATATGCAAACAATCGATGGAGAATGGCAAATAGCATTCGATACTAAATGGGGCGGACCGGAATCAGTAGTTGCCGACACCTTGTTCGATTGGAGCAAATCGGAGGACGAAGGTATACGTTACTATTCAGGCACGGCTGTTTACAACACTACTTTCAACGTCGACAAACCTGAGGATGGAAATGTTGTGCTGAGCCTTGGCAATGTGAAAAATATGGCAAAAGTTATTGTAAACGGTAAAGATGTTGGTATAGTATGGTGCAAACCATGGCAAATCGACATCACCGACGCATTGCAACAAGGTGAAAACAAATTGACTGTAGAGGTAACAAACCTGTGGGTTAACAGGTTGATCGGCGATGAACACCTTCCCGATGACGGCATAAAGGACAACGAATGGCCCGAATGGCTGGTTAACGGATCATCTCGCCCCAGCAAACGATACACATTCACTACATACAAACATTATACCGCCGACTCTCCGTTACAGAAATCCGGTTTGCTCGGCCCGGTGAAACTCATCCATAAAAAGTAAGCGGGTAGTTACCCCAAACAGAAAACAGGCTGCATCCTCTCGAATTGCAGCCTGTTTTCTGTTGTAGTTAGCGTTTATGATGCCAGGCAGAGCACAAGTGCCTGGGCTGAAACTACTCGCAGGAACATTGTCAATGGATAAACAGTTGAGTAGGCTACCGCGGGAGCATCGTTGCCTGTTGAGTTGTTGGCGTAGGCCAAAGCGGGCGGGTCGGTCATGCCACCACCAAAAAGACCCATAATCGACAACATATTAATTTTATATACGCCGCGTGCTATGCAACCGACAACCAGCAATGGAATCACTGTGATCATGAAGCCCCAGATAACCCACCACATACCGGTGTAGTTGAACACTGTTTCGGCGAAGTTAGCTCCGGAAGCAATACCTACCGAAGCAAGGAAGAGGCAGATACCAATCTCTCGCATCAGCAGCGAAGCAGCCGACGATGTGTAGGTTACCAGCTTAATTTTGTAACCGAATCGGCTGATAAGGATAGCTACAACCAATGGTCCTCCGGCTAGGCCTAACTTCATCGGCACACTCATACCCGGGAACATTATTGGAATTGAGCCAACCACAATTCCTAGGAATATGCCGACAAAGAGAGTGATCATGTTTGGCTCGTTCAAACGCTTCACGGAGTTTCCAAGACGATCGGCCAGACGGGCAATATCGGCTTCCTGGCCAACCACGGTTATGCGGTCGCCCATCTGTAGACGCAATGCGGGGGAAGCCAGCAGGTCGACACCGGCACGGTTTACGCGCGTGGCATTAAGTTTATATCCCATGCGCAAACGCAACTGTCCTAGCGGCACACCATTGTAGTTGCTTTTTGTAATAAGGATTCGACGCGAAATAACAGGGCTCGGCTCAGCCTCCCAGTCCATTTCGACTTCGGGGCCTATGACGCTTTTGAAACGTTCTTCGTCTTGCGTCGACATTACGGTGTATAGATAGTCGCCAGTATGAATAACTGTGTGCGAATTAGGAATAATTATTTGCCCGTCATGGTTCTTCAGTCGTGAAACAACGAAATTAGCGGCAAGAATATCGTGAAGTTCCAGCAAATTTTTACCGTCGATAAGTTTGTTTGTAACATTGAATGTTACAATATGCGGCTTAAGCTGGGAGTTGTCCATATCTTCTTCGATCTGCTTTATTTCATTGTCGGTTTTAACACGGAAAATCCAGCGGATAACAAACATCGACAATATAATACCAATCACGCCAAGAGGATAAGCCGCAGCATACCCCATAGCCATTTGTTCGGATACACCGGTGGCACCTGGATTTACCTGCATAATGGCTTGCTGAGCCGCGCCTAAACCGGGCGTGTTGGTTACGGCTCCGGACATTACTCCTACAAGTGCGGTAATGGGTGTGTTTCCGTCGATGTAGAAAATAGCCAACACGATGACCACATTCAGCAGAATAATAAGGGCGGCCAAACCGTTGAGAACCATACCACCGCGTTTAAACGATGAGAAAAAACCGGGACCGACTTGCAACCCAATAGAAAAAATGAATAGAATTAAGCCGAATTCGCGAATGAAATGGAGCACTTCAGAGTTGACTAAATAGCCAAAATGACCCATTATTATACCGACGAAAAGCACGAAAGTGACACCAAGCGAAACTCCCCCTACTTTGATTTTGCCAAGATACACGCCAACCGCAATTACAAACGAATATAGCGCTATTGTACTTGCCAAAGCAGTGTTGCCGGGTGCTAGTAAATTAATAAACCAATCCATAAAATAAGCGTTAGAGCTTGATTAATAGCAACATAAAAAATAAAGCCGTAGTCATTACAATAATCTGCCGGCTTTTTGAGAGGACAAAGGTACAAATTTTTGCTATGCCTACATAGCAAAATTAAAAAAAATAACCACGGCTGACGCATCTTAATTTTTAATAACGTCAAAACTTTTTAAGGCATAGAGCAGGTAATCATTGTCCCATCCGGCTTTCTTACGATGCCCCTTCACACCCATAGAAGACACTTTTGCATTCTTAATGATATGGGTCCTAAGATGCGTCAGCCGTGCGGTGAAGCACAAAAAAATAACGCAGGGAAGGGTTTCGAGATCCTTACCTGCGTATTATTTGAGTGTGTTATTTCATTAGTTCATAGGCACGAGTTTAAGAACGGCATCTGTCGGATTCTTGTAGTCGGCTTTCAGCAGAGCTTCTGCTTTTTCGGGGTCTTTTTCAAGATTTCCATAGCCGTTTTCGTAACATGCTGCGAGATGTTTTGCTGCGTTTACAGTCAGCTGACCTTTGGCTTTGAGATAGTATTTAACAGCTTCATCGTAGCTCTTTTCAACGCCTCTACCCTCATAGTACATATTGCCAAGATAGCACATTGCCAGAGGATTGCCGGCCTCGGCACCTTTTACCAAGTATTCTTTAGCCAGCGTCATATCCTGATCGACGCCAGAACCAGCTTCGCACATCGCGCCAAGCAAATACATTGCCATTGGATCGCTCTTGGCAGATTCTTTAAGCATTTTCATACCTTTTTTCTGGTTGTATTTTGCATAATCCTTGTTGGCGTAGATGACAGCTTCCATTGTTTTTCCTTCGGAAACGCCGGCTTTCTGAACAATTTTAAATTGTTTGAGGGCTTGTTCGAAGTCTTTTTCGTTATAGTATTTAAGGCCCTTCAGATAAGCATGATAAGCTTTTCCATACAGATTGCCTTCCTCTTTGTCGAATTCTTTCTTGAAAGCGATCGTATGTCCGGCCTGTATTGCTTTACCAAACCAGTAAGTTGCACGATCGTAATTAACACTACATCCGTCGCCCTCAACCATGCAATTTGCAAGCTTGTATTGTGCGTTATGAATGCCCGACTGAGCAGCTTTAAGAAGCCAGTTGAACCCTTGGGCAGCATTTTTGGTAACGCCGTTGCCGTCGTAATATGCTTGTGCTGCAGTGTATTCGGCATTTCCAAAGCCTGCGTCGGCAGCTTTAAGGATATAAATCATACCTTGCTGGGGATCTTTTTTCACGCCTTTACCTTCCATAAGAAGTTTGCCGCAATAGAAAATGCATGGAAGCGAACCTTTATCGGCGGCTTTCTGGAACCATTTATAGGCTTCGGCGGGTTTGTTGGCGTTAAGCAGATACATAGCGAGTTCGCGCTGGGCATCGACTGAACCTTTTTTTGCTGCTTTTTCATAATATGTGGCAGCCTTGGCAAGATCTTTTTTTGCGCCTATACCGTGCTGCAGGCAATATGCGGTGTAAACCTGAGAGAAAACATTACCCTTTTCGGCAGCGGCAGCATTCTGTTTCAACAAAGCTTCGTTACCTTTCTTTATTGAATTGGTGTATAGCTTCATGGCTTTCAAGGAGTCGGCTTCAACGCCATGTCCTGTCTGATAGCAGAGGCCGAGGTTTCCGATTGCTTTCGCGTAGCCTTGAGCAGCAGCTTTTGCCCACCATTGTGCCGCTTCATTATAATTTTGCTTCACGTGGCGTCCTTTGTAATACCACATGCCCACTTCGTTTTGCGCATTTGGCTTGCCGGCACGTGCGTTTACAAGTATCTGTTTAATTGAATCGGTTGCTTCTTCGAGTGTTTGCTGAGCAACAGCCTGATTTGATATGATTGACATGCTGCCTAACAGGGCGCAAGCTAATATTTTTTTCATTTTGGGTTTATTAAGGGGTGATTGATTATCGTTAATTATACTAGGATATCATCAAGAAAGTCGCCGGTGCAATCGGTGTCAACCTCCGGTTCATTTTCAGCAACGTAGAGTTCGTCTATCATTATTTCATCTGGGTTGAATGGTTCTGAATCCACGATATCATCAGTCGAAACAATAAGGTCATCGTCAGTAATGTCGATTGTGATTTCGCCAACGGGTTCAATTTCATTCGATACATCTGCTAATTCGATTGAATCAACGTCGACAATGACATCGTCAACATCGATTACGATATCGTTGGGGTCGAACGGCTCGTCCTGGACAGTTGTCTCGTTGTTCGATTCCGATGAGGAGGTTGAGGCATGCTGTTCTTGCTTAACGTCTTCAACAATTTCCTCTTCTTCGCCCGACCAGTCGGCATTAGCTGCCATAGTCGATGCGGAACCTAGAGCTGCAGCGCCAAGCACCTGAGCTGCTTTTGCTGCCGTTTTCTTAGCTTTTGAATTGGATTTCGAGGTAGTAGCTTTGCCAGCGGGAGTTTTTTCTGTTTCCATATTTTTGAGTGGTTTAATTTTTGTTTCTGAGGCAAAGTTAAGTTAAAGGCAGGTCATAAAACAAGTAATTTTTAACATCTTGGTTGAAACTCTCAATATTTTTGACGAAACCTACCGAACATAACCTGAACAATGCACAACGACAATAACCATTGTTAACCACAAATATACACATTTCAGAATTTAAAATCGCAATAAAAGTAAAAAATGCATTGTATCAAAACTATTTCAGCTCCTGATTGTCTTTAATTATAAGGATTATTGATACTATTTTGATACTGCAATAATCTTTAAAATTAATTAATATTATGAGATAATTGATTGTTTGTATATTTGCAATCTCTGAATTAATAAATTTAACTTAAAATACTTTATTATGAGAATCGTAAAAATAACCTGCGCTACACTTCTGGCATTGTCGCTATTGGCTTCATCAGGGTGTAGCTCTATGACAAATATGGGTAAGGATTCGCTAATTGGCGGTGGCGCAGGCGCTGCAGGCGGAGCCGCACTTGGCGCTCTTATCGGAGGCGGCAAGGGTGCCGCAATCGGCGCGGCGATAGGTGCAGGTGTAGGTGCAGGTGCAGGTGCGCTGATTGGCCGTAAAATGGACAAACAGCAACAGCAGCTGGCCGAACAATTGCCCCAGGCAACAGTTCAAGAAACTAAAGACCAGAACGGTTTGCAAGCAATAAAGGTTACGTTCCCGGGTGGTATCCTGTTCCAGACTGGTAAATACAATCTGAATCCTCAGGCACAAACCGATCTCAGCCAATTTGCAAATTCACTTAAGCAGAATCCACTGACCGACGTTCAGATTCTGGGATTCACTGACAACACAGGTTCTTTTGCCGTTAACCAGCGCCTGTCGGGAGAGCGTGCCGATGCCGTACTTTCTTATCTTGTGAATTCGGGTGTATCACCTACCCGTTTGTCAGCAAAAGGGATCCCTATGGCCGATTATATTGCGTCAAACGATACCGAAGCCGGGCGTGCGCAAAACCGAAGGGTTGAAATTTACATAACAGCCAGCCCCGAAATGATTCAGGAGGCTGAAGCTGGAACTCTGAAATAGCCAACCGCTTACACTACCTTATAAAATATAACAGGGCGATATGCTGCTAGTTGCATATCGCCCTGTTATATTTTAGAGCCTGCCCCATAATATGTAAAAGCCATATTAGTATGTGGTACTGCAATGAATGATTGTTTATAAATTTGATTTTTTTGGTAATGCGCCAGCTATTGATTAACTTTGCGTCGTTATGGTTGCATGGCACACGAAAAGTCGTTGCCTGATGCATCAAAAGGGAATCCGGTGAAAATCCGGAACAGTACCCGCTGCTGTAAGTTCCTTAAAAGAAACCGCAATAAGTCATTGGAGCAATGCTCTGAGAAGACGCGGCTTCCGGAACGAGTCAGAAGACCTGCCATAATGAATTTTTGGATTAGCCTGCGGGAATATGGGCTCGATTCTGATATGGCGATAGCTTTGTCATAATTCCATTATGAACTTATCAGATTGATAACACTTCCGTTGTGCATCCAAACAATGCAAAATGGAAGTTTTTTGATATCTGTGATAATGGATAAAGTAGTTAGGCTTGGACTTATCGGGTTAATAAGTTGTTCAATGCATAATGTGTACGGCAAGGAAAGTGCCGACACTCTTGCCACACGTCATTTGAATGAAGTTGTGGTAACAGCCGTACGCCGGAAAGTTGAAGTAATACCCGTACAAACACTTTCCGGCAATGAGCTAAAGCGACTGAACAGCAATAGTGTAGCAGATGCCTTACGCTATTTTGCAGGAGTTCAGGTTAAGGATTATGGTGGTGTAGGAGGTATAAAGACCGTGAACGTACGTTCCATGGGGACCAACCATACAGGCGTTGTGTACGATGGCGTTCAGCTAGGAAACGCCCAGAACGGACAAATAGACCTGGGACAGTTCTCGCTCGACAATATTGAAACGATTTCGCTCCACAACGGTCAAAAAAGCCAGATACTTCAGCCGGCACGCGATTTCGGTTCGGCAGGTACTATATATATGCGCACCCGTACGCCTATTTTTAAAGAAGGGGAATATTATCACGCACGCGCAGCCGTGAGATTTGGCTCATTCGACTTGTTAAATCCCTCGGCACTGGTTGAGCTTAAACTTTCAGAAAGAGTAAATGCCTCAGTAAGCGCCGAATGGGTGAACTCATCGGGTAAATATAAGTTTCGTTACAGACGTGTGAATCCGGCTGGGGAGCTGGCTTATGACACAACTGCCGTACGCCAGAATGGAGATATAAATGCGACTCGCATCGAGGCCAATCTGAACGGCTCGCTCAACATGGGCGAATGGCATATAAAGGTATACAATTACAATTCCGAGCGGGGTGTACCAGGAGCTATTGTAAACAATGTATGGCGACGAGGCGAACGAATCTGGGACACCAACTCGTTTATACAAGGTAATTTCGAGAAATCGTTCGGTAGTTTCACAACGCTTAATACAGCTAAATATGCGTTTTATCGTACGCATTATGTAAACAACGACGATAAGCAAATTAAAATCGACAATCTATACCGCCAGCGTGAAATGTACTTTTCAACAGCTAACGAGTATGAATTATGCCAATGGTGGAGAATCTCGGCAAGCTATGATTTTATGTGGAATACATTATCGGCCGATATGTACGATTTTGCCAAGCCCGACCGCATTTCAAATCTGCTTTCTGTTGCTACGGCATTCGATTTCGGACAATTAAAACTGCAGGGAAGTGCCTTAGGTACGTTCATCAACGACCGGCTCGAAGGTAAGGAAGCTCCAAAAGGTAAGCGGGTGTTCACACCTGCCGTATACGCCAGCGTTGTGCCATTCAGAAATTTTCGTGAACTATCGCTAAGAGCCTTCTGCAAGCGCTCCTTCCGCATGCCTACGTTCAACGACTTGTACTATGCCGACATGGGAAACTCTAAATTGAGCCCAGAACGCGTTACACAGCATAATTTAGGACTGATGTACGATCGCAATTCAATAAATGGCCTAATCGCCAATGCAATGGTTAGCGTAGATGCTTATTATAATAAGGTGAAGGACAAGATTGTTGCATATCCTAAGGGGCAGCAATTCCGTTGGACAATGCTCAATCTGGGTTTGGTTGATATCCGCGGTATCGATGTGACGGCCCAAATGACAGTTCATCCCAAAAAAGATCTTTACCTGACTGTCAGAGGACAATACACATATCAGCGTGCGATTGACATAACGAATCCAGCCGATAACTATTATAGAGATCAAATACCATACATTCCTCACCATTCAGGCGCTGCTATTTTTAATGCAACATGGCGTAAATTCAATTTCAACTACAGTTTTATATATGTAGGCGAACGCTATAACCAGCAGGAAAATATACGCTACAACTATACTCAGCCATGGTACACATCGGACATTTCCTTTAGCTATGATTTCCGAGTTGCAAATGCTTCAATGCGAGCATTGGCCGAAGTTAACAATCTGTTGAGTCAGGATTACGACGTTATACTGAACTATCCTATGCCCAAAAGAAATTTTCGAATCTCCTTGTCGATTGAAATATGAAAATCAGCATACGAACAATTTTTCAATATTTTTTGCCACTCCTTTTGGTAGCCACGAGCTGTCGCGATGACGAGCTCGTGGTTCCCACGGAGTATGACATTATTCCCGAAACTACGTCAAGCAATAGTAAAATCCGTGGTTTTTACCTTGTTAACGAAGGCAACATGGGTTCGAATAAATGTTCGCTCGACTATTTCGACTATATGACTTGCTTATACGCCCGCAACCTTTATGCTGAGCGTAATCCGAATGTGATAAAGGAGTTAGGCGATGTCGGAAATGACATCGGCGTATATGGCTCGAAGCTATATGTAGTTGTTAATTGCTCCCATAAAGTTGAGGTTATGAATGCACGAACCGGTGTGAGAGTTGGTCAGGTCGACATTCCCAACTGCCGATATGTGCGTTTTCATCGTGGGAAAGCGTATGTCAGTGCCTACGTAGGTCCGGTGCTTATCGACCCGGAAGCGCCCAAGGGAGCCGTTTTTGAAATTGACACATTAAGTCTTGAAATCACTCGCAAGGTGACGGTAGGTTACCAGCCCGAGGAAATGGAGATTGTCGACGACTATATGTACGTTGCAAATTCAGGTGGATATCGTGCGCCAAACTATGATAATACAATATCTGTAATCCAGATGATTGATTACAAACAAGTGCAACAGATACCCGTTGCAATCAATTTGCACCGGGTTAAGAAAGACAAGTATAATAAACTTTGGGTCAGCTCACGAGGCGATTATCAGACCCGTCCTTCGCAGCTGTGTGTGCTGTCGAAGAAGCCCGGCTACAACAACATGATTGTTACAGACACTCTGGACATAGCATGCTCCAATATGGCAATACATGGCGACTCTCTGTACTATTATGCAACGCAATGGAACAACTACACGCAGACAAACAGTATATCTTACGGAATAATTGACGTGCGCACGAAATCCATCGTATCCGACAATTTTATAACTGACGGTACCGAAAAGGATATCACGATACCATATGGTATTGCAATCCACCCCGAAACCGGCGATATATTCGTTACCGATGCGAAAAATTATGTTAGTAGCGGCACACTCAACTGCTACTCAAAAGATGGGAAACGTAAATGGAGCGTGCGCACAGGCGATATTCCCGCTCATATTGCATTTTTACCAAAATGAAAGCTTCAAAAATTTTAAAATTAGTTCCGCTACTATCTCTGATAGGATGTTCCGATGATGTACCAACAGTCAATCTCGGTTTGGATGATGTGTACTACATTGCCCGTATGCAAAAACTGAAACTCGATCCTGCTCTTACAGGCCAGGCGTATGAGTGGAAAGTGGATGGTTCAGTGGTTTCTCACAACCGAGATTATGATTTTATATCGGCAAATGAAGGCACTTTCAATCTTTCTTTTGAAATTATTGACAAAAAAACACCTTATAAATTCAATTTCATCGTTAACGTGCTCCACGAGGAGATTGAGTATAGTCCTTACATAGCTCATGTGCTTGAATATTGTCCTGCGCCGGGCCAATTCATTAATGAATTGCCAAAATATGAGGCGGGTGACACCTACGACGACATTCTTCAAAAGGTTGAGGAATCGATATCAGGTACTAATGATGTTATGATTTCATTGGGAGGCTATGGCGGGTATGTAACCTTTGCCTTCGACCACACTGTGATGAATGTAAGCGGTCAAAAGGATTTCCAAATTTGGGGCAATGCGTTTTACGAACAGTTAAATCCGGGTGAAAAAGGTGGATCCGCCGAGCCGGGCATAGTTATGGTCAGCTACGACTCTAATAATAATGGTTTGCCCGACGATCAATGGTACGAGTTGGCCGGCAGCGAATATTACAAACCGGCTACTAAACACAACTATAGGATAACTTATCATCGACCAGCTTCCGACCATACTCCGCAAGAGGACGAAACGGGATTTTTAACTGACGTTATATATATTCCCTGGGAGGATTCAGAAGGGCAAACCGGATACATAATGAGAAATTCTTTTCATCCTCAGGAGTACTTCCCATTGTGGGTGAACGAAAGTACATTATCATTTACCGGCTCGCTATTAGCTCCAAACGGGAAAGATTCCTCAGGATCGGGAAGCTACTTCGTGCTTTATTCCTACGATTGGGGCTACGTCGACAATCATCCTAATGAATTTGAGGATTTAAACAGCTTTGATATCAGTTGGGCCGTCGACTCGAATGGCAATCCAGTCGAACTTCAGGGGGCTGACTTCATCCGTGTGTACACAGGTTTGAATCAGTATTGCGGTTGGCTCGGCGAAACATCAACAGAATTGTCGAAAGCACGCGACCTGCATATAGATTTGCCAACAATTAAATAACTTATTTTAAATGAAAAAAATTCTGTTCATATTAGCTGTTCTGTGCTTTTGTGGTGCTACAGTTCGCTCCGAAGTTCTAGATTGGAATAAAATTGAGTACTGGTGTGGCGAAGGCTCCAACAAAGCTGCGCTTGTAGTGCAACTACATACAGCAAAGGGTATGCCCAATCCCGGAACTTTGGTTTGGGGGTTTCGCTGGAATGAAGGTGAAACCTTTACGGGCGAGGACCTTGTTCGTGCAATTGCGACGCATTCGAATGACATCGTAATATTGACACAATTCACCGGACCAATGGGCCGGACGCTCAACGGTGTTGGCTTTGCAAAAGATTGCGACATGTTGCTTGATAACATTATGTACGATTTTGAGAACGCTGCTTCCGATCCTAAAATCACATTTGGGTTTTACGAACCGACCGTGTCCATGGGACAGACCGTTGCCCCGGGTGCAGAGGCGATAAATCTCGTTGCCGATGCCATTGCCGGCGCACGTACCAATCATATTATCGATCATCCACTAAATCAGCATGAATATGGCTATCCGGCTTACGACTACGATTGGTGGCAACTTTCAGTTCAAAGCCCCAATATGTTTTGGAATGCCGGCTGGTATAAAGGGTACTGGAGCTACTGGTGCGGTGGAGAAGATTTAAACGATATGTCATATTCCGGCTTGGGAATGTCGTCGGTAGTTGTTTCGGACGGCGATGTACAGGGGTGGAAATATGTTGTCGTAAATGAAGACGATATGAACAACGATTTCGACGCTTATATCCAATCAAACGCATCATGGCTACCTATAAACTACAAACACGAACTACCCCAAGCATCTGCTATTGATGAGATCAGTACAGAGGAATCGTTACCGGAGGTAGAATATTATCGTCTTGACGGCACCCGCGTAAATGGAAATCCGACATCCGGATTATATATCGTTAAACAAGACGCAAAAACGACTAAGCAATATATCAGATAAACAACCAATCAATATCAATTATGAAACAACTTAAACTTATTTTAGGAGCATTGATTATGCTCGTAACCTCGTCGGTGGCTTATGCTGTGAGCCCCGATGCCGGAAAAGTTTTGAACAGGTTGGGCGAAGGCTCAAACAATGCCATAATTGTGGCAACATGGGGCGACGAACTCGCTCTCGACAACCTTGTCAGTGAGGTTAAATTCGACGGTACAAAAACGGTTGGCGAACTTATTAACGTTGCGCTCGAGGCCGACCCCCGTTTCTATGCTCTGCAAAACGCAGCTGGCGAAACTGTTGCTTATGGTTTCGACACCAATGGTGACAACTCGGCCGCAGTGAATTTCGACGGAAATAAACTGTCGGTTGTTGCCGGCGTTGCAAAATCGGACGCTGGCGACCTTACGTCAGCAACAGGATCAAGCGAATACGACCACTGGAAAGTTAACACCAGTGATAATCAGTGGGCAATTTTCGTAAACGGTAAAAAATCAGTCAACACCGAATCCGTTAAAAATGGCGACGTTGTCATGCTGCAATATCTTGATGTGGCAGCTTCCGAGCCAGTAGAAAACAGCTATGTTTTCTATCTGCGTCCGGCAACCGAGCAGGGCGTATGGATGCAGGAAGAATGTGTTGTAAACACCGAAAACGGCAAAAATGCCTATTTCCCGATGATAGCAAACGTTCTTGGCGACGTGTCATATCTTTATGGCGCAGGCATTTCCACTGAAGTTTATGATATCGATGGAGAAACAACATCCAACGCCGTTTCCGCCTATGTTCAAAACGGTACAAAAGGTGCCATGTCGTGCCGCGTGAATATATCTAAGCCGGCTCCTGCCCTTGTTCGTCCCTTCCTGAATATACGTAAAGATTGGGGCGACGGCAAACAAACCGTTAAGCGCGTCTATGGTGGTGTCGATTCAAAAGTAACAACTATTGTGGCTCACCCAATGACAGATATCCGTCTGGAGGGATATAACCCAGGCGATGTAATTGAAATTGAAAATATGGGGGTTAATATCCTCAAGCCTGTTTACGTTCCTGAAAATGCCGACTTTGTCGGCTATACACCTGAGTTCGGAAATACCGACATCGCTACATTCTACGCAAGTGTAAATGCCGTTGTTGCACATTCGGCCGGCGAAACAACTCTTACTGTCAAGGACCTTCAGGGTAATGCTTATGGCCAATACAGAATTCGTGTAAAAGATGTTGATCCTCAAAACAAGCCCGACGATGATTTTCAGGACGGGCTTGTTTTCCTCAATGAAGAGTGGTTCACCCACACTAGCGGATCGTTGAACTATATCGACGCAACTGGTAAAATCTACTACCGCGCCTATGGCAACCAGAACAATAATATGGCTTTCGGCGCAACTTCCCAATTTGGTATTACTTACGGCGGCAAATACATTATCATGTCGAAACAACCATGGGATGGAGGCGACACCCGACCTGTTAAAAGCGGTGGACGCGTGGTTGTTTTCGATGCAAAAACATTCAAACATATAGGTGCTATTGATAATATCGGTGGCGACGGCCGCGCCTGCGTAGGTGTTAATCCATCAAAAGTATATCTTAGCACAACTACCGGTATCCGTGTAATGGATCTTGACAACATTACTGTAGCAGATGCAGATATCGAAGGTATTGAGGTAAAACGTAACTCCGGTCAAGTCGGAAATATGATTAAAGCCGGTAAATATGTGTTTGCTGCGAATATAGGCACAGGTCTTGAAATCGTCGACACAGAAACAGACAAACTCGTTAAATCAATAGCCAGCGCAAAAATCCAGACGGTAGTACAAGGTTACGATGGCCGTGTTTGGATCGGTTGCTCAAATACACTGACACCAATCGACCCCACGACACTTGAACTTGGACAAGAGTACACTATCCCCGGTTCAATCGGGTGTTCATCTTCGTCGTGGCGCGGCGGTAACCTTATGGCATCCACAAAAGCGAACGTATTGCTATGGGGTAAGACATCCTATAATGGTAACGATGGCGACCTTTATCGCTGGAACATCAATGACGTTGACGATCCGTCGACATTGCAGCCAATTTTTGTGCGTGACTCTGAATTCAACAAGGCATACGGTTATGGCTACGGTTCGCCGGCCTACGACGACCGAACCGATACATATATTTTTGCAACCACAGCCGGATTCGGAGCTTCTGCACTCAAAAATTGGTATCATTTCATCAACGCTACAACCGGCGAAGTAAAACAAACAATGGCATTGTCGTCATATTGGTGGTTCCCTGCTATGCCTATTGTTCCTGATAAATATGCAGCTGAAATAGCAATCGATAATACCATTACACTCGACATTAACGACGAACCTGTCGATTTCGATTTGTCGAAATTGGTAACTGATGCCGACAATCTCGACCGGAACATTACCGTTTCGCTCGATAATGCTGCTTCCGATGGCGATGTTGCAGAGGTTACTCTCGAAGGTTCTGTACTCACTGTCGCTCCTGTTGCAGTTGGTACATGTTACTTCACACTCAATGCCGAATCGAACGGTCGCGTAACGTCTAAAGAAATCAAAATCGAAGTTGACAAAACTTCAGGTATCAGCAAGATAACCGACAACGATGTTAAACAGTACGAAGTTTACAATGTTTCTGGCATACACATTGGCAGCTTCGTTGGCAAAGTTGGCGACATGAAGAGCAAACTCAGTGTGGCACCGGGTGTATATCTGCTCAAAGCTAAAGGTGCAAAAGCTGTAAAAGCCGTTATCAAATAGCAAATGAAGATATCAAAAATTATAGCATCTATCATCCTGGCCGGAACGGTTCATTCCGTTTCGGCCGATGATGTTGATTATACGACCGGTGTATTCATTGTAAATGAGGATTGGTACGGACATCAGAATTCGACTGTCAACTATCTGAATCCCGACAGCCCCGACGGCAATTATTGGCACTATCGTGTTATTCAAACTGAGAATCCAGGCGTTGAACTTGGCTGCACAAATCAGTTTGGAACAATCTGGAACGGGCGGTTCTATTTTATAGCAAAGCAAGATAAGGATCCCGGCGCTTCAATACCCGGTGGTCGCATAACGGTGGCCGACGCAACGACAATGAAAGTGCTTCATCAATCCACATTAATTGATCCATCCGGTAAAACTTGCGACGGACGGGCTTTTTGCGGTGTTGATGCTCATAAGGGTTACATATCAACGACGAACGGAATCTGGGTTATGGATCTGGACACATACCGTGTGACCGGGCAAATTGAGGGTACTTCAAACCCAACACCAGCCAATTTGTACCGAGGCCAATGTGGCACAATGGTGTTGGCCGGGAATCGGGTATTTGTAGCCCACCAATCGCTCGGTCTGCTAGTTATCGATACGACAACCGACTGTGTTGTTGATACCGTTGCAATGACGTGCGTCGGTCAGTCGAATGGCATCGGATCTGTTGTTCTAAGTAAGGATGGAAACCTTTGGCTGAGTGTTACTAAAAACACCAGCGGCATGGGCGACACATCGCCTTATCTGGTACGGGTAAACCCTATGACCCTTGAAACAAAGGTGGTTGAAATTACCGACGGTATATATCCACCATCGAATTCCTGGTATGCATGGACACCTGACTCATTTTGCGCTTCATCCAAAAACAACGTATTATATTGGGCCGGCGGAAAAAACTCATGGTTTTCAAACAGGCAAGTATTCTGCTATGACATCGACAGAGACACAATGGCACAAATTATCGATCTCGACAACGAAGGACTTAATTGGAAGTTATATGGCTGTTCACTGCGTGTTCATCCCGTGACAGACGAAATATACATGTCGCTGTATCATGAATTCAACGACCAAACGTATATCACACGACGCTACGACGCATCCGGCAACCTGATAAGGGAATATTCAATGATTCAAAATTATTGGTTTCCCTCCATCCCGGTGTTCCCGCAGGGAGATACATCAGGCATAACCGATGTTATCAACGACATAGCAGACGAGAATGTTACGGTTGTTACAGTCAACGGTTTAACTATATATACCGGTTCTATGAATAGTTTTGAATCTGACGTTCGTCCTACTTTATCGAAAGGGTTATATATCTGTAAAAGAGGCGGCTCTACCAGCAAGATAGCAGTTCGATAGAATAAGCTGAAGTGTATTAGTTCAAAGTCCTACAACGGCGATGTCCGATGTGGGACTTTGTTGTAATAAACAGATTGGCTTAATATTAACGGTTATTAGGAAGAACTGCAAAAAGGCGTTTTTACACAAGTTGCCAACAAGTTAATTTTTTGTATATTTGCATAGTTTTTGGATACCATTCGTGATGAGTATGAATTTTAAAGCAAATAATATTCCTATCATATGGACACATGTCGCAGCAATTTTGGTTATGACGGCATGGGGTATATCGTTTGTGTCAACAAAAGTTCTGTTGGATAACAACCTGACACCAACCGAAGTTTATGTTATCAGAACAATCATTGCGTATCTGGTGTTACTATTGTTTTGTCACAAACGGCTTTTGTCCAATTCGTTTCGCGACGAGTTTTTGTTCTTGTCAAGTGGTTTATGCGGTAGCTCGCTATATTTTATAGCTGAGAACACAGCACTCGAATATACTCTCGTTTCCAACGTGTCGCTCATTGTTACGTTGGCACCGCTAATCACAACTTTTCTCGTTGGCGCGCTTTACAAAAGTGAACGTCCGTCGAAAGGAATGGTGGGTGGTTCGCTTGTCGCATTGCTTGGTGTTGCCTTCGTTATATTTAACAGTAGTTTTGTTCTTAGTGTTAAGCCTTTGGGCGATTTGCTCGCTTTGTCGGCAGCATTATCGTGGGCGGTTTACTCACTTGTTATCCGCAAACTCAGCGCAATGTATACTGCGTTGTTCATTACGCGCAAGACATTCTTCTATGGTATACTTACAGCTCTGCCGTTTCTTATGTTCGAAACGGACAGTCAATTTTCATTTTCAGTGTTCCTCAACGCAAAGGTATGGGGCAACTTTCTCTTCCTCGGGCTGTTTTGTTCAATGGCTGCATTCTATCTCTGGGCCTGGGTTATCAAGAATATCGGAGCTATAAAGGCAAATAACTACCTGTATTTCCAGCCTTTGATAACACTTGTGGCATCCGCCATAATATTACATGAAAAGGTAACAATAGTTGGCTACATCGGCTGTACCCTCATTCTTATTGGCGTTTGGCTAAGCGACCGCCTGTCGGTGAAACGTCCCGACCAACAGCCCGGATAATCCGAATATAATACAAACAAAGCGGCGATGTGTCAATTGCAACACATCGCCGCTTTGTTTGTATTATTGCTAAATGTTGTGGCAATTAGCTCTTTATCGACGACCACGCATGGCACGCATCATCTTAGCGGGATTGGCTTTCAAGGATGTTGCCGCTTTCATCATTTTCCGCGTCTGCTCAAATTGTTTAAGCAGTCGGTTCACTTCCTGTATTGAAGTTCCCGAGCCTTTAGCAATGCGCTGACGACGACTGCTGTTTATGATGTCGGGATTCGAACGTTCTTTGGGAGTCATTGACTGGATTATGGCTTCTATGCTCTTGAAAGCGTTGTCGTCGATGTCGACATCTTTTAATGCCTTGCCAACACCGGGAATCATCGCTGCCAGATCCTTGATATTACCCATCTTCTTAATTTGTTGAATCTGGGCTATAAAGTCATTGAAATCGAACTGGTTTTTAGCGATTTTGCGTTGAAGCTCGCGAGCCTGTTTCTCGTCGAATTGCTGTTGGGCTTTTTCGACAAGTGTCACAATATCACCCATGCCGAGAATACGGTCGGCCATACGAGCCGGGTGGAAATAATCAAGAGCATCGAGTTTCTCTCCGGTACCAACGAATTTGATTGGTTTGTCAACGACAGTGCGAATCGACAGTGCTGCACCGCCACGGGTGTCACCATCGAGTTTTGTCAGCACAACGCCGTCGAAATCGAGTGTTTCGTTGAATTCGCGCGCTGTGTTCACAGCATCCTGTCCGGTCATTGAGTCGACAACAAACAGAGTCTCCTGCGGTTTTATAGCTTTTTTTATCGCAGAAATTTCTTTCATCATCGCCTCGTCGACGGCAAGACGCCCGGCTGTGTCGACAATAACAAGATCCAGATTATTTGTCTTCGCGTAGCGTATAGCATTTTCAGCAATTTCAACTGGATTATTGTTGCCTGGTTCAGTGTATACAGGGACGCTGATTTGCTCTCCGAGCACTTTCAACTGTTCTATAGCCGCCGGACGGTAAACGTCGGCAGCGACAAGCAACGGGCGTTTTGCATTCTGGCTTTTCAACTTTTTTGCCAGCTTACCGCTCATTGTTGTCTTTCCTGAACCCTGCAAACCTGACATAAGGATTACAGTAGGATTGCCCGACAGGTTGATGTTCGCGGTTTCGCCGCCCATTAGTTGAGCCAACTCGTCGTGGACAATCTTCACCATTAACTCGCCAGGCTTAATGGCATTAATAACGTTCTGACCAAGAGCTTTTGCCTTGACGGTATCGGTGAATTGCTTAGCTACCTTATAGTTAACGTCAGCATCAAGAAGCGCACGACGAACGTCCTTAAGGGTTTCGGCCACGTTGATTTCAGTAATCTTGCCTTGGCCTTTAAGCAATTTGAAACTTCTTTCTAATCTGTCGCTTAGGTTCTCAAACATAAGTGTTGTTTATCTGTGTTGTTAAACAAGTCGATTTGTGGCTGTATCGGGAAATATGACTTTCGGCTTGAAATTCTGGGCTTCATCGTAGGGCATTATCGCATACGACATTATAATGACCACGTCGCCGGGTAGAACCTTGCGGGCTGCTGCGCCATTAAGACAAATCATTCCGGAATTGCGCTCGCCAGCAATGGCATATGTGTCGAATCGCTCACCATTGTTATTATCAACAATGTATACTCGTTCGCCCGGCAAAATGCCTGCCGCGTCCATTAAATCCTGATCGATTGTGATACTTCCTATATAATCGATATTACTCTCTGTGACTGTAACGCGGTGAATTTTCGACTTCACCATTTGTACTTGCATCATGGTTTTATTTTAAGACCGGGTATTTAATGTTATCAATCAAACGGACATCGCCCAAATATACTGTGACACAGCCTACAGTTCCTTCGCCGTCGGTAGGCCAGTGATTGACCGGTTGCATAGTTTTGCGATCGACTATACTATAATACTCTACTTCCATTTCCGGATAGCGGTTTATAGCATCAATCACCATCGATTGAGTTTCAGAAATGCTGTGCTTTTTTGCCCATTCAAGGCTTTCATTCAAAATCCGATGAATATTGGGGGCTATTTCACGTTGATGTTTCGATAAACGGACATTGCGTGAGCTAAGAGCCAAACCATCGTCGGCACGGACAATCGGGCATGGAACTATTTCAAGATTGAATTTCTCTAGTTCAACCATGCGGCGAATAACGGCAATTTGCTGAAAATCTTTCTCGCCAAAGTATGCCCTATGAGGCTTTACGATATCAAATAGCCGGCTTACTACCTGAGCCACACCATTAAAATGACCGGGACGCATTGCACCTTCCATAACTTCGGCAACAGCACCAAGGTCGAACTGACGAGTGTCCGGCTCAGGATATACCTCGTCAACCGTTGGAACGAACGCAACGTCAACGCCGGCGTCTTCCAACAAACGGCAATCAGCCTCCTCCGTGCGGGGGTATGTTTTCAAATCGTTTGCGTTATTGAATTGAGTAGGGTTGACGAATACGCTTACAACCACAAAGTCGTTAGCTTCTCGCGCCGCTTTCACCAGCGATAGATGCCCTTGATGAAGAGCACCCATAGTAGGAACAAGTCCTACCTTTTTTTGATTTAATTTTGCCGTTTCAACTGCATTCTGCAGCTCGGAAACGGTACGTATAATCTGCATTTTTTCGATTTTTCTGATGTTATAAACGTTGGTCAACAACGTAAGTTATTGGCAAATGCATTGTATCGGGCTGCAAAATTAATCAATTGCTGGCGCATAACCAAAAAAAATCGAACTTGCCTATTAAACAACCGACTTTTAATTCACACAATATTAGCATAACGGTAGAACGGGTTATGAATTTGTAACTACAATCGTTTTTGCTTAACTTTGTAACTGTAATCACACATAAATTTAATAAGTATATATGACACTTATCGACGGTAAGCAAACAGCCGACCAAATAAAGTCTGAAATAGCAGCTGAGGTTGAAAATATTGTTAAAAACGGAGGCAAACGCCCGCATCTGGCAGCAATTCTTGTTGGTCACGACGGTGGGAGCGAAACTTACGTAGCCCACAAGGTTAGAGCCTGCGAACAATGTGGTTTCACATCGACTTTAATCCGCATGGAGGATACTGTGACAGAAGCAGAACTACTGAAAGCAATCGGAGCACTTAACGCTGATAAGGATATCGACGGCTTCATAGTGCAACTGCCTTTACCTAAACACATCTCGGAGCAGAAGGTGATTGAAGCAATTGACTATCGAAAGGATGTCGACGGCTTCCACCCGGTGAATGTTGGCCGCATGTCGATTGGTCTGCCATGTTTCCTGTCGGCCACCCCTGCCGGTATTCTCGATTTGCTGGATCGCTATAAAATCGCTACAAAGGGAAAGCGTTGTGTTGTTTTGGGTCGTTCAAATATAGTTGGCAAACCAGTAGCCACACTGATGATGCAGAAACATCAGCCGGGCGACGCCACTGTTACCGTATGCCATAGTGCCACAGAAAATATTGCATCGATCACACGCGAGGCCGACATTATTATCGCAGCACTCGGTAAGCCCGGTTTTGTCACTGCCGACATGGTTAAACCGGGAGTAACAATTATCGACGTTGGCACAACACGCGTTCCTGACGCTACGCGCAAAAGTGGATTCCGCCTGCGAGGCGATGTGGATTTCGAGAATGTTGCCCCCTTATGTTCTTATATCACACCCGTCCCGGGTGGCGTAGGGCCAATGACAATATGCTCATTAATGAAGAACACCCTTCTGGCTGCACAAGGGAAAATTTACCCCAAATAAGGTTGCGGTCGAAATATAAGTGTCACTAATCACAATCGACGATGCATTGCCTGGGGCTAATACTCTCCGTTTGGCTCGGCTCTTTGTTCGGAGCCGCTCCGGAAGCAGATATTCTGTTTGCCGGTGATGCAATGATGCACCAAGCTCAGATAAATGCGGCTCGCCGATCCGACGGAACATATAATTATTCGGAATGTTTTGAGTCGCTTAAACCAATTATTTCGGGCGCCGACTTCGCGGTTGTGAACCTTGAAACGCCGTGCTCACGAAGCTATTATTCAGGATATCCATGTTTTAACGCTCCGGCATCGTACCCTGAAGCCCTGAAAAATGCGGGCTTCGATCTGATGCTCACTGCTAATAATCATTGCCTTGACCGTCATGACCGCGGACTAATAGAAACTTTGAGTACACTCGATTCGTTGAAAATCAGCCATACAGGTACGTTCGAAAACACAGCCGAACGTAACCGTCAAGTTCCTCTTGTTCGCGACATTAAAGGATTTAGTGTTGCATTTTTAAACTATACATACGGCACAAACGGAATTCGTCTCACAACCGATGCGGTCGTAGACTATATCGACCGCGACAAGATACGCCTCGACATAGACGCGGCCCGGGCGTCGGGTGCGGAACTAGTTTGTATTTGTCCTCACTGGGGCAATGAATATCAGCTACTCCCATCCGCGCAGCAAAAGCAATTGGCACAATATATTCTCGACTGCGGAGCCGATATGATTATAGGTTGTCACCCCCACGTGATACAGCCTATGGAAATAGTAAAATGCGCCAATGGGCACAATGCTGTTATTGTTTACTCATTGGGGAACTTCATATCGAACATGAAGACCCGCGACACACGTGGCGGCGCTATAGTACGCGTTCATATTAAACGCAACAGCGAAGGTAAAGCCGAAATTGAAAATGCAGCTTATTCATTGGTATTTACCATCCCGGCCGGAACTGAGAAAAATTTTAGGGTAGTCATGGCCAACCTCGACTCCATACCTTCGCAATGGAAAACAAATTGCAAAGAATTCGTTAATTCGGCAAAATCAATTTTCAACAAACACAATAAATCGGTTAAAGAAGACAAAAGCATTTTAGAGCCAAAACGACGACCACCTCTTCTCACACTTGAACAGACTTTAGCTAAACCGATTTGGAACGAAAACAAGTAATTGCTACTTTTGCATATGTAATCGACAACATTATCCCCTATAACCAAATAAATTCAAACTAAGATATGGCAACAAAACCTTTTGTTTACCAAAATCCGTTCCCTATGGAACATGACGACACGGAGTATTATTTGCTCACTTCCGACTATGTTCACACCGAAAAATGGGGCGACAAAGAAATGCTTGTAGTAGAGCCTGAGGCCCTTCGCACACTCGCACGTCAAGCAACCCACGATAATGCTTTCATGCTGCGTCGTAAACACAACGAAATGGTTGCGAAAATACTCTCCGACCCCGAGGCTAGCGAAAACGATAAATTTGTAGCTTTGACAATGCTGCGCAATGCTGAAATTGCCTCAAAAGGGCAGCTTCCTTTCTGTCAGGACACGGGAACAGCAATTATCATTGGTAAAAAAGGGCAGAACGTTTATACAGGCTCAACCGACGAAGAACATCTTTCACATGGCGTTTACGACACATATACTCAATGTAATCTCCGCTACTCGCAAAATGCGCCACTGGACATGTACAACGAGGTGAACACCGGCTGCAATCTTCCTGCCCAAATTGATTTATACGCTACAGGAGGCAACGAATACAATTTCCTTTTTGTTGCAAAAGGTGGAGGCTCAGCCAACAAAACATATCTCTATCAGGAAACTAAGGCTCTTCTTAATGAGCAAAAACTGATACCCTTCCTGGTTGAGAAAATGAAAAGCTTAGGAACGGCAGCATGTCCCCCCTATCATATCGCATTCGTTATCGGCGGCACATCGGCCGAAATGAACCTTGCAACCGTCAAAAAGGCATCCGTTAAATATTACGACAACCTGCCAACCACAGGCAACGAATACGGTCGCGCATTTCGCGATATAGAATTAGAACAACGTCTTCTCAAAGAAGCACAGAACATCGGTTTGGGAGCACAATTCGGCGGCAAATATTTTGCTCATGACATACGCGTTATACGGTTGCCACGCCACGGCGCATCATGCCCCGTAGGCCTGGGCGTCAGTTGTTCGGCCGACCGCAACGTGAAAGCAAAAATCAATGCACAGGGTCTTTGGATTGAGAAACTCGACAGCAACCCCGGCGAACTCATCCCCGAAGATATGCGCAAACAAGGCGAAGGAAATGCAGTGAAAATCGACTTGAACCGTCCAATGAACGAGGTTCTTGCCGAACTGACAAAATACCCCGTCAGCACACGTTTGTCGCTCAACGGCACTATTATCGTAGGCCGCGACATAGCACACGCCAAGATAAAAGAACGTCTCGATGCTGGCGAACCTATGCCCGACTACATGAAAAATCATCCTATATATTATGCCGGTCCGGCCAAAACTCCGGAAGGATTGCCATCAGGTTCGTTCGGGCCTACAACAGCCGGACGAATGGATCCCTATGTCGACCAGTTCCAAGCCGCAGGCGGTTCAATGGTAATGATTGCGAAAGGCAACCGAAGCAAACAGGTTACCGACGCATGCCATAAACATGGCGGTTTCTACCTTGGCAGTATCGGAGGTCCGGCAGCTATATTGGCCTATAACAGCATTAAGAAAGTTGAATGTCTGGAATACCCTGAACTCGGAATGGAAGCCATATGGAAAATCGAAGTTGAGAATTTTCCTGCATTCATTTTAGTTGACGATAAAGGCAACGATTTCTTCACAGATATCGCAGCTCGCTGCGCAAGCTGCCCGATTGCCAAATAAATTTATTTTATAATAATGTCCCGTCCTGAAAAACCTTTACTCAATGGCGGGGTTAGAAATGTTAATATT
>JAMPII010000001.1:498708-539313 GCA_023662835.1 Muribaculaceae bacterium | reverse complement strand
CACCGAGTCTCGTCAGTCACGATGCCCGCATCGCTCCTTCCTCAACTCGCGAAAAGCACTCGCCCGGAGCCGCCCCAGCGGCCCTGAAATTTTATGATATGGGCCCTTATATAGTAGCGCAAAAAAAAAGCGATGTGCCGATTGCCGACACATCGCTTTTTTTGTCCTTTATGGGTTCTTAGACTTTAGCGCGGAAGCTGTCGTATACAACATAAACAATCAACAGCAAATACATCACTACGCCAAGACCTTGAGTCGTGCCCATCGCTAACGGTGAGGTATACTCGAATCCGGCAAAGCGTGTGAGCGCAGCGAAAACTCCGAATAATGCTCCTCCGGCTATAAGTCCGGAAGCGATCAATGTGCCACGGTCGCGACGTGCATCGTTAATTTTTGCTTCTTTTGAACGTGTGCCTACAAAATAAGCGACCAAACCACCGATAAGCATTGGTGTATTCAATTGCAACGGAATGAACATACCCAAACAAAATGCTAGCGCAGGAACGCCCAACCAATTGAGCAATAGAGCCAGAACAGCGCCAACCATGTATAAAATCCAGGGGGTTGGGCCCTCCATCATCAGCGGTTCTATAACTTTTGCCATAGCATTTGCCTGAGGAGCAACAAGCGCGTCAGGTCCAGAAAATCCGTAAACCTTGTTGAGCACCAGAATCACACCACCTACTGTGGCAGCCGAAACAAGTGTACCCAAAAATTTCCATTGTTCCTGTTTGCGCGGCGTTGTACCAAGCCAGTAGCCCACTTTCAAGTCAGTTACAAAACCGCCGGCCATCGACAGAGCAGTGCAAACAACGCCACCGATAACCATCGATGCTACAATTCCTTGCGTGCCCTTAAGACCTATGGCAACAAATATGGCGGAAGCTATGATAAGAGTCATTAATGTCATTCCCGAAACAGGATTAGAGCCTACAATAGCAATAGCATTGGCCGCTACAGTTGTAAACAGGAATGCAATCACTGTAACCACAATCCAGGCCACAAGCGCTTGCCAGAATGTATGGATAACACCGAGCCAAAAGAAAAGCAACACGGCTGTCAAAGCGATGAATGTGAAATAAGCCACATGTTTCATCGATATGTCGGTTTGCCAACGTACGGGCTTTGCCTCCGAACTTTTACCTTTCAGTTCCTTAGCAGCCAACCCGACAGCCTGCGCGATAATTCCCCACGACTTAACGATACCAATCACACCGGCCATTGCTATGCCTCCTATACCAATTAAACGGGCGTAGTCGCTGAATATCGTCTGCGGCGCCATTGCTACAATCTCGGGCGAGCCATATGTTCCCAGCAGTGGGATAATCACCCACCATACAAACACACTTCCGGCAAAAATTATAAACGCATATTTCAACCCTACGATATAGCCAAGGCCAAGCAGCGCAGCTCCTGTGTTTACGCTGAAAACCAGTTTAGCCTTAGCCGCAAGTTGCTCGCCCCAATGGGCAGCGGTTGAAGTCACATTCTCGGCCCACCATCCGAACGTTGCCAGCACATAATCGTAGATACCGCCGATCAGCGAGGCTATAACTAGCGTACGAGCCTGAGCTCCGCCGTCGGCTTTGCTACCTTGTCCGCTTGCAAGGACTTGCGTAGTAGCTGTCGCTTCCGGAAATGGGTATTTGCCGTGCATATCCTTTACAAAATATTTACGGAAAGGAATGAAAAATAATATTCCCAGCACTCCTCCAAGAAGCGAACTTAAGAAAATTTCAAAAAAGTTTACAGTAATCTCCGGATGCGTTTCCTGAAGGATAAACAACGCCGGAAGGGTAAAGATAGCGCCGGCCACAATCACGCCTGAGCTGGCGCCAATCGATTGTATTATAACGTTCTGACCCAACGCATTGTTTTTTTTCAGCGCGCCTGATAAGCCTACGGCTATAATCGCGATAGGTATAGCCGCCTCGAACACCTGCCCTACACGCAGACCCAAATAGGCGGCTGCCGCGCTGAACACAACAGCCAACAGCAAACCCATGCACACAGAATAAGGAGTCACTTCGGGATATTCGCGCGCAGGATGCATTATAGGCCGATACTCCTCATCGGCCGCCAGTTCGCGAAAGGCATTTTCAGGCAGACCCGACACGCCGTTGTCAGCCCCGTCGAAATCTGGTTTTTTTGTTGTTTCTTTTGCCATTACAATAATAATATGTTTGCGGTTTATCAAAATTTATAGCACAAAGGTAACTAATTTTCAATGTTGGAGAAGCGATTTTTTTGGATTATGATTAATAACATAGTAATTTTGTAAAAAATTTTACTTATAATGCAGAATATACGTAATATAGCCATCATAGCTCACGTTGACCACGGAAAAACCACGCTGGTCGACAAAATGCTTATGGCCGGCAATCTTTTTCGCGACAACCAGTCGACCGGTGAACTAATTCTTGACAATAACGACCTTGAGCGCGAACGCGGTATAACTATTCTCTCGAAAAACGTTTCTATAAACTACAAAGGATACAAAATAAACATCATCGACACTCCGGGCCACGCCGACTTCGGCGGTGAGGTAGAGCGAGTTCTGAATATGGCCGATGGATGTCTGCTGCTGGTGGATGCATTCGAAGGTCCTATGCCACAAACGCGATTTGTGCTGCAAAAGGCCATACAGATGGGACTGAAACCGGTCGTTGTAATTAACAAAGTTGACAAACCGAACTGTCGTCCCGACGAAGTGCAGGAAATGGTGTTCGACCTGATGTTCAACCTCGATGCCACCGAGGATCAGCTCGACTTCCCAACTATTTACGGCTCGGCCAAACAGGGTTGGATGTCGACCGATTGGCGAGAGCAAACAAACGACATAACGGCCGTTCTCGACGCTATAATAAAATATATTCCCGAACCTCAGACAATTGAAGGCGAACCTCAAATGCTTATAACATCGCTCGACTATTCGAGCTATGTAGGCCGTATCGCCGTCGGTCGCGTTCATCGCGGTACAATACGGGAAGGTATGGATGTGGCGCTTTGCCGCCGCGACGGAAGTGTGTCGCGTCAGCGCATCAAAGAACTCCACACATTTGAAGGTATGGGTCGCAAGCGCGTTGCCGAAGTCAGTTCCGGCGACATATGCGCCCTTGTTGGTATTGAAGGGTTCGAGATCGGAGACACAGTATCTATACCCGACAACCCAGAGCCTCTGCCACGCATCGCCATCGACGAGCCAACAATGTCAATGACATTCACTATTAACGATTCTCCGTTCTTCGGCCACGACGGTAAATACGTGACATCGCGTCATATAGCCGACCGCTTAACACGTGAGCTGGACAAAAACCTGGCTTTACGCGTTACTAAAGCAGACCATGAGGACGTATGGACTGTGTATGGGCGCGGAGTACTCCATTTGTCGGTGCTTATTGAAACAATGCGTCGCGAAGGATACGAATTGCAGGTTGGTCAGCCACAGGTAATAATCAAGGAAATCGACGGACAAAAGTGCGAACCTATCGAGCTACTGACAGTGAACGTTCCCGAAGAATATTCGTCGAAAATAATCGATATGGTTACTAGGCGTAAAGGTGAGATGGTGTCGATGGCTACACAAAACGACCGCCTTCACATCGAGTTTCAGATACCGTCGCGTGGTATAATCGGTTTGAGAAACAATGTGCTGACAGCATCGGCCGGCGAAGCAATCATGGCCCACCGTTTCCTTGAATATCAGCCATGGAAGGGCGATATTGAACGACGCACCAACGGCTCGCTTATCGCAATGGAGGCCGGCACCGCCTACGCTTATGCCATCGACAAGCTTCAGGATCGCGGCAAATTCTTCATCTTCCCCCAGGAGGAAGTATATGCCGGTCAAGTAGTAGGCGAAAACGCGAAGGACAACGATATCGTTGTTAACGTTACCAAGTCGAAAAAGCTAACCAACATGCGTGCATCAGGCGCTGACGACAAAGCTCGAATCATACCCCCCGTAGTGTTTAGCCTTGAGGAAGCTCTTGAATATATCAAGGAGGATGAATACGTCGAGGTTACGCCCCACCACCTGCGGTTGCGCAAGATTATCCTCGA
This sequence comes from Muribaculaceae bacterium, assembly GCA_023662835.1. Lineage (GTDB taxonomy): Bacteria > Bacteroidota > Bacteroidia > Bacteroidales > Muribaculaceae > Muribaculum. The sequence goes on along the minus strand of JAMPII010000001.1, from coordinate 535,251 downwards.
CGAGCTTGAACGCAAACGGGCAAATCGATAATACATTTATAACATACACAATATTAACCAGTATACAGGAGTAAAAAACATAAATCCATGAACACAGACAGACGTACGTTTTTAAAAACATGTGCCGCGGCTTCGCTTTTCACAATCGTGCCGCGTAAGGTTCTTGGCGGAACCGGTCACATTGCTCCCAGCGACCAGCTGACCAAGGGTATTATCGGCGTAGGCGGCATAGGCCGTTCGTCATATCATTTCACCAGCGACGAGCGTTGTCGACTCACCGCAATTTGCGATGTCGACTCCGACCATCTCAAACGCGCTGTGTCACAGGCAAAGACACAGCTCGGCCAGGATGTGACAACATATCACGATTTCCGCGATCTTATAGCCGACAAAAATGTCGACATCGTTCACATCGCTACTCCTCCGCATTGGCATGCCGTAATGGCTATTACTGCCGCCAACGCAGGAAAAGACGTTTGGTGTGAGAAACCGATGACACGAACAATCGGTGAAGGGCGCGCCGTGAAGGAAGCTATCGAACGCAACCACCGTGTGCTACGACTAAACACATGGTTCCGTTTTAAGGACACTTTCTATGGACTCGGGACAGAAGTTCGCCCCCTAAAAAAACTAGTACAAAGTGGCTTGCTGGGATGGCCGTTGAAATTCACTGTATCGGCATCGACCGGATTTGCATGGAAATTCTTCTGGGTAGGAAAAGACCATCTTGAAACTCAGCCTGTTCCTTCTAATCTCGATTATAAAATGTGGCTCGGCCCGGCGCCATTTAAGCCATACAACGCCCACCGCGTTCATCAAACATTCCGAGGCTATTGGGATTACGACGGCGGTGGATTGACCGACATGGGTCAGCACTATCTCGACCCAGTTCAATACATCTTGGGTAAAGATGACGAAAGTCCGGTGAAGGTGGAGGTTGAAGCACCTCAGCAACATCACGACGCAGTAGGCATCTGGCGCAAAATAACATACACATATGCCGACGGTTGCCAGATTGTGCTTGAAGGGGAAGGTTATGAGTCGACAGGTAAGAAGCCATACATCGAAGGTCCTCTAGGATGTGTTTATCAAGGCTTTGAATGCACAATTCCCGACGTATGGAACAAGATTGCAGAAATGCCCGAACCGGAAATGCAACGCACCGATTTCATCGACTGTGTGCGCAATCGCCGCAAATTTGCCCTCAACGAAGTTAACGGTCATCGCTCCTGCACATTAGTAAACATGGGCGCAACTGCTCTGCGCCTGAACCGCGACGTGCTGGAATTCAACCCGGAGACCGAGCGCTTCATCGGCGACGACGAAGCAAACGCAATTTCATATCCTGTTTTCGAAGGAGAATGGCGCATTTGATAACCTTTTAACCGACCAACAATGAAAAAAATTCTTTTTATTATAGCGATTGCCCTGCTGACAGGCATCAGTGCATTCGCCCAACGCGACAGCCGTAACCGCCTGCCGGAAACTGTGGTAGCTGATGCTCTCGCGCGCATGCCGGTTCAGAAACATACCGATTTTAACGAGACCATGGCCGACCTTGCCGCCATTCCGCAAATCAGCGTTAAAACGATAGCCGGCTATCTGCAACCCCACGGAAAAGCCGAGTCCAACGCCAAATACGAATATGCACTTTCAGGCCTTGTTGACTATTGCGTGGCTAGAGGCGACACAGCGCTTGCCTCGACCCTCAACAAGGAGTTGACGGCTGCAGCTGCTGCTCAAATCGACTCGGAAAACCGATTGTTCCTGCAGAAACTTGCCGCAAGAACCGAATTTGCAAAGACAGCAGACGAAACACCGGTCAATACTGTAGTATATAAGACACACGACAAAAACTTGTGCAAAAATGCCTTTAAAACTCTCCAAAAAGGAAATGCACAGCAACGCAATGCGGCACTCGACCAGACTGTCATCGAAGGTTGCCAAAATGAGATAGTTGCCGTTATCGGCAAGAGCAAAATACTTCCAGTCGATGCTCAGGCCGACGTTCTGCGCTGGATTGGCGATAACCATATTGAATTGGGACTTCCGTTGGTAACCAACCCGAAAAATCTCCTAGATCCCGCTACAGCTGAAGCTTCAATTGAAGCCGCTGCCAAGTTTACAGCAGATAATGCGCTCTCGTACCTGGAAAGCGCACTCAACACCGACTATGCGCCACAAGCAGCTATTGCATTACGTTCATATCGCGGCGATATTGCCCAGATGAGTCAACGCGTGATGAGCACAGGCGATACCCGCGCGAAAGACAACATCGTTGTTATGGCTGAAAAACGTCGTGTGCCTGCACTGTTTAAAGCAATTGACACATATCTGCCAAACGCGACCGACAGTAAATCGGCCTACAAAGCTTTGGCAAACTGCGCGTCGGGCAGCGATTTCAACACGCTATGTGCCATGCTTGATGCCGACAACGGACAGAATCTGACATACCTGTCGACAGGTATCACCAACGCCATGGGTGGCGCTGACGGCAGTCGCCAGTTTGAAATGCTCCAGCCGATTGTTGAAAAAGCAGCAAAACCGGCTAATTTTTATCCCCTGCTTGCAAAATCAAATTCTGGTAGAGCGATGAACATGCTTAACGATGCTTTTGCAAAGGGCAACGACAAGGATGCTGCGTTTGAAGCGCTTCTGATTGTTGACCGTAAGGAGATGCCCGAACTGCTATACAAAATAGCTCTTTCCGATTCGGCACGTCGCGATAAGGCGGCGCAACGAATCAGCAAACTGGTCGACAAATCGGATGCAGAACCTGCCGCCAAGAGCTTCCAGCTCCGCCGCTTGTTACCGATGAATCTCTCCGACAAAACCCGCAACCTCGTAATCACATCGCTCGGAAAAACAGCTACTGGAAGTGCGCTGTCGGGTGTTGCTCCATGGCTTGACAACAAGGCTACCGAGCGTGCCGCAGCCGGAGCCGTTAAGAATATCGTGTCGAAAAACAAGTCGCTTCAAGGCCACGAGTCGACTAATAATCTGCTTACAAAAGCAATGGCTATATATGCCGCTCAAACCAACAACGCCGATGCCGGCTATGCTGTCGACGAAATAAAACTGCTGATGCAACAAAAGGCTCCGGCAGCTGCAAAACTGTCGGACGAAGAAGAGCAACAAGGCTTCGAGCTTCTGTTCGACGGACTGACACTGGATGGCTGGCATGGTAATACAGTTAACTACACTCCTGAAGACGGTTGCATATATGTGTCGGCCGGATACGGTAGCGAAGGTAACCTTTACACCGACAAAGATTATTCCGACTTCGTTTTCCGCTTCGAATTCCAATTCCTCGAACCGGGCGTTAACAACGGCGTTGGCATTCGCACAACAGCCGAGGGTATGGATGCAGCCTATCACGGTATGGAGATTCAAATTCTCGATCATGACGCTCCTATTTACAAAGGTTTGCGCCCCTATCAACAGCACGGTTCGGTTTACGGTATAATTATTCCTGAGCATATCGACTTCGGTCCGGTTGGAACATGGCACAGCGAGGAAATACGCGCTGAAGGCGACCATATCAAAGTTACTGTAGACGGCAAAGTGCTCACCGACGGCAATATCCGCAAAGCATGCAAGGGACATAACGTAGCTCCCGACGGAGGGAAAAACAATCCCTACACTATCGACCACCAGAATCACCCAGGTCTGTTTAACAAATCGGGCAAAATCAGTTTCTGTGGCCATGGCGAAGGTTTAAAATTCCGCAACATAAGAATTCTTGACTTGTCGAAAAAATAATGCATAAGACAATTTATAGTGTGCTGGCTGCCGCGACATTACTATGTGTCGTAGCAGCCTGTACCACAAATACAGGGTATGTTGCAGCCGACAACAAAGCTCAGGCTGCATTTGCTTCACAGATCGCGCCGAACGGCAGTATGGTTCCGTTCTCGTTCAAGCAGAGTGATAAATTCAATCTTATTGAGTCGGCCACGGTTTCCGATTTCGACGGAGGGTTACTATGGACCCGCAACTTCAATGACTCTGTTTCAGGGATAAGCATTGAATGCCTGACGTACTGCTACGATGACTTTCCCGTTATAGAAACCCTTACATGGTTAAGCAACAATGGTTCAGACACTACGGAATTGATTTCCGACCTGCAGGCTCTTGATTTTGTGTTCCCGCTGTCGGGAAAGCCGTTGTTACATTATAATACAGGAGGCAAATCGGGCATTGAGGAATTTAGTCCACAGTCATGCCTGCTCGACACAGCGCAGCAACCCGTAAAGATGGGAAGCTATTGGGGCGGATTCCCAACGGCCGATTATCTGCCCTTCTTCAATCTTGAGTATGGGACCGACGAGAACCCGGCAGGAGTTATTGTAGCAGTAGGTTGGCCAACACGCTGGGAGGTTGAATTTGAATGTCTCGGTGATACGGCCGTACGCGTATCAGCAGGACAGTTATATACATCGATGCGTCTGGCTCCGGACGAGCGTGTCAGAACGCCGCGCGTAGTGCTGATGTTTTGGAAAGACAATATTGACGAGGCTCAAAACATGTGGCGTCAATGGATGCTTCGCTACAACACGCCTCACCCCGACGGCAACGCTCCGACAACAATGCTAGAGGCTGCAAGTTCCCCCTTCTTTGCAGAAATGTTCAACGCCCACGACTACGACCAAATTGAATTTATTGACGCATATGCCGACAACGGAATCGGCCTCGACTATTGGTGGATGGACGCGGGCTGGTACCCCAACAAAGGTGGCACATGGCAGGATCTGCTTGGAACATGGGAAGCCGACACGCTACGCTATCCACATGGGCTGCGCAAAATCAGCGACCATGCAATGTCTCGCGGCCACCGCACAATGCTATGGTTCGAGCCGGAGCGTGTAACCACTGACAGCTGGCTATGGGACAACCATCCGGAATGGATGCTGCGCGTCGACCACGAAGGCTGGCCCGGCTTTTTCAATTATGGCAACAAACAGGCGCGCCAGTGGATGCTAAACCATGTTGACAGTATATTAACAGCCGAAGGAATAAGCCTTTACCGGCAGGATTTCGCAGTTATGAGTGGCGAATACTGGGATCAACAGGACCGTTTATCGCCCGGCCGTACAGGCATATCAGAAAACCAACATGCCGTTGGCTACCTGGAGTATATCGACAGTTTGCTAGCTAGGCATCCGGGAATGCTTATGGACATATGCGCCGCAGGAGGCAAACGTCTGGAACTGGAAAATCTTCGTCGAGCCGTTCCTATGTGGCGAAGCGACTATGCTTTTGAACCAATCGGTGTGCAGGGACAAACAATGGGCATTTCTCCCTGGATACCTTACTCAGGCGCAGGCGTAAATGCTGTAAACGAATATTCATTCCGTTCAAATATGAGTCCGTCGATTGTACTAAACCTTGATGCCAGGCGAAAGGATCTCGAATGGTCTGAACTTCGGCGTCTTGTCAGTCAATGGCGAAATATAGGCGACGATTACAAAGGGAATTACTATGCGCTAACTCCCTATAGTATAGCCACAGATTGCTGGGTAGGCTGGATGTTCTACCGGCCGGAATCGAGCACAGGCTTTATTCAGGCATTCCGGCGTAAGAATGCCGAGAACAGCACCCAAACATTAGTGTTAAAGGGCCTCGACCCGAAAGTCGACTACACAATCACGAATCTCGACAACGGCTCAACCACAACAATGACAGGACGAGCTCTAATGACCGACGGAATCACAGTAACACTACCTCAACCGGAAAGTAGTGCTCTTTTACGCATAATACACTAAGTGATAGCGAGGTTGCACAAAAAAAAATGCAACCTCGCTATCGTTTATTTGGTTTCTGCTATTTCAATGAACGTTCTTTTATAATGCCCAGCCTGTAGGCGTGGAGCAACTCTGTGAGCTCGCGGATTTGACCGGCCAGTTCGCGACCTTTATCTGTATCGCGAACGCGCATGCGTTTTGCGCTAAGCTCAACAATCTGTATAGCCCCGATAATATCGGAACCGTTGCAAATCGCCTCTTCGGTTGAAGTGAATGGCTCATGCTGCACCAACTGCAGTCCGCGACTGTGATAAACCAGCGTATAGCCGGCAATACCGGTTGTTGTATGGTAGGCTTTTGCAAAACCTCCGTCAATCACCAGCAGTTTACCATTGGCGCGTATAGGCTTCTCGCCTTTGTTGATACGAACCGGCACATGTCCGTTTATTATATGCCGATGTTCTCCTTCCACTCCGAAAGCATCCAGAATGTTGTCGATAACGTCGGGATTGTCGCGCAACAAGTAATAATAGCCTTTCTCCTCCTTGTGGGTTGCAGGGTCGGAAATAAAGTAGCGCTCGAAAGTCGCCATTTTCGATTTGTCGAACAATGGCGAGTCGGAGCCGCACCACAGGTACCAAAAATAATCTTTTGCAAAAGCGCGCTCCTCGGACGGGGTGTCGGAGTTGAATGCCGCGCGCATTGTCATTCCAACTTGGTGCATCAGTTCACGCCCGCTGTAAACCTTATCGCCTACAGCCACCTCTTTCAGCGAGCCGTCGGCATTCAGTGGCATAGAGGCGTGGAACAACAAATTGGAGTTGAACACTCCATACATGCAACCGTGGGAAAGTAAGCACTGCACATGCTTCTTCAGTTTATCGCTCACCCGGAATGAATGATGGAGTTTGGCCATCAGAGCACTCTCTTCTTGAGTGAGCACGTAAGGATTTTCCGGATCAACTGTAGGGAAGAACGTATCCTTCAGCGGATATTCAACTCCGTTGATCTCAATTACTCCACGGTCGGTATGCAAACCACCTAGAAGCTTACGATCAGACATTCCCCACTGAGGACGACGGTCGATGAGAGCCGCCTCAATTTTAAATTGGATAATCGAGATAGCTTTGTGCATCCGGGCCAACAACATCAGCGATTTTTCGTCCGGAGCACGCTCGGGATCAACTACATGCGGCATGAAATTTTCACAAGGATCGTTTCCGTAGGTTTCCATGGCGAACGTTGCCAAAGGCACCAGGTTGATTCCATATCCATCCTCAAGAGTTGCCATGTTGCAATAGCGCAGAGATAAGCGCAATACGTTTGCGATACATGCGTCGTTTCCAGCCGATGCGCCCATCCACAATGCGTCGTGATTTCCCCACTGTATGTCAAAATGATTGTAGTTGCAAAGGGTATCCATTATTAGATGCGCGCCGGGGCCGCGGTCGAAAATATCGCCTAACACGTGTAGTTGGTCAATCGAAAGTCGTTGTATCACATAGCATATAGCCACGACAAATGCGTCGGCTTGTCCTGTTGTGATTATGGTTTCGATAATACGTTTAAAGTAAGCTTCCTTATCAGGGTCGGATGGAGCTTCGTGAAGCAACTCCTCTATAATATACGAGAACTCATTTGGTAAGGCTTTGCGCACCTTCGAACGGGTGTACTTTGATGAAACGGATTGACAAACACCAATAAGACGATGGAGCGTAACGGCGTAGAAATCGTTCAGGTCGGTTTCGGATGCCTTAATGTACTCCAGCTTCCGCTCCGGATAATAAATAAGTGTGCATAAATCGCGCAGCTCCTGCTCTCGCAGCGAAGTTCCGTACAGTTCGGTAACTTTGCGTTTGATATTTCCCGAAGCGTTGCGAAGAATGTGACTGAAGGCTTCATGCTCGCCATGCAAGTCGGCAACAAAATGCTCAGTGCCCTTTGGAAGGTTCTCAATAGCCTCAAGGTTTATTATCTCTGTACTGGCCGACCCTATATTCGGGAATGATTGTGACAGCAATTCCAATATGCGGCGGTCGCTCTCCAGTTTATTAGTATCGATTGGTGACATACAAAAATAATTTTCAACCCCGGTCAACAAATTTAGCTGTGACAGGGTTACGTTTCTGCAGACTTACGTATCTTTGTACAAAGATACGCACCCTACATGTAAATTCAAAATATACGGTAATGCAAAATATTTCTGAAAGCAAAACGGGCAAACGCCTCACAATTATCCTTATAATGTTGCTGTTGGTAGTCGCGGCTGGGATGTTCACATGGAGTTCGATTACCAATACCGACTACACCGGTGAGCAACCGGCGTGGGTATACATTCCTGCTGGAAGCGACTTTGAACAAATAAGCGATTCATTGTCGAAATCGCTTGGCAAAGCAGGAGTGAATGCTGCAACAATTTGGAAACTCACCGGCGGAAAAACCTCACGCGCTCACGGTGCATTCAAAATCGAGAAGGGCACATCGGCACTGAGTATTTACCGCACAATTTCGCGCGGACGTCAGACCCCGGTTCGCGTAACGTTTAATAACATCCGCACGATGCCCCAGTTGTACGCCCGCTTGTCGACACAAATAGAAGCCGATTCCCTTGCTATAGCAACCGCAGCCGACTCATCGCTGTCAGCCAATGGTTTGGCGAAAGAACAATATATTGGAGCATTCATGCCCGACACATACGAATTCTACTGGACCGATTCGCCACAAAAGGTTATCGATAAAATCCACTCCCACCAAAAGGCTTTTTGGAATCCGGAACGCACGCTTAAGGCCGCCGACCTGGGACTGACGCCCGAGCAGGTGATAACAATTGCATCGATCGCCGAAGAGGAGACTAACAATGCAGCCGAGCGTGCAACTGTTGGGAGGCTATACATTAACCGTCTAAAGCACGGCATGCGCCTTCAAGCCGACCCCACTGTAAAATTTGCCGTAGGCGATTTCGCTTTACGCCGTATAACCGGGAAGCATCTGGAAGTTAAATCGCCATACAACACCTACCTTAACGAAGGTCTGCCTCCGGGCCCAATCCGCATGCCCGATGCACGCACAATCGATGCCATTTTGGATTCGGCGCCCAACAACTATATCTACATGTGTGCCCGCGAAGATATGTCGGGGCTCCACAATTTCACAGCCTCGGCCCAGCAACACATGCAAAACGCTGCCCGCTACAGGGCAGCTCTCAACCGACGAGGTATCCACTAGACAACATCTTTATAACGAGAGGGCTGCGCCGTTTTTACACGACACAGCCCTCAGTTGTTTTTACAGTAACCGTTACCAGATAACGACACGTTCAGCAACCGGACGGAACATGGGATCGCCCTCTTTCATCGAGAATGCTTCGAAGAAGGGATCGAGGTTGCGTAGCGTAACATTCACGCGGTTAACTCCAAGCGAGTGAACGTCGCCGGTTGTCAGCGAACGGATTTCCTCGTCACGTATATTCCCTGCCCAGAGGTTGGCATAGTTCATGTAAAACACCTGTGCAGGAGTGTAGCCGTCGATTTTGGCAGACTCGTCTTTAATGTCGACACCTTTAGCTTTTTGAGAATCGAGGAATGCGGTGTATGCTACGCGCAAACCACCCTGGTCGCCGATATTTTCGCCCAATGTGTATTGCCCATTCGCATGTAAACCGGGGAGCACCTCAACTTCGTCGAACTGCGCAATCAGGCCTTTTGTCAGCTTAGTAAAGGCTTCTGCGTCGGCGGGTGTCCACCAGTCGGTCATATTTCCTTCAGCATCGAAGTTACGGCCCTGGTCGTCGAACCCGTGGCTCATCTCGTGGCCGATAACAACGCCGATACCGCCGTAGTTTTCAGCGTCGGAAGCGTTGGGGTCAAAGAAAGGAGCTTGCAGGATTGCTGCGGGGAACACGATTTCGTTAGCCAGCGGGTTATAGTAGGCATTCACTGTTTGAGGTGTCATGCCCCACTCTGTTTTGTCGACCGGTTTGCCCCATTTGGCAAGCTGTTCACGCTGGTGCCACATGTCTACGTTATGCATGTTCTCGTAGTACGACTTATTGGGATCGATTTCCATTGTCGAATAATCTTTCCACTTGTCGGGATAGCCGATTTTCACGGTGAAAGCCTGCAATTTTTTGATTGCATTCAGTTTGGTTTCTGGAGTCATCCAAGGCAATTGGATAATATGTTTACCTAGTGCTGTGCGTAGGTTCTCGACCAAGCCGATCATATATTGCTTCGACGATTCGGGGAAATATTTTTCAACGTAGAGCTGTCCGATTGCCTCGCCAAGCGAACCTTCGGTAGCGGCAAGAGCGCGTTTCCAACGCGGACGCTGTTCCTGAACGCCGCTCATCACCTTGTTGAACTCAAAAGCCGTGTTTGTGAATTTGTCAGACAAGCGACCCTGGGCTTGTGAAACATATTTCCATAGGTAATAGTCCTTGATTTCGCGATCAGTAAGCGAGGCCATCAAGTTCATGGCCTGGGCAACAGCGCTAGGTTCGGTAACGATTACCTGCTGTGGAGCGTCAATCTCCATTGTTTTGGGGAAGAAGTCGATCCAATTTACAGAGGGATAGCTTTTCTGCAAATCCTCAAGCGTATAGGGGTTGTACATCGCCGGAATGTTACGGCTCTGCTCGCGGGTCCATGCCGAGTCGGCCAATGCAGTTTCAATCTTCATCACGTTGTTCATGATTCGATTAGCCTCTTTTTTCTTGAAGCCGGCATTCATCATCTGACCAACAATGAGTTTTTTGTACGCTTCGCGTACCTCGGTATTGCGCTTGTCTTTTTCAAGATAGTAGTCGCGGTCGCCCAAACCCATACCTCCACCGCTGACATACATTGCATACACCTTACTGTTGGTCAGGTCCTCCATAGGTCCTGCGCCGAAAAATGGGCTGGCATAATTTGCGTGAATCCAATAGAACAGGTCGGTCATTTCCTCGGGTTTGGTATTCTCGATACGTTGCAAATCGGCGACGATAGGTGAATAGCCGTCGTTATTGCGACGAACCGAGTCGAGCGACTGGGAATAGATTGTCCATACTTTTTGTGCAACCGTGCCTTGCTCGGGGTTTGAGGCACCTAGATTCATCACAATGTTTTTAACGCGAAGCTCCGACGAGTCGTTAAGGATATTAAACTGACCGTACCGGGCATGCTCGGGCGTCAGCGGGTGAGCCTCCTGCCAACCATGGTTCACGTGTTTGTAGAAATCGACAGTTGCGGGAACGTCCTTGTCGAAATAATCGGGATTCAGGCTCTTAAGATGTTCTTGAGCCGAGGCCATCAGTGAGCAAGTTGCCACTGCAGCACATGAGATTAAAATTTTTTTCAACATCAATCTGTTGGTTTATATGGTTGTTGTTCTTATTATGGTGCAAATTTAATGTTTTTCCCGCAAAAATAGCTTATATTTGTGCTGCAAGCTCAAAAAAAAGAGAAATATGACAAATCTTCCTTTAGCAGGCAATTTACCTGACAACAAACCACTTATATTGATAACGAACGACGATAGTGTTAATACTCCCGGCATCCGCTCACTAGCAAAATGGGTTGCGCATTTAGGAACAGTAATTGTTGTGGCGCCCGAGCATCCACATTCGGGACAGTCGTCGGCAATCACCGTTGCCGAACCGCTGCGCGTTAAGCGCCACGACGATTTTGAAGGGATACAAATGTGGTCGGTAAGCGGAACGCCAGTCGATTGCGTAAAATTAGGCATACACGCTGTACTAGGCCGTCGCCCAGATTTGCTGTTAGCAGGGATTAACCATGGCTCCAACTCAGGAATAAATGTAATTTACTCCGGCACAATGGGAGCCGTGATGGAAGGTTGCATTTGCAACATACCTGCCATAGGTTTTTCCTACCACGACCATAATGAAAGTTCACCTTTGGGCGCCTGTCGCGAAGTTGTTGAAAAAATCACAGCAAAAGTTGTTGAAAAGGGACTGCCCAAGGGGATTTGCCTGAATGTAAACATACCCAAGTGTACCGAGGTTAAGGGGATAAAAGTTGTTCGCGATGCATGCGGATACTGGACCGAGGAGTACAAAGAATACACCGATCCTTCGGGCAAGCCATTTTATTGGTTGACAGGCTCGTTTGTAAACACCGATCCTGACAATCCCGACACCGATCTCTACTGGACCGACCGGGGCTACGCATCTGTGGTGCCAACCCGTCCCGACCAGTCGGCACCCGACCAACAGGTAGCCATCGCCAATATGCTGGAGCTACAGTAGCCTATGCCATTTGCACAACTGCAGGAGTTTCACTAATTTTGCATTAGGTACAGGTGGCTCTTTTGGAAACCAAACATGATAAACCGACTCAGACATTATCTCAATTCGGGACAGGAACGTACTGCCAGAGCAAAGAAAAACATTGTAGCTATGTTCTTTCTTCGTGGCGTCAGTGTGCTCTGCACGCTATATATAGTTCCATTAACGATTGATTATGTTTCGAAATACGAGTACGGAATATGGCTCACGATTTCTTCGTTGGTTGCGTGGCTGAGTTTCTTCGATCTGGGCATTGGCAACGGCATGCGCAACAAAGTTATTGAAGCAATAGAGCGTGGCAAACACCGTCTTGCAAAAGTTTATGTCAGCACCGCTTATGCAATCATATCGCTAGTTGTAGGCTCTGTTTGGGCACTAGCCATCCTAGCATCGTTCTTCATAAACTGGCACAGCGTGCTGAATGCCGGCGAAGTGCCTGAAAACGAGTTACTACTGACGGTTATCATTGTAATCACCAACTTTTCAATTCTTTTTATTCTCGGACTAAACCGCACCCTTCTCCACGCAATTCAGCGACCGGCTATAGCCTCGGCTTTCGACGCCGCTACTCAGGCATTACTCTGCGTTGTACTATGGATTTTGGTAAAATTCACAACAGGCAATCTCGTTTATCTTGCATTTGCAATGGGGGGAGTGTCGCTGGCTGTTCTGCTGGTCTCAAACGTATGGACATTCAACAAGTACCTGAGCCAATATCGTCCGTCGCTAAAATCGGTTCGTTTCAGTTTGGCAAAAGGTATTATGTCGCTTGGCATAATGTTCTTCTTCATCCAGATTATCGCCATTGCATTTTATCAAACCAACAATTTAATAATCACGCAGTTTATCGGGCCCGACGAAGTCACTGTCTACAACATTTCCTACAAATACATGCAGGTGCTGGCAATGTTGTTCACCATTTTGATCACCCCCTTTTGGAGCGCATATGCCGAAGCTAATGTGAACGGCGACTATGCCTGGATGCGTGCCACCACACGCCGCCTTGTGCAGATAGTTCTGCTAATGGCTGTCATCGGAGCCGTGATGGTAGCCATTTCCCCTGTTTTCTATAAAATTTGGCTCAACGGCAAAGTAGAGGTGCCATTCGTCATCACAGTGCTGGTTTACGGATTTCAGATTTGCACAATTTGGTCAACTCTATGGACACAATTATTGTGCGGTTTCGGTAAAATACGATTACAAGTTATTTGCTCAACACTATGTTGTGCAGCCTATCTGCCGCTGGCTATTCTCGGTTGCAAATACTACGGACTCGTTGGCCTGCTGGGAGCATCGCTGATCACTTTCGCAGTATTCACATCATGGTTCGGCGTAATTCAGGTTCACAAACTAATAAGCCGCACGGCTACAGGCATCTGGAACAAATAAGCTATGATAAGTAACGAGATAAACAGCTACGGGATAGAGCTTCGCCGACTCACCCACGACAAGATTGAGTTGGTTCGCCGCTGGCGCAACGACCCAAAGATTTCCCAATACATGGAATATCGGCAAACAATCACGCCCGAGATGCAAGAACGCTGGTTTCAGAAGGTGAACACCCCGCAGAACTTGTTCTATATTATCAACCACAAAGGTAAAGAAATCGGGCTGATAAACATTAAGGATATCGAGAATGGCGTTGGCGAAGGTGGCATTTTCATTTGGGACGACTCGGCGCTAAACTCCGACATAAGTTTCCGCGCGCATCTGGCCCTGTTCGACGAATTTTTCAGCAACACGGCCAACACGGCTATCATATCGCATGTGCTTCAAGATAATCGTCGAGCCCAACGGTTCACCCAATACCTTGGCTTTCGCATGGCCGAAAATCAGGATGACATCCTGAACCAACTATATCGTCTCGAGCGCGAAACGTATTTCAACAACAAAAACAGAACACGATACATAAACCATTTTAATAACCCCAAAAATGACAAATCTCGAAAAATATAACGAAGCGTTCTGCACCACGCTCGAAATAGCACCCTTCCAACTCGAAACCCTCACATATCAGGGCACAGAACTCTGGGACTCTGTCGGCCATATGAGTCTTGTTGCTGCATTGGAAGAAGCGTTCGACATAATGATGGACACCGACGATATAATCGATTTCTCATCCTACACTAAAGGAAAAGAAATTCTCAAAAAATATAATGTAACCCTATAAAAGGAAGTATGCTCCACGGGAAAAATGCAATAGTCACGGGCGCCCGCAGCGGAATAGGACTGGCCATTGTGAGGCTCTTTGCCTCCAAAGGATGCAACATGTGGGTCGTAACCCACACCCAATCCGACGAATTCCTCAGCGAAATAGCGCTGCTCCAAAGCCAATATGGCGTATGGATAAAGGCTGTGCATATGGATTTGCTCTCAGAGGAGTCGATTAAAGAGGGTTACAAATTGATTCAGAGCGATAAATTACCTATCGACATACTGGTGAATGGCGCTGGAATGGTTAGCCCCGACCGATTGTTCGCCATGACAAGAATGGACGATATACGCAACGTAATGCAAGTGAACTTTCTCAGCGCACTTCAACTCACGCAGCTCGTTCTCCGCCCTATGATGCGACAGAAATCCGGTTCAATCATAAATATAGCCAGCATAGCAGCTTATGGCGACGACACATCCCAAATGGAATATGCAGCAAGCAAAGCAGCCCTTGTTGCCGCTACAAAAAAGCTAGGGCGTGAATTGGGGCGTAGCGGTATACGCGTAAATGCCGTTGCTCCGGGGTTGACATACACAAAGATGCTCGACAATATTTCGGACGAGACTCTCGACAACATAAAAAACGGATTGCCGTTCAAACGCTTGGGCACAGCCGAGGAAGTAGCCGAGGTTTGCATGTTTCTTGCTTCCGACGTATCGTCGATTATCAATGGCGAAACTATCCGGGCCGACGGCGGAGGTTTCGACCTGAGGCTTTCTAATAACAAATAAATAATTTGTATATGCACACATTGGCAAAAGAAATACGCCGCAGCTGTTTAGATATGGCTCACCGCGTCGGGAAAACCGGTTCGCACATCGGACCGGGACTGTCGGCTGTGGAAATTTTTGCTGTCCTTTTCGGGAAAATATTAAATTTAAACCCTGCCGACGCTGAAAATCCGGAACGCGACCGGCTTGTTGTCAGTAAAGGACACTGCGTTCTATCATACTATTCCGCACTGCGGCTGGCCGGATTCATTACCGAAGCCGATCTGGAGTCGTTTGAAACCGACGGATCTGATTTCCACGGCCATGCCGTTAGAAATATCGGCCGTGGAATCGAATTTTCCGGAGGAAGCCTCAGTATGGGCATGTCGTTTGCCGTTGGTCAAGCTCTGGCTTGCAAAAAGAAAGGGCCTCGTTCACGCGTATTTTGCATCGTGGGCGACGGCGAATGCGACGAAGGACTTATATGGGAAGCGGCCATGGCGGCGACAAATTTCAAGTTGTCGAACCTGACTGTTATAGTCGACTGCAATCAATTGCAATACGACGGCTTCACGACCGAGGTAATGGACACAGCCCCATTGTCCGATAAATTTCGAGCCTTCGGATTCGAAGTCGTTGAAGTGGACGGACACTCATGCGAGCAGCTCGCAGCCGCATTGGCCGGCCAAACGCAACAAAAACCACGATGCATAATTGCCCACACAATAAAAGGGAAAGGGGTATCGTTTATGGAGTTAAAGAAGGAATGGCACCACCATACACTCAGCGATAACGAATATGCACAGGCAATAAACGACATCGAATGAACATGGAACTGACCCGACAAAATATCCGCACATTCAGCATGCTCGGACAAAGAGGTGCAATATTCGGAA
Organism: Muribaculaceae bacterium; assembly: GCA_023662835.1. GTDB lineage: Bacteria > Bacteroidota > Bacteroidia > Bacteroidales > Muribaculaceae > Muribaculum. The sequence goes on along the minus strand of JAMPII010000001.1, from coordinate 519,400 downwards.
TGGCCGCTCTCGATGCAGCCGCCAGCGACAAGGACTTCATTCTCCTGACTGCCGATCTGGCCACTCTTTCGGGAATGGAACGATACATACGCACATATCCCGATCGCTTTGTGAATGTAGGCATTGCCGAGCAGAACATGCTGGGTATCGCAGCCGGTTTAGCTGCCGAAGGGTTCCATCCCGTGGCTACGACCTACGCAACATTCCTCACCATGCGCGGATGCGAACAAATACGCCACTACTTCGGCTATATGGGGCTGCGCGCCGTGCTTATCGGTTCGGGTGCAGGTTTGTGTCAGGCTTTTGCCGGAAATACACACTACACCATAGAGGATATTTCCATGATGCGCGCAATTCCCGGAATAACAATTTTTTCACCTGCCGATGCAGGCGCTGCAGTAAAGCTGTTCCACACGGCACGTGAGCTAGAGAGCGCATGCTACATCCATCTAACCGGCAACCTCAACTGCCCGGTTGTTTACAAAGAAGACACCGATTTCCAACCCGGCGGAAGCAAGGAGCTTACCAAAGGGAACGATGTCGTAATATACGCCACCGGAACAATGGTTGCTTCAGCACTCAAAGCGGCCGCGTTACTTCCCGATTCCGGGATAACGGCAACAGTTGTTGATATGTACTCACTCAAGCCGGTAGACCGCGATGCGATTTTCCGGGCAAAAGATTACCGGCTAGCCGTCACAGTGGAGGAACATAATATAATGGGCGGTCTCGGCGGAATAGTTGCCGAAGTGATGACCGAAGCCGCCTCAATGCCACGCTTGCTGCGCCTTGGCATAAACGACGTGTTCAACAAGGCCGCAAGCTATGAAAACTTGCTGCTACAAAACCGGCTGACTCCGGAACTTATAGCAGCCGATATCATCAAAACATGCTGCTGAATCTAATTAAATACGGCAATAGCACGGCTGTCATAGCCGACAACGGTTCCACGCTGACCTATTCCGAACTGCACGACGAAGCTCAACGGTTTGCATCGCACTTGTCAGCCAACAGTCTGATGCTAAACCTATGCAACAACTCAGTCGAGTCGCTTGCAGGCTATATCGGAGCAATAAACAACGGCGTTCCGCAGGTGCTCCTCGACAGCGCTAAGGACTCTGAAACTATAGCTCAGCTTATATCTATATATAAAGCCGATTATATCTGGCTGCCCCGCGATAAATCCTCAGATTTTAACGGAAAACAGGAATACACTTACGGCAACAATATTCTGCTTCGCTTAAACGACAAAGTTGGAGCAAAGGAAATGAATCCTCAACTTGCTCTATGTCTCACTACGTCAGGGAGCACCGGATCGCCTAAATTTGTTCGCCTGTCAACAGCCAACCTTCTATCAAACGCCAATTCAATAATTGAATATCTGAACATAACGTCAAAGGAACGTCCGGTAACATCATTGCCGATGCATTACTCCTATGGCCTGTCAGTGATTAACAGCCACCTCATTGCCGGGGCTACTATACTGCTGACTTCGGCTACCGTTATGCAGCGCGAATTCTGGAACTTTGTAAAGGCCAACGGCGCCACGTCACTTTCCGGAGTGCCCTATACCTACGAGATGCTCCGACGCTTGCGCTTCAACCGCATGGACCTTCCATCGCTAAAAACCCTCACTCAAGCAGGCGGCAAACTCAGTCCGGTTCTGATAAAAGAGTTCATCGAGGATTCACAACGGCAAGGCCGACGCTTTGTTGTAATGTATGGGCAAACCGAAGCCACCGCCCGCATGAGCTATACCCCCGTCGGCAAGGCGTTGGAGAAATGTGCATCAATCGGCATACCTATTCCAGGCGGTCGGTTCCATATTGTCGACGCCAACGATCGGGAAATAACCATCCCCGAATGCGACGGCGAATTGGTTTACGAGGGCGAGAATGTTTCGTTGGGCTATGCGGAATCGGTAGCCGATCTAGCCAAAGGCGATGAAAATCACGGACGTCTGCACACAGGCGATATCGCCCGATTCGATGCCGACGGCTATTTTTACATAACCGGTCGAATGAAACGTTTCGTAAAAGTGTGGGGCAACCGTTGTAATCTCGATGCCATTGAGCAGATTGCGAAAACCATTGCGCCGGTATGTGCTTGTGTAGGGGTTGACGACAAAATAACAGTGTTCATAACCGATGGCATTAAGGCAGAGCAAGTAAAGAAACAGCTATCAGATAAAACGGGATTTAATCCGCGAGCCTTTGAGATAAGAGTTATTGATTCAATCCCGATGTCACCTGCAGGAAAAACGCTCTATGCCGAACTCCTAAAACTCATTACCCAATGACAACCGACGAAATACTTAACATACCACCCTACTCGCTTAGTCGTGAGCAAAAGCACAAAATGCTTGATCGGCGTCTTAAAGAGCTGACTCGACATCACGCGGCCAATTGTCCCGAATATGCACGAATTTTACAAGCTATGGATATCGACACCGAGAATCTCCCCGACTTTGAGCAAATACCTATGCTTCCCGTCAGGATGTTCAAGGAGTTCGAACTGAAATCATGTACTAAGGAGGAGATAGTTAAAACAATGACCTCGTCGGGCACGTCGGGTCAGAGGGTAAGTAAAATTTATCTCGACCGAACCACATCGTCGCTCCAAACCAAGTGTCTCACCAAAATTGTAAGCAGTTTCATAGGAACACAACGCGTTCCGATGATCATACTCGATACCGGCGCGATAATAAAAAACCGTGCTATGTTTTCGGCTCGCGGCGCAGGTATTCTAGGCTTTTCAATGTTTGGTTCGAAACGTATCTACGCGCTCGACGATAACATGGAACTGGATATCGACGGACTGAAAGCATTTCTCAACACCTACGCCGAAGCTCCGGTCATTTTCCTGTTCGGCTTCACCTTCATGATATGGCAACATTTCTATAAAAAGCTGAAAGATAGTGGCTACAACCCCGACCTGTCGAATGCCGTCCTTATTCATGGTGGAGGTTGGAAAAAACTGGAAAATGAAAAAATTTCGGCCGACGACTTCAAAAAAGCCCTTAATTCGGTTTGCAACATAAAGCCCGAAAACATCCATGATTATTACGGTATGGTTGAACAAACTGGCACAATATATATGGAATGTGAATACGGACATCTTCACACATCGGCATTCAGCGACGTTATAATTCGTCGTCCCTACGATTTCTCTATCGCTGCAACAGGCGAGAAAGGATTGATTGAAGTTGTTAGCGTCATTCCAGAAAGCTACCCCGGACACATTCTTCTCACTGAAGATGAGGGAGCGATATTAGGCGAAGACAACTGCCCGTGCGGCCGCAAAGGAAAATATTTTAAAATTTTTGGACGAATAAAAAATGCAGAAATACGCGGATGCAGCGACACTTACGCTGCCAGATTCTGATTGCACCTACGTGTTCCCTTCCAACAGCACCGACGTAGCACTACCCTGCGTTTGCGATGCTCCATTTTCCGACAAAACAATCGATTTTCTCAACTCGCTGTCGGCTTCTATTCTTAAGGACAGAGAAAGCCGGGCGTATCCCGATGTTGTTACATTCGCTTTCTTCTGCCGCAAGGCAAATCTTCTGAAGCTAAAAGAGCGGCATAACCCTGCAGGCATTCATCTTGGTCGCGGAATCGTGTTCCACATCGCTCCGGGAAATGTTCCGGTAAATTTCGCCTATTCTCTTGTAGCCGGACTATTGGCTGGCAACAACAATGTTGTAAAACTCTCGTCGCGACCGTTTCGGCAAGTCGACATTATTATTAAGCATATCAGGGCATTGGCCGACAATAGTGTTGCCCGCCGGATAGTACTGGTGCGGTATCCTCACCAAAGTGAGGCATCGGCCCAATTCTCCGCAATAGCCGATGCACGCGTGATTTGGGGCGGCGACCAAACAATAGCACTTATCCGCTCGTACGCCACACCGCCGCGCTCGGTCGATGTATGTTTTTCCGACCGCTACAGTTTGTGCGTAATCAACGCCAACGCTGTTGCGTCCGCATCGGGAACTGACATGTCGTCTTTAGCCGAAAAATTTTACAACGATACATTCCTCTTCGATCAGAACGCTTGTTCGGCCCCCCATATGGTTGCATGGCTCGGCGAATCAGATGAAGCAGAATTGGCAAAAACTAAATTCTGGAATGCTGTCCATCACTACGCAGAAGCTCACTATGCACTACAACCCGTTATGGCTGTTGATAAACTTGTGGCCTTATATTCACAGGCAATCGATATGAACATATCAGCCACCAAAATGGTCGACAACTTAATCGTAAGGGTTGAAACAGATAAGCCAATAACCGGTATCGAAAACTACCGCTGCCATAGCGGCTACTTTACCGAAACTACAATAACCTCTCTTGCCGACCTGACCGACATAATAACTCCCCGATATCAAACAATGGCCTACTATGGCATCGGCCATGAGCAAATAAACGATTTCATCAACACATACAAACCTGCCGGTATCGACAGAATTGTTCCTATCGGTGAAACAACGGCTTTCTCATTGATTTGGGACGGCTACAACCTGATTGACATCCTATCACGCAACATCACAATTCTCTAGATAAGCCTCAGAACACCCGCTGCGGCTGCCATTTGCGAAATTAAGAAGGGGAGCGATGCAGCGACAGGTGTGATTTGTACAAGGTTAGAAAGCAATTTGAGCGTAGCGTACGCATCGGACAAGGCCGGATGCTGCGGCTGAGTATGGCCAACCTGATAATACAGGTCGTAAAGCAAGCATGCCATAGCTGTGCAGAGCGTTTCAGTAGCATCGCATTGCGCCGGAGAGTCGGGCGAAGTTTGCGACAGCAACAACTCAACGGCATGCCATAGCGTGATAAGAGCCGTCATCATATCGCCCGCTTCAGGATTGTAGCCGGAAGTTGCTTGCAGCGCATTTATCAACACCGCTATAGCACTTTTCACGCGCCCGCTTTTCAACAAAGCCTCGGCATAGGCAGTGGCCGCCATCACTGTAGCGCTTGCCGTAGTTGCGCCGGGAGCCTCGTTAAACCCCGCGCCGCAATCAGCCAAAATTTCCTCGGCTAGCGATGCCGCCATTTGGGCATCGCCGCCGAGTAAGAATTCATAAACTTGGGCAACTGCTTGTTGCTGTGGCGTTGGCATTATTCAGTAACCTTATCGATGCTTTTCTTGATGGAATCGAAAATCGAGTCGATCGATCCTTTACCCTCAATAGCTTGATATTTACCTTCGGTCACATAAAAATCGCGCAATGGCGATGTCTGTGAATGGTAAACGGCCAAGCGTTTGTTGATCGTATCCAGATTATCGTCGGAACGTCCGCTCATTTGTCCGCGTTTAATTAAACGGTCAACGAGTTCTTCGTCATCAACTTCCAATCCCACAACAGCGTGAACTTTTGTGCCGCGCTTTTCCAGCAGTTCGTTCAGGGCTTTGGCCTGCGGAATTGTACGTGGGAAGCCGTCGAAAATCACACCTTTCTGTGTTGCCGCAGGGTTAGAGTCGAGAACATCGCCCAAAATGCTTATCATAAGCTCATCGGGGATGAGTTGTCCCTGTGAGATGAAGCTCTCTGCCACTTTACCAAGTTCGGTGCCACGTTTAATATGGTCGCGGAGCACATCGCCTGTAGAGATATGATGCAATCCGTACTGGTCGATAAGACGTTCGCTTTGTGTGCCCTTTCCACTGCCAGGGGCGCCGAAAATTACAATGTTTATCATGTTGAGAAATATTATGGAATAAAATTAAAGGTTGTATGTCAACCTCTTAGTTAGGTATATTTTCACATTGGCTGTCAACTACGTAGATGTCGCGAAGATTACGTGCCTTTCCGTCGAGGTCGAGACCGAATCCGATAATGAATGCAGGCGGAATACTGAAACCTACATAATCGGGCTTGACGCCGCAACGCTCTGATTCAGGTTTGAACAGCAGTGTTGCAACACGAATAGAGGCGGGTTGTCGCTGACGGAGGTCGTCGATCAAGTGAGAAATTGTATGACCGGTGTCAACAATATCCTCTACAATAATCACATGGCGATCCTTTATATCCTCGGAAAGACCAATCAGCTGCTTCACTTTGCCTGAAGTTTGCGTGCCTTCATAGCTCTTGAGCCGAATAAATGATATCTCCGAATCGATACCGGTTTGCCTGAATAGGTCGGCGGCAAATGGGAATGCACCTGTAAGCACGCACAGAAACAACGGGCATTTGTCCTTATATTCGGTAGCTATTTCCGTCGCTATTTCATTAATACGTTTTTGAATTTGCTCGTGGGTTATATATGGAACAAATCTGAGGCCATTATAACACACAGAGTTGTCTTTATCGGGATTAGTCATTGAAGGTTACGTTTGTTTTCACAAAATTAGCAATTTTTCGCGTCATAACCTCACATCCTTTTCGAGAAATAGTTTTTAGTTTGGAAATTAATTACTAACTTTGCAGCGCATTTTTGCAACAAATCTATTAAACAATTAATTACAAATGGCAACAAAAATCAGATTACAGCGTCACGGACGCAAAGGATACGCGTTTTATCCTATCGTAATCGCCGACAGCAGGGCACCACGCGATGGTAAGTTTATTGAACGTATTGGCTCGTACAATCCGAACACTAATCCTGCTACAGTAACATTAAACTTCGAACGTGCCCTTTACTGGCTCAACGTTGGTGCACAACCCACCGACACAGTTCGCACCATTCTTTCTCGTGAAGGCGTGCTTTTGATGAAGCATCTTCAGGGTGGTGTTAAGAAAGGCGCATTCAACGAAGAAGAAGCTCAGCATCGTTTCGAAGCTTGGAAAGCTGATCGTCAGGCAAAAGTTGACGCAGCTTGCACAACTATGGCTAGCAAAAAAGAACAGGATCTCAAAGCCCGTTTGGAAGCTGAAGCCGCTGTAAATAAAGCAAAAGCCGAGGCCGTAGCCAAGAAAAAAGCTGAAATCGCTGCTGCTAAAGCTGAGGCTGAAGCTGCCGCTGCTGCCGAACAAGCCGCTGCAGGCAACGAGGAAGCTCCCGCTGCAGAAGAAGCTCCTGCCGCTGAGTAATTCAGCCAGAGCCAAACAGCTACTTGGAAATGAACTTTGCCCCAAAAGTTGGAGTTATATTTTAACCCTCCTTTCGGGGCTTTTTTTATCAAACGACTATGCATCAGCACGACAACAGCAATCCAATTGTTCTGCTGGCTGCGTTCAACTCGCAGTCGGAAGCCTACGTAGTGAAAGATATGCTAGAAGCCAACGGAATTGTTTGCGCTCTTAACGACGGCAATATGTCGACTATATATGGAGGAGTGGCTTTTCCGACTCGCTTGTTTGTGCTTCGCTCTCAGGCCGACCTTGCCCGCGAATTAATGAGAGAACATAACGATATGCCATGAAAGAATTTAATATAAATTTAACAGTTACGGCGGTGCAACCCGAAGAGCTTGACGCCACAGACCGCGAACTTGTCAGACTGGCAAGCGAAGCAGCCGAAACTGCCTACGCTCCATATAGCAATTTCCACGTGGGAGCCGCCTTGTTGCTCGACAACGGAGAAATTGTAACCGGCTCAAATCAAGAAAACGCAGCCACCCCCTCCGGGATATGCGCCGAGCGCACAGCCGCTTTTTATGCCCATGCCCGTTATCCCAACGCCCGCTTCGTGGCAATCGCAATAGCCGCCCGCGACACATCCGGCCAGCCACTCGAATCACCAATTTCGCCCTGCGGCGCATGCCGCCAATCCCTGCTCGAGTTTGAAACTCTGGCCGGTCATAACGTACGCGTCATACTTGTTGGTAGCCAATGCTGCTTCGTTCTCCCTTCGGTAGCGTCGCTCCTCCCTCTCTGCTTCTCCCATTTCGAATAAGTACCCATTTCATAAAAAAGAGTGTTAAGACCAACGCCCTAACACTCTTTTTAAGCCTGTTTATTTCAGCATTTTCAAGGCTGCTTCATAATCGGGTTCGTGTGTGATTTCCTCAACGAGTTCGCGGTAAATCACCTTGCCGTCGGGGCCGATAATAACCACAGCGCGCGCCAGAAGACCCTTCAGTGGGCCATCGACAATCTCGACACCATAGTTTTTAACAAATTCCGGAGCGCGGAAAGCCGATGCCGGTAACACATTCTTAATACCTTCGGCCGAACAGAACCGTGCGGCGGCAAAGGGCAAATCCATCGACACACATAGAACGGCTGTATCGGGATGCGCGGCTGCTTTCTGATTGAATTTACGCACCGACATAGCGCAGACAGCCGTATCAAGCGAAGGGAATATATTAAGAATCAATTTCTTCCCTTTATAATCAGTAGGATGAACTTCCTTTAGGTCGGGAGTTACTAGAGTAAAATCGGGGGCTTGTGTGCCCACTGCAGGCAGCATTCCATATGTGTGACAGGGATTGCCTTGAAAGTAAATAGTTTCCATACGTAATCGTTATTTAAGATTCATCGCTTTTTCAATAACATCATTAGCCAGGTTTTTGTTGTAACCTACTATCACATTATTAACACTTCCGTCCGTCCCTACGAAGATAATGACAGGCATAACCGATGCTCCACAGTCGCGAGCCAAGGCCTTGGCACTCTGCAAAAGATGTTCTCCCGGCTCGGGACGAATAACTACCGTTTCGATGTCGTTGATATTATTATCGGTGAACGCCCATATGACGTCGACATTGTCTGGCAACGTGGACACACCCCGCCTGACATCGGCTACAGTTGCCTGAGCAAATTCCGAGCACGCCGAGATCAGCACAACCAGCGTCGGGTGGGCAAAGCCGTCGCCACGATGGTGTGTGTAGCGTTCGCCGGTGGTTGTCGGCAGAGCTATTGTCGGCAGCGGCTGTGATGGTAAATTATTGATTGTAAAGGTGCTTTCGCGGAACGCATCGAAGACCCGCGGGTAAGTATCGCTTAGCCGTCGTTCAGTAATTGGCGTACACGTCGCAGGCTCAGAAGCATAAATATAGCGGCACAAAATTGTTTGTTCGGCCAGAGCGCCTGGATTATTTTCGGCTTCTGAAAACAGTGGCATACATGAAGTACGGTCAAAACCGTAGGTCAACTCTTTACATACAGTTCCGTCAATCAGCATTCTGGCTTCAAACAGTGAGCATTTTCCGGCACCTACAACTGTGTCAGATGTGAATTTCCACTGGTAGTGCGGGTCGCTGATTACCGCAGCTATTTCGCTCGCGATAAATTGAGGCAGCAGATTGGCAAACTGACCACGCATTTGAATTCCCGGCAGAGGAGCCGTTTCCGAACCCGACGAACCAAAAACGGCAGGACTTTGCTCATAATGATATTCTTGCATACGGTCGCCTCGGAACTGGTACATATCACCTCCGGCGTAGGCACAAAAACCCGATATCGAATCGGCGTCAGGCGAAAGACGCCAGCTGATAAGGTAGCTGCAGGGGGCCAAAGTGTCGGTTGGCGACGATTGTGACTCGAGTGCAACCGTGTAGTTCACATCGCTTTGCAGCGACATCAGCACCTGATAGTCAACAGTGGCCTGATAGCATTCCACCCGACGCATTTTCTCAATTACACCGTTGATTGACTGCGCGAAGCCGACGAATGGGCACGCACACAGCATAGCTAACAATATCTTTTCCACATTCTTCATATGACGCAATAGTTAAAACGCACTTTATTTTTAACTAATAACATCCTTGATCGTAAAAAAGTTCTAAAGTTTGTGAATTAAAGAAAGTCCGTCGCGCAAAGGCAGTATCACTTTCTCCACACGTTTATCGTTGGCCACTATATCGTTGAAACGGAGTATTCCCCGTGTTTGCGCATCGTGCGGTTTGTCGGCCAAACCTACTTTGCCATACCAAAGAGTATTGTCGGCTACAATAAATCCACCCGTTGCAACATGTGGCAGTACCAAGTCATAATAGTCGGCATAGTTGCGTTTATTCGCATCGAGAAACACGATATCCCATGGTCCATATTCGCGGCTCAGCGGCTCTATGAGTCGCAGCGCGTCGCCGACATGCAATTTAATCTTTTTACCGTAGGGCCAACTGTCGAAATTGCGTTGTATTAGTCTAGCCATCTCGTCGTTAACCTCAACCGTATGAACCTGAGCATCGTCGGTCGATCCCTCGGCCATACACATGGCCGAATAGCCGGTGAATGTTCCTAGCTCAAGAATGCGCCTTGGCTTAATCATACGGACCAGCATTTTCAGGAATCGGCCTTGATAATGGCCGGAACACATGTCGGGGTAAAGACAGCGCCTGTGGGTGTCGCGGTTCAACCTATGAAGCAGCTCCGGTTCAGGGTCGATATGCTCGAGCACATATTTTTCTATGTCGGGATTGACAACACTCATTTGCAATTGATGAGGGCTTCGATAGCCAGCCGGTAAACATCCGTTCCAAAACCGAGAATAACCCCGCGACAAACGCGCGAAAGCATTGAATGATGACGAAACTCTTCGCGAGCGTGCACATTGGAAATATGCACCTCAACCACCGGCGTTTTTATCGCGGCTATGCAATCAGCAAGCGCTATCGACGTATGGGTATATGCCCCGGCATTGAGCACAATTCCGCTGTCGGCATCAAATCCATATCGTTGCAAACAGTCGATGAGATCACCTTCATGGTTACTCTGGTAATAATTGATTGTCAGGTTGCCATACTTGCTGCGCAAATCGGCCAAAACTGTGTCGAAGCCGGTCGACCCGTATATCGATGGTTCGCGAACGCCGAGCAGATTTAAGTTAGGTCCGTTGACAATTGTAATCGCTTTCATTCTTTCAATTTTATAATGTTGTAGCCTAACAAAGATACGATTTAATATTGTGTAGTTAATAGAATAATCGCTAAATTTGATGTGTAATTAACCCTAAACAGAAAAACTTTCCATACATATGCGTAAACTTTTCCTAATGCCATTTTTAGCTATAGCACTAACTATCAGCTTTATGTGTTGCGGTTCATCGGCTGCAGGCGACGAACCGACAGATAGCGGAAAACAGTACCTCGTTGCCGGCGTAGCGTTCTACAATCTTGAAAACCTGTTTGACACAATAAACGAAAACGGAAGCTACGATCGCGAATTCTCGCCTGAAGGTGCAAAAATGTGGAATTCCGACAAATATTGGAAAAAAATTCACAATCTGGCAACAGCAATATCAAAGCTGAATACCGAAAATACCCCCAATGGCCCCGGCATTATAGGCATTTCTGAAATAGAAAACCGCAGCGTTATCGAGGATCTCGTCAAGGAGGTTGACAATGTTCTTGTAGCCGACGGACGCGAGCCTTGGGGCTTGCAGATATGCCATCACGACTCGCCCGATCGTCGCGGCGTCGATGTTGGCTTGCTGTACAACCCGCTCTATTTCGAGCTGAAAAACGTGAACAACCACCGCTTGAAAATCGACGACAATCCCGACTTCCTCACCCGCGACCAAATGGTTGTTACAGGCGAGATGTTCGAGAAACCGATCAGCATTATCGTCAACCACTGGCCATCGCGCCTGGGCGGCCAGGCCGAATCGGAATATTTGCGCGTTGAGGCTGCAAAATTGTCGGCTCATATAGCCGACTCGCTTTGGAAAGCAAATCCCGACATGGGAGTTATCGTAATGGGCGACCTGAACGACGACCCACAGAACAAATCGTGTGCTCAAACTCTCGGCGCTCGTCGCGACCGCGAAAAAGCCACCGACCACGGTTTCTACAATCCTTTCTGGTGGATTCTCGACCAAGGCGTCGGTTCACTCTGCTACCAAGGCAAATGGAATCTGTTCGACCAGATTATCGTGAGCGGAAATCTTGCCAACGGCAAGGGCGGCGACTTGCAATATTGGAAAGCCACTGTCCACAATATGCCTATGCTTCGCACACAGTCGGGAAAATACAAGAACTACCCGTTGCGCACATTCTCGGGAAAAACGTTCCTTAATGGCTATTCCGACCACTTCCCGACACAAATTTTCCTTGTCCGCGAATTTTAAGAGCCTCTTTTACAAGAAAATTAAACATAGGAAAGCACCGTAGGGCTTTCCACGTCGACACCATATTCCCTGGCTCGAGCTAAAATTGCTCGGGCCAGTTTTGGTTTCAGTTCCTCAGGACAATAGCGGAAATAAGCCTCGGCGGCACGCACATGTGCAGCGTCGGGCATAGGATACTCCCTGCGCTCGGGCAGGCCGAAAACGCTGTCGGGCAGCGTTTCTTTCTCTTTATAGCTTAAACGGTCGTTCATAATCGTCATATATCTGTTTTTTAAGAACGCCCGGCAGCTAAAAATAGTTGGCCAAAAGAGAGTGAATATGGGGATTTTAGCGTAACTTTGCGAGCAAATATAACCATACAGATATGCGAAATTTCACTTGTGTAAACGACATAGGTCCGCTTGACAAAGCCGTGGCCGAAGCTCTAGAAGTTAAAGCCAACCGCTTTGCCTACAAGCATCTTGGCGAAAATAGAACCATGCTGATGCTATTTTTCAATTCGTCGCTGCGCACACGTTTGAGCACCCAGAAAGCTGCTATGAATCTGGGTATGAACGTGATTGTACTTGATGTGAACCAAGGTGCATGGAAACTTGAAACCGAACGAGGGGTGATCATGGATGGCGACAAACCCGAACACCTGCTCGAAGCTATTCCCGTTATGGGCTGCTATGCCGACATTATTGGTGTGCGTTCCTTCGCTCGATTCGAGTCGAAGGCCGACGATTATGAAGAAAAAATTATTAATCAGTTCATAAAATACTCCGGACGGCCGGTTGTGTCGATGGAAGCAGCCACCCGCCACCCTCTGCAGTCGTTCGCCGACTTGATTACAATAGAGGAGCATAAAACCGTTGCCCGGCCAAAAGTTGTAATGACATGGGCTCCGCATCCAAAGTCGCTGCCACAAGCCGTTCCAAACTCGTTCGCCGAGTGGATGAACGCCACCGACTACGATTTCGTAATCACCCACCCGCATGGTTATGAACTGGCTCCTCAATTCGTTGGTAACGCACGAGTAGTTTACAATCAGGACGAGGCTCTCGAAGGTGCCGACTTCGTTTACGCAAAAAACTGGAGCGCATATGCCGACCCAAACTATGGTAAAGTACTCTCAACCGACCGCTCCTGGACGGTTGACTCACGCAAAATGGCACTGACAAACAATGCTTTCTTCATGCATTGTCTCCCCGTGCGCCGAAACATGATTGTTACCGACGACGTAATTGAATCGGAGCGTTCACTGGTGATTCCGGAAGCTGCCAACCGCGAAATTTCGGCTCAGGTTGTGCTCAAACGAATCCTTGAGAGCTTATAAGGTATGAGCACATACTCGCCCAAAGAGGTTATCGAAGCAGCCCGCAGTGCCGGACAACGCAAGCTGTCGCTGCATGCCACCCCAACTCGATTCGCGCTGTTAACAATTCTGGCCGGAGCTTATATTGCTTTTGGCGGTACACTGTCGGTGATTCTAGGTTTCGGATTCCCGGAGATTACAACTGCCAATCCGGCTATGCAGAAACTGCTCAGCGGCGCAGCTTTCCCCGTAGGGCTGATACTTGTGGTGGTGCTTGGCGCTGAACTATTCACAGGCAACAACGCCTTGCTGATGCCTCACTGGCTTCGCGGCGGATGCTCGTGGCGTAGCGTTTTGGCCAACTGGGCGCTGGTCTGGATAGGAAACTTCGTAGGCGCCATACTGTTCATTCTGATGCTGGTTTGGGGTGTAGGGCTTATGAGCCCCGAGCCTTACCATACGGCAATTATTAACATTGCTCAAGCAAAGGTTGCAATGCCGTGGCTCATCGTTTTTCTAAAAGGCATCGGAGCAAACTGGTGTGTGTGTCTGGCCATATGGCTGGCCATGTCGGCCAAAAGCAGCGGAGCGAAAATGTTTGGCTGCTGGTTGCCGGTGATGGCCTTTGTAGCCCTTGGCTACGAGCACTCGATAGCCAACATGTTCTTTATTCCCTGCGGCATGCTCGAGGGCGCCGATGTCACTATTGTTCAAATGGTTGTTAACAATCTGATTCCCGCAACACTTGGCAATATCGTAGGTGGCGCACTGCTTGTAGGCTGTGTACACACATATTTACATTTGTCGAAATAACTCTAAAAGCTAAGCAGCGGGGCGGCTGAGAGCCACATCGCTGCTTCGTTTCTATCTATCAGTCGTTTTAAGGTTGTTAGTTTGCCAGTTTGTCGGCCAGCTCGTGAGCTTTGTCAGCACCTTTGTCGAGCAGGTCGGCAGTTTTATTCTTAATTTTTCCAACAAAGTCGGCACCGTTGGCTTTGGCGCGACCGAGCGTTTCAGAAGCAGCATCCTTAGCCGCGTTGAATTTGTTGTTTAGTGTTTCTTTCGCATTTTGTGCATTAATTTTTGCTTCATCTTTGGCAACCTCCATTTCGGCCCGTGCGGCATTAGCGGCTGCGTTTGCACTCACTTTTGCAGCTTCACTACTGATAGCTGCCTGAGTTTTAGCTGTTTCTTTTATAGTTTCAATATCCATAGTTGTAATATTTTAATAATCTACTATATAACATAGCCCCATACGCCAGGGTTTATTCATTTATGATTTTTTTGTAACTTCGCGTTATGGCTTCACAAAGGAAAATAGAACTTCTGGCACCGGCGCGCAACGAATTAGTTGCCGTTGATGCTATTAACCACGGCGCCGACGCTGTCTACATAGGGCCGGAAAACTTTGGTGCCAGGGCTGCTGCCGGGAACTCCACCGACAGCATCGCACGCGTAGCCGACTATGCCCACAAGTTCAACGCCCGCGTTTACGCCACTGTTAACACGCTGATTTACGAAAACGAGCTCGCTGCGGCCGAACGTCTTATCCGTCAGCTTTATCGGGCCGGTGTCGACGCGCTCATAGTGCAGGATATGGCCATACTCCGGCTCGACATACCTCCCATCGAATTGCACGCCAGCACTCAGTGCGACATCCGTACCCCCGAAAAAGCCAGATTCATGGCCGACGTAGGGTTCAGCCAGCTAGTTCTGCCGCGCGAGTTAACTGTCGACGAGATTGCGCAGATGCATACAGCGGTTGATGTGCCGCTCGAAGTGTTTGTCCACGGTGCGCTATGCGTAAGCTATAGTGGTGATTGTCAAGCCAGCTTCATGACAACAGGACGAAGCGCAAACCGCGGCGAATGCTCCCAGGTTTGCCGGCTGCCATTCGACCTTATCGACGGCGAGGGGCGCACACTGATGCGCGGAAAACATCTGCTGTCTTTGCGCGATCTAAATCTGTCGTCACGCTTGTCGCAGTTGCTCGATGCCGGAGCTTCGTCGTTTAAAATCGAAGGGCGCCTGAAAGATGCTGGCTATGTGAAGAATATCGTGGCCTACTACAGGCAGTTGCTCGACAAAATCTTAGAGGCTAATCCCGAAAAATATGCGCGCTCATCGGTAGGGAAATCGGTCATCAGCTTCACCCCCGACCCTACCCGCAGTTTCAACCGCGGTTTCACAACATATTTCTCGACAGGCGAGCGACCCAAACTGAAAATGGCAGGTTTCGATACGCCGAAATCGACCGGATTGCCTGTTGCGAAAGTGGTTCGTCAGGAACGGGGCTTCATCGTTGCCCAACTCGACGCAAAGCTGAGCAATGGCGACGGGCTGGGCTATTTCGCACCCGACGGTCAATTCGCCGGATTCAGGCTCAACCGCGTGGAGGGCAAAAAGCTTTTTCCTGCAGGAAAGCTGCCTGCATTGCGGCCCGGCACAATCTTATACCGAAATTCCGACAAGCAATTCGACGACCAGCTCAATGGCACCACGGCCACGCGCACGATCCCGATCAGTTTCACACTTCGGCGCGCCGGCTCTACATTAGTTCTCGACGTTGCCGACATTGCGCGCGGAGCCTACGCTTCGGCCTGTGTCGAAGTCGACGTGTTTCAAGAGAGCCGGACACCACAACAGCAGCATCGCCACGACATTCTGGCTCGTCTAGGCGGTACAATCTACACCCTTGCCGAGATTGATGACCGACTTGGCTCGCTCTTTGTTGCCGCTTCAAAGCTGACTGTGTTGCGCCGACAGGCATTGGAAGCGCTCGAAACGTCAGCATCATGCATCCGACGCCTCACGATACGTCGCACAGAAGACACCGCCGCGCAGGCTCCTAAACAGTTGTCGCGCCACGATAATGTTGCCAACTCGGCAGCACGCAGATTCTACGCCGACCATGGCACTACTGCTATCGAGCCGGCCACGGAAGTTGCACCCCCGACCGACAAAAAGCTTACTGTCATGACAACGCGCTACTGTTTGCGCCGCGAGCTGGGCGCATGCCTGCGCTCACCTGAAGGAGCAAGACTGAAATCGCCTCTTACGCTGGTTCATGGCGCCGACCGCTTTAGCCTCGAATTCGATTGCACCAATTGCCGCATGCATCTGTTGAAATGTCGGCCATAAAATTGACAATTAATTGAATTTTACTAATTTTGTAAATATCATAACCAAAATAACAATAATCGTGAAAACAGACAGAATATTAGTTACAGGCGGAACGGGCTATATTGGCTCACACACAGTTGTTGAACTGCAGAATGCAGGCTACCCGGTAGTAATAATCGACAACCTTTCGAACTCTAACATTGAGGTGCTCAACGGAATAGAGCGCATAACAGGCATTCGTCCCGACTTTGTCGAGGCCGACTGCACCGACATAAACGCGCTTCGCAATCTCTTCCTTAAGTTCCCCGACATCAAAGGTATAATCAACTTCGCTGCCAGCAAGGCTGTTGGCGAATCGGTTCAGAAGCCGGTAATGTACTACCGCAACAACCTTAACACCCTGATGAACCTGCTCGACATGATGGGCGAACATGGCGTGAAAGGCATCGTGTTCTCATCGTCATGTACCGTTTACGGCGAACCCGACGTGAACCCGGTAACCGAGCAGTCGCCCATCAAGAAGGCCACATCGCCCTATGGCAACACAAAACAGATTTCGGAAGAAATTATCACCGACGTTATCAATGCCGGTGCTCCGTTCAAGAGTATCATCCTGCGCTACTTCAACCCCATAGGTGCTCACCCATCGGCCGAAATCGGCGAACTCCCCCTGGGCGTTCCTCAGAACCTGATTCCATACCTGACTCAGACCGCAATCGGTGTGCGCAAGGAACTGTCGGTGTTCGGCAACGACTACAACACCCGCGACGGCTATTGCATCCGCGACTTTATCGATGTTGTCGACCTGGCCAAAGCCCACGTTATCGCCGTACAACGTATGCTTGAGGATAAATCGGACGAAAAAATTGAGATTTTCAATCTCGGCACAGGCAACGGACTGTCGGTTATGGAGCTTATCAACGCGTTCGAATCGGCCACAGGCGTTAAAGTGCCTCACAAGATTGTAGGCCGTCGTGCCGGCGATATAGAACAGGTTTGGGCCGATCCCTCCTATGCCAACAATGTTCTCGGTTGGAAAGCCGACACCCCGATTGCCGACACAATGCGTTCGGCATGGAAATGGCAGCTCAAGCTCCGCGAACGCGGCATCATGTAATTTTGATAATTATTTTGACACGGCTCTTTTAAGAAATTGCATAATCCCCTACCCGATTCAGACCGAGTAGGGTATTTTTTTATATGTTAAATTTTGTTTTATTTGGATAATTAATAATTTTTTTTTAATTTTGAAAGGAATCAAACGTGTTTTTTATAGTTATGAATATTGGACAAACTATGTTAAGAATGAAAACTAAACATATAAATAAGAATGCACACGGGATAATGTCGTTTGCATTAGTTTGGACTTGTATAGCGATGTTTTATTGTCCAAAACTCTATCCGGTATTCGTAATTTCTCAATTTATATTTGTCATATTATATGCAATAGTATTTTTTGCCAGTAATAGATACCGGAATTTATTAGAAGGGTACAATTCAAAACAATGCTTAAAAGAATTAATATATATAATAGCGCTGACTTTGGTTGTTATATATAGCTTTTACTGTGATATTCATCTAAAGAATATTTTATTCCAAATTGCTTTAGCTATACTATTCTTTGGAGTTATATTAAAATCTATTTTTCAGAAAGATCAACAGACAAAAGAATAAGCCCCCTACTCGTCGACAAAATAGAGAGAGGCTGTGCCGCAATCAAAACCTGACGGCCCAGCCTCTTTATTGCTTCATTAACTATTAACGGGATGTCTACATCACCATATCCAAACCGATGTAGTGCTGCTGCGGGTGATCGCACGCAGGGCATTTTACGGGTGGTTCCTTACCTACATATTCATAGCCACAAACAAGACATTTCCATGTAATGTCGTGATCGCGCTTCCATACTGTGCCGGCCTTCACTTGGTCGAGATAGCGCTGGAAACGGTTCATATGGGTCTTCTCAATAGCTGCAATAGCCTCGAAATGTTCTGCTATTTCGGGGAAACCCTCGTCGCGAGCCACCTTGGCCGATGCCAGATATTCTTCAAAGCCCTCGGTACGTTCTTCCTTAATAGCTATTTCCAGGCAGGTTGCTGTGTCGCCTATGTTGCAGGCATCAACGTCAACCTCGCAAGGAACTACGCCCGATTCCAGGAATTTCATAAACACTTTGCCGTGACGCAACTCGTTGGCGGCAGTCTCCTCAAAAACGTTCTGAATAGGAAAATATCCCTCTTTCTGAGCCTGTTGGCTATAATAGATATAGCGTGTGTATGCTCCCGATTCGCTCACATAAGCCTTTACCAGATTTTTTTCTGTTTGTGTGCCTTTTATACTTTTAGTAGCCATAATACTATATGATTTTGGTTATTTTGTAGAAATAGAACATATAGCACATTTAAAAAGTTCGTACCTTTGCAGGGTAAATAAATAATTATGGCACAAGTTGGTGATATAGTTCGCTACCTCGACTCGGTTGGTGGCGGCACAATCGTTAGAATCGACGGGCAAATGGCATATGTCGATGAGGATGGGTTTGAAACCCCAGTGTTGTTGAAACAATGTGTTGTTGTCACGCCGGCCAAAGCTCAGGCGCCGAAAAAGCTGGTGGAAACAACGCCGACGGCAACGCAACAATCGGCTACGGCAAAGCCGTCGGTTCAGGAAACACCGGGCGGCGACACTCTTAACATCGTTCTCGCCTACGAAGCCGATGAGCCTAAGCATCTTAACACCACCGGTTTCACAGCCTATCTGGTGAATGATTCGAACTACACGCTCATGCTAACCTACCTTACCCGCTCCGACCAGGACAACGGATGGGTTACGCGCTTTAGCGGCATCATAGAGCCAAACATGCAGGAACCTTTGCAGACAATCGAGCCGCGCTCGGCCGAACTGACGCAGATGGATCGTGTTTGCGTGCAGTATGTAGCCTTCAAAACCGCAGGCGAGTTCCGGTTGAAGTCGCCGGTAGCTGTAGAGTTTCCGCTCGATACAACCAAATTTTTCAAAACACATTGCTTCCGCGACAGCATATACTTCGACACCCCGGTGATTGAATATGAGATTGTGAAAAACGATGTGCCGCGCCGCGCTGTTATGATCGATTCGTCGCTGCTCGAAGATGCTCTGCGCACAAACAAATCAGCCGAAACGTCCGGCCGGTTAAAAAAACCAGTGGCCAGCGAGCAGCAACCTCATGTGGCCACAAAAACCATAGTTGAAGTCGACCTTCACATTCATCAGCTGCTCGATTCGATAAGCGGCCTAACTAATACCGATATGCTCAACGTTCAGCTTAACGAGTTCAACCGCGTTATGAAATACTACTCCAAGGCAAAGGGCCAGAAAATAGTATTCATTCATGGAAAAGGGGAAGGGGTGCTTCGTCAAGCCCTGCTGAAGGAACTCAAGTTGAAGTACAAACAGTGCGATGTTCAGGACGCATCGTTCCGCGAATATGGCTTTGGCGCCACGCAGGTAACCATCAAGTGATGACCGCAATATATTGCTTTAGCGGAACAGGCAACTCCCTGGAAGTGGCCCGCCGGCTGTCCGCAAGGCTCAATGCCGCTCTATTCATGATTGGCGCAGCCGAAACGACGGTAGAATCAGCATCCGACGTTGTTTGGGTGTTCCCTACGTATGCATGGGGAATTCCGCCACTGGTCAGGCAATTTATGCTGACTGTAAGCGACAGGCATATGCACGGGGCAAGGCATCATATGGTTTGCACATGCGGCGACGATGTTGGCCACACCCACCTACAATGGCGCGAGACCATGGAGCAACGCAGCTGGGCCGCGTACGGAGCATATTCAATAACGATGCCAAACACCTACGTGCTCTTCCCCTTCTTCGATGTTGACACAAAGCAAATTGCCGCCGATAAACTAAATCGGTGCGAAGCCCGTATAGAGGAAGTTGCCGACAAAATTGCAACAGGCTTCAAGGGTGACGACGTTACCGAGGGGAGCTTTCCCGGATTAAAGTCCGGAATAATAAACCCATTGTTTGTGCGTTTTGCTATGAGTCCTCGACCTTTCCGCGCCACTGTGTCATGCATCGGTTGTGGAAAGTGTGCCATCCGTTGTCCGCTGAAAAACATCACTTTTACGCCAGGCTCACTGCCCATATGGGGCGACAACTGCGCGCTTTGCCTGCGTTGCTACCATCAGTGCCCACGTCACGCTATAGCCTACGGCAATCTAACACATTCAAAGGGCCAATACCTCCACCCCAATTTTTAGATTAAGGGCCCATATCATAAAATTTCAGGGCCGCTGGGGTCGCTGGTTTGGAGGGA
>JAMPII010000001.1:476414-498608 GCA_023662835.1 Muribaculaceae bacterium | reverse complement strand
TCACTCGCCCGGAGCCGCCCCAGCGGCCCTGAAATTTTATGATATGGGCCCTAATAATGCCTTACAAGAAGAACTTGACGGACTTCCAACTATCGCAAAATTTGCGACAGTTCAAAAAGAAGGGGAAATCTCACCTTCGGTCATTCTTGACCCCCTATAAGTACTCGACATATTCAGGCGGATGGAATCAAACTGACTCTGCTTCGTCAGGGCCATTTTAACTATGTTGCCCGCTATTATTACAAAAGATGGTATTCTTGGGCACAAGCTCAAATGCGGATCTGCCGGCATACAAATTTATAAAAAAACACCCAACTTTACATTTCTGGGTGTAAAATTGGGCACTGATGCTGTAATTGCTTGATTTGTAAGTTTGTTTGCGGAGAGGACGAGATTCGAACTCGTGGTAGGATTGCTCCTACGTCAGTTTAGCAAACTGGTGGTTTCAGCCACTCACCCACCTCTCCAAAATGGATGCGCAAAATAGCGCTTATCCGTAGAGCGTTTTTGTTTTCGCTTTGATTGTCGCAAAGGTAGTGAGTATTTTTCTTTTTTGCAAATATTTTTCGTTCTGATTTGTAACTTGCTAGTTTTCAAGCTCGGATTTTGCGGCATGAGGCAATTTATAGGGCTGCTATTTTGCTTTTTACTGTGTTTTACATTAACTTTGTCAAAATTTTTGATTAAAATTACAACAATGAATTTAAAAAACGACCCTAAAAAACTTTATACCGGTGTGATTGCACTGCTTGTGCTGCTGGTAGTGGCAATTCTTGCTTTTATAATTACCACCACAACAATGAGCAACAAGATTCAGCAGGCCACGTTGCAGAACGAACAACTGCAGCTCGACAATGAGCAGTTGCAATTGTCTAATGAATACCAAACGCTTAACTCTGAATTCGCTCAGTATGAAGACCGTGCCGTCTTGCTTGCAAACGATTCGCTTGTCGCAAAATATGCAGCAGCAAAAACAAAGGTCGAGAAATTACTTCAAGAATTGAAGTCGGAGAAACGTAAAAGTGCCGCCCAGATTAAGCGTTTACAGGACGAGATTGGTACATTAAAAGGCATTCTCCGCCATTATGTCGCCCAAATCGATTCGCTGGGTCGCGAAAATGCCAGCCTGCGCCGCGAAAATGTTGA
This sequence comes from Muribaculaceae bacterium, assembly GCA_023662835.1. GTDB lineage: Bacteria > Bacteroidota > Bacteroidia > Bacteroidales > Muribaculaceae > Muribaculum. The sequence continues at coordinate 497,462 of JAMPII010000001.1, read as the reverse complement.
GATTAAGCAGCAGAATAAACAGTTGTCGACGCGCGTTGCTTCGGAAACCCGTAAGAAGGAGGAGCTGGCAGAGCGTATGGTGCTCGCCGAAAAACTGAATGTTACCGGCCTTAAGCTGGTGGCGCTGAAGAAAAACGGCAAGGTTGAGAAAAACATCACCAAAGCTAAACAGCTTGAGGTTCAATTTACTATCCCGCAGAATAATTCAACTCCTGTTGGCGAAAAGGTGATTTATTTGCGCATCACTTCGCCCGAAGGTCAGCTGCTCGGCAACGGAGGCAACTTCACATTTGAGGGTGGCTCGATTGCATCGACTGCGCGCAAAACAATCGAATATGCCGGCGAGGAGATATCGGGCATCACTATCTACTGGGACGTTAACACGGCTTTGAATCCAGGCGATTACACGGTTGAATTGTTCGCCGACAACTATCGTCTGGCTTCGCGTAAGTTCACAATGAAGAAATAGCGCTGTGGTCATGTTTGCCGACATATTACAGAATTTAGTCGAGCAGGTAAACGCCGTGGAAGTGAACACGGTTTCATCTGTCTACAAACTGTGCCTGAGCTTGTTTTTGGGATGTTGTGTCGGCTTTGAGCGCAAGCGAAAAGGGCAAATGGCCGGCGTGCGCACATTCGCACTGATTTCGATGGGCGCTACATTGGCGATGATTTTGTCGATTTATGTGCCTCAGGAATATCTTGGTCTGAAAAATGGCGACCCGGGGCGTATCGCCGCTCAGGTCGTGACGGGAATCGGTTTTCTCGGCGCCGGAGCTATCATTCAGATGAAAGGTTCGGTCAGAGGATTGACAACCGCCGCCGGAATATGGGTAATCGCAGCCATCGGTATGGCCGTAGGGGTCGGTATGTACATTGTTGCGATACTGACAACTTTGTTGATTCTCGTGGTTCTGGTCAGTTTGGAAAAATGGGAGCATCTTCTCGGAGCCGGGGCTGAGTCGCGAATCATAAGGCTTAAACTGTCGGTCATTGCCGAGGATATAAATGGCTATCGCGAGGTTCTGGCGCGCAACCATGTGCAACTGACAAACGTTTACGTTGAATACGACTATGAGGTTCCTGTGACACGGCTGAATCTGGTAGTGCTCGTCAGAGAGCGCACAAACTATCTCAAGTTATTTGCAGAACTAAAAACAGTGAAGCCCACGCTGGCAATTTCTCTGGGCACTCAAGTCAGCATTTAACAAAACAATCTGTTAGCCTATGACACTGTCTCTGATAACAATGTTGATTGCGGCCGCCACCGGTAGCGAGGTCGCTGATACGCAGCAATCATTGCCTACAGTAAACGTTGAGGCTCTGATTTCCGACCTGGCCTTTATTTTAATTCTCGGAGCAATTGTTACCGTACTGTTCAAATGGCTTAAACAGCCGGTTGTTCTAGGCTACATTGTAGCCGGATTTCTCGCCTCGCCCCATTTCTACTATCTTCCATCCGTAACCACAGAGAGCAACATCGAATTCTGGGCGCAGCTGGGAATTGTTGTGCTGCTGTTTTCCCTAGGATTGGAGTTTAGTTTCAAGAAGCTGCTTAGTGTCGGCGGATCGGCTGTGGTCACGGCTCTGGTAATTGTGCTCGGGATGATGATCACCGGCTTTGCAATCGGCCGGCTGATGCACTTCTCTTCAATGAACTCGCTGTTTCTCGGCGGAATGCTGTCGATGTCGTCAACGACAATCATCATAAAAGCCTTCACTGACTTGAACTTACGAAGAAAAAAATTCGCTTCGCTGGTGTTTGCCGTTTTAATTGTTGAGGATTTGTTTGCCGTGCTGATGATGGTGATTCTGTCGTCGATAGCGATAAATAAAAGTGTTGAGGGAAGCCAAATGCTATTTTCGATAGGAAAACTCGTATTTTTCCTCATCATATGGTTCCTGATAGGTGTCTACCTGCTTCCAACATTGCTCAACCGAATCCGCCGGTTCCTCAACAACGAAACGCTTTTAATTGTGTCTGTGGGTCTATGCTTCGGCATGGCCGTATTCTCAGTCTACTGCGGATTCTCGCTTGCGTTAGGCGCCTTTGTAATGGGCTCTATTCTTGCAGGAATCAGCTATGCCGAGCGCATCGAAGCCGTAGTAACGCCAGTCAAGGACTTGTTCGGAGCCGTTTTTTTCATTTCGGTCGGTATGATGGTGAACCTCGATGTGATAATCGAATATTGGAGTCCTATTCTTATTCTGTCTGGTGTTGTCATTGTAGGCATGATTGTGTTTGGCACCTTCGGCATGCTCGTCACCGGTCAACCCCTAAGAATTGCTATTGAATCGGGCTTTTCATTAACCCAAATCGGTGAGTTCGCTTTCATCATAGCATCGCTGGGCATGAGCTTGGGTGTGCTTGATTCTACTATCTACCCCATTGTAGTGGCAGTTTCGGTGATCACAACATTCACCACACCCTACTTTATCCGCATGGCTGACCCTGTTTACAACGCCATTGAACGGCGTCTGCCCCAGCGGCTCCATTTCCTAATCGACCGATATTCCGAAAAAGCAACCACCGAAAGCGAGACTCGCCAACTGTGGGTTTCGATGCTCAAACGTTACGTGTGGCGCGTTCTTCTGTATTCTATAGTGCTGATAGCCATCTGCATTGTCTCACTTAATTATCTGCTACCGTGGATGCTGGATCTGACTCCCTCGTGGGGACGTCTGCTGACAAGCTGTATATCGCTGCTAGCTATGGCGCCGTTCCTGTTCGCCCTGGCTTCGCCAGCATCGAAACGCACCGAACGAAAACGCCTCGTAGCCGCAAACGCCCATTTCGACGTGCCGTTAATTGTAATGTCGATATTCAGGGTGCTGTTGTCGGTAAGTTTTATGATTTACCTGCTGAGCGCAATTCACTCGATGAGAGTAGGTTGGGTGGCTGGTTTTATAATATTTGTAGTCCTTGTCGGTTCGCTGTCAGGCAAACTGCGTAAACGGCTGCGTTCAATCGAATCAACTTTCTTCAACAATCTTAACGAGCGGGAATTACGACGCTCCGGCAAGAACAACAACCTCGTCAGCGACCTGCACCTGGCATTCATGACCGTGTCATCATCGTGTCCCTTCGTCGGAGAGCGGTTGGCCGACTCCAATCTTCGTCGGCGCTTTGGCGTGAACATCGCTTCAATTCAGCGAAGCGGCTCATTAATTGCTGTCCCAAATGGCAACGAACGCATATTTCCAGGCGATACATTGGGCGTTATCGGCACCGATACACAAATTGAAGCCATGCTCCCTTTAGTTGAAGCCACCGACAATGCCACCGACGAACAGGAAACGGCATCGGCTGCCGACCTGAAGCTGACAAACGTGCTGTTGTCGCCTCAATCGCCAATCATAGGTAAAACGTCGGCTTCTGCCCGCTTGCGCGATAATTACAAGATTCTGCTGGTGGCCATACAACACCCCGACGGCACATACGAACACCCCACCGGACAAACCGTATTTCAGCCTTCCGACACACTGTGGGTTGTAGGTCGGCGCAAAGAAATTGAAAAACTCCGATAAAAAAGGATAGGCTATGTGGATTCTGTTGGCAATACTCTCGGCGCTATCGCTCGGCGGCTACGACATATTTAAAAAACTATCGTTGCGCGACAACAATGTGCCCGGTGTTCTTTTCCTCAACACATTGTTCTGTTCCTTGCTGATGTTGCCCGTGCTCATTCCTACGCTGTCTCACGGCCAGATAGGTCCCGACGGAACAGCAACAGGTAATTTACATATACTGCTAAAATCGGCAATTGTGCTGTCATCGTGGATATTAGGCTACTTTTCAATAAAACATCTGCCGCTCACCATAGCCGGGCCAATCAATGCAGCTCGGCCCGTGATTGTTCTGGTAGGCGCCCTGTTGATTTTCGGCGAACGATTGAACGCACTGCAATGGGGCGGCGTCACGCTAGGCTTCTTCTCGCTCTTCTTCATATCGCGAATTGGTGTCAGCGAGGGATTCTCATTCCGCCATTCTATTTGGCTGTGGATGGCTATTGGAGCAACAACAATGGGCGCCGTCAGCGCCTTGTACGACAAATACTTGATGACACTTTATCAGCCGCTCCAGGTGCAGGCCTGGTACTCGCTGTATCAATGTTTCATTATGGGTGTAGTTATGCTGATAATCAATAGCTTGACGCTACCCGCCAATCGAACACCACTTAAATGGCGCTGGAGCATATTATGCATCTCGGTGTTCCTCACCGTTGCCGACGTGGCCTACTTCTACGCCCTGTCGCTACCCGGTTCAATGATAGCTATCGTATCGATGCTGCGCCGCGGAGCTGTAATTGTGTCGTTTATCTATGGCGCATTAGCTCTCCGCGAACAACATATTAGAATGAAACTCATCGACCTGTGTGTGCTCCTTGTCGGCCTCACACTCCTGGTTATAGGCTCAAAATAAGAGAATTATGGCAGAATTACACAAACCTACCGCTGAGCATCTTCAGCAACAAGAAAAAACCATACAGCAGTTTGATAAAGCATTGGCACGATGCCGCGACATTTTTGTAAAAAAACTTCAGGACTATGGCCCTTCGTGGCGCATATTGCGTCCGCAATCGCTCACCGACCAAATTTACATCAAAGCAAATCGCATACGATCGCTGGAGACGAAAAAGGAATCGTTGGTTGGCGACGGAATTTTACCTGAATTTGTTGCCATTGTCAACTATGGTATAATAGGCTTAATCCAGCTGGAACTGGGGTTTGCCGAAACTGCCGACATCACCAACGATAAAGCCATCGAATTGTACGACAAGCTCGCAGCCGACACCCGCGCTACCATGATAGCCAAAAATCACGACTACGACGAGGCGTGGCGTCTTATGCGCGTCGAATCGTACACCGATATAATCCTGCAAAAAATTTTCCGAACAAAACAAATCGAGGACCACAACGGACTAACAATCATATCGGAAGGCGTTGATGCCAATTATCAGGATATGATTAACTATTCCGTTTTCGCAATTATAAAGCTGACAGAAAATGACTGACAATAAAGCCCCGTCAATAAAACTGAAAACTATTGTATGGATTGTCAGGCTTCTGACCGGAGCCGTTTTCATTATGTCGGGATTTGTTAAATCAATCGACATATGGGGCTTCGTTTATAAAATTAACGACTACCGGGCCGTGTGGCAAATGCCGATGCCACATGCCGTTGTGCTGGTTACTGCCGCGGGCATATCGATTGCCGAATTCCTTTTGGGCTTTTTGTTGGCCACAGGATCCTATAAGCGAGTCTCGGTCTGGCTCCTGCTGGCAATAATGGCGTTCATGCTCCCGTTGTCGGCCTACATTGCAATTTCCAATCCTGTAGCCGACTGCGGATGTTTCGGCGACTTTCTCGTCATATCAAATACGGCTACGCTGCTGAAAAATATTGCAATAACAGCCATGCTTGTGTGGCTGCTGTTTTTTAATAAAAAGGCCGGCGGCATCTTTCATCCGCTCACACAATGGATTCAGGCATCCGTAGCCATGCTCTACATTCTTCTAATAATATTTGCCGGCTACCACATCCAGCCACTCCTCGATTTTCGTCCATTCCCACCAGGAACAAATCTGGCCCAGCTGGTTCAGGAGGCTGACAGCGAAAACGATGCCGACAATCTGATATTCGTTTACGAAAAAGAAGGCGTTGAGCAGCAGTTCACATCCGACAGCCTGCCCGATTCAACCTGGACTTTTGTCGATCGTCTGGAATCGGACAATGCTACCCAACATGATGCGCCCATAACCATTTTCGATGAGGACGGCGACGACGTCACCGCTGATGTAATAACTGCCGACGGCACCCTGATGCTGTTGATGATTCCCGATATGGACTTTATTAACATTGCCAAAACCGACGTTATTTCCGACATATGTTCCTACATAACTTCGGACAACATAAAGGGGAACTTTGTCGCCATACTCCCCTCCGACACCCCGGGCGCCCCCGAGTTCTGGACCGACATAGCGCTGGCTTCCTATCCGGTATATGTTGCCGACGACACCGAAATTAAACAACTTTCACGAGGAAACATGTCGCTCGTTCTGCTCAAAAACGGCATTATAGAATGGAAACGCTCGCTCACCGGGGTCGATTCCGACACGCTTTCCGACTCCGACAACGACATGCTCCAGATGCTCAATCCTCGCCCGCAGTCAACTTTGATGTTTCTGACCGCCCTTTTCCTCATCCTCGAGATGCTTCTTCTCGCATTCGACCGCTCATCGGTAATACTTAGTCACTTCTTTGCCCGCAAAAAACAAAAATAATGCGTAACTTTGCGTTCAAACAATCTCTAGAACCCAAAGAACATGATTAAGAAACTGTTGCCGATTTTACTTTTCTTTATAACGCTTGTTGAATTCGCCCGTGCTGCCGAACCGGCTGCAATACCTCGCCCGGAATACCCTCGCCCGCAGTTTGAGCGTAACGACTGGGTTAATCTCAACGGTTCCGACTGGACCTTCACATTCGATTTCGGTAAGAGCGGGAAGGAACGTGACCTGAATCAGTCAACTGGGTTCGACCGCCATATCACCGTCCCATTCTGCCCCGAAAGCCCGCTTTCGGGCGTAGGCCATACCGACTTTATCAACGCCATGTGGTACCACCGCACGCTTGACATACCCGCTCAATGGACCGGAAAAAAAGTGCTCCTCAACTTTGGTGGTGTCGACTACCGTGCTGAAGTTTACGTTAACGGCAAACAATTGTTTACCCACTTTGGCGGTGGCGCTTCTTTCAGTGTGGACATTACCTCTGCTGTCGAGCCGGGCAAGGCCGCCGATTTGGTAGTTTATGTTCAAGACGATGTCCGTTCAGGCGAACAAACCCTAGGCAAACAATCGCGCCGACTAAATTCATACTCATGTCTGTACACACGCGTAACCGGCATCTGGCAAACCGTATGGCTCGAAGCCGTCAACCAAGGCGCACTTAAAACTTGCCGAATCACCCCCGACCTCGACAACAGCCGCTTCGTTTTCGAACCCGTGTTTTACCAAACAAACCACGATTACAAACTGACCGTGAAAGTGCTCGACAATGGTAAGTTGGTTAATAAAAGCGAAGTAGCAGCGGCAAACAGCTCATTCATAGCTGCAACCATTAAAAATGCAAAGACCTGGAGCCCGGAATCGCCATTTCTCTACGACATTGAATTCACCATTACCGACCCCGACGGCAACCTGATCGACAAAGTAAAATCCTATGCCGGCATGCGCAAGACAGAATTGCGCGACGGAATGTTCTACCTCAATAACAAACCCTACTACCAGCGCCTAGTTCTAGACCAAGGCTACTATCCCGACGGACAATGGACAGCCCCGACCGACAGTCAGCTCCGTCGCGACATCGAACTGGCTAAAGAAGCCGGCTTCAACGGTGCCCGCCTCCACCAGAAAGTGTTCGAACCCCGATATTATTACTGGGCCGACCATCTGGGCTACCTTACATGGGGCGAAATAGCAAGCTGGGGTATGAACTGGAACGACAAAGCTGCAGGACGCAACCTGCTGGCCGAGTGGCTCGAATGTGTCAACCGCGACTATAATGTAACATCACTCATAGCCTGGTCGCCACTCAACGAAGTTTGGGTTGCCGATGTCGACGGACAGCGTTCCCGCCTGACAAATGACTTATATTTCCTCACAAAAAATATCGACCGCACTCGCCCCGTCGTGTCAACCAGCGGAGGTTACCACTCCGGTTTCACCGACATTTATGCCGAGCATACCTATACTCAAGATCCCATTGCGCTCCATAAACAATTGTCGCTAAACAACGGCAAAGCTTATAATTTCCGTCCCGAGCACAGCGCCCCTCACAAAGGCGAATGCTACATGATCGACGAGTTTGGCGGCATTCAATGGACAAAAAAAATGAACACGCCCGAAGTTGCACCAGAAGGTAAATTCTGGGGATATGGCGAGCCGCCAGTCACGCTCGACGATTATTACTCTCGTCTGGAGCAACAGGTAAACGTAATCCTTAGTCTCGACCACATCGCCGGATTCTGCTACACCCAGATTGTCGACGTCGAACTCGAGAAAAACGGAATATACACCTACGACCGCGACAAGAAATTCGACATGTCACGCATAAAAGCAATCTTCTCAAAAGATCGCGCTCAGGCAAAAACCGAAGTTGAACAGATGCTGTCGAAACAAACATCCAAATAAGTAAACAGTTAATTTACTCTATAAACCAAATTTTTATATAAAATGAGAAAAAACATCGTTGCAGGCAACTGGAAAATGAACACCACCCTTCAGGAAGGTGTTGCCCTTGCCAAAGAAGTAAACGAAGCACTCAAAGCTGAACAGCCCAAATGCGACGTAGTTATCTGCGTTCCTTTCACCCACCTGGCTTCAGTTAATCAGGTAATCGACCCCGCTAAATTAGGCCTCGGCGCTGAAAACTGTGCCGACCACGTTAAAGGTGCCTACACCGGCGAAGTATCAGCGCCGATGGTTGTTTCGACAGGCGCAACCTACGTAATTCTCGGCCACTCTGAACGTCGCCAATATTACGGTGAAACTTCCGAAACACTGAAAACAAAAGTAAATCTGGCTCTCGAAAACAAACTCACCCCGATTTTCTGCATCGGCGAAGTTCTCGAAGAACGCGAAAACGGAACATACAACCAGGTTGTTAAAGCGCAGATTGAAGAAGCTCTCTTCCACCTTTCGGCCGATGAGTTCTCGAAACTGGTTCTCGCCTACGAACCCGTTTGGGCAATCGGTACAGGAAAAACTGCAACAGCCGACCAGGCTCAAGATATGCACGCATTCATCCGCCAAACAATTGCCGACCGCTATGGCAAAGAAGTTGCCGACAACACCTCTATTCTCTACGGCGGAAGTTGCAAACCCTCAAACGCAGCCGAACTATTCGCTAAACCCGACGTTGACGGCGGTCTCATTGGTGGTGCAGCTCTCGAAGCCGCTTCATTCATGGGCATTGTAAATGCATTCTAAGAATTCAGGAATTTTCCTATTATAAACGAAACGGCGCCGCAATAAAGCAGGCGCCGTTTCTTATTCTCAAGGGAAGATAATGGTTATTCTTCACCGTTGCGATCTTTGGCTTTTTTCTTGTTTTTGGTCGATGAGGTTTCCAGATCCTTTTCATCGGCAAGCTCAATCTGGTTTTTGTTTTTGTCGATAACCTTATACTCCAGATAGGCAAGCGATTGGTCAGGCAAAATTTTGAAATTGCCCCCCAGGTTCATTTTCCATTTCCTATAGGTTGATATGAGTCCCTTCTTAAGGTAGGCATCAACAAACGGATGAACGTACATTACGAAATCCTTAACCTTCAGCTCTTTAACGAGGTATTCGAGCTTGTCGTGCAATGTGTCGGTAAACAACAGCGACGGCTGAACTTCCCCTTTTCCAAAACAGGAAGGGCATTTCTCGGTTGTCACCACGTCCATAGCCGGGCGTACACGCTGGCGTGTGATTTGCATCAGCCCGAATTTACTTAGCGGTAAAATATTGTGGCGTGCGCGGTCGTTAGCCATTACTTCACGCATGTGGTCGTAGAGCGCTTGGCGATGCTCAGCCTTGTTCATATCAATGAAGTCGATTACGATAATGCCACCCATGTCGCGCAGCCTAAGCTGACGGGCAATCTCGTCGGCGGCGCGCAGGTTCACCTCAAGCGCGTTGCTCTCCTGATCGGAGGCGGCTTTCGAACGGTTGCCCGAGTTGACGTCAATTACGTGAAGAGCTTCTGTATGCTCGATTATCACATACGCACCCTGTTTGAACGAAACAGTTTTGCCAAACGACGATTTTATCTGTTTGGTTATGTTGAAATGGTCGAAAATAGGGATATCGTCGGCGTATAGTTTAACTATGTCCTGACGTTCGGGTGCAATAAGGCTAACATATTTGTGAACTTGCGAATATGTTTCGGCGTCGTTCACATAAATTGTTTCGAATGAAGGGCTGAAAACATCGCGAAGCATCGATACAATACGGCTCTCCTCCTCAAACACCAATGCGGGTGCTTTGGCACGCTGGGCTGCCGCTACTGTATCCTCCCAGCATTTGATGAGAGTCTTCATCTCGTGATTCAACTCTGCAACGCGTTTGCCCTCGGCCGAGGTGCGTATAATAACCCCGAAATTTTTAGGTTTTATACTTTCAACCAGCTGTCGTAGACGCAGTTTCTCTTCAGTTGTTTTTATTTTTTGCGACACTGAAATTTTGTCGCCGAAAGGTATGAGAACCATAAATCGGCCTGTAAAGGTGATCTCTGTTGTCAGTCGTGGCCCCTTGCTTGATATCGGTTCCTTGACAATCTGAACCAACAGTTCATTGTCCTTTTCCAGAACGTCGTTAACCGAACCATGTTTGTCAATGTCGGGCAGTCGCGTAACCTTCGACATCTGAGGCACGTGGCGCTTGTCGTCGAATGCCTGTTTGAGGTAGCTGCGGTAGGTTGAAAATTGTGAGCCAAGATCCAGATAGTGAAGAAAAGCGTCTTTGTCGTAGCCTACGTCGACGAAGGCGGCATTAAGCCCCGGCATCAGTTTCTTAACCCTTGCCAGATATATGTCGCCGACAGCGTAAGCTATGTTTCTCGACTCCTTCTGCAACGAAACGAGCCGTGAATCCTCGGTGAGCGCTATTGACACCTCCGAGGGCTGTACGTCGATAAATAATTCACTTTTCATATCCATTATTGGATGTTAGTTTTATGAGTTGCGGTTGCTGTGCGTGGCCTTCTGTGTCGCCGTATTCGTTTTGAGTAGGCTTTTTCAGCTTAATCTTACATTTCAACAATCTGAAATCAAAACAGTTTTGTCTAAAAAAGCGAAGAACAAACGTAAGGCTCCGCAGCGTGTTCCATCGAAGGAACGGTGAAGTCTCGTTTGTTCTTTTTGGCGGCTCGTTCGTTCGCAGGGCAACCGGCTCTGCGTTGTTGTGTCGTAAGAAGCGACATGGCGTGTGGCGCACTCTCGCGAGTGCGCCTGCCGCCTGCCTTATTTTATTTCTTCTTATGACGGTTCTTTCTCAGGCGTTTTTTACGCTTGTGAGTTGCCATCTTGTGGCCTTTTCTCTTTTTTCCGTTTGGCATTGTTGTAGGTTTTAATTAATTATTTTACATCTTCCATGAACACTTTTGCAGGCTTGAAGGCCGGAATTTTGTGCTCGGGGATGATAATTGTAGTATTCTTTGAAATGTTGCGGGCAGTTTTCTGTGAACGTGTCTTCACGATGAAGCTACCGAAACCACGAAGATAAACGTTTTCGTCGTGAGCCAGAGAATCTTTTACAATTTCCATGAACTTCTCTAATGTTTCCAGAACACTAGCTTTTTCAATACCCGTAGTTTTGGATATTTCGTTTACGATGTCTGCTTTTGTCATTGTTTCGTTATTTTATATTGAATGGTTAAATTTAATCACTTTGTTTATCAGCCGCTTGCATGCTATTCTTGCCGCTTCGCCGATTTGCAAGTGCAAATATCGCACTTTTTTTTTAATCTTCACCTATTGTGCAAATATTTTTTGCAATAAAATGCACAATTCCACTAATTTATCTCGGCAATCTACAGCGTCGCCTCGCCGCATATCGAACATTCGAGGTATTTTTTTACCTCGGACGGCTCCATTCCAAGTCCGAATAGGTACATCAATTTGGTTATGGCCGCTTCCGACGTGATGTCGTGGCCCGATACTACGCCTGCTGCCGAAAGACAGTCGCCGCTGAAGTAACGATTAGCATGAACGCCGCCGTTAACACATTGTGTGACATTGAGTATGATGACTCCTCGGTCGGTAGCTTCCTTTATCGCATTCAAAAACCACGAGGCCGTCGGGCCGTTACCTGCCCCGAAAGTGCGCATCACAATTCCTTTTATCCCCGGGGTGGCAAGATGGTAGCGCAACATCGGCTCGGTCATTCCGGGGTATAAGTCGAGATACATCACATTAGTATCCATTTCGTAGCGCACTTTCAGCGGACGTTTCACTCTGGCACGCATCAGTGCCTCTTCGTTGAAGTTGATTCCAAGACCTATGCGGGCCAGTGGCGGATAGTTGTTGCTCTTGAATGCATTGAAATTATCGGCGCTCATCTTCGTTGAACGGTTGCCGCGCCATAAGTAGCTTTCGAATAATATGGCAACTTCTTGAACCATAGGCTCGCCCCATACATTGGTTGCAGCGGCAATCTGCAGGGCGGTTATCAAGTTCTCCTCGCCATCGGTCCGCACCTCGCCGATTGGTAGCTGGCTTCCGGTAATGATAACCGGTTTGTGCAGATTCTCACACATAAACGACAGTGCAGAAGCCGTATAAGCCATTGTGTCTGTGCCGTGAAGCACTACAAAGCCGTCGTATTTACTGTAATTTTCTTCGATCGACTTTGCGATCTGGCTCCAGTACGCCGGATTCATGTCCGACGAATCGATGGGCGGCTGAAACTGTATGTTGTCGATTTCATACTCCAGCATCTTCACCTTCGGCACATTGTCAATCAAATGTGTGAAATCGAACGGCTCTAACGCGTGGGTCGCAGCGTTTTCGATCATTCCGATTGTGCCGCCGGTATAGATTATCAGTATTTTAGGCTTACGGTATGTTTCCATGTCGGTTTGCTATTTTACCTGAGAGCCTGGAACAACCGGGCCTTTGGGCCCAATCAGAATCAGCGAGCCGTCGGGATTTTCGGCCGACAATATCATGCCTTGCGACACAATGCCGCGTAATTTGCGCTCGGGCAGATTGGCTATGAAACAAACCTGCTGGCCTACAAGATCTTCCGGCTTATAATGCTTAGCTATCCCGGAAACGATTGTGCGGTTCTGCAAACCATCGTCAATCAGGAATTTGAGCAGTTTGTCGGCCTTTGGAACTTTCTCACATTCCAGAACGGTACCAATGCGTAAATCGGCTTTCATGAATGTGTCGAAGTCAACGTCGGGAGCTTGAGGTGCTGTTTTATGTTGTGCCAGTTCGTTCTGTTTGCGGCTCTCCTCCAAACGCGCAATCTGAGCCTCGATTGCCGAGTCCTCAATCTTCTCGAACAGCAGTTCGGCCGCAGCTAGCTGGCTACCGGCTGCAAGAATGTCGCCACGGCCAAGGTCGTCCCATGACATTGCAGGTAGGCCAAGCATTTCACGCATCTTTTCAGCTGCAAAGGGTAGGAACGGTTCGGCGGCAATTGCCAGATTGGCGCATATCTGCAGGGCGGTGTTAAGTATCGATGCCGTACGCTCCGAATCGGTCTTGGCAACTTTCCATGGCTCCGTATCCTGAAGATATTTATTGCCTATTCGCGCTATGTTCATCATATCCTTCAGCGCGTCGCGGAAATGGAATGTGTCGATATTGTGCGACAACTGTTCTTTCACCGAGCTAATCTCGGCCAACGTTTCGGCATCGATAGCCTCAGGTTTTGAAGCCGTCGGAACCACACCATTATAATATTTATGTGTGAGCACAACTGCGCGGTTGAAGAAGTTGCCCAGAATGGCCACAAGTTCGCTGTTATTACGAGCCTGAAAATCGCGCCATGTGAAATCGTTGTCCTTTGTCTCGGGGGCGTTGGCTGTGAGCACATAGCGCAACACATCCTGCTTGCCCGGAAAATCCTTCAGATATTCATGCAGCCATACTGCCCAGTTACGTGAGGTCGATATCTTGTCACCCTCAAGGTTCAGGAACTCGTTGGCCGGCACATTTTCAGGCAATTGGTAGCCGTCGCCATAAGCCATAAGCATGGCCGGGAAAACTATGCAGTGGAATACAATGTTGTCCTTGCCTATAAAGTTGATTATACGCGTTTCGGGATCCTTCCAGTATTTTTCCCACGTCTCGGGCAAAATCTCTTTCGTGTTGGAAATATATCCAATAGGCGCGTCAAACCAAACGTAGAGCACTTTTCCATCAGCGCCTTCAACCGGCACAGGAATACCCCAGTCGAGATCGCGACTAACGGCGCGGGGTTTAAGCCCCATATCGAGCCACGATTTGCACTGGCCGTAAACGTTAGTCTTCCACTCTGTGTGTGTGTCCAGTATCCAATGGCGAAGATCTGGCTCCCACTTGTCGAGAGGAAGATACCAGTGGCGTGTCTCACGAAGCACTGGCGTAGCACCCGTAATGGCGCTCTTCGGTTCTATCAGTTCGTCGGGGCTGAGCGATGTGCCGCATGCCTCGCATTGGTCGCCATAGGCGCGTTCGTTGCCGCAGTGGGGGCATTTACCGGTCACGTAGCGATCGGCCAGAAACTGTTGCGCTTCCGGATCATATAGCTGCATCGAGGTTTGCTCGGTAAACTCACCTTTGTCGTAAAGGCGGCGGAAAAACTCCGACGCCGTTTTCGAGTGGGTTTCCGAGGTCGTACGAGAATAAACATCGAAACTTATACCCAGTTCCTCAAACGAATCCTTTATAATATTATGATAACGGTCGACAATATCCTGTGGCGTCACACCCTCCTTACGGGCCTTGATCGTGATAGGCACCCCGTGCTCGTCGCTGCCGCCAACCATAACAACATCCTCGCCACGCATGCGCAGGTAGCGGGCATAGATGTCGGCGGGTACGTACACCCCGGCCAGATGGCCTATATGAACCGGACCGTTTGCATAGGGCAATGCGGTCGTGATAAGTGTCCTTTTAAATTCTTTTCCCATGTCTTGTAGGTTGTTTTGATAACTAAGTTGTGCCATGTCCGTGGCGATGTCGTTAAAAGGTTACATAAACATCATCTTCCATCTCGCTAAACTTGAATTAGGTAACCTCTCTTTCAACGTACAAAGTTAGTGAAACTCACCGATATGTAAAAATTTTTCGTCAGCTCGAAAAACTTTCTCATGCTTCGCTCCGCCCAAATCGTATTATACTGTAGTAGAAATTAATAAATTTTTATAATTTTGCAGATGTAGATCGTTTAGCTGGTGTTCCGCTACGGGCGTCAGCAAGCGAATCAACAATAACATAATAGAAAGCGTTACTCAACGCTCTTTCTTGACTGCTTGAAATCTGGAAAATTTCGCATCGGATTACATAATTCTTTAGATTGGTCTATAGCCGTAAACCATAATAAAATATAAACGTATGAAATACAAATATTCGCGAATTATGGTGATATGTTTCTCCATAATTTTTACATCAGCCTTATTCTCTTGTTCCAGCGATGACGATGATAAACTTCCTGGCAACATTGAACAGACTCTTATGGCTCACGGGTGGAAATCGGAAACATCATATGATTTTCTGCATTGGGGCGACAACATTAGTTTGTCCAGATACAGCACCATTATGTATTTCTTGGGAAATGGCCAGGGCATATTCCGGTTCGGTTCCCGCGAATTGGACACTGAGTTTGGGTCATCAACCAATACTACGGCAGAATCATTTGATTATTATATTAAGGGGAGCAAGGTAATAATCGACAAACAAGAATTTACTTTCCGAAACAACTCTTTGATTTCTGTTCAATCGGGGTCAGAATATAAAATGATCCAGAAAGATGATAAATGGATTGAAGATAATAAATACAAGCTACTGCCGATCGACCAGCGGTTTGATTTCACATTAAAAAGAGAAGCTAAGGTATATAAAAGTGAATTATTCAACAATGAATATTCCGTGTTTTTGAATTTCTCCATCAAAGGCAGCGACAAACTGTATTCAAAAGGTTTCAGCTACATCCTCGCTACATATACGATTCGGAAAGGGAAATCAAAAACTAAAGAGACCGAGTATATGTACATTCAAAAAGATACCGACATGCAAGCAACCCATATACTGTATGGCACAGAACCCATGGAGGTATCGGCTCAGTATGAGATTTACGACACTACGACCGGAATATTAGAATTTGTTGATTATGACAACTATTCTTTCCCATAAAAAAATCGGAAAACAATATTGATGGCCACTCGTATAAATAACGATGCGCTTCAGCAATAAAAGTTGGTCAAAAATGAAACTGCCTTCCAAAAGTTGAACAACAAACTTTTGGTGGGCAGTTCGCAATTTTGGGGGCATATAATACAAACGGGGAACAAAATAAGCGCCTCCCGACTGGTTCGGGAGGCGCTTTGTAGTGAATCCGGGACTCGAACCCGGGTCTCCACCGTGAGAGGGTGGCGTGCTAACCGCTACACTAAATCACCGGTTATTGGCGAATATCTCGCTTCAACGCTGCAAATTTATAAATATTTTTTCTTTCATGCAACATCTAGCCAAAAATTCCATCCAAAAATTTTACCAAAATTCAACCAAAATTCACGTTAATAGGCCGTATTTGCCGTAACGATTTGAGACGTCATAGGGCGCGAAAGTGTGGTCATAGAAAATTTTAAGAAGAAAAATTACAATATGGTAGCTGATAATTTGTTATAAAATCAGTACATAGATCGTTCCAGACTCCGGATATAGGCTATTTCGCGTCAATAGCATAACTTTGCTACATAAATGTTAATCGAACGCTCCAAATTATGAACCGTAACAACTTATCTTTGTAATGCCGATGCGGGCTAACAAAATCACTAAATAACACTTCCGTCGCATAAAACATAATATAAAATCATATGAACGTTAAATCACTATTCCAAAACCTCGCTGCGGCTATGCTTTTAGCCGTTGCTTCGCAGGCTGTGGCACAGATGCCCGAAATGCCGCCAATCCCCATCGACTCGGCCGTACGTATCGGCAAACTCGACAATGGCCTGACCTACTATATACGCCATAATGCATACCCTGAAGGTTTGGCCGACTATTTCATTGCCCAGAAAGTTGGCTCAGTACTCGAAGAGGACAATCAGCGCGGTCTGGCCCATTTCCTTGAACACATGTGCTTCAACGGTACAAAGAACTTCCCCGACAGTACGCTTCTGAACTGGGCCGAATCTGTTGGAGTGAAATTCGGACAAAACCTTAATGCCTACACTTCGACCGACGAAACCGTTTACTATCTCAGTAAGGTACCGGTCGAGCGCGAAGGCGTACAGGACAGCTGTCTTCTAATACTCCACGACTGGGCCGACGCCCTAACACTCGATCCCAAGGAGATCGACAAGGAGCGTGGCGTTATTCACGAAGAATGGCGCTCCCGTAACGTTGGAATGCAGCGAATCAACGAGTCTATATTCCCTATGCTCTACCCCGGTTCGCGCTACGCCTACCGACTTCCAATCGGTACAATGGAAGTTGTCGATAACTTCCCTTATCAGGATTTGCGCGACTACTACGAAAAATGGTATCGCCCCGATCTGCAAGGCATCGTTGTTGTCGGGGACATCGATCCCGACCGCATCGAACGCCAAATCAAAGCTATATTCTCCGACATAAAGCTCGATCCTAACCGTGCCGAGCGTGAGTACTTTCCTGTACCCGACACGGAAGGCACAATTTTCGCAATCGGCAAAGATAAAGAAATAAGTCAAGCACGAATCGAAATTACAAACAAAATACCGGCAACGCCCGACCAAGAAAAAAACAGCATCATGTATCTGCTCGACAAATATGCTATGGAAATGATTACAAGCATGCTCAACGCACGTTTGTCCGACATGATGACCAATCCCGAAACTCCATTCGCGGCAGCCGGAAGCTATAGCGGAAATTACATGGTGTCGAAAACAATGGATGCTCTCTCCATTGTAGGTATCGGCAAAGGTAACACAATCGAACCAACATTCGAGTCGATCTACCGTGAGATGCTACGCGCCAGCCAAGGATTCACACAGAGCGAGTACGATCGCGCCCGCAACGAATATCTTTCCCAACTCGAAAGTGCCTACAATGGCCGTTCAACACAAACATCCAGCAGTCTTGGCTTTGAATATGTTCGCAATTTCCTTGATAATGAACCCATTCCTGGGATCGAGAATGAATATGAGCTGATGACATTTTTAGCCCAAGATTTCCCTCTGGAGCAGATCAACGCGTTGCTCCCCTATATCTGGCAGAACAACAACCGTGTAGTTGTAGCCTACTTGCCCGACAAAGAAGGTTATGAGATTCCAACCCAAGAGAGCCTGCTTAAAGTGATTGAACGGGTCGAGGCTGAAAATATCGAGCCATACGTCGACAGTGTGAAAGCCGAGCCACTTATCCCTGAACTTCCAGCGCCCGGCAAAATTGTAAATGAAACCTACGACAGCCTCTATCAGGCCTCTGTCTGGACCCTCTCGAACGGTGCTCGCGTTGTAGTGAAACCAACCGATTTCGATGAAAACGAAATCAAAATGTATGCAATTGCCAAGGGGGGTACATCGGTGATATCCGATAGTGACTCAGCCAATCTGATATATTTGCCGGTGGCACTGAGCATTGCCGGTTTGGGCGATTACACTTCCGCCGACCTCGACAAATACATGGCCGGTAAACAAGCTTCCGTTTCGTTGGCGCTGTCCGACAACGAACGAGCTATCATAGGCTCGACCGTGGTTAAGGATTTGCCCGTAATGATGGAACTTCTCTACATGAATCTTACCTCGATCACAATATCCGAAAAGGATTTCAACGCCGGAAAAGAGATTTACCGCGGTTTAATCCACAACCAGGAAGCCACGCCAACCTATCATTTCCAGCAGGCGCTGCAGCGGAATCTTTATAAATCGCCACGTCAGCGCATGATGACAGAGCAGGTCATCGACAATGCCGACCTTGGCCGCATTCTCGCGATTGTTCATTCCCAGATGGCACCCGTTCAGGACTTTACCTTTGTATTCGTAGGTAAAATCGACGTAGAGCAATTGCGCACACTCGTCGAGCAATACATCGCATCTATTCCGCAAGGAAAATCCAACTCGGGAATCGTGAAGGAAATTGCTTCAGTCGTGCCGGGTTCGCTCACCGATATCAATACGTATAAAATGGACACCCCGCAAACCTATGCCGCAATAATCCTCACCGGCAACGCCGACTACAACGCCCCCAACACATTGGCTGCATCTTTTGCCGGTCAAATCCTCACAGCCCGTCTGCTAAAAAAAATCCGCGAGGATATGGGCGCCACATACTCTATATATGCCGGCGGAAGCGTTGACCCATTCCTCGATCAGAATGCGATGTTGCAAACCTCTTTCCCCATGAAGCCCGAAATGAAGAATGCAGTGCTCGAGGAAATTAATCTGCAAATAAACGATCTGGCCGAGAATATCACCCCCGACGAATTCGACAAGGTTAAAACCTACATGATTAAATCCGACAAGGAAAAGAAAAATAAAAACGATTCGTGGGCCTATGCCATCGCATCGAAACAGTCGACCGGCGAAGACACTTTTGTTGCTGCAACAAAACTGATCGAAACAATAACACCCGCCGATGTAAAGGCCTTTATGAAAAACCTTATCGATCAGAACAACTACAAGGTGATTCTTCTCGAACCCGAGCAATAATCCATTATCTTCTGCGCGGGTCAATATCGAGGTTCTTATCTCTAGAATCCGTAGATCCATATCCGGATTGCATAAATTTTAAATATGCAATCCGGTTTTCCTCTTTCAAATGTCAAACAATTTCGATGTTTAAGTTCGTTATGTTTTGAAACTTATGAAATTTCATGTATCTTTGTAACCTCAGAATATGAATTTTAATAGAATATACGAAAAATATACGAAATGAACTCAAAAAAATTTTTGCTCCAGGAAAAAGATATTCCCTCAGCATGGTATAATGTCATGGCCGACATGCCTGTTAAACCGCGTCCGATGCTCAATCCCGCTACAAAACAGCCCTTAAAAGCAGAGGATTTATTCCCTCTGTTCTCCGAGGAAGCTGCGCGTCAGGAATTCAACACGACCGACAAATGGATTGAAATCCCAGAGCAGGTTCGCGATCTTTACCGGATATGGCGCCCGACGCCGCTGGTACGTGCTGCCGGACTGGAGAAAGCTCTTGGAACAAAAGCTCACATATATTTCAAAAATGAGAGCGTTAGCCCCGTAGGCTCCCATAAATTGAATTCAGCAATTGCCCAGGCTTATTATTGCAAACAACAGGGCGTTACCAATATCACAACCGAAACCGGCGCCGGACAGTGGGGAGCTGCGTTGTCGATGGCCGCAAAGCATTTCGGTCTCGACCTGGCTGTTTACATGGTGAAAGTATCATACCATCAGAAGCCCTATCGACGTTCAATTATGCAAACATATGGAGCCGAAGTAATAGCTTCCCCATCGATGTCGACGAAAGCCGGACGAAAAATAATCACCGACAACCCCAACTATCAGGGCTCGCTCGGAACTGCTATATCGGAAGCTGTCGAGTTGGCTATGTCAACGCCAAATTGTAAATATGTTTTAGGTTCTGTGCTTAACCATGTTGCTCTGCATCAAACAGTTATCGGACTGGAGGCTGAGCGGCAAATGGAGATGGCCGGCGAATATCCCGATATCGTTATCGGATGCTTCGGCGGTGGCTCTAATTTCTCCGGAATATCATTTCCATTCATGCGTCACAATTTCGCCGGAGAAACCAACACCCGCTTTATCGCTGCCGAGCCTGCGTCCTGTCCCAAGCTGACACGCGGTGTGCTTGAGTACGATTTCGGTGATGAAGCCGGCTACACTCCCCTGATTCCAATGTACACACTCGGCCACAACTTCGCCCCGGCCAACACTCACGCTGGCGGTCTGCGCTACCACGGCGCCGGCTCGGTTGTCAGCCAACTGCGTAGCGAAGGACGCATCGATGCTGTCGACATCCCTCAAATCGAGACATTCGAGGCCGCTACCCTGTTTGCCCGTTCCGAAGGCATTATCCCGGCTCCTGAAAGCTCCCATGCGATTGCCGCTGCAATCCGCGAGGCAAAACGAGCCAACGAAGAGGGTACAGCACCTGTTATTCTATTCAACCTCTCCGGCCACGGACTAATCGACATGACCGCCTACGATTCTTATTTTGCTGGCGACATGATGAACTACGATGTGCCTCAGGATGAGATTACGCGTAACACCGATCAGCTCGACCATATTATCCGCTAACTAGCTAATTTACGTATAAGGGCCCATATCATAAAATTTCAGGGCCGCTGGGGTCGCTGGCTTGGAGGGAT
>JAMPII010000001.1:457768-476314 GCA_023662835.1 Muribaculaceae bacterium | reverse complement strand
CCCTCCAAGCCAGCGACCCCAGCGGCCCTGAAATTTTATGATATGGGCCCTTAAAATTGATAACTATTATAGCTATAATAAAAATCCGGATGCTCCTTTTGGGAACATCCGGATTTTATAGTAAGTCAGAGTACTATTCTGCTTTAGCTTCGTCAGTAGCAGGTGTTTCTGTTGCAGTTGCTTCTGCTTTAGGAGCTTCTGTTGCAGCTGCTGCGTTCTTGCGTGAACGACGTGTGCGACCTGCTTTCTTGGCAACTTTCTCCGACTTCATATTTTCGTTGTAGTCAACGAGTTCAATGAAGCAAGTTTGAGCGTTGTCACCCAGACGGTTGCCTGTTTTGATAATGCGGGTATAACCGCCATTGCGTTCTGCAATTTTTTGAGCTACTTCACGGAACAGCTCTGTAACTGCGTATTTGTTCTGGAGATAGCTGAAAACCACACGGCGGTTATGTGTGTTGTCCTCTTTGGCGCGGTTAATCAGCGGCTCAGCGTACATGCGCAGAGCTTTAGCCTTGGCAAGCGTTGTAAAGATGCGCTTGTGCATGATCAGTGAAATGGTCATGTTCGACAGCAGTGCATCGCGGTGGGCTTTTTTACGGCCAAGGTGATTGAATGATTTATTGTGTCTCATCGGTCAATTACTCTTTGTCTAATTTATACTTTGAAATGTCCATTCCGAACGAGAGGTTCAGGTTGGCCAAAAGCTCGTCGAGTTCGGTGAGCGACTTCTTACCGAAGTTGCGGAATTTGAGGAGGTCGGTTTTGTTGAACACCACGAGTTCGCCAAGGGTTTCCACTTCGGCGCTCTTGAGGCAATTGAGGGCACGAACCGAGAGATCCATGTCGACAAGTTTCGACTTGAGCAACTGTCGCATGCGAAGCACCTCTTCGTCGAATTCCTCGTTGTTGTCGGCTTCAGTTGTTTCGAGAGTAATTTTCTCGTCGGAGAACAACATGAAGTGGTAAATCAAAATTTTGGCGGCCTCTTTTAAAGCGTCCTTTGGAAGAATGGAGCCGTTTGTTGTAATCTCGATAATCAGCTTTTCGTAGTCGGTCTTCTGGTCGACACGGAAGTTTTCAACTGTGTATTTTACATTCTTTATAGGAGTGTAAATCGAGTCAATTGCGATAACATCGATTGCATCGGTGGGTTGTGCGTTTTCTTCGGCAGGAACCCATCCGCGTCCTTTATTAATTGTAAATTCAAGCTGGAAGCTTGCGCTTGGATCCAGATGACAAATCACCTGTTCGGGGTTAAGCACCTCGAAGCCTGTGAGCACTTTGCTTATGTCGCCGGCCTTGAACACCTCCTGACCCGACACAGTGACAGTGGCTTTTTCGCTTTCTGTGTCTTCTACGACTTGTTTGAGATCGACTTTTTTGAGATTAAGAATAATGTTCGTAACATCTTCTTTTACTCCAGGAATGGTGTCGAACTCATGTTTTACTCCGTCGATGCGAATTGACGAGATAGCGAAACCTTCGAGCGATGACAGCAAAATACGGCGTAGTGCATTTCCTACTGTAATTCCGTAGCCGGGTTCCAGAGGTTTGAACTCAAATTTGCCGTAGAAGTTGTCAGCTTCCAACATGACAACCTTGTCAGGTTTTTGAAATGCTAAAATAGCCATGAATCTACGTTTTATTATGATTACTTAGAGTACAACTCAACGATTAGCTGTTCCTTGATATTTTCGGGAATATCTTCGCGTGTTGGAACGTGAAGAAGCTTACCTGCTTTGAGGGTTTCGTCCCATTCAATCCAAGGGTATTTACTGTGGTTGAAACCGGCAAGCGCGTCGGCGATTACCTCAAGCGATTTTGAACGTTCGCGAACTCCTACTACATCGCCGGGACGAACGTGATAGGATGCGATATTCACAACAGAACCGTTGACTGTGATGTGACGGTGGAGAACCAGCTGACGTGCGGCAGGACGTGTAGGTGCTATACCTAGACGATAAACTACGTTATCGAGACGCGATTCGAGAAGCTGCAAAAGCACCTCACCGGTGATACCTTTTGTGCGTGATGCTTTGTCGAAAAGATTGTGGAATTGCTTTTCCAGCACACCATAGGTATATTTAGCTTTTTGTTTTTCACGGAGCTGAACACCGTATTCTGATGTTTTACGGCGTTTGTTAATTCCGTGCTGGCCCGGAGGATAGTTCTTGCGTGAAAGAACTTTATCGGCGCCGTAGATAGGCTCGCCAAATTTGCGGGCAATTTTGGTTTTAGGTCCAGTATATCTAGCCATTGTTATTTGCTGTTTTGTTTTGTCGTCGATTTCTGTTTCCTTCGAAGTGGCGCCTTAGTGCAGCCGCGGCTGCAGAGAGGTGATGAAAATTGCAGCCTATTCACATTCAGCGTCCTTTTCTGGGGACTGGATTCGACGGATTAAAACGTTTTTTGAAAGTAGAGTAAGCAGTTTAAGCCGCCGTTATTATACACGACGACGTTTGGGAGGGCGGCATCCGTTGAAGGGAAGCGGAGTAACGTCAATAATTTCAGTTACTTCGATACCTGCTCCGTGAATAGTACGGATTGCAGACTCTCGTCCATTACCCGGGCCCTTTACATAAGCTTTCACTTTGCGCAAACCAAGGTCGTATGCAACCTTTGCGCAATCCTGTGCTGCCATCTGGGCTGCATAGGGTGTATTCTTTTTGGATCCTCGGAAACCCATCTTGCCTGCGCTCGACCAAGAAATAACCTGACCTTCTGAGTTTGCAAGGCATACGATGATGTTGTTGAAAGATGAGTGAACGTGAAGCTGACCATTGGCGTCAACTTTGACATTTCTCTTCTTTGCTGCGACTGTCTTTTTTGCCATATTAATCTATTATTTAGTAGCTTTTTTCTTGTTAGCAACTGTTTTCTTGCGTCCTTTACGTGTACGCGCATTGTTCTTTGTGCTTTGTCCACGAACGGGCAAACCGATACGATGGCGTATGCCACGATAGCAACCGATATCCATCAGTCGCTTAATGTTAAGCTGGATTTCGCTGCGGAGGTCACCTTCGACTTTGTAGTCATGACCGATTACTTCACGAACTGCAGCTGCCTGGGCATCGGTCCAGTCTTTTACTTTGATGTTTTTGTCTACTCCGGCTTTTTCGAGTATTGTATTTGCGGCGCTACGTCCGATGCCGAAGATATAAGTCAAGGCGATTTCACCTCTTTTGTTTTGGGGGAGGTCAACTCCCACGATTCTAACTGCCATATTGTTTTGACTAAATTTTCTGCAAAGTTACGAAAAATTTATCCTTGACGTTGCTTAAACTTAGGATTTTTCTTGTTTATTACATAAAGACGACCTTTACGACGCACTATTTTGCAATCGGCGGTACGCTTTTTGATTGATGCTCTTACTTTCATTTTATTTTTGTTTTAATTATTTATATCGAAAAGCTATTCGACCTTTTGACAGGTCGTAAGGCGACATTTCTACTCTTACTTTGTCGCCGGGGAGGATGCGTATATAGTGCATGCGCATCTTTCCTGAGATGTGGGCAGTTATTTCGTGTCCATTTTCCAACACAACACGAAACATTGCGTTTGATAATGCCTCGGCGATAGTGCCGTCCTGAAGTATTGCAGCTTGTTTTGCCATAAATGATAATTAAATTGATCTGTCTCCGAGTGCTTGCTCGATAAAATCGAACGTTGTAAGTATTTTTGTCTGTCCTCCGGTAATTGCGATGGTATGCTCAAAATGAGCCGAGGGCTGATGGTCGCGGGTGCGACATTGCCATCCGTCTCGGTCAATCATTATGTTGCGTTTTCCCAAATTGACCATTGGTTCAATACAAAAGCACATTCCGTTCTTGATTATTGCGCCAACGCCTTTGCGTCCATAGTTGGGAACTTCGGGATCTTCATGCATGTCACGACCGATTCCATGACCGCACATCTCTCGTACAATCGAATACCCATGACGCTCACAATATGTTTGAACCGCATTGGACACGTCGCCTATTCTGTTGCCGAGTTTTGCTGCCGCTATTCCCTTGTATAGCGAGTCTTTGGTCACTTTTAGGAGTTGCATTGTGGCAGCATTGACTTCACCTACAGTAAATGTGTAGCACATATCGCCATTGTAGCCGTTTAGTTCAACAACTGTATCGACTCCTATGATGTCGCCTTCACGAAGAGTGTAGTTAGAAGGGAAACCATGAACTACCGTATCGTTAACCTCGATGCATAGAGTTGCAGGAAAACCGCCATAGCCTAAACATGCTGGTTTTCCACCATTGTCTAGCATGTATTCGCGGGCTATAGTATCGAGTTTCAGCGTTGTCACACCGGGAGCCACATGCTTAGCAACTTCGCCAAGTGTGCGGCTCACCAGTGTGCAGGCTCGCTGCATTAGTTCTATTTCCTCGGGTGTTTTAAGATAGATCATTTTATATTAAAGAAAGACTCCGATATTGATTACCTATTAGTAAGCGCTACCGGTTGTACGGCCTTTAATTTTACCATCTTTCATGAGTCCGTCGTAGTGGTGCATCATCAAATGAGATTCAATTTGCTGGAGCGTGTCCAAAACAACACCAACAAGAATGAGCAATGATGTACCGCCGAAGAACTGCGCAAAATTTTGGCTTACGCCGAAAAGACGCGCGAAAGCAGGCATGATAGCTACAATGCCAAGGAAGATTGAGCCGGGGAGTGTGATTCGCGACATGATAGAGTCGAGATACTCAACTGTTTTCTTGCCGGGCTTCACTCCAGGAATGAATCCATTGTTGCGTTTCATATCTTCTGCCATTTGAGTGGGGCGCACTGTTACGGCTGTATAGAAATATGTGAATGCAACGATGAGTATAAAGTATACTATGTTGTAAGCCCAACCGTTGATATCAGAGAACTTGTAAAGGAATGAATTCTCGTGTTGTCCGAAACCATTAAGTGTGATTGGGATAAACATGATAGCCTGGGCGAAAATGATGGGCATTACACCGGCTGCATTAACTTTCAATGGAATGTACTGGCGTGCACCTCCGTACTGACGGTTGCCAACAACACGTTTTGCGTATTGCACAGGCACTTTGCGAGTTCCCTGCACGAGCAATACAGCTCCTGTTGTCACGGCGAACAGAAGAATCAACTCTACGAGGAACATTACCAGACCACCGGCAGAACCTGACGAATCGGGCATACGATTTATAAACTCGAATGACAGTGCCTGGGGCAAACGTGCGATGATACCAACCAAGATGATGAATGAGATACCATTACCTACACCGCGATCGGTTATACGCTCGCCAAGCCACATGATGAACATTGAGCCTGCAGCCAGAATAATTGTCAGATATGCGCCAGTCCAGAAGCCAAGTTCGATGGTGCCACCGGCCTGCATAACCTGCGCACGTAGGTTAGCGAGGTAAGCAGGGCCTTGTAACAAAAGAATCAGTACTGTCAGATAACGTGTGTATTGGTTAAGTTTCTGACGTCCGCTCTCACCTTCTCGCTGCATTTTCTGGAATGAGGGGAGCACCATGCCAAGGAGTTGGATCACGATCGATGCCGTGATATAGGGCATAATACCGAGGGCGAATACTGAGGCCTGAGAGAAGGCACCGCCGGAGAACATATCGAGGAGCTGCATCAGTCCGCTGCCTGAAGTGAATTTTGCTAGCGCTTCAAGGTCGGAAGGACTAATTCCGGGAAGGACGATGTAACATCCCACTCGGTAGATGAATACCAAGAGGAATGTTACAAGAAGTCTCTTTCGGAGTTCTTCGATTGTCCAAATGTTTTTTAAGGTCTGAACAAATCTCATTTTTATACTTTAGCTATTGAGCCACCGGCTGCTTCGATTGCTTTCTGCGCAGCTGCAGAAAAAGCATTTGCTTCAACCTGGAGGGCGAGTGTGATTGTGCCTTCGGCAAGAATTTTCACCAACTGATGCTTGTTGATATAACCGGCTTGACGAAGTTCTTCGATACCAACTTTATTGAGGTTCTTAGCTTCGGCTAATGTTTGCAGCAAACCAACATTGATAGCCTTGTATTCAACACGATTGATGTTCTTGAATCCGAATTTTGGAAGACGGCGCTGAAGAGGCATCTGACCACCTTCAAAGCCAATCTTACGAGAATAACCTGAGCGAGATTTAGCTCCTTTGTGACCGCGGGTTGATGTTCCACCACGACCAGAACCAGAACCGCGACCTACGCGCTTTCTAGTCTTTGTTGAGCCAACTGCAGGACGAATATTATTAAGTTCCATTTTCTTTTTCTTTTAGATTTGATTACAGATTGGTCACTTCAACGAGATGGTGAACGTTTTTAACCATACCCATTACAGATGGAGTGTTTTCTTTAACCACTGTCTGGTGCATCTTCTTAATGCCAAGCGCATCGAGAGTGAGTTTCTGCACTTTAGTAGCTTTGATGCGGCTTTTTATTTGTGTTATTTTTATCTGTGCCATGTTTGAATGTCTTAGCCGTTAAACACTTTGTCGATTGAAACACCGCGGTTCTGAGCTACCTGTGCTGGAGAGCGCAGTTCGCCAAGAGCGGCGATTGTGGCTTTCACCAGGTTGTGTGGGTTTGAAGAACCTTTTGATTTTGCAAGCACGTCGGTTATACCAACACTTTCGAGAACGGCACGCATAGCACCACCGGCTTTTACTCCGGTACCGGTTGAAGCGGGTTTAAGAATTACGCGTGAGCCACCGAATTTGGCAAACTGTTCGTGAGGTATTGTACCTTTGTGAACAGGAACACGGATAAGGTTTTTCTTTGCCGATTCAACTCCTTTTGCTATTGCGGCTTGAACTTCATTGGCTTTACCAAGACCCCAACCTACGATGCCATCTTCATTACCAACAACTACGATTGCGGCGAAAGTAAATGTACGACCGCCTTTGGTAACTTTGGTAACACGGTTGATAGCCACCAGACGATCTTTCAGTTCGAGATCGTTTGTAGACTTTACTCTGTTATTTTTGTTTGCCATTTCGATTAAAATTTAAGTCCGCCTTCGCGAGCTGCGTCAGCAAGTGATTTAACACGACCGTGGAACAGATAACCGTTTCGGTCGAAAACTACTTCTGTAATACCAGCTGCAAGAGCTTTTTCAGCAGCTGCTTTTCCAACCAATGCAGCTATTTCTGTTTTGGTGCCTTGAGCTTCGAGACCCTTTGACGAAGTGGCAACTAAAGTCTTGCCAGCTTGATCATCAACGAGCTGCACATAAATCTGCTTGTTTGAGCGGAACACCGTCATGCGGGGACGTGCGGCGGTGCCTGACACTTTACCACGGATACGGGTTTTGATTTTATTGCGTCTTTGTATCTTGGATATCATGATAGTGTTTCTTTAATTATTTAGCACCTGCTGATTTACCTGATTTGCGGCGGATAACTTCGCCAACAAACTTAATACCTTTGCCTTTGTAAGGTTCGGGTTTGCGGAAGGAGCGGATTTTGGCACAAACTTGACCAAGTAATTGCTTGTCGTCGCTTTCGAGAATAATGAGCGGGTTTTTGTTGCGCTCCGACTTTGTTTCAAGCTTGATTTCCTTGGGAAGTTTGAGATATATGGCGTGAGAGAAGCCGAGGGCGAGTTCGAGCACTTGACCATCGGCATTCGCGCGATAACCAACGCCTACAAGTTCGAGTTCCTTGCGATAGCCTGTTGAAACTCCAACTATCATATTGTGGATAAGAGCGCGATATAAACCATGGAGTGAACGATGTTCGCGATCGTCGCTAGGACGTGTCACATGAACATGACCTTCAACTGTCTCTACTTTGATATCGGGATTGATAGTTTGTGTGAGTTCTCCCTTAGGACCTTTTACAGTCACAACATTTCCGTTAACGGTTACTGTCACGCCAGCGGGAATTTCAATGGGGGCTTTACCTATTCTTGACATTGTATTTCCTCCTTAATGATTAGTAAACGTAGCACAATACCTCACCACCGATTTTGAGTTCTTTGGCCTGTTTGTTGGTCATAACTCCTTTTGAGGTTGAGAGGATTGCAATTCCTAAACCGTTGAGAACTCTCGGCATATCTTTGTAGCCGGTATATTGGCGAAGACCCGGACGTGATACGCGTTTGAGATTTTTGATAGCGTTCACTTTGTCAACGGGATCGTATTTTAGAGCGATTTTGATAGTTCCTGCGGGGTTTTCGCCCTCGATGAACTTGTAGTTCAGAATGTAGCCCTGGTCGAAGAGAATCTTAGTGATTTCTTTTTTCAAGTTTGAGGCGGGAATTTCAACAACACGATGCTGTGCCTTGATAGCATTCCTCAATCTTGTTAAATAATCTGCTATTGGATCAGTCATTTTTTTATTTGTTTAAATTGATTCGGATAGGCCGAACAATATTTAATACTCTCTATATTGCACTGTGCAAATAATTACCAGCTTGCCTTTTTAACACCGGGGATAAGACCGGCAGAGGCCATTTCGCGGAATTGAATACGGGAAATGCCGAACTGACGGATATAGCCTTTTGGACGGCCGGTGATGCTACAGCGGTTGTGCAGGCGTACGGCAGAGGCATTTTTTGGAAGTTTCTGGAGGCCTTCGTAGTCGCCTGCTGCTTTGAGAGCAGCTTTTTTAGCGGCGTATTTAGCTACGAGTTTGGCTCTTTTAACTTCGCGAGCCTTCATTGATTCTTTAGCCATAATATTTTGCTTTTATTTTTTAGCGTTTTTGAAGGGAAGTCCAAATTCTTTAAGCAGAGCATAACCTTCTTCGTCGGTATTAGCCGTTGTCACGAAAGTGATGTTCATACCCATGAGTTTCGAAATCGAGTCGATGTTTATTTCAGGGAAAATGATTTGCTCTGTGATACCGAGAGTGTAGTTACCGCGTCCGTCAAGCTTGCCTTCGATACCTTTGAAGTCGCGGATACGGGGAAGCGCTACACGAACTAGTCTTTCAAGAAATTCGTACATCTTGTCGCGACGCAATGTTACGCGAACGCCGATTGGGTTTTTCTTACGTACTTTAAAGTTCGAGATGTCCTTACGTGAAAGAGTAGCAACAGCTTTCTGACCTGTTATAGCTGTAAGCTCATTGATTGCTGTCTCGATAATCTTCTTGTCCTGTGTGGCGGCGCCCAGACCCTGGTTGATAACAATCTTTTCCAGACGGGGCACCTGCATCACCGTAGTATAGTTGAACTGTTTTTCAAGAGCAGGAACTATGCTTTCTTTGTATTTGTTTTTAAGTGTAGGTGCGCTCATTACTTGATCTCCTCTCCTGATTTTTTTGCGTAACGTACTGTCTTGCCATCTTCGTTTTTACGACGACCAATACGGGTTGGTTTGCCCGATTTAGGATCGATTAGTGCAAGATTTGACAATTGAATTGGGGCTTCAAGTTTTACAATACCGCCCTGAGGATATTTTGCCGTGGGCTTGGTGCTCTTCGACACCATGTTGATACCTTCAACGATTGCTCGGCCTTTGCTCTTCTGAACTGAGAGAACACGTCCTTGCTTGCCTTTGTCGTCGCCGGCAAGTACAAAAACGATGTCGCCTTTTAAAATATTTTGTTTGCTCATTGTGGTTTACTTCATTTAACTTTGTGTTAAAGCACTTCAGGGGCAAGTGACACGATTTTCATGTTGGTTGCGCGAAGTTCGCGAGCAACCGGTCCGAAGATACGTGTGCCACGTAGTTCACCGGCATTGTTGAGAAGCACACAAGCGTTGTCATCGAAACGGATATAGCTTCCGTCGGGTCGACGAATCTCTTTCTTTGTGCGTACAACCATTGCCTTTGAAACTGTGCCTTTTTTTACATCCGACGAGGGAATCACACTTTTTACAGTAACAACGATCACATCGCCTACTGAAGCGTAACGACGCCCGGTTCCACCAAGAACATGAATGCAAAGCACTTCTTTTGCTCCTGAGTTGTCGGCTACTGTCAAGCGGCTTTCTGTTTGTATCATAATTACTTAACTTTTTCTACGATTTCTACTAATCTCCATCTTTTGGTTTTGCTGAGTGGACGTGTTTCCATCAACTTCACTGTATCGCCTACGGAGCACTCGTTGTTTTCGTCGTGTGCGTGATATTTTTTTGTCTTGTTGACAAATTTACCGTAAATAGGGTGTTTTTCTTTATATTTCACTGTAACAGTGATTGTTTTATCACCCTTGTTTGACGATACAACCCCAATTCTTTCTTTTCTTAAGTTTCTCTTTTCTTCCATTTCCTTGGGATTATTTGTTGTTAAGTTCACGCTGGCGCAACTCTGTTTTCATGCGTGCTATCATCTTGCGATCCGCTGTGATTTTTGCGGGATTGTCGATGGGAGAAACGGCATGGTTGACTTTCTGCTGTAGATAGTCTTTCTGTGCCTGCTCAAGACGATCTTTAAGGTCTTGAGTTGTCATTTCCTTTATCTCTTCTTTTTTCATTTTGATTACACGTTTTGAGTTGGGTCGTAGTCGCGACGAACCACGAATTTAGTTGTAACAGGTAATTTTTGTGCTGCCAGACGGAGCGCTTCTTTAGCTACGTCGAAGGATACTCCTTCAAGTTCGATAAGGATGCGACCGGGAGTAACGGGAGCTACATATCCTTCGGGGTTACCTTTACCTTTACCCATGCGGACTTCGGCAGGCTTTTTTGTGATAGGTTTGTCCGGGAAAATACGAATCCATACCTGGCCTTGACGCTGCATGTAGCGTGTAACGGCGATACGAGCAGCTTCAATCTGACGACCAGTGATCCATTTCGACTCAAGCGTCTTGATTCCGAACGAACCGAAAGCTAGCTGGTTGCCGCGTTGCGCGTTTCCGCGCATGCGTCCCTTTTGGGAACGACGGTATCTGGTTTTCTTTGGTTGTAACATTGCTTTGTCAGTTCAATAGCGTTTAACGATTTGTTTTGGGTTTGCGGAAACCGCGGTCGCGGCGTTCGCGTGAACCTCCCTGATTGTTACGGCCTTCTTTACCTGTGTTTGTGAATGAGGGAGCAAGTTCGCGTTTGCCATAAACTTCGCCACGGCAAATCCAAACTTTTACGCCTACTACACCTACTTTGGTATGGGCTTCAACAAGTGCATAGTCGATGTCGGCACGGAATGTGTGAAGAGGTGTACGGCCTTCTTTAAACATTTCACTACGTGCCATTTCGGCTCCGTTCAAACGTCCGCTTACCTGAATTTTAATTCCTTCGGCGCCAGAACGCATTGTTGCTGCGATTGCCATTTTTACAGCGCGACGATATGCTATCTTACCTTCGATCTGACGAGCTATATTTGCGGCTACGATCGAGGCATCGAGTTCAGGGCGTTTTACTTCAAAAATATTAATCTGAACATCTTTATCAGTTATCTTCATCAACTCTTTTTTGAGTTTGTCAACATCCTGACCGCCCTTTCCGATTATCAAACCGGGGCGTGATGTGCAAATTGTTATTGTAATGAGCTTCAATGTACGCTCTATTACGATTCGAGAAACGCTTGATTTGGCGAGACGGACTTCAAGATACTTGCGGAGTTTAGAATCTTCCAGCAAATTTTCTCCGTATTTCTTGCCGCCGAACCAGTTGGAGTCCCATCCGCGGATAACTCCTAAGCGGTTGCTTATAGGATTAACTTTCTGTCCCATCTCTTATTCTTGGTTTGCTTTGTTATCGATTGTGTCAACATAAAGTGTGACGTGGTTAGAACGCTTGCGAATGCGATAGCCGCGACCCTGAGGAGCGGGACGCAGACGTTTTAACATTGGAGCCGGACCTACAAATACTGTTGAAATATAAAGTTCACCGCTTTCTGCTTTGCGGTCGTTTTTGGCTTCCCAGTTTGCGATTGCCGATCGAACCAGTTTTTCAACTTTTGCTGCTGCTTCTTTATTTGAGAATTTGAGCATACCCAATGCACGGAACACTTCTTTGCCGCGGATCATATCTACGACGAGACGCATTTTGCGGGGCGAACTGGGCACGTCAAGAAGCTTAGCAAAAGCTTGGTTCTTTTTTGCTTCTTTGTGTAATTCGGCTGATTGTCTTTTTCTTACACCCATTGTATTTATTTTCTTTTTTTATCAAAAATTTTATATCAATGGCCCAAATTATTTCTTTTTGTTTCCGGCATGGCCACGGAAGGTACGAGTGGGAGCGAATTCGCCCAATTTGTGACCTACCATGTTTTCTGTGACGTAAACAGGAATAAACTTATTGCCATTGTGAACTGCAAAAGTGTGCCCTACGAATTCAGGGGCAATCATGGATGCGCGGCTCCAAGTCTTAATGACCGATTTCTTGCCGCTTTCTTCCATGGCTGTCACTTTCTTTTCCAGCTTCACACTAATGTATGGGCCTTTTTTTAATGAACGACTCATAATTGCTTAATTAATCAGATTACTTTTTCCTTCTTTCAATAATGTACTTCGAAGAATGTTTCTTCGGTGCACGTGTCTTAAGACCCTTAGTGTAAAGACCCTTGCGTGAACGCGGGTGACCGCCAGAAGCACGGCCTTCACCACCACCCATGGGGTGATCTACTGGGTTCATAACAACGCCGCGGTTGCGTGGACGGCGTCCCAACCAGCGTGAGCGTCCTGCTTTACCTGAACGTTCGAGCGAATGTTCGCTGTTTGAAACAACGCCTATAGTCGCACGACATTCAGCGAGCACTTTACGTACTTCTCCTGAAGGTAATTTGATAATTGCATAGTCGCCTTCGCGCGAAACGAGCTGTGCGAATGTACCTGCTGAGCGAGCCATAAAGGCACCCTGTCCTGGACGCAATTCGATATTGTGAATTACGGTACCTACAGGGATTTTGCTCAGAGGCAGAGTGTTGCCAAGCTCAGGCGCTACATCGGCACCGCTGACTACGGTTGCGCCGACTTCGAGGCCGTTGGGTGCAATGATGTATGACTTTGCTCCGTCAACGTAGTAAAGAAGAGCGATACGAGCCGAACGGTTAGGATCGTACTCAATTGATTTTACTACTGCGGGCACACCGTCTTTAGTTCTCTTAAAGTCAATGAAACGGTATTTGCGTTTGTGGCCACCTCCAAGGTAACGGGTGGTACGGTGACCTTCGGAGTTACGTCCTCCGGTTGACTTTTTACCGACTGTAAGAGATTTTTCTGGCGTATCGGCAGTGATCGTACCTTTAAATACGCCAATAACTTTGTGTCGCTGCCCCGGTGTGGTGGGCTTGAATTTTCTTACTGCCATTGTATTAATTAAATGTTGCTATAGAAGTCTATTGTCTCACCTTCAGCTACAGTTACCAGGGCTTTTTTGTAAGCCGAGGTTGAGCCTTTGATGATGCCAGTTCTTGTGTATCGTGAACGATTTTTTCCACGTACAACCATTGTGTTTACTTTAACCACGTGTACACCATACAATTTTTCAACCATATCCTGAATTTGATATTTGTTGGCTTCGGGAGATACACGGAATGTATAGCGGTTCAGCTTTTCGGTAAGTTGAGTCGCTTTCTCGGTAACTATTGGTTCAATACTGAATTCCATTGTCTTTCCTCCTGTGATTAAAGATTATTGATAACTTCAAGGCTGCTTTCTGACAGCACTACCGCTTTGTTGTTGAGTAAGGCGTAGGTGTTGACATCAGCAGCTGTTAAAATTTTCACTCCTTGGATATTACGAGCTGACAAAGATACGTTTTTATTTTGTTCTTTTAAAACAAGGAGTATCTTTTTGCCGTCAAGTTTAAGATTTTTTGTAATATTTAAGAAATCTTTAGTTTTGGGAGCGTCGAGAGTGAAATCCTCTACTACCACAATCTGATTGTCAGCAGCCTTTAATGTAAGGGCTGAACGACGGGCAAGAGCTTTGAGCTTTTTATTAAGTTTGAATCTATAGTCGCGTGGACGGGGACCGAAAACGCGCGCTCCGCCTGACAAAAGGGGCGAATTGATATCACCTATACGGCTACCGCCGCCACCTTTTTGTTTGTGGAGTTTGCGGGTTGAGCCCGATATTTCGCTTCTTTCTTTTGATTTGTGAGTACCTTGACGTTGGTTGGCAAGATATTGCTTAACATCTAGATAAATAGCGTGTTCATTTGCTTCAATAGCAAATACATTGTCGTTGAGTTGTGCCTTGCGCCCGGTGTTTTCACCTTTTATATTTAATATTGCTAGTTCCATTTTATTTTTCGATTAATAAGATTGAACCTTTGTGTCCGGGCACTGAACCCTTTATCAACAGCAAGTTGTGATCAGCAATCACTTTAATTACCTGAAGGTTTTGAACCGTCACTTTTTCGTTGCCCATTTGTCCGGCCATGCGCATTCCTTTGAACACCTTTGCAGGGTAGGAGCAGGCACCTATTGAACCGGGTTTACGAGCGCGGTTGTGCTGACCGTGTGTGGCCTGACCAACACCACCGAAGCCGTGACGTTTAACAACGCCTTGGTAGCCCTTACCTTTCGATGTTCCTACGATGTCGACAAAGTCATTTTCTTCGAACATTTCTACTGTAATAGCTTCACCAAGTGCATATTCTTTATTGAAACCTTTGAACTCGGCCAAGTAGCGCTTGGGTTCTACTCCGGCTTTTTTGAAGTGACCCTGCATCGGGCAAGAAGTATGTTTCTCCTTCTTATCCTCGAATCCGAGCTGAAGAGCTGCGTATCCGTCAGTTTCTACTGTTTTAACCTGAGTAACAACGCAAGGGCCAACTTCGATAACAGTGCACGGCACATTCTTGCCGTCGGCACTGAAAACGGATGTCATTCCGATTTTCTTTCCTAATAATCCTGGCATTTCTCTTGTTTGTTAAATAATTCTACACTGTGTTATACTTTCACTTCTACTTGCACACCACTGGGCAGTTCCAATTTCATCAGCGCGTCAACAGTCTTTGCACTTGTGTTATAAATGTCGATAAGACGTTTGAATGAAGAGAGCTGGAATTGCTCGCGCGACTTTTTATTTACGAAAGTCGAACGGTTAACAGTGAAGATGCGTTTGTGGGTGGGTAGTGGAATTGGTCCGCTAATTACCGCACCAGTAGCCTTTACGGTTTTTACAATCCGTTCAGCCGATTTGTCAAGCAGATTGTGATCGTACGATTTGAGCTTGATTCTGATCTTCTGGTTCATTTTATATAATTATAAATTGTTATTTCAATAAATCTACTCGTCCTTGACATTCTTCAAGAACTCCTTTGGCTATTGAGTTGCTCACTTCAGCATAATGAGAGAAAGACATTGTGCTGGTTGCGCGACCTGAAGTAATTGTACGAAGAGCGGTGACATAACCAAACATTTCTGCCAGCGGTGCTTTAGCTTTAACAACACGGGCTCCGCTGCGACTGGTCTCCATTCCTTCAACCTGACCACGACGTTTGTTAAGGTCGCCAATTACATCACCCATGTTTTCTTCGGGGGTAACTACTTCTATTTTCATAATAGGCTCCATAAGAACTGGGCCTGCTTTTTCTGAAGCTTTCTTGAATGCTTGAATTGCACAAAGCTCGAACGACAACTGGTCAGAGTCAACCGGATGGAATGAGCCATCGACGACAGTCACTTTAAGCTGTTCTACAGGATAGCCACCGAGAACACCGTTTTTCATTGCAGTCTGGAAGCCTTTCTGAATCGAAGGGATGAATTCTTTTGGAATATTACCACCTTTAACTTCGTCAACAAACTGAAGTCCTCCATCAAAGCCTTCGTCAACCGGTTCTACACGAACAATGATATCAGCGAATTTTCCACGACCACCAGTTTGTTTCTTAAACACTTCGCGAAGTTCAACTGGTTTAGTGATAGCTTCCTTATAGGTAACTTGCGGACGGCCTTGATTACATTCTACCTTAAACTCACGACGCAGACGGTCGATAATAATATCGAGGTGAAGCTCACCCATACCAGAAATAACAGTTTGCCCGGTTTCTTCATTTGTCTGAACACGGAATGTAGGATCCTCTTCAGCAAGTTTCTGCAAACCGACACCAAGCTTATCAAGATCCTTCTGAGTCTTTGGTTCTACAGCGATACCAATAACAGGGTCAGGGAAATCCATAGCCTCGAGAACGATAGGAGCATCTTCTGCGCAGAGGGTGTCACCTGTGCGGATATCCTTAAAACCTACACCTGCGCCTATATCTCCACATTCGATTTCCTCTTTTGGATTCTGTTTGTTCGAGTGCATCTGGAAAAGGCGCGAAACGCGTTCTTTCTTACCACTACGGCTGTTGAATACGTAGCTGCCCGCTTCGATATTACCAGAATAAACGCGGAAGAAGCACAAGCGGCCTACATATGGGTCGGTAGCAATCTTGAATGCCAGCGCACACATAGGAGCGTCTGAAGAAGGTTCACGTGTGATAATCTCGTCGGGATTGCCAACCGCATGTCCTTCTACAGCGCCAGCATCAAGCGGCGAAGGGAGATAAGCACATACATCATCGAGAAGGCATTGAACACCTTTGTTTTTGAACGAGGAACCGCAAATCATAGGAACTAGATCCATCGAAAGTGTTGCTTTACGCAGCGCGCGACGGATTTCATCTTCTGTTATGATTGACGGATCGTCGAAGTATTTCGCCATAAGATCATCGTCAAATTCAGCGATTTTCTCAAGCATCTTATCGCGCCATTCTTCGGCTTCGGCTTGCAATGTCGAAGGAATTTCTTCTATGGAATAGTCAGCACCCATCGACTCGTCGTGCCAATAAATAGCTTTCATTGTAACAAGGTCGACAACGCCTTTGAATGTTTCTTCCGCTCCGATAGGTATTTGTATGGGACAAGGATTTGCTCCCAAAATATCCTTAAGCTGGCGAACCACTTCAAAGAAGTTTGCGCCCGAACGGTCCATCTTATTTACATAACCTATACGTGGCACATTGTACTTATCAGCCTGACGCCATACAGTTTCTGACTGTGGTTCAACGCCACCTACAGCGCAAAATGTTGCAACGGCACCGTCAAGCACACGAAGAGAACGTTCAACTTCAACAGTGAAGTCAACGTGTCCCGGAGTGTCAATAAGATTGATTTTGTATTTTTCACCGGCGTATTTCCAGAAAGCAGTTGTAGCTGCCGAGGTAATAGTAATACCACGCTCTTGCTCCTGTTCCATCCAGTCCATAGTAGCTGCGCCATCATGAACCTCGCCGATTTTGTGAGTCAAACCGGTATAAAAAAGGATTCGCTCCGATGTGGTTGTTTTTCCAGCATCGATGTGAGCCATAATACCGATATTGCGAGTATATTTCAGATTTTGGTCTTTGTTAGCCATAATATTTTATTTAGCAAATCATAGAGAATTAGAAACGGAAGTGAGCGAATGCACGGTTAGCTTCGGCCATCTTATGCATATCCTCCTTGCGTTTGTATGCACCACCCTGTTCGTTAAAAGCATCTACTATTTCAGCGGCGAGTTTCTCAGCCATAGTTTTGCCGCCGCGTTTACGGGCATACAGAATCATATTTTTCATCGAGATCGACTCTTTACGATCGGGTCGGATTTCAGTAGGAACCTGGAATGTAGCACCACCAACACGACGCGATTTAACTTCAACCTGAGGTGTTATGTTTTCAAGCGCTTTTTTCCATATTTCCAGTGCCGACATTTCCTCGTTGGGAAGTTTGCCCTTCACTGTTTCCAGAGCTGAATAAAATATTGTATAAGATGTGTTCTTTTTACCGTCGTACATCAAGTGATTAACGAACTTAGAAACTTTTACGTCGCCAAACACGGGGTCGGGCAGAACAATCCTTTTTTTAGGCTTAGCTTTTCTCATTGTTGTTTAAAATTTTTGTTTTTGGTTGCTTGGCAGCTTTTTTTCTTCAACCGGACTCTCTTGCCCGATTTACTCAACCGTTATTGCTTTTTCCAATAAATCAAAAACGGAGTTTTTAACTGTTTTAGTGGAGCAGAATACCTGCTCATGAAAAGTGACGTTCAGCGTAAATTACTTTTTACCCTTTGCCGGTGCTGCTCCTGGTTTTGGACGTTTTGCACCATATTTAGAACGACGCTGTGTACGGTCTTTCACACCGCTGGTATCGAGTGTACCGCGTACGATGTGATAACGAACACCAGGAAGGTCTTTTACGCGACCGCCACGAACAAGAACAATTGAGTGTTCCTGCAAGTTGTGACCTTCTCCGGGAATGTACGAGTTAACCTCTTTACCATTTGTAAGACGAACACGAGCAACCTTACGCATGGCGGAGTTAGGTTTTTTAGGTGTAGTAGTGTAAACACGCACGCAAACGCCTCGACGCTGGGGACAGCTATCGAGCGCAGGCGATTTACTCTTATCAACAAGAGCTGTACGTCCTTTTCTCACTAATTGCTGAATTGTAGGCATCTTAGTTTTTAATTTAATTTATTGGTATATATTTAATATTTTGTTTTCTCCATCTTACCCACCTGAACCACAAACAGTTGCAAATAAATGTTAATAATTCAAGCACAGTTTATCTCAAAAACTCTGCAAAGTTAGCAACTAAAAAGCTTACTTGCAAATAATTCCAATTAAAAAGTAATCTCGGGCATAAAAAAAGCGATAAAAAAAGCGATTGCTGCGGTGTTGTCCGTCAGCAATCGCTGTGAAGGAGGCG
>JAMPII010000001.1:451368-457668 GCA_023662835.1 Muribaculaceae bacterium | reverse complement strand
AGAGCATCTGACTACGGATCAGAAGGTTACAGGTTTGAATCCTGTAGGAGTCACATTAAAATCAGTAGAATTGGCGTAACGGCTCCTTAGCTCAACTGAATAGAGCATCTGACTACGGATCAGAAGGTTACAGGTTTGAATCCTGTAGGAGTCACAGGATTAATTTGATTCATTGTTAAACCTGATCTTAATGCACAAATTACTATACGCCTAAAGAATCGGGAAAGGCTCCATCGTGTTGATGAAGCCTTTTTCACTTTTATCATTAGTGTCGGGGCGGAGCCGTCCCGTAGGGCGTAAGCAATGTTGGGGGCTGTCGCAAAAGTATGTAGAATTGTTAATCGTCGATATCGTCTGAGTCGTCGAAATCGAAATCAAAATCCCATCCAATGTTGGTGTCGTCGGTCATGCTTTCGCGGAAGCGAGCCATTTCGCGACTGTCGCGTTTTGTTGGTCGGCCAAGTCCTTTACGCCGGTCGATAAAGCCGGAAATTTTTACAATATCCAGCAGATCAAGCTCGCTTTGTGGTGTTATGTTTTCGAGATATTCGGGAACGAGTTTTGCTCCCAGTCGGTTTTCGGTTAATGCTTTTACAAGAAAAGAGTAGGTTACTGGTGGCTTCCGCACTTTAACTATGTCACCAACCTTAACTGTGCGTGAGGGCTTAGCTGGTGTGTCGCCTATGCTGATGCGCCCCTTTTTGCATGCTTCGGTCGAAATGGTGCGGGTTTTGAAAATTCGGGTTGCCCACATCCATTTGTCGATACGCTCTTCTGTTTTGGCCATATTATTTATTGTTGTAGTTGCACATGGCAAATTGGATACCGCTGAGACAAAATGCGCGGACTGCTTCGCAAGCAACATCGATACGCATGGGTAGTTGTTGCCGTTGGTCGAGTGTGAAATGCCCCAGCACGTAGTCGATTTGGCATCCTCGAGGAAAATCGTTGCCGATTCCGAATCGAAGTCTCGGATATTGTTCTGTGCCAAGCATTTGAGCTATGTTTTTCAGGCCATTATGACCTGCATCGCTTCCCGATGGTTTTAAGCGTATGGCGCCAAAGGGCAGGGCTATGTCGTCGACGATAACAAGAATATGGCTATTGTCGATGCCTTCCTTTTCCTTCCAATAGCGCACAGCGTTTCCCGACAGGTTCATGTATGTTGACGGCTTTAGCAGGGTGAGCAGTTTGTTCTTCAATCGCATATGCGCAACGTCACCATACCGATCGGTTGTAAAAGAAGTATTGGATGCCTCGGCGAAGGCATCCAATACTCTGAATCCTATGTTGTGGCGGGTGCCATCGTATTCTGAACCGATGTTCCCCAGTCCTACAATCAGATACTTCATTAGTTATTTGCAGTAAATAATCGGCATTGATTATGCTTTGGCTGCTGCACCACGGGCTGCACGTGTCAGCTGAACAGCGCAAACAACGGCGTTCTTTGCGTTAACCAGTTCGAGGCCTTCGTAGTGGAGTTCGCCAACCTGAAGTGTTTTGCCAAGACCAAGGTTGTCGATGTTAACAACAACGCGTTCGGGAATCTCGGTATAGATAGCTTTAACTTTAAGTTTCTTCATGCTCAATGTGAGCTTACCACCGGCTTTAACACCTTCAGCGTGACCTTCGAGTTTAACGGGAACTTCAACAACAACAGGTTTCTTATCGGTTACTTCGAGGAAGTCGATGTGAAGAATGTTGTCTTTAACGGGGTGGAACTGTACTTCGCGGAGAACTGCATTACGAACTTCGCCGTTAATGTTGAGTTCAACTGCAAATACGTCGGGGGTGTATATGAGTTTGCGAACATCGTCGGCGTTTACAAGCAAGTCAGTTGTGATTAAGCCTTTGCCATTGCCGATTTCAACGATTTTCTCACCGGGTTTGAGTGTGCCGCTATAAGGGAGGTTAAACACTTCGCCGCCGTTGAGAACTACGGGGATTTTGTTTTCTTCGCGGATTGCTTTTGCTGCTTTTTTGCCGAAGTTGGCACGAGCTTCTGCGTTAAGAGTGTAGGTCTTCATTTGTTTGTTTAGTTAATTGTGTTACTCAAAATTAAGAATGCTTCCTAATTTCCCATCACACGGGGGATGCTAAAAAGCGGCACAAAGGTATGGCTTTTTTGTGGAACATGCAAATATTCAGACAATAAACTGGATTAAAATATGTCGATAAAATGAGACTTTATCTAGTAGCCTGGATTCTGGGTCCAGCCATTTGAAATTATTATTTGGTCGCCGGGAATTGGCCATAAGTGCTGATATGCCTCATATTCTCCTAGCTTATTGCGCTTTTGGAATGCAAAGTACCGCGGAATAAAGAGTTGTTTACGTAGTGAGTTTATCGTGGCGATGTTATTTTGGTTCAATGAGATACCTTTTGCTTTCGCTACTTGACTAATTAACGACTTGGCCGTTGTGTTGTCGCCAGTCGCGATATGGCACTCTGCCAGGGTTAGAAGTACATCGGCATATGTATAATAGCCCATGCTATGTCCCGGCATAACTTCGTCCGGTACTAGAAGGTGAAGTATTGTCCCGTCATTGGGGGTATATTCATTGCCTGAGGTTAAGGTGTATCTGCGGCTGTCAACTATTTGTTGCAAGTAAGGCATTGCTTGCTCGGGCTGGCCAAGTGCCATGTAAACGTTGGCTTTGGCTACACGCCATACATCCTTGGAAATGTTGAAAGCCGATTGAGCCGAGGTGATTTCCTGGTCGGCTTTGCAGTCGGTGAACGACGATGAAATTTCGTCGAGTTGATATTCGAGTTGTTTTAATGTGGTTTTAGCTTCTTGCTGAGGAAGTGATTCTCCAATTTCGTATTTCGGGTTTAATACGGCGATTCTGCCCCATTTATCAACCATTTCTGTATAAACAATAGCATCGAGAAGTTGAAAAAAAGACGCCGATTCCAAATCATTGTTGCGATAAAGCTCTTTAATGATGTTATTACTTAAGCTTAGATGTTGATATGCTGCGTTATATGCTTTTTGATTATACTGATTATAGGGGGTTAGCGGGCAGGTTACATCAAAAAATTTGTACATGCCGGTATAGCCTCGCTCAACATAGAACATCCATGACAGGGCCGAGGCGAACTGAGAAAAGCATTTAGTAACTATAGTTTTACCTTCATCGCTAAGTTTTGTTTCAATGGATTTGTCGCCTTCGAGAGTAACATCAACAGTGGCTTTGATGTTACCCAGCATATCATATAGCGGAATTGATGTGGATTGTGGTGACCGTCGCTCGGTTGGTGCAACTGTTATTTTGATGATGTTATTTTCATAGGTGTATTTGCAGTCAATTGGATTTCCGGTTTCCAAAAGTTTAAATTTGTTTGGGATAAATATATTTGGTAGATCTTCATCATCACTATATGGGCCGTTGAACTTTTTCAGCGACAATGGTATATCCGAAGTGACTGTAACGAAAGCTTCTCCACCTTCTTTGCCAAAGTGAACTTCGTTTTGAGAGAGTACAATTTGGGCATTGTCATTAATCTCATTTCCGGCAATTCCGTCGTTGTTCCAGTCGAAGAAATATCGCAGGTCAGGAATTGTTATTTCCATCCCAAGTTCGTCGTAGCGGTTCTTTATGTTTTGGGTAATTTCTTCAAGTTTAGCAGTTACGTGGTTTTTGCTCTTGTGAATTGCGGCCATATTAGCTTCTGTAAATGCACCGTCATCGGCTAAGTCTTGACTCAATGTTGAAAGATATTGGGTGACTTGTGCTTCTGTTCGGTCAGAAAGAATGATGGATGAAATGGCGATTAAGACCCCTGAACCATCGGTGCCGGCGGATATTGACATGTTTTCAGCCGGAATACTTTCGTAGGCTTGCAAACCAAATTGTTTAAGCAATTCCTTATATGCCTGTTTGTTGGCGTCGGAGAACGAGGCGCCACGCTGCATGAGTTTCTGGATACGTGCCGTTTTCAGGTGGGTGATAATGTTAACGTTTACCGAGCTTCGGTCGGTAAGGTCGGCAAGTGCAACAAGATGAAGAGTGCCATTTGAAAGGTTGCCCGAAATTTCGTTGAAAAAGTATCCGTCGGAAGTTATACGAACATATTGGGATGCAATTTCAATTTTGCCAAGATTGAAATTGCCGGCATCGTCGGCAATTTCGCCGTTATAGACCGTACCTATCGTGTTTAATGACGCATCAAGAGGTTGGATGCTAATGGATGAGCCGCGGACAAACGGGCCCTTCTCCACTTTGCCGGATAGTTGATAAGTTCCGGCTTCAAGTTGACTGCTTCCGCCTGGTTTGTCATCAGAACAGGATGCTAACATCGTGGTCGATACAAGAAATGCTATAAGATATTGGTGGTTCATAGAGAAATAATTTATATTCGCTCCAGATAGGGATTGTCTTCACTACATTATTAAGGTTACAAAGATAATGATTACGATGCAAAATATGGGCTGTGTAGCAATAAAGTAATCGCTACACAGCCCATATAAATTGTGTGTTGTTACACTTTTGTGTCGCTAACGGCGATGTTCTTCAACGTAGCGTTTTGCCTTTTCTGCTTCTTTCAGTGCTTTGAATCCCAATGTGGTTGCTACGCCGATTAGTGCAAATTTTGCCACTTCGCTAATAATTTTGAGGCAGAGGTGACCGTTGTGGTGATTGTGAGTTTTCATAATTTGGGCTTTTAATTAGGTTTGTATATACAACGTATTGCCTGCCGCATAAGTTCGTTCCGTTGTGAGGAATTGGGGCGTTATCATTCCTTATCGAATGGACTCTAATTCGGGAAATGTATCAATCATATAGTTTGGCCGGGCCGCTTTTAGCGATGGAATTGAGCCGTTGCCATAGGTCACTGCGCAAGTTTTACAACCGGCTGCGTTGCCCATCATTATGTCCACGTCGGCATCTCCAACAACCAATGTATCCTCTGCGTTCCAATTCAATGCTTTTAAAATG
The DNA here is from genome assembly GCA_023662835.1 of Muribaculaceae bacterium. Classification (GTDB taxonomy): domain Bacteria; phylum Bacteroidota; class Bacteroidia; order Bacteroidales; family Muribaculaceae; genus Muribaculum. Next base: position 452,725 of record JAMPII010000001.1, on the reverse strand, counting down.
GTCAGCACAGGTTCCGGATTTGGCTTGCCGTTCGTGACACTGTCGGCTCCTACTACAATCTCAAACCAACTGCGAATGCCCAGACTGTCAAGATAGTCGCTTAAAGAAGCTGACCGTCGGCTGGACGCTATGGCAAGTCCGCAACCTGATTCTCTCAATTTGGAAAGGGTAGAGATCACTCCGGGAAAAGTTTTTTCATGTACATCTTTTTTCAATAGGTTGTAATTGGAGCGGAACACCCGTGCAAATTCTTTGTTCGATATATTGATGTTTGGGTATAGGTATCTTCCTGCTTCATCCGTGCGGATGCCTATAATTGAGCGGCATTCCTCATCGGTTTTGGGCGGAAGCCCCATTTCTTTGATTGTTGCTTTTATTGTAGCCATAATAACAGCAGATGTGTCCATCAACGTGCCGTCAAAGTCAAATATGTAATTCATTATAAGATGTTTATTTTGTGATGTTATGTCTACAACTTCTGAGCTTTTTTCTTCGGGGTTGCCATTCGTGAAGCTCGTGAACCGGCATTAGCTCGCAAGCGTAACTGAGCATTATAGCAGGCATTTCTGCGACATTGCGGTCAAGAAAATCGAGCAACTCATCTTTGTATCCTTTCTTACATGCTTCGCGTAACATCCACCCCGCTGCTTTGTGCAGCAAATCATAAGGGCTACTCAACAGTTTGGCTGCGCGTAAAAAGCATTCATCGGTTCGTTCATGACGAATAAGCATCCAGGTGCTGACCATAGCTATGCGTTGCTGCCAAAGTGTATGGCCTTCAGTCTCAATCCATTCATCCATCAATGTCAATTCCGGATTCTGTACTTCGTGATTGCCGACAATCTTTATTGCCGATAAATCAACCAAATCCCAGTTGTTGATGTAAGGATGCAGCTGTGTATATATATCGAATATCGATTTCATTAGGGCGAAATCTTTGTCTTTTAATGCCCGGAGGTATTGCTCCACCATTATCAACAATCCACAAAGGCGTATTTCATGAATAGGCGACTTTACTAATTTTATGGTCTCTTTCAGTGGCGTGAATTTCCACGCCTGCTTAACTACCATTCTTACTTGTGGATTTTTAAGACCGATGAATTTATCCCCCTCGCCATACTCTCCGGCGCCGGTCTTGAAAAAACGCAATAGATGCCGGGCTTGACGCTCATCAGCCATATTCTGCAGTGCCAATTCTATTTCTTTTGCTTGAATCACCATTTTACATCTAGGATGTTTGCACAGTGTAAAATTAGATAATAATTATGACGTTCTCAACGCTACAGCCAAAAATTGCGGTTGTAAGGGCCCATATCATAAAATTTCAGGGCCGCTGGGGTCGCTGGCTTGGAGGGAT
>JAMPII010000001.1:441552-451268 GCA_023662835.1 Muribaculaceae bacterium | reverse complement strand
AGTATTCCTATAACCGATTTGCTCCTCTCAAAAATTTAGTTGCGGATTTGAGGGGACACCAAAATATCTCTCAATAACTTCGCTGATATATGCGGAGTATCCCGCTCAACCGTTGACAAATGGATTGTTAACGGTAAATGTAATGTTCACAGTGATGATAGTGGTGTAAAATATTTGATAGCATCAGAACTTTCTTCTTTCCCTGAGATTAGGGAGATGCTCAATTCAAGCTGGGAAGAAGAAAGCAATGTTGTGCCTATGCGACAATACACATCCGTAGAACTATTCGCAGGTGGTGGCGGTCTGGCTCTGGGTATGCACCTTGCCGGATTTAAGCATCTACTGCTAAATGAATTTGACAAGGATGCCTGCGCCACCCTTCTGAAAAATATGCCGTTTTGGAATGTGGTTCGGGGTGATATACGCGACGTTGACTTTACACCGTACCATGGTCATGTCGATTTTCTATCTGGAGGCTTCCCATGTCAGGCGTTTTCATATGCAGGCAAGAGGCTTGGCTTTGAGGAAACCCGTGGCACTTTGTTTTTTGAACTTGCCCGTGCAGTTAAGGAAATTCAGCCCAAAGTTTTTATGGCTGAAAATGTAAGGGGGCTATTGGAGCATGATAATGGCAGGACTATTGAAACAATAAAATCGGTCATAGCAGAGCTTGGATATACATTGATTAAGCCACGCGTTATGCGTGCTATTATGTACAACGTACCCCAAAAGCGTGAACGGCTGATTCTCATAGCTATACGCAATGATATCGCACCTTACGTTAATTTTGAATGGCCTTCGGTATGCGGCGACATTCGCACACTCCGTGACGCATTCTATTCTGGCGACCTTTATGATACTGATGTCCCTGTTAGCGAAGGGCAAAAATATCCGCAATCAAAGGAACAGGTAATGAAACTTGTTCCAGAAGGTGGAGATTGGAGGGATTTACCTGCTGATGTCGCAGAATTGTACATGAAAGGCAGTTATCATCTCGGAGGTGGAAAAACGGGAATGGCTCGTCGATTGGCAATGGACGAAGCAAGCCTTACTCTTACTTGTGCTCCAGCCCAAAAACAAACTGAACGTTGCCATCCTATTGAGACACGACCTCTTACTGTCAGAGAGTACGCACGTATTCAGACATTCCCTGACAGTTGGGACTTTTGCGGTTCACTGTCAGCCAAGTATAAACAGATTGGGAATGCAGTACCTGTAAATCTCGCATGGGCTTTGGGTAGATCTATCATCAGATTGTTCAATGATATTGAATTAAGATTCCCAAATCATAGATCTGATGAAATTTCTGCCGGATATAAACCAGTCAATAAGATTCATGGAATATTTGAAGGAATGGTTTGTGAGAAACCTTCCCAATACGGCAAGACTCAATCTTGATAATATATATTACGCTAATCAATCATAAGCCATTTGCCACTAATCTCAATATACCATCGCAAACCGCAGTGAAAAGGTTTTGGTGGTTTTAATTTTGTGGAGTTGCGTCAATAGATTAACTTTGCGGCTATCAATGAAATATAAATAAACGCGCCATATAAATGCAGATAATATCCAAATCAATCATAGCGGCTTTAATAGCGATTATAGGCATACAAGCAGCGGTAGCGCAGGAGCTAGAAGTTAAAGAGATGCGGTCGACAATGGACCCGATGACGGTTGAGATGCAACGTCGCGACTTGAACAACGAGATATGCGCGCTGGTGAAGGTTCAATTGCCGGTGGCGGGAGCAGGCTTTGAAGGGAATATTATCGGTGATACTCCTTATAAGATAAATGAATATTGGGTGTATCTGACTCCAGGGACTAAGTTTCTGCAAGTTAAGTGTCCGGGGAACTACCCGCTTAGAATCGATTTCCGCAATTATGGAATCAACGGGCTGCAGAGCAAATGTATTTACGAGTTGTTGTTGTCGGGCTTTACGGTCGCACAGGCTCCGGCTCAGCAGCCTGTGCCAAACGAATCTGCTGCGGTTTCAACAATGGATAGGAATAGATCGATGTTCCGATATGTGGAAAACATTAATCCGCAGATTGTCACTTTGATAGAGCACCCATTTGGCATTCATGTCGACGGCGACCCGAACGAGCTTTATAATATCACAGTTGACCAGTTTAAACAACTTATCAATCAGGATTTTTATAAGGTTCAAGACGATAATATAACCGTTGCTCCGATGATTGTTCAGCCCTACGGCACTACAAACCGGCTGTGGCCTATGAAAGCGTTTCATGACGGGCATATTTCACAGTCGATGGTATTTTCAATGGGCAAGGCTAAATTGAAAATGGACGGTTTCGGTATTGGAAATGCACTTTTAGCTGCAACCGCAGGAACTCTCATGAAGCAGCTAGGAAGTACTAATGACCCAGACTATCAGTCCAAACTTGAACCCGGCATGTCAAAAAAAGAAGCGAAGGCACTGCTGGCCGACATCGACACGGAACTGAAGTCGACAGGTAATTATCGCGAGCTGCCATTGGTGAAAAAAGATAATAAACTTTATGATGAATTAACCCGCTTTTACGTGAACGACAAGCTGGATCTTATTGTAAAGTTCTACTACAAAGACAAGCAATTATATTGCCATCGCGTTGCTAAATCGTTGGCCGGCACAGGAATACCGGAAATGAACCAGGAATGGTGGTGCGGGCTGAGCAAACCGCAGTGAATCATTTGACGAAGGTAGAACCTGAAAACCGCGAAAGTGAAAAAGTCGGGATTTTCTACTGGCCCAGGATTCACTTTTCGGCCATGAAAAAAAACGAACTCTGATATTGTCAGAATTCGCTTGATGATGGGGGTGTGGAGTATAGCGGACTCGAACCGCTCACCTCGACACTGCCAGTGTCGCGCTCTAGCCAGATGAGCTAATACCCCGATTCTGTCGCAAAGGTAGCAGTAATTTGGTTGCAATGCAAATTTTGGCGATTTTTTTTGCAATCTTTTTTGCGGGATTTGGAATCATTATGAATTTATAAGTAAGCGGGGGCATAATGCAATTCGGGCATAGTAGGATATTACTCAGGCATAAAATATGTTAAGAGGCTCTAAATGTTCTATAATGTCAATTATTAAAGAAATTCTTTTTATCTTTGCAGATTGAAAAGGTATCAGGCAGGCGTTAGAAGCATCTGTTGTACTGATTCTGAACATTTATATAACGATATATGATAAAGCATTTTGCAAAACTCGTTTTGGCAACCCTAGCGGCAGGCATCACATTATGCGCTTGTAATGAAGATTCTAAGGAATACTCATTGGATGGGATTGACCTGACTATCGATAACAATTCAAATACTGCCATCACTTCATTCAGTTTGAAGGCCAATAGCAAAGTAATCACGGGGCTCGATTCGGTATATTTCAGTATCGACCTTGAAAATTATGTTATTTTCAACGCTGATTCTCTTCCTAAGGGAACCAATGTGGGCAAATTGCTTGTTAATATCGGCAACTCGGGAAGTTCGAAAATAGTGATAAACTATACAGATTACGATTCTCAGGAAGCAAAGGAGGTTGAGTACTCGGAGACATCGCGCGACAGTATCAATTTCTTTGACGACGTAACCGTAACGGTTACCTCGCTTAACGAGCGTCAGTCGAAATCATATACAGTTAAGGTTAATGTTCATCAAATGGAGCCTGATTCGCTGTGCTGGGGCTCGGTGGCTTACGCTCCGCTACCGGCCAATGGCACGCCTTGGTCGCAAGGCACGGTTATGTTCAGAGGTAAACTTTATTGCTTTACAGCTGATGTCGCCGGCAATATCACATTGGCTTCGACTGCTACTCCGGAGGTTACGACATCATGGCAGAAACAAAATATTACACTTCCGTTTTCGCCTGTCCTTGAATCGGTAAAGGCAACCGACAATCTGACAGCGATGCTTTCGACCGACGGTTCGCTCTACCTTACCGAAGATATGCAATCGTGGGAGTCGGCTCATCAACATGCGCCTTGGGTGAGCATCCTGGGAGGGATAAACGGCACAGTGTACGGTGTTGCCAAGGATAACGGTAAATATGTATATTCTTGCTATCCTTCAGGGCAGAACAGTATATCGATTGAAGGAACCGAGGTACCGTCAGATTTCCCAATTTCAGGCACCTCAGCCATGTACTTATTTACAAACCAATGGAGTGAGCAGCCTCAGGGAATTATTACCGGCGGTCGCTGCGCCAACGGCACTCTTTGCAACGGTTCGTGGGGCTTCGACGGAACGTCGTGGGCAAAATTCGGCACATTCCCCGACGATATGGCTCTGGAAAATATAACTGTATTTCCTTATTATACATTCCGTGTGAAGACAGCCAATTGGGAAGTAATTAAATACCCTACCCTGATAGCGTTTGGCGGTAACAGCGCCGACGGCACAGTTGAACGTAAGGTTTATATTTCGCGCGACAACGGTTTGAACTGGCGACTTGGCGGCGACTTGCTACAGTTGCCGGAGGAGATGCCTTCGCTATCCGGTGCTCAAGCATTTGTTGTAGAGGAGACGTTGCACTCGCGCGCTGCTTCATCAGGCAATTGGACCGAAATATCGCTAACCCGCATCCCTACCTGGTTTGAAATCGAGGGTTCAACAGCTTCGTCGCGTGCCGTAGCTCCAATTACCCAATGGGATTGCCCTTACATTTATCTGTTCGGCGGCCGCCAGCAGGATGGACAGCTAAGCAACAGCATATGGCGAGGATTGATTAATCGTTTGTCGTTCAAACCTCTGCAATAAGCAATACGCAAACTCTCTCCAAACAAGAATGACAAAATCGATATTAAACAAATATTATCAATTTATTGTCGGGCTCGTAACGGTTGTAGCAATCGTTTTAGGAGCCTCAACTAACGCTTCGGCTCAGGAATCGACCTACCGTTATGAAATCGGAGCCGGGCTGGGCATGAGCGGCTACCTTGGCGAGGCCAACACAAGCTCGCTGCTTAAGCACCCGGGATTTGCCGGTACGGCAACATTCCGCTACTTGATAAATACCCGTTGGGCTCTTCGCGGCTCGCTGGGGCTCACATCGCTGAGCGGCAATTCGGCTGATATGACCAACGTTTATCCCGGCGGACAAACATACGAGTTCAAGGCAACGGTTTACGATGTCAGCGCACGCGCCGAATTCAACTTTTTTAATTATGGCGTAGGCGAGACCTACCGCAAGATGAAGCGTTGGTCGCCCTATCTGGGGCTTGGAATTGGATTTTCGGCCTCGTCGTGCGATGGCAACACATCCGTAGCCGCTACGATACCAATGTGTGTTGGCGTTCGCTACAAGGCTTCGAAACGAGTAAACATCGGTTTGGAATTCACAATGAACAAGGTTTTTGGTGACAAATTGGACGGCAAAGACCTTACCGACTTATACGGTATAAAAAGCTCATTTGTAAAGAACACCGACTGGTATTCAACGCTGATGTTCACTCTTGGCTATGAGTTTGGCGAGCGTTGCAAAAGCTGCTACTACGTTGATTAAAAATAAAACCATATATTGATGAACCACATTACCGACAAACAGCAATCAGCCCCCAGACATGTAGCGATAATCATGGATGGCAATGGCCGTTGGGCAAAGTCGCGCGGATTGGATCGATCGGAGGGACATGTGGCCGGCGTAAAGACGGTGCACGAGATAACCCGGGTGGCTTCTGATATGGGTATTAAATACCTTTCTCTATACACATTTTCGACTGAGAACTGGAACCGCCCTCAAAAGGAAGTGGATGCACTGATGCATCTGGTTGCTATGGTAATTGAGCGCGAGACTCCCGGTTTGATAGAGAATAATGTTAGGGTGAACATATTCGGCGATATCGACCGTTTGCCCCGGGCCACACGGCAGTCGCTACAGAACAGCATCGACAACACCGCTCATTGCACAGGGCTAACATTGTCGCTAGCCTTAAGCTACTCGGCCCGATGGGAACTGACTCAAGCGATGCGTAAAATCGCAGTCAAAGTTTCCAATGGAGAGCTGTCGCCCGATGAAATCACCGACCAGACAATAGCCAATAATTTGTCAACAGCACAACTTCCGGATCCCGACCTTCTAATCCGTACGGGAGGAGATTTCCGAATCAGCAATTTTATGCTCTGGCAAATAGCATATTCCGAAATATTCGTAACGCCGACATTATGGCCCGACTTCACAGGCGAAGAATTTGCTGAAGCGATACGCAATTTCTCGGGACGCGAACGACGATTCGGACTAACAAGCGAACAAGTGAAACAGTCAAAGTAAATTCATACACTACATATTCATCACAGACATGCGCAACCGACTGCTAATTGTATTATTAACTGTGATTCTCCTAACGCCTGCCGTGAGGGGACAGCATCAGGATGCTGACACCGTTTTTAATCCCAACATAATATATTCCGGAATTCCGAAAACTTACGAGATTGCCGGGATAAAGGTGACAGGCGTTCCAAACTACGAGGACTACATCATTATCGGCTATTCAGGGCTGAACGTAGGCGACAAGGTTGAAATACCGGGTCCGGAAATCACCAATGCAGCAAAACGCTTTGCCCGCCAGGGATTGTTCTCATCCATCCAGATAAAGGTAGAGAAGATGGTTGGGAGCAAGGTTTGGCTTGAATACGCACTTAAACCGCAGCCGCGCATATCGGCCATCAACTATCATGGAGCTAGCAAAGGCGAACGTAAGGATCTGGAGGAGCGTTTGCAGTTGATGAAAGGGAACCAGATTACGCCCAACATCATCGACCGCGCCGAGAAAATCATAAAAGGCTATTACGACGGCAAAGGGTTCGGCAATGCCACAGTTAAGATTACACTGGCCGAGGATTTGTCGGCGCCTAACGAAAATATAGTCGACATCAATATCGACAAGCATGGCAAGGTGAAGGTTCATAAAATCTACATCAGCGGCAACGAAGTCATGAGCGACTCCAAACTGAAGCGAGTGATGAAGAAAACCAACGAGAAAGGCAAGCTTATCAACCTTTTCCGCCAGAAAAAATTCGTTGAGAGCGACTACCATGACGACCTTGACCGAATAATTGAGAAATATAATGAGAAAGGTTACCGCGACGCGAAAATCGTAGCCGATTCGGTTGTTCCTTTCAGCGACAATACGGTCGACGTTTATATCGACCTTGAAGAGGGTAAAAAATATTATTTGAGTTCGATCGACTGGGTTGGCAACACGGTTTATCCAACAGAGACCCTCGACCGTATTCTTGACATCAATCCCGGCGAGGTTTACAACCAGAAGTTGCTGAAAAAGCGTTTGGAAGAGGATGACGATGCTGTGTCGAACCTTTACCAGAACAATGGCTACCTTTTCTCCCATCTTGTTCCTATTGAGAAGAATATCAATGGCGACTCTATCGATCTTGAACTACGAGTTATTGAGGGGCCACAGGCAACGATCAACAGCGTTGTAATTAACGGTAACGACCGTTTGTATGAAAAGGTTATCCGTCGCGAACTTCGCGTTAAGCCCGGTCAGCTCTACAACAAGGAGAATATCATGCGCTCGGCTCGTGAAATTGCTCAGACCGGCCATTTCGACCCAGAAAACATGGATATCCGCCCCGAGCCTAATGCAGAAAATGGGACAGTCGACATTCTTTTCAATCTGGAATCGAAGGCCAATGACCAAGTTGAGGTTTCGTTCGGATGGGGTCAGACGGGTCTTATCGGAAAACTGGCTCTGAAGTTTACCAACTTCTCGATAAAGAACTTGTTCAACCCCGGCTCATATAAAGGTTTGATACCTCAAGGTGAGGGCCAGACATTTACGATTTCGGCACAAACCAACGCCAAATACTATCAGAGCTACGCTATCTCGTTCCTTGATCCGTGGTTCGGAGGAAAACGGCCCAACTCGCTCTCGATTTCGGCCTATTATTCGCGCCAAACCGGTATCAACTCAGATTACTACAGCCGCAACTGGTACAATGGCTATGGATACGGATATGGTTATGGCTACGGCTACGGAAGTTACGGCTATGGCTACGGCAACAGCTACAACGACTACGCCCAAAGCTCATATGAAAACGCCTACGACCCGAACAAAATTCTACAGATGATTGGCGTGACGGTAGGTATCGGTAAGCGTTTGAGCTGGCCTGACGACTACTTCACATTCCAGGCCGACCTGAGCTACCAATGGTACTATCTGAAGAACTGGGACTACCTGTATTACATGAACAACGGAACGTCGAACTCGCTCGTGCTTGGATTAACCTTGGCACGTACGTCGATCGACAACCCGCTTTACACACGCCGCGGTTCTATATTCTCAGTAAACTTACAGATGACACCGCCCGCCTCGCTTTTCGGCAAGAAGAACTGGCGTAAACTATACGAAGAGAATACAACAGAATCGAAGAAGGAGCTATATAAGTGGATCGAGTACTGGAAGCTACGTATCAAAACCAGAACCTATACTCCGTTGACCAACCCCGACGGCAAATATACTCTGGTAATGATGACACGCGCCGACTTCGGACTTTTGGGTAGCTATAACAAATGGCTGAAATCGCCATTCGAGACCTTCTACGTTGGAGGAGACGGCATGTCGGGATCGTACACCTATGCGACGGAAACCATCGGTTTACGCGGATACGACAACGGACAGTTCACGCCGTGGACGCGCGAAGGCTATGCCTATACACGTGTCGGAATGGAGCTTCACTTCCCATTCATGCTCAACCCCTCAACGACAATCTACGGTTTGACGTTTGTTGAAGCCGGTAACGCATGGACCGAAGTTAAGGACTTCTCACCGTTCGATTTGAAACGAAGCGCAGGTGTCGGAGTCAGAATCTACCTACCGATGGTTGGTATGATGGGTATCGACTGGGCCTACGGTTTCGACACAGTTTATGGCCGTAAAGGTGGCTCACAATTCCACTTCGTGCTCGGTCAGGAATTCTAAAGATTTTACAGAAAAATCGAGAGCGTCATCAAACTAAATCGATATTTGTGTGTCATTAATATATAGGGCAATGACGTCCCGTCATCAAAGAGGTTGATAATAAAAAGCCAGACACAATGAAAAAATTAACATTTACCCTGCTTCTGATAGCAGCCATAGCTCTGGGAGCGAAAGCCCAGAAATTTGCATTGATCGATATGGAATACATTCTGAAGAATGTACCATCTTACGAAATGGCCAACGAGCAGTTGAAACAGATATCGCTTCGCTGGCAAAAAGAAGTTGAAGTTAAAGCAAACGAGGCCCAGACAATGTATAAGACATTCCAAGCCGATATGGTTTTCCTCACCGACGAGCAAAAGACTAAACGTGAGCAAGCAATAGTAGCAAAAGAAAAGGAAGCTACAGAGCTGCGCTACAAATACTTCGGACCAGAAGGCGAACTTTATAAAAAACGTCAGACCCTGATGGAGCCTATTCAGAACGAAGTTTATCAGGCCGTGAAAAAGGTGAGTGAGGAACGAGGCTACCAGTGCATATTCGACCGTGCGTCGTCGCAGAATATAATATTTGCCTCGCCGCGTATCGATGTCAGCAACGAAGTATTAGCTAAAATGGGCTATGCTAAATAGCTACCGCTAATAAACAGATAGAACCGACACAACTTTCTGTGTCGGTTTTTTTGTTTTAAGGGCCCATATCATAAATTTTCAGGGCCGCTGGGGCGGAGCCGGACAAGGGGTAACTTCCTTGGAGAGTCCTTGAATCCGGAGCATATGG
>JAMPII010000001.1:421463-441452 GCA_023662835.1 Muribaculaceae bacterium | reverse complement strand
GATGGCGGAATCGGTAGACGCGACGGTCTCAAACACCGTTGGAGCAATCCATCCCGGTTCGATCCCGGGTCTGGGTACTGAAAAGGAGATTCTCACTGCGAGAGTCTCCTTTTCTGTTTTTTACCCCTCGCAACTCATTGATATGCTTACAGATAAGGTCAAGCACTTTGTTGAGCGATTTGGTTCTATATGATTTTCCGTCAAATTCGATTTTTCGTCAAACATTTCGCATTTGGAAATGTTATATTATTGTATTACATTTGCACTACTAAAGAATACAACTATGAATACTGCATCAATCAGGAGACAGACTTCTTTCCGACTCAACTCAGAGCTCATTACACGATTGCAAGAGGAAGCAAAGCGGCACAACCGCAGCCTTAACAATTTGGTGGAAAGTGTACTTATGGCATTCGTATCAGAACGGCCGAACAAGACTACCTTGGACGCAATGAAAGAGGCCGAAAAATCTGACAATCTTGAAACTCTCAACATGAAGGATTTCAGAAGTTTTGTAGACTCACTATGAATACACTGAAATTTTATGATATGAGCCCTTAGGCGCCTCACTAGCCTGGCCGTAAATTTCAGGGCAGTATATTTTTATAAGCATAGCTTTCCGGATTTTAATAAATTCACTAATTTTGTACATGTAGCCACGAGAGTTGCCAAATCCTCATTCCGGCAGCTCCACACTACAGGGATTGTGAATTGTTTCCACATCATTATCTTAACCTTACCAACTCTGTCTCATCATGCAAATCAATGTGATTAAAGCCTTTCGAAATTTACTCATCGCCGCCGCAATTCCTGCGGCCCCGTGTGCTGTTGCCCAATCAAATGTTCAACCCGGCGGCGGAGTTTGCTCCGATTCATGGGCGCTGACCGACGCGCTGGGCCGAACCGCCCTGCCTGCCGACAAAGCCCCTCAGAAACGCGACGGCAAATATGTAGCTATGTTCTACTGGACATGGCATCAGGGTATGGACCGAAATATTCCGGTTAAAAATATTACCGAAGTGCTCCGTAGCAATCCTGATGCACTGACCGACTTCAATCATCCCGCATGGGGTGGCGCCGAGAAACCAAACGTATTCTTTTGGGAACAACCCATCTTTGGCTACTACCAAACCACCGACCCATGGGTACTCCGCAAACACGCCGAAATGCTGGCCGACGCCGGGGTCGACGTTGTATTCTTCGACTGCACAAATGGCCATCTAACATGGGAGGATAGCTACGAAGCCCTTCTGAAAACATGGCAGCAGGCGGCCGACGACGGCGTAAACGTGCCAAAAGTAGCATTCATGCTCCCATTCTTCCCCTCAACCGACTCCCGCATTTCGCTACGTCAACTCTACCGCGACATATACTCCAAAGGCCGATACTCCAACCTATGGTTCCGCTGGAAAGGAAAACCGATGATTATGGCCTACCCCGACAATCTTGAAAAAACAGGAACCGACAAAGAAATCGCCGAATTCTTCACATTCCGCCCCGGACAACCCGACTACGTCGACGGCCCACATCGCCCCGACCAATGGGCTTGGCTGGAGAACTATCCCCAGAACGGCTATGCTCCCACTGCCGACGGCGGCTTCGAACAGGCAACCGTAGGTGTGTCGCAAAATGCCGGCCCGCTCACTCAAGGCCACTGCTCAGCATTCAACCGACCCGGCACATACGGACGCTCCTTCAGCAAACAAAAAGGATTCGACCCTCGCGTCGACTCCTACCTCTACGGATGGAACTTCCAGGAACAATGGGACCGCGCCTTCGAAATCGACCCCGAGCTGGTGTTCATAACCGGATGGAACGAATATCACGCCGGTATGTGGCGCGCACGCGACGGATGGACCGATCCCCTCTCCTTCGTCGACCAGTACGACTGGGAGCACTCGCGCGACATTGAGCCAAACCGCGGCTGGGGCGACAAAGGCGACGTGTACTACGTTCAGCTGGTCGACAATGTTCGCCGTTTCAAAGGCGTTCAGCAAACCCCAAAAGCTTCGCCGAAGAAAACAATAAAGCTAGGCGCTGCAAACCAATGGGACGATGTTGCCCCACATTATAAATCGTACCGAGGCAACACCGGCCATCGCGACCATAAAGGCGCTTACAACACTTACTACACCGATCGCTCAGGTCGCAACGACATCGTGGGCGCACGCGTGGCCCACGACGACAAATTCGTTTATTTCCTCGTAGAAACGGCCGGCAAGCTCTCGCCCGCCTCCGATCCGGCATGGATGCAGCTTTTCATCGACGCCGACCGCTCGAAATCGACCGGTTGGGCCGGCTACGACTTTGTAATCAACCGTCTCAGCCCACAGTCGAAAAAAGTGGTTGTTGAACGCTGTTCTTCGCCCGACAACTTATGGATTTGGGAAACGGTTGGCAACGCATCCTACAAAGTGAACGATAACACCCTAGAGATAGCCATACCTAAATCTATGCTTGGCTTCGATGCCGACAAACTCGACTTCGAGTTCAAATGGAACGACAACATGCAGCACCCCGGCTGCGTTATGGACTTCTACGTTAGCGGCGACTCCGCTCCAGGCGGACGCTTCAACTACGTGTACACATCACTTTAAGGTTCCGAAATTTCAGATCTTGTTCCATAATATATTATGGAACAAGATCTTATAATATAACCCCTTAACTTTCAACGGAAATTGCTATTTTTGTGGCGTAAAAGAAATTTTATGCCATGAAAAATAGATTATTATCCGCAATCCTGCTCCTTATTGCTGTGGCCGTATCCGTATCGGCCCAACCGGATGCGCTGAAATGGCCGGCAGAGTCGCCGCAAACCCGGCCCGGCACACGCTGGTGGTGGCTGGGATCGGCCGTCGACTCGATGAACCTCAGCAGCAATATCAACCAATATGCCCAAGCCGGAATCGGCGCCGTCGAGATAACGCCCATCTACGGTGTGCAAGGGAACGACGCCAACGAAATTCCATTTCTTTCCGACGCATGGATGTGCGCTTTGCGTCAGGTTCAAGCGGCTGCTTCGTCAGCCAATATGCTGATCGACATGAATATGGGCACAGGCTGGCCTTTCGGCGGACCCGAAGTGGAGCTGTCGGAAGCCGCCTGCAAAGCTGTGTTCCTTGTCGACACCGTTGCTCCCGGAGCCGAGGCCGTCAAGATACTCCCGGCCAAAGAGCAACCCACAGCAAAAAAAATTGCAGAGAGCCGGCGCAAACTTTCGTCGGGCAACGACGAAATCATACGTCTTTATGAAAGCCGTACCAAACAGATGGTGAAGCGCGCAGCCCCGGGCGGCGAAGGTCTGGTGATCGACCATTTCGACAGCAACGCCGTTGCCCGCTATCTCGATAAGTTCGACCATGCCTTCAGCAGCACCTCAACCCCCTACCCTCACACATTTTTTAACGACAGCTACGAGGTTTACGGTGCCTCATGGACACCCGCCCTGCTGGCCGAGTTCGAAAAGCGCCGTGGCTATCGATTACAAGAAAAGTTGCCTGAATTATTAGGACTCATCGACGACGTCAACCTTACTCTGAGCGACTATCGGGAAACCCTTGGCGAACTGTTACTCGAAAACTTCACCCTTCAATGGGTTGACTGGGCCCATCGCCGCGGAGTGAAAGTGCGCAATCAGGCCCACGGCTCTCCGGCCAATCTGATCGACCTGTATGCAGCCGTCGATATTCCAGAAATAGAAGGTTTTGGGCTGTCCGATTTTGGCATTCGCGGACTGCGCAGCGACAGCGGCTACACCCGACGAAACGACAGCGACGTGTCAATGCTCAAATATGCATCGTCGGCCGCCCACATAACAGGCAAGCCCCTGACTTCAAGCGAGACATTCACCTGGCTTACCGAGCATTTCCGGACATCACTGTCGCAGATGAAACCCGACCTGGATTTGATGTACACCTGCGGCGTTAACAACATATTTTTCCACGGCACAACCTACTCACCCGTCGACGACCCTTGGCCGGGATGGAAATTCTACGCCTCGGTCGACATGAGTCCGACAAACTCGATATGGCGCGACGCTCCGGCATTGATGCGATACGCCTCCCGCTGCCAAAGTTTTCTGCAATGGGGCAAACCCGACAACGACTTCCTAGTTTATCTGCCCGTGCGCGACATGTGGCGCCAGCGCCTGCAACCCGGCGAAGCCGGACTGTTGATGACTTTCGACATTCACAGCATGCGCAAAAAAGCGCCCGACTTCATTGCCACCATCATGAAAATTGATTCACTAGGCTACGACTGCGACTATATCAGCGACCGCTATCTGGCCACTACCACTGTTGCCGGCAAGCAACTGGTTACGGCGGCCGGCACCCGCTACAACGCACTCATTGTTCCGGGCAGCGGCGATCTGACGCAACAGCTAAAGGCTCACCTTGATTCACTGGCTGAGGCCGGCGCTACGATAATCTATGGCGTTGACACGGCAAAAATGGCATCCGCTGCCAAGGCCGAGCCCATACGAACTCTGCTTGGGTTGAGAACAATACGGCGCAGCAACGACAATGGCCACCATTATTTCATAGCCAACCTGACGCCGAACGACGTAGACAGCTACGTTCCGTTGACTGTTGACTTTGCCGATGCCGCATGGTTCAATCCTATGGACGGCAGTGCCACGCTGGCCGAAATAGCCGACGGGAAAGTGCGTGTTGCTCTACGGTCGGGACAATCGTCAATTTTGCGCACTTACCCCGACAAGCTGTCGTTACCCCAACCTGCCCGCTACGAAAAGCTGTCAGAGAAAATCGATTTGACAAACCGGAATTGGCAACTGACCTTTGTAGAATCGTCGCCAAGCGTCGATCGCAGCTACAGTCTGGATTCGCTCATGCCATGGACCGCCCTTGCCGACTCCACACTTAACCGCCTGGCCGGTACCGGCGTTTACACAACCGAGGCCACAATAAACGACTTATCGGGAAGGTGGATTATCGAATTAGGCGACGTAAGGGAGAGCGCCCGCGTTTACATTAATAATCAACTGATTGGCACAGCATGGTCGGTACCATTTGCGCTCGATTGCACAAAAGCCCTACAAAAGGGGGAGAACATTATCCGCATAGAGGTGACGAACCTTCCTGCCAACCGCATTGCAGCCTTGGATCGCGACGGTGTTGAATGGCGCAAATTCAAGGAGATTAATATTGTCGACATCAACTACCGCAAAAGCAACTATGCCGACTGGACAACTGTAGCCTCGGGCCTGAACTCGGCTGTCGAGTTGCTCCATTTCGTTGAATAGCGTCGGGCGCTATTCGTCGGCCTGAAGCCCCTTGATCTGTTTTTTCGGAGTAACACCGAGCGAGCGGAGCGAGTCGACACGACGCATCACGTTACCGTTGCCAGTATATAATCGCTTGCGCGCTGTGTTAAATGCTTCCTCCGCGTCGGCAATCTGCTGCCCGATTTCATTAAACGCATCCTCGAACAATGTCACCTTATCGTAGAGGTCGGCTGCGGTTTTTATGATATTCTCTACGTTTTTCCCCTGACGGTCGTATTGCCAAAGGTTGTAAGCCAGTTGTAGAGCCATCATCAAGTTGCTTGGCGAAATCAGGATAATGTGTTTGGAGTAAGCGTATTGACTTAAATCAGGCTGCTGCTTCATGGCAGCAATGTAGCTATTTTCTATCGGCATGAACATCAGCACATAGCCGATAGCGTCGTCGACAAGTGCGCTGTAGTTTTTATCAGCCAGTTCGTCGATGTGGCGGCGAACACTGCGAACGTGCTCGCGCAACATTTGGCGGCGCACCTCGTCATCGTCGGTGTTGACAGCTGCTGTGTAGGCAGTTAACGACACCTTTGAGTCGATGATTACAGACCGACCCTCGGGGAAGCGAACTACAACGTCGGGGCGAAGATTATTACCCTCGGCATCCTTAACGTTGCCTTGTATGAAGTACTCATAGTCGCGGCGCAATCCGCTACCTTCAAGCATTGATTCAAGCACCATTTCACCCCAGTCGCCCTGCACTTTCGAGTCGCCGCGCAGAGCTTTCGACAACTGAGCGGCATCCTGTCCAATCCGCTGCGATTGTTCTCCCAGATTCTTTACTACCGTTTCTTGCTGTTGCCAAAGCAGTTTCAGCGCGGCTTCGAAACTGTTTTGCAGCTCTTTTTTGTTCACCTCACTTTGGGTGCGCTGGTCATCGACCGATTTCTTAAAAGCGGCAAACTGCTCTCTGACAGGTTCGAGCAATTGCTCCATTTGTGTCTTATTGGCCGACTGAAGTGCCTTCTGTTTATCGGCCAGCAAGGTGCCGGCCGAAGCCTTTATTTCCTGCTTAAGTGTCTCAAATTTCTCGGTCCATTGCGCCGACGACTCCCTGCGAAGTTGCTCTGCAGCAGCGCGTTCTGATTGAATCTGGTCGCGCAGCGCCTGAATTTGAGCGTTGTATGTTTGTTGGCGAGCTTCGGCCGATTTTTCAAACATTTGCTGTTCGGATTCGGCTTTAGCGAGAGCCACCTGAAGGGCAGTTTCTGCTTTCTCGGCGCGCATGCGTTCTTGCTCAGCGTTGTTTATCAACCGTTTGTGACGATTTTCGAGAATCATATATGTGACGGCCACTCCAATGAGCAAAGTGGCAATCGCAAGAATTATTGTTGTTATCATTTGCGGAAAAATATACGCAAACATAACGATTTTTTTTCAGTTTCATCGTCGAATCACAATAAGAATGAGTAAAAGAATTATGAAAATTAGCGGAAGCGGCAAAGCAGTGTGCGTGTCGGTCGATGCCGTTGTAACCATGGAAGTTTCCGTAACTTGCTGTACAGGAATTTCAAGTGGCGAGTCGGAAGTTTCCAGTGTGTGGATTAACGATCCGTCGCTGTTGAGTACGGCCCTGGCCGACGCTATAGGAGTTGTGATTTCGGAAACCGAATCGGTGGTTCGGCGTTCGATGTGATAATGAGGGAGTTTCACTTGCAGAGTATCGGGCACTGTTACTGAGGTTGTTTGTGAGTTGACCTTCCTGTTTTCTGTCGACGCTACCGATTTTGACGTCGAGCACCCGAAACAGATTAGCAAGGGCAAAGCGCAAGCAATATGTTTATACATAGTTGAGTATAGCATTAAGATGAACAGAGATAAGGCGGTTGAATCCTTCGGCGCTGAGCAAATAGGCCACGTCGGCGACGTTGTCCATGAATAGCGATTCGGTCAGAACGGCAGGGCAACGTGTGTCGCGGCAAATCGCCAGGTTCTGTACCCACACTTTATCGGGAGGCACAATTCGATTGCCTGTTAGGGAATGACGCTGCGCCTCGGCAGTGAGCATTGCAGCCAGCCGGCGCGAAGCATGCGAAGCATTCTGGGAAACATAACATGAGAACCCGGATGCCGAGTGCCAGCGGTTGTCGGAGCCGGCAGCGTTGAGATGAAGAGAAACCAGCAATGCCGAATCGGTGATAGCATTTGCGCGACGCACCCGTTTGGCAAGAGGAACGTCGGTCAGTTCTGGTACGAGTATAATTGGCTCGAGATTATGCCCTTTCAGTTGGGAGGCCAGCGCTGCGGCCATTTGGCGGGTATAGGCATACTCCAGAACAGAACCGTCGGGCGAGCGTTTGCCTGCGGTTTCGGCACCATGGCCGTTGTCGATGATGATTTTCATAGCTTTAGTGTGTTTGAGTGGAAATTTAATATCCGTTCTGCGGCTCACGGTTTGGACAATGTCGAACCAGACAACGTGTTGTTGCCAATTGGCATTCGAGCGCGCTGATATCCTTAAGCTGCTTGATAATTTCGGAATTGAGTTGCCTGACAACTTGGGTTTGTTCGGCAAACCGTTCTTCCTTTTCTTTTAGCTGTTGCTGTAGGAACTGGTTAGTTTCCTGAATGATATGAAACTCGGATGTAGCAGCCTCAGCCGAGGCCTTTCGCTGATGGGTTCGTCGTAGCAGCAACAACTTTAACAGCTCGATGCCCCCGCAAGCCGTAATTGCCGCTACGGCAATTTGTAGTGTTTGATTCATAGTTGTAGTAGGTTAAGAGTATGTTATCTGTGTCTTTCGCTACAAAGTTACGGCCAAAATTGCCGATAGATTCCACATCCGCGAAAAAAAATGACATCGCGCCCGCAATGGACACGATGTCGAAGTTTGGCATGCTTGCTTGAGCAGTGCGCTTCAAGATGGACTCGAACCAACGACCCTCTGATTAACAGTCAGATGCTCTAACCGACTGAGCTATTGAAGCATAAATTGGTGATAATGATTACGCTCCGAAGCAAGCTCTTAGCCATAAATTGTTTGCGCTTCAAGATGGACTCGAACCAACGACCCTCTGATTAACAGTCAGATGCTCTAACCGACTGAGCTATTGAAGCATAACATTTTATATGGTTGCAAATTGGCTCCGGCTCTCCGGAATTTGCGTTGCAAAATTAGCTCAAATTTTTCAACTATGCAACTGTTTCTCTGTTTTTTTATCCGTTTTTTAATCTGAACACGAAAAAAAGGCGATGTGTCGGTTGCTGACACATCGCCTTTTGGGATGTTGATGATTTGAATCCTTATGGATTATTTTTCGAGTTCGATAGCTTCGACTACTTCGGCAGCATCATAGACGGTGTCGATGTCGTCTTTGCCGGCAACTACTAGGTTGTTGTATTCGCGCAAACCCGTACCGGCGGGGATGAGGTGACCGCAGATAACGTTCTCCTTCATACCTTCGAGGGTGTCGGTTTTGCCGTTTATGGCAGCTTCGTTGAGCACCTTGGTTGTTTCCTGGAACGATGCGGCCGACATGAAGCTCGAGGTTTGGAGTGCCGCGCGGGTGATACCTTGCAGAATCTGCTCGGATGTTGCGGGCACCGCATCGCGAACCTGTACGAGACGGAGGTCGCGGCGCTTGAGCATCGAGTTTTCGTCGCGGAGCTTGCGGGGAGTGATAATTTGACCTGGCTGCAGGGTTTCGCTGTCGCCAGCGTCGGTTACTACCTTTTTGCCCCAGATGCGGTCGTTCTCTTCCATGAATTCGCGTTTGTCAACAACTTGCTGTTCGAGGAAGATAGTGTCGCCCGGATCGAGGATGTTTACTTTTCGCATCATCTGGCGTACGATAACCTCGAAGTGTTTGTCGTTGATCTTCACGCCCTGCATGCGGTAAACGTCCTGAACCTCGTTGACGATGTACTCCTGAACGGCTGTCGGACCCATGATGTTGAGGATGTCGGCAGGAGTGATTGCACCGTCGGAAAGCGGTGTGCCGGCGCGCACATAGTCGTTTTCTTGAACAAGAATCTGTTTCGACAGTGGAACGAGATACTTCTTAACTTCGCCCAGTTTTGAGGTGACAGATATTTCGCGGTTTCCTCGTTTAACTTTGCCGAAGCGCACTTCACCGTCGATCTCGCTGACAATCGCGGGGTTGGAGGGGTTGCGTGCCTCGAAGAGTTCGGTAACACGGGGCAGACCACCGGTGATGTCACCGGCATTACCGGCCGAGCGGGGAATTTTGACGAGGACATCGCCGGTTTTTATTTCGGCTCCTTCCTCAACCATCAGGTGAGCTCCCACAGGAAGAGCATATGTTTTGAGTACCTGACCGTTGGCATCAACGATGTTTGCTTCGGGAACACGCGTACGGTCTTTCGACTCAATGATAATCTTGTCCTCAAGGCCGGTTTGTTCGTCGTAGTCGATGCGATAGGTAACGTTGTCGATAAGATTCTGGAACTCGATTTTGCCGGCTACTTCAGAAATGATTACGGCATTGAAGGGGTCCCATTCGCAGATTACGTCGCCTTTCTTCACCTTGGCGCCATTGTCGAAGTAGAGTTTCGAACCGTAGGGGATGTTGGCGTTCGTGAGCATCATCTTTGTGTTGGGGTCGATGATACGCATTTCGGCCAGACGTCCGATAACAACCTCGACATTGCGTCCGTTGGCATCCTTTTCATCGGTTTTTACGGTACGTAGTTCGTCGATTTCGAGTGTTCCTTCGTAGCGTGAGGTGATTGTTGATACGGCTGCGATGTTCGAAGCCACACCACCGACGTGGAATGTACGTAGGGTGAGCTGTGTACCGGGCTCGCCAATGGATTGGGCTGCGATTACGCCGACAGCCTCACCTTTTTGGACAAGGCGGTTGTTTGACAGGTTGCGGCCATAGCATTTTGCGCAAACGCCTTTTTTCGATTCGCAGGTGAGTACGGAGCGAATCTCAACTGATTCGATTGGCGAATCGTTGATGCGTTTTGCGGCAACTTCGTCGATTTCTTCGCCTGAAGCAACGATTATTTCGCCGGTCATGGGGTCGACAACGTCGTGAACCGATACGCGGCCGAGTATTCGTTCGCCGAGCGAGGCAACGACTTCTTCGTTATTTTTGATTTCGGTGCAAACGAGGCCGCGAAGGGTTCCGCAGTCAACTTCGTTGATGATAACGTCGTGGGCGACGTCGACCAGACGGCGGGTAAGATAACCGGCGTCGGCGGTTTTAAGAGCGGTATCGGCAAGACCTTTACGGGCACCGTGGGTAGAGATGAAGTACTCGAGCACTGACAAACCTTCTTTGAAGTTTGCCAAAATCGGGTTTTCGATAATCTGACCGCCTTCTGCACCGGCTTTCTGCGGTTTTGCCATAAGGCCGCGCATACCGGCAAGCTGGCGAATCTGGTCCTTCGAACCACGGGCACCGGAGTCGAGCATCATGAATACAGAGTTGAAGCCTTGGTTTGCTTCGGTCATCTGTTTCATAAGGATGTCGGTTAGACGCGAATTTACGTGGGTCCAGATGTCGATTATCTGGTTGTAACGTTCGTTGTTGGTGATGAAACCCATTGCGTAGTTGTTGAGCACTTCCTGCACCTGTTCGTTACCTTCGGCAACGAGCTTTTCTTTTTCTTTGGGGATAAGAACGTCGCCGAGGTTGAACGACAAACCTCCCTTGAAAGCCATGTAATAGCCAAGGTTCTTGATGTCGTCGAGGAACTGGGCGGAGCGTGTCACACCGCAGGTTGCAATAACCTTACCGATGATGTCGCGCAACGATTTTTTCGATATAATCTGGTTGACGTAGCCAATTTCTTTGGGCACGTACTGGTTGAAGAGCACGCGACCTACCGATGTGTTTTCAACCAGATGCTGAATGGGGTTGCCGTCGGCGTCAACATCGTCGACTACGATAGAAACGGGGGCGTGGAGGGTTACTTTGCCTTCGTTGTAGGCAATCTGAGCCTCTTCGGGCCCGTAGAACTTAAGGTTTTCACCTTTATCGCCTTTGCGAAGTTTGGTGATATAGTAAAGACCGAGAACCATGTCCTGCGAGGGCACTGTGATAGGCGCACCGTTGGCGGGGTTAAGGATGTTGTGAGCTCCGAGCATTAGCATCTGAGCTTCGAGCACAGCCTCGTTGCCTAGTGGCAAGTGAACGGCCATCTGGTCGCCGTCGAAGTCGGCGTTGAACGCCGTACAAGCGAGGGGATGGAGCTGGATTGCTTTTCCTTCGATCATCTTTGGCTGGAAGGCCTGAATACCGAGGCGGTGGAGTGTGGGGGCACGGTTGAGCAGCACGGGGTGGCCTTTCATTACGTGCTCGAGGATATCCCAAACCACGGGTTCTTTGCGATCGACAATTTTTTTGGCCGACTTTACGGTTTTTACAATTCCTCGTTCGATTAGTTTGCGGATAACGAACGGTTTGTAGAGCTCGGCGGCCATGTTTTTGGGCAGACCGCATTCGTGCATCTTCAGTTCGGGACCTACAACGATAACTGAACGAGCCGAGTAGTCGACGCGTTTACCGAGCAAGTTCTGACGGAAGCGGCCTTGTTTACCCTTTAGCGAGTCGGAGAGCGACTTGAGGGGACGGTTTGCTTCGGTTTTTACGGCTGATGATTTGCGCGAGTTGTCGAGCAGTGAATCGACAGCTTCCTGAAGCATGCGCTTTTCGTTGCGGAGAATGACTTCGGGAGCTTTGATTTCGATGAGTCGTTTCAGACGGTTGTTGCGGATTATTACACGACGATAAAGATCGTTGAGGTCGGAGGTTGCGAAACGGCCACCGTCGAGCGGAACGAGCGGGCGCAGTTCGGGCGGGATTACCGGCACAGCGCGCAGAATCATCCATTCGGGTTTGTTTCGGCCGCGTGAGGCGCGGAACGATTCAACAATCTGGAGGCGTTTGAGAGCCTCGGTTTTGCGCTGCTGCGAACCGTCGGTGTTGGCGCGGTGGCGCAGTTCGTAGGATAGCGAATCCAGGTCGAGACGCACTAGCAGGTCGTAGACGGCTTCGGCTCCCATTTTTGCGATGAATTTTTCGGGGTCGGAGTCGTCGAGCATCTGGTTGCCGGCGGGCAGACGGTCGAGGATGTCGAAATATTCCTCTTCTGTGAGCAGGTCGAGCTGCTGTACGCCTTCGGCAGCGCCGGGTTGTATTACGACGTAGCGTTCGTAGTAGATTACGGCATCGAGTTTTTTCGAGGGAAGCCCAAGCAGATAGCCTATCTTGTTGGGGAGCGAACGGAAGTACCAGATGTGGGCTACGGGAACGACTAGCTTGATGTGGCCCATGCGTTCGCGTCGCACTTTCTTTTCGGTAACCATTACGCCGCAACGGTCGCAGACGATGCCTTTGTAGCGGATACGTTTATATTTACCGCAGTTACATTCGTAGTCCTTTACGGGACCGAAGATTTTTTCGCAGAAAAGGCCGTCGCGTTCGGGCTTGTAAGTACGGTAGTTGATTGTTTCAGGCTTAAGAACCTCGCCACTGGATTGATTGAGAATCTCCTCGGGCGAAGCGAGCCCGATGGAGATTTTCGAGAATCCGGTTTTAGTCTTATTGTCTTTTCTAAAAGCCATATTTGTAGTTTATTCTTTTTGAGGATGAGTGGATGATTACTGCTCTAAATTGATGCTCAGGCCAAGACCTCGGAGTTCGTGGAGAAGAACGTTGAGCGATTCGGGAATTCCGGCCTGTGGCATAGGATCGCCTTTGACGATTGCTTCGTAGGCTTTGGAACGACCGTTCACGTCGTCGGACTTGATTGTGAGTATCTCCTGGAGCACGTGGGATGCGCCGAAAGCTTCGAGCGCCCAAACCTCCATTTCACCGAAGCGCTGACCACCGAACTGTGCTTTACCGCCGAGGGGCTGCTGGGTGATGAGCGAGTATGGGCCGATTGAGCGGGCGTGCATCTTGTCTTCGACCATGTGGCCGAGTTTGAGCATGTAGATTACGCCGACTGTTGCGGGCTGATCGAAGCGTTCGCCTGTGCCGCCGTCGTAGAGGTAGGTTTTACCGTAGCGTGGCAGGCCGGCTTTGTCGGTCCAGGTGTTGAGGTCGTCGAGGCTTGCGCCGTCGAAGATGGGTGTTGCGAATTTTTCGTCGAGAATCTGGCCCGACCAACCGAGAACGGTTTCGAAAATCTGACCAAGGTTCATACGCGAGGGCACACCGAGGGGGTTCAGACAGATGTCGACCGGCGTACCGTCGGCAAGGAAGGGCATATCTTCTTGACGAACGATTCGCGAAACGATACCTTTGTTACCGTGACGTCCTGCCATTTTGTCGCCGACAGATATTTTACGTTTTTTGGCAACGAGCACTTTTGCCATCTGCATGATGCCCGAGGGGAGTTCGTCGCCGATGGAGATGTCGAATTTTTTGCGGCGGAGCTCGGCGTCGATTTCTTTCGACTTGCGTAGATAGTTCACGATTGTGTCGCGAATCATCTCGTTTTTATGTTCGTTGTCGGTCCAGTTGGAAAGGTTAACGGTGTCGTAGTTAATATCCTTTAGAACGCCGGGGGTGAACTTGGCTCCTTGAGCGATAGCGTCGCCGCCGAGGAAGTCCTTGACGCCTTGCGAAGTTAGGCCTTCGGTGAGGGTCATGAGCTTGCCGACGAGCACATCGAGCAGGGCTGCCTGCTTTTCTTCGTACTCTTCGTCGAGTTTGGGCAACTGGGCGTTGGCAGCTTTGGTTTTCTTTTTCTTGGCTGCGCGCGAGAAGAGGTTAGTGCCGATTATGACACCCTTGAGCGACGGGGTTGCCTTGAGGGATGCGTCTTTTACGTCGCCGGCTTTGTCGCCGAATATGGCGCGGAGCAGTTTTTCCTCGGGGGTTGGGTCGCTTTCTCCTTTAGGCGTGATTTTACCGATCATGATGTCGCCGGGGCCGATGTGGGCGCCGACGCGGATTATGCCGCGTTCGTCGAGGTCCTTGGTGGCATCTTCGGAAACGTTGGGTATGTCGGATGTCAGTTCTTCCATACCGCGTTTGGTTTCGCGCACTTCGAGTGAATATTCGTCGACGTGGACTGAAGTGAGGATGTCTTCGCGAACAACGCGTTCGTTGAGCACGATGGCGTCCTCATAGTTGTAGCCTTTCCAGGGCATGAATGCCACCTTGAGGTTGCGGCCAAGGGCGAGCTCGCCATTTTCGGTTGAGTAGCCTTCGGTGAGGATTTCACCTTCGGTTACGCGCTGGCCTTTGACGCAGATGGGGCGGAGGTCGATTGTTGTGCTCTGGTTGGTTTTGCGGAATTTGGGAATGTGGTATTCCTTGACAGCATCTTCGAAGGCTACGAATTCCTCGTCAGGGGTGCGGTCGTAGCGTATTTTTATTACTGTTGCGTCGACAAATTCAACAACGCCTGGGCCTTCGGCTGTTATTTGTGTGCGTGAGTCGCGGATGAGCTGACCTTCCAGACCGGTGCCGACAATTGGGGCTTCGGAGCGGAGCAGTGGCACAGCTTGACGCATCATGTTCGAACCCATGAGGGCGCGGTTGGCGTCGTCGTGTTCGAGGAATGGGATGAGCGATGCGGCGATTGAAGCGATCTGTGTGGGCGATACGTCCATTAGGTTCACTTCTTCTGGCTTAACGATTGGGAAGTCGGCGTCGAGGCGGGCTTTTACGCGTTCGCGAACGAAGGTTCCGTCGTCGTTGAGGGGTGCGTTGCCTTGGGCAATCACTTGGCCTTCTTCCACTTCAGCTGTTAGGTAAACTATTTCGTCGTTGTTGATGTTTACCTTAGCGTTTTCTACCTTGCGGTAGGGCGTTTCGATGAAGCCGAGGTCGTTAATCTTGGCGTAGACACAGAGCGATGATATAAGGCCGATGTTTGGTCCTTCAGGGGTTTCGATAGGACAGAGGCGTCCGTAGTGGGTGTAGTGTACGTCGCGCACCTCGAAACCGGCACGTTCGCGCGACAGACCGCCGGGGCCAAGAGCCGACATACGGCGCTTGTGGGTGATCTCGGCCAGAGGGTTGGTCTGGTCCATGAATTGCGACAGGGCGTTGGTTCCGAAGAACGTATTGATTACGGACGAGATTGTTTTTGCGTTGATAAGGTCGATGGGGCCGAAGTTTTCGTTGTCGCGCACGTTCATGCGTTCGCGGATTGTTCGGGACATACGTGCCAAACCAACGCCAAACTGGTTGTAGAGCTGCTCGCCAACGGTGCGTACGCGACGGTTCGACAGGTGGTCGATGTCGTCGACAACGGTCTTTGAGTTGATTAGCTCAATGAGGTATTTTATGATTGCGATTATATCTTCCTTTGTGAGGACGCGCACATCCATTGATGTGTCGAGGCCGAGCTTTTTGTTGATGCGGTAGCGTCCTACTTCGCCGAGGTCGTAGCGTTTTTCGGAGAAGAATAGGTTTGTGATAACTTCGCGTGCAGAAGCATCATCCGGTGGCTCTGCGTTGCGGAGCTGTCGGTAGATGTACTGGATGGCCTCTTTTTCTGAGTTGGAGGTATCCTTTTGCAGGGTGTTGAATATGATTGAGTAGTCGGAGGTGTTTGCGTCTTCTTTGTGAAGGAGAACGGTTTGCGCTCCGGCTTCGATGATTTCGTCGATGTGGCTTTCCTCGAGCACGGTTTCGCGGTCGATAACAACCTGATTGCGTTCGATTGAAACAACTTCTCCGGTGTCTTCGTCAACGAAATCTTCAACCCAAGTTTTTAGGACACGGGCGGCGAGCTTGCGTCCGATGTGTTTCTTGAGGTTTGTTTTGTTTACTTTGATTTCTTCGGCGAGACCGAAAATTTCGATGATGTCCTTATCTGATTCCAGGCCAATTGCTCGAAGCAGAGTTGTTACGGGTAACTTCTTTTTGCGGTCGATGTAAGCGTACATGACATTGTTTATGTCCGTAGCAAATTCGATCCATGAGCCTCTGAAGGGGATTATGCGGGCTGAGTAAAGCTTGGTTCCGTTTGCGTGGGTGCTTTGACCGAAGAATACGCCGGGCGAACGGTGGAGTTGGGAAACGACAACGCGTTCGGCGCCGTTGATGACGAACGTTCCTTGTGCGGTCATGTAAGGGATTGGACCGAGGTAAACGTTCTGTATTTTTGGTTCGAATTCCTCGTGGTCGGGGTCGGTGCAGTAAAGCTTCATTTTGGCTTTCAGGGGCACCGAATAGGTGAGGCCACGTTCAAGACACTCCTCGATAGTGTAGCGAGGGGGGTCGATATAATAGTCTAAGAACTCTAGCACATAGTTGTTGCGGGTGTCAACAATAGGGAAGTTTTCCGCGAACACTTTGTACAGTCCCTCATTGTTTCTTTTTTCCGGGGGGGTGTCGAGCTGCAGGAAGTCTTTGAACGACTTGAGCTGAACCTCCAGAAAGTCAGGGTAAGGGAGAGGATTCTTTACCGATGTAAAATTAATACGGGGTTTGGTGTTTGAGACTGACATTTAGGAAAAGAAGTTTGGTAATGAACTCTTGTAACGACATTCTTTTTTTGTGCTGCCGTTTGCTTTGTCGTGAGCAATGGCACGGCCGAGAAGGTGTGATCCCGCGGGAAAATTAGCGCCGGAATGGTGATAATAAAACCGGCAGACGCGTGGCGACCGTTAGAAAATAGCACAAAATGGGTTAAGAACCATTTTAGTTATGATTCTTAACCCAATCACCTGATTGTCAGGCTTATTATTTAAGTTCAACTTCAGCTCCGGCTTCCTCAAGCTGTTTCTTGAGGCCTTCAGCGTCGGCTTTAGCAAGACCTTCTTTAACTGTGCTAGGCGCACCGTCAACGAGTTCTTTAGCTTCTTTGAGGCCGAGTCCTGTAAGTTCTTTAACGAGCTTAACAACAGCGAGTTTGCTAGCGCCGGCGGATTTGAGGATAACGTCGAAAGATGATTTTTCCTCTTCAGCGGCTGCGCCACCTGCTGCGGGTGCTGCAACGGCTACTGCGGCAGCTGCGGGTTCGATGCCGTACTGTTCTTTGAGGATCTGAGCAAGTTCGTTTACTTCTTTTACTGAGAGGTTAACTAATTGTTCTGCAAAAGCGTTTAAATCTGCCATTTTAGTATGATTTAATTAATTTGTTTCTGGAATGAGTTGATTAGTTTTCTTTTTTGGAAAGAGTTTCGAGGATGCCGTGAAGTTTTGTTCCACCTGATGTAAGAGCAGATACAACGTTCTTTGCGGGCGATTGAAGCAAAGCAACAACGTCGGCGATAAGTTCGTTTTTGCTCTTGATAGAGGCGAGTGTGTCGAGCTGGTCGGCACCTACGTAAACGGTTTCCTCAACGTAAGCGGCCTTGAGGGCGGGGAGTGTAGCTTCTTTGTCTTTCTTGCGGATGTCCTTGATGAGTTTCGCAGGAGCGTTGCCAACGTTTGTGAACATCACAGATGTTGCACCCTTGAGGGCTGGGTAGATTTCAGAATAGTCTGCATCGAGGCTTTCAAGGGCTTTATGTAGCAGTGTATTCTTTACTACCATTAACTTGATGTCGGCGTTGAAGCATGCGCGACGAAGTTCGCTAGTTTTTTCAGCATCTAATCCGGCAGTTTCTACCAGGTAGAAGCAAGAATAATTTTTGAGAGTATCGGCAATTTTCGCGATAGCAATTTCTTTATCTTCCTTTCTCATTGTAGTTGTCGGTTAGAGGGTTAAGCATCGATAGTCTTTGTGTCGACTTTGATACCTGGACTCATTGTGCTTGAAAGATAAATACTCTTGATGTATGTACCCTTGGCAGTAGCGGGTTTAAGCTTGATGAGTGTGTTGATGAACTCACGGGCGTTTTCCTGCATCTGTTGTGGAGTGAACGATACTTTACCGATCGAAGAGTGAACGATACCGTTTTTGTCAACTTTGAAGTCGATTTTACCTTTCTTCACTTCTTCAACGGCCTGAGCAACGTTCATTGTAACAGTACCGCTTTTGGGGTTAGGCATCAGGCCACGTGGACCGAGGATACGGCCGAGGGCACCGATTTTACCCATTATAGCAGGCTGTGTGATGATAACATCAACATCGGTCCAGCCGCCTTTGATTTTTTCAATGTATTCATCGAGACCTACATAGTCGGCACCGGCAGCTTTTGCAGCAGCTTCGGCGTCGGCGTTGCAGAGAACGAGCACTTTTACTTGCTTTCCTGTTCCGTGGGGGAGTGTTACAACGCCACGAACCATTTGGTTTGCTTTACGGGGGTCAACGCCAAGACGTACGTCGATATCGAAAGAAGCGTCGAATTTTGCGTAGTTAACTTCTTTAACTTTTTCTGATGCTTCTGCCAAGGAGTAAGCCTTCCCAGCTTCAATCTTTTGTAAAGCCAACTTTTGATTTTTTGTAAGTTTTGCCATATTCAATTGAAGTTTTAGTTGTTAGCAGGGAAAGCTCCCTTAACGGTGATACCCATACTTCTGGCTGTACCGGCTACCATACGCATAGCTGATTCTACGGTAAAGCAGTTCAAATCGGGCATTTTGTCTTCTGCAATAGTCTTTACCTGTTCCCAAGTGATTTCGGCAACTTTCTTGCGGTTAGGTTCAGCGGAGCCGCTTTTAACTTTAGCTGCTTCGAGGAGCTGAATAGCCACGGGAGGAGTTTTAACGATAAAGTCGAAGCTCTTGTCGGTGTAGTATGTAATTACGACAGGAAGAACTTTACCGGCTTTGTCCTGGGTGCGGGCATTGAATTGCTTGCAAAATTCCATGATGTTAATACCCTTAGAACCCAGTGCGGGGCCTACGGGTGGTGAAGGGTTTGCTGCTCCACCTTTAATCTGCAATTTGATCTGTCCAGCAATTTCTTTAGCCATGATTCTTATTCAAATTAAGTGGTTGGGATATTTTGCGCTGTTTGACAATTTAGTCGTTCGTCGCTTCGGCTTTGGGTCCGTAACAACCTATGCGTCGGTTCTGTTTGGTTAATTTGCCAGTTCGCGCTCTACCTGGGATGCCTCTAGCTCGAGGGGTGTGCGGCGACCGAAAATCTTCACCTCCACTTTGAGCTTGCGCTTTTCGGTGTCGATGTCGACGATTTCGCCGTTGAAACCTGCGAATGGGCCGACGTTTACTTTCACAGTTTCGCCAACAATGAAGTCGGAAAGACCATCATCGTTGATGTCGTTGATTTCATCGGCGGCGCCTAACATACGCATGACTTCGCTTTGACGGAGTGTCTCGGGGGCTGAGCCTTTTGAGCGTCCGCGAAGGAAGTCGATAACGTTTGTTGTGTTTGCTAGTTCATGCATAACTTCTCCCGTAAGGTCGGCCTCTATAAAGACATAGCCCGAGTAGAGGTTGCGTTCTTTGATAACGCGTTTTCCGGCTCGGGTTGTGACAACCTTTTCGGTGGGTATTAACACTTGAAACACGTGTTTGCCCAAGTCTGAATTCTTGATGGCAGCGTCAAGCAGCTCCTTGACCTTAGCTTCTTTTCCTGATATTGCGCGGAGCACATACCATTCTTTTTTCCTTTCAGCCATAGTGCTGTGATAATGTTTAAGCGTTAAATTGAGTATACGAAATGCATAATGAGGTCGATAATCTGATCGAAGAGCAGAATAATTAGTGCTATAATGATGGAAGCGATTAGCACGATACAACTGCTTTTCACCAGCTGGCCTCTAGATGGCCAAGAGGTCTTGAACCGGAGTTCGGTGTAGGACTCTTGTAGATCCGTAAGTAGTTTTAGTTTTTTCATTTGTTTTTGTTTTGCACGGGACGAGAGACTCGAACTCCCGACACCCGGTTTTGGAGACCGGTGC
>JAMPII010000001.1:368926-421363 GCA_023662835.1 Muribaculaceae bacterium | reverse complement strand
AACCCGCGACCTCTTCCTTACCAAGGAAGTGCTCTACCCCTGAGCTACATTGGCATAGTTATTTTAGAGCGGAAGACGAGGCTCAAACTCGCGACCCTCAGCTTGGAAGGCTGATGCTCTATCAACTGAGCTACTTCCGCAGAAAAAGAGTGGGCGAAGATGGATTCGAACCACCGAAGGTATAAACCAGCAGATTTACAGTCTGCCCCATTTGGCCACTCTGGTATTCGCCCAAACTTAGTATTTTAGCGCCGAAAGCATGATAGACATCTTCCAACAGCTTTGAGCCTCTTGTCGGATTCGAACCAACGACCCCGAGATTACAAATCACGTGCTCTGGCCAACTGAGCTAAAGAGGCATATTTTATTGTTCTCTATGGTTTGACAGGCTTGAACTGTCAAGCGGGTGCAAAGTTACGTAGCGTTTTTTTATTTTGCAAATTTTCCAGCAAAAATATTTTTATTTTTCGATTTTTTCACTGTCGCATGCCGGTGTAACTGGCTTTTGGCTTTGCTGCGCTTTTTCAGGAGCAAATTTAGTTATTTTTATTAATTACCTACAAATTTTGAGCGTGTTTTTTTGTAAGTTTGCGTATTGATATATAATGCATCATATTCAAGTATAAATAAGCATATGAACACTAAAATTAAAGAACGCATCGCTCTTCTGCGGAAAAAGATGAGCGATAATGGCATCGACCTGGCTATTATTCCCCATGCCGATCCTCATCAGAGCGAATATATGGCTAAGCATTGGCACGTGCGCGAATTTTTCAGCGGCTTCAACGGTTCGGCTGGCACCTTGGTGGTTACAGCTGACGACGCCGCTCTTTGGACCGACTCGCGCTATTTCCTCCAGGCTACTGATCAGCTTGAGGGCACAGGGATTCGACTTATGAAAGACGGGCTGCCCGACACACCTTCGATAAACCAATATATAGCAGGCAATTTGAAGCCGAACCAGACTGTAGGCATAGACGGCATGCTCTTTTCAATCAACGCAGCCGCCGATTTGAAGGCAGAACTTCACCGCCACGGGATAAAACTGGCGACCGACTTCAAACCGGCGCTTGATATATGGACCGACCGTCCTGGATTGCCCACCGACAAGGTGTTTATCCATCTCGAGAAATACGCAGGCGAAAGTGCCAAATCGAAAATCGAGAAGATTTTAAAGGAGGCCGCTTCCGAAAACGCCGAATCGACATTGATTTGCGCGTTGGATGCAATTGCCTGGACTCTGAACCTACGCGGCAACGACGTGAAATATAATCCCGTATTCACGGCGTTCCTTTATCTGTCGGACAGTAACAGCACCCTGTTTATCGACCCTACGAAACTGACCGAAGATGTGATGGCATATCTAGCCGACAACGGCGTTGCCACACTACCCTATAGCGAAGTGGAATCGTTCCTCAAGGCTTTGCCCGAGGGTGAGCGCGTGCTGGCCGACCCGGCCTCTACCTCCAGTGCGATGATTGCTGCGCTGGGTAGCCGACTGGTTTGCGCCGCTTCGCCGGTAGCGATGCTAAAAGGGCAGAAGAATCCTGTTCAGCAGCAGGGAATTCATGAGGCGATGTTACGCGATGGAGTGGCTTTGGTGAAATCGATAATGGAAATTCAACGCAAATTAGCTGCCGGAGAACGTCTTACCGAAACCGGAGTTGGAAAAATCCTCACTCATTTCCGCAGCCAAAGCCCTATGTATTTCGACGATAGTTTCGGCACAATTGCCGGCTACCGTGGCCACGGCGCCATTGTACACTACGAAGCGACAGAGGCATCAGAATCGGTTCTTGAGCCGGAAGGACTATTACTTATCGATTCGGGTGCACAATACCTTGACGGTACCACCGACATTACACGCACTATTTCGCTTGGCAACCCGACAGCAGCTGAGCGACACGATTTCACCCTTGTGATGAAGGGTCACATCGCTCTGGGGTCGGCAATTTTCCCTGAAGGCACACGCGGCGACCAGCTCGACGCTCTGGCCCGTCAATTTCTCTGGAAAGAGGGCAAATCGTACCTGCATGGCACCGGCCACGGCGTTGGCCATTTCCTGAACGTTCATGAAGGTCCGCAGAGCATTCGTCTGAACCATGTGCCGACGGGTTTGCGTCCGGGCATGCTCACGTCGAACGAACCGGGCCTGTACATTACGGGGGAATACGGTATCCGTTGCGAAAACCTTGTGCTGACAATCGACGCATTCGAAACAGAATTCGGACGTTTCCTGCAGTTTGAAACCGTCACACTGTTCCCGTTCGATTTAAACCTGTTCGACACATCAATCATGACCGACCAGGAAATAGAGTGGTTAAACAAGTATCACGCCCGCGTGCGCGAGGAACTGACTCCGCTATTGTCGGCCGACGAAGCTGCATGGCTGGCTAACGCAACACAACCCCTTAGTAAATAAAACAATGGCACTAATAAAATCAGTAAGGGGATTCACCCCCGAAATAGGTGAGAATTGCTTTCTTGCCGATAACGCGACCGTGATTGGCGACGTTGTTATGGGCGAGGGATGCAGCGTTTGGTTCAACGCCGTGCTGCGCGGCGATGTAAACTCGATACGCATCGGCAACCGCGTTAACATTCAAGACGGTTCGGTGCTCCACACTCTGTATCAGAAATCGACAATAGAAATTGGCGACGACGTTTCTATAGGCCACAATGTGACAATCCACGGCGCTAAAATCCACGATTTTGCCCTTATTGGCATGGGGTCGGTTGTAATGGACGATGCCGAGGTTGGCGCTGGTGCTCAGGTTGCGGCCGGAGCCGTGGTTCTTTCCCGCACTAAAATCGGGCCGAACGAGTTGTGGGCAGGTGTTCCGGCTAAATTCGTGAAAATGGTCGACCCCGAGAAAAGTCGCGAGATAAATCAGAAAATTGCCCGTAACTATCTCATCTACTCAACCTGGTACGATGCTGAAGCCGATAACGCAGCCGCCGTAAAGGAAGAGGAGAAATAGAGCTGACACATTCCGACACAAAAGAAGTCCTGAGCCACAACGGTTCAGGACTTTGTTTTTAGGGCCCTGAAATTTTATGATATGGGTCCTAAAACTGAAATGAATTTATCAGAATGAAAATTGGGCCAGGGCACCGACGCGTTGGGCAATACGTTGGTGACCGCTGAAGTTCTGTCGTTTGCCAAGGTCGTACTCAGCTGCTATTTGTATGCGGGGCGTGAGATTCCAGAACAGGTTAATGCAACCGAACAGGCCGTATTTATATTCGTCGGCACTGACGCTGCGCGATGGCAGGTATCGCATCTCGCTGGCCGACACCGACATGAACAAATTCGGGCGGAAATTATATTGAACGCCAACACACCAACCCAACGATGCGGGAGCATAGAGCCGGCCCGCATGGTCTGGATTGCCAACGAGGTCGTAACGTCCAACCTGCAGGTCGCCTCCGAGGCTCTGATAGCCGTGGCCATAGTTGACGGTTGCGTAGGTTGTTACTTCGCGTAGCGGATGAGCTACGGAACTGAGCTGCAAGCCCCACCCTACTGTGTTGTAGTTTTTTCGGCTGAGCATATCGCGATAGGAAAGAGTGCGTACTATTCCGGCAAGACGTACATGCTGTCCCGGCGCCCATTGGTACTGACCGAAGGCGGCAAAGTCGGGCAACCAGGCGCTAACGCTCTTTGTTGTTTGATTGTCGACGGCAATCGAGGGTTCGGGCGACTCGACGGACAGGGCCACAGTCCAGCGGTTGTGGAATGTTGGCATATACCTGACCAGCACCGAAGTAGGCGTTAGTTTATTGTTTGGGCCGTTGGCATCGACTGTCGGGGGCACGGCGGCGGGATCGCTGAAGGTTGAGTTGGCGTAGCCTATAGTGAAATCGTTGACTATTGCGTAGGCTTTTTTCAGATGGAAGTCGCGGCCTTCATAGCCGTTAAAGTTGCATTCGATGTATAATTGATAGTCGCCCAGTGCTTTATTACGGCCAAGAACGCGAAAGAACAGGGCTGTGCCCGCAGGGGTTGTTCCTATATGACGCATGTTTGTCAAGTCTGGTTGCATCGGGATGAGGTATGGAGCGAAAGCTGAAGCAGGGATGGCCCCACCCCAGTCGTAATAGCCGCGCATTCTCACACAACCGCCTATTCCCATGGCCAGCTGCGCATCTTTGCTCAGAAACAGGAAGTAAGGAGCTGCCGGGTCGGAAAAATGACGGAACTGATCGTAATAGAATGCCGATATTTGTTGGCGTACCGAATCGACATAGGCCCGAACCTCGGCTGCCTGTGGCCGGCCATCGACGTAGACGAATTTATGGGAGTTCAGTAACGAGTCAATTTGCTGGTCGACAAGGCTTTTTGATTGTGCCATACAGGATATAGCCGATATAGTTGCGGCAATAATCAATCCGGTTTTAAACAAATTAGCTTTCATAATGTGATGAGTTATATGTAGTATTAACACCACCACTGCCAATTTGTTTAAGGCCCCATATCATAAAATTTCAGGGTTCTTTGTTTGTTAACAGCATCAGCGTTGCAGCTGCTGCTTCAGCGCATCGAGATAGGCGTGACCGTAGCGGCAGTCGGGTTCTATATAGTTGCCCTCGCCCCATTCGTTCCACGATTTAAGAAAGATTATTTTATGCTGCGAGGGTTTGTCCTTCACATGCTCAAGCACATCGGCCACGTGGCGGGAAAACAGTTCGGGGGTGTTGTTATAGTATATCTGGGCTCGTTTTCCAGCGCGGGGTGAGCGGTCGTAGCCGGGGAGTATCGTTGGATAAACGTCGTTACGATAGTCATAATCGTCGGTTAGCCATTTGATTATGTTCTTGTAGTTGAAGCACTGCAGGGGAAGGTTCAACTTGTCGGAAAGGAAATACAGGCCTCGTTTGAAGATTACTGAATGACGTACCTTACATTCGGCTCGCCACATGTTGTAGTTGCAATTATTAACGGCATCGTAACCCATAGCGAGCATGTCCTCGACTGAATAAGGTGAATGGGCGTTGCGTGTGGCCACGAAATGCATTCCTGGGAATCCAGCCTCGACAGCCAATTTGCGCCAAAGGTTCAGGAATGCCGGCACATCGGGGAAGTCGTATGGCACCCAGATGTAGAACAATGGTTTTCCGTCGACGGTTATGTAGCGTTTGTCTTTGAAGGCTTTAAGGCAGTAGTTGAAATGCGCTACATAGTCGTCTATACCAGGGTAGCGCTGTTCGAAAATCATGGCATCGCGGGTGAAGGTTTTACCTTTTGTCCATGTTTTGTTTGTCCATGAATGGTTTGCCCAGCCGATACAGAACGGAAAGTCGGGTTTTCCCGATTCAATCACCTCCTCCAGCGGGCGCTCGAGCACCATTTTCCCGTCGCCGAACCAATAGTGCCAGTACATGAAACCTTCAACGCCGGCCTGACGTGCCATATCGGCCTGAGCCTGGCGTGTTTCTGGTAGACGCAGGTCGTAGAAGCCTAAATCGGCCGGCAGTTTTGGCTGGAAGTGACCGGGGAAAAGAGGGCGTGCCTTTACAACGTTGTTCCATTCCGTGAATCCCGGCCCCCAGTATTTATTATTTTCCGCAACGGGGTGATATTGCGGCAGATACATTGCTATAATTCGAGCTTCCATAGTTAATATATTTCGCGCGTTCCGTCGAAGTCGTAGTTGCTTGGGTTGACGGCCTCGTGGAAAATTGTGGGGAAATCCTTAAATGGGGCTGTCAGATATGTCACCTTCATGCCGGTCATGGTGTTGTAGTAGCTTTTGCCGGCAATTGCCAGCGAACAGAGCAGCAAAAACAGGTACAGAGCCTTCTGCCGCAAAGAAGCCAAAGGTTGATCAAGTGTGTCGAGTAACGCGGGTATTGTAAAGAAATTTGCAATCGAAAAATACATTGATAATCGGAACAGGTCGCCGACGAGCAGCGATAACAACATGATGCCTGTAATTGACATCAGGAAGAGCCAGTACTGAACCTGCGTCACGCGCTTGTTGTAGGCTATGAGCATTATGAGCAGGAAGAACTGGAAGGCTGTCTGCACTACGCCGACGCCATAGTCGCCCTGCAGGTCCTCCATGTTTTCGATGTATACGCCGTAGCGGTCGGAGTCGTTTCCTTGGGTGTACTCGAAGGCCATGGTCAGCATGTCGGAATAACCCGACAGCTGGAAGGTCATACACCCGGCCAGAAGCAGGGTTGCCACAATACCGCTTTTATAACCCATGCGTCCGCGCACTAGCGGCAGCACAAAATAGAGCAGTGCTATGTAGGCCGAGGAGTGGATGTTGATTGCGCAAAGGAATGCTACTATGGCCCACAGATAGCGGCGTTTGTTTTCGGAGCCAATCATAAAATAGAGAGTCCACATTGCTGCCATCTGGGCAAAGAATTGGCGTTTGAGACACATGTATGTCATCATGTTCGACATGTCGCAGATGAAAATAAGCAGCCCGAACCAAAGGTACCTTTTGGGACAGAAGCGCTTGAACATGTAGCAGAGTGTGAACATCTCAAAGGCAGCCACGCATGAGTTGAAAGCTACGTAGCCCATGGGGTTGCACAGCTCGACAAGAAAGGTGTAGAGCGGCTCCCAGATAACATGTGCCGACTCATCGTAGAATCCGGTGCAGTAGCCGTAGTAGTCGTTGGTAACATAATTTTCGATTGAGAACAGCACCCACATGCAGGCAAAAATAGCATCTATGCAGCTGATTCGCTCGAATCCGCTGCGATAGAATTGCCAGAGCAATATGAGCGTTACTACAACGAAAATATTTAGTGCCATTGCTTATCTTATTGGTTTTGCGGGGCATCCGGCCACGCAGGTGTTAGGTTCAACGTTGTGGGTAACAACCGAATTTGCAGCTACGACGGCTCCGCGTCCGATAGTAACGCCGGCCAGTATGGTCACTTTGTCGCCGAGCCACACGTTGTCGCCGATCACGACGGGTCCTTTCGATACCGGGCACCGCAACAACGGGGGAAGAGCTAGAGATTCGGCCGACAAGTCGCCGTGGGAATTGTCGATTATGGTGACGTAACGCCCGGTTAGAACGCCGTCGCCTATGCTTATCGAGTTGATTGCGTTGATATTGAAGTTGTCGCCTATCCAGCAGTTGCGTCCAATGGATATGGAGGGTGAGAACGTGGCGTTGTCGCGGCACGTCCATGCCTGAAGCACCCCGTTGTATCCAAGCCCGGAGCCTTCGCCTATCGTGATACAATGGCCTCCGGCCATGCTGAGGCCGCGGCAGAACGACACTCCTTTTGCTTGTCGGAACCGGCGTCGTATCCAGCAAGAATACGCAACGTTTCCCAGCCGTTTAAGCCAGTTGTGAAGCTCGGGACTGTAGATATACGACAGGGGCGTAATCACAGCTGAGAGCAGTGATTTGGCCAAGCTGTTGCTGTTATTATCGCCGGACGACATTTGTTTGTTAGATAGTTATCCCAAATATTTTGTACGGAGGCTTGGTGCCGTCAACAACCAGTTCGGCATTGTCGAGAGCATTGTCGCGAACGAATGCGTTGATGCGGCGTATCTGGGCGAGGGTTGTTACACCGGCGCGGACAACTATCAGCAATGAATTGGTGTGGGCGGCAATGGAAATCACGTCGGAAGCGAAGTCGATTGAAGCTGCGTCGATGATTACATAGTCGTAACGTGCGGTTAGCTCGTTAATCAAATCGTTCATACGTTCCTTGGCTAGCAATAGCGCCGGGTTGCGTACGGCTGTTTCGGCAGGGATGACGTCGTAGCCTGAAGTGCTTTTCGCCGCAGTTGGAAGTAATTTGTCGGCCAGGCCGGCAAGATATTGAGCCGGACCTGCAGCGGCTTTTGCGCCTTGGGTTGCAGCCAGCTGTGGGTCGCGGAAGTTAAGTTCGAGCAGCACGACAGAATGGCCCATCGAGGCGTAGGCTGCGGCTAGGTTGGCGGCGGTGAACGAAGCGCCCTGACCCTTTGCTGCCGCTGTTACTGCAATAACGCGGTTGACTTGCTGGTGAGCGTTGTGTTTCAACGATGTAGCCAGACCAACGAAATCTTCGTCGACTTGTTCTTTGTTATCCTTCTCGGCTGGTATCTGGCCAATTACGGGGAATGAGGTCAGTTTCTTCAACTCGTCGGCTGTGTTTACGTGGTTGCGCAACAGGTCGCGGAAATAGAGCACCACCGGCACGGCAATCACGCCAATTAGCGCAAACAGGATGATCATCACGGCATTGCCAAGCCCGCTGGGCTTTATTTTGGAGTAAGCGCGGTCGATAATTTGACCTTTTGGCAGGGCGTTTGCGATACGCATGTTTGTTTGCTCGCGCTCGCG
This sequence comes from Muribaculaceae bacterium, assembly GCA_023662835.1. Lineage (GTDB taxonomy): Bacteria > Bacteroidota > Bacteroidia > Bacteroidales > Muribaculaceae > Muribaculum. Next base: position 413,051 of record JAMPII010000001.1, on the reverse strand, counting down.
GAGCATGAACAGATAGAGCGACTGCTGAATCTCCTGCTGGCGAGCTATGTCGAGATATTCGCGTTCCTGGCGGGGCACTTGACTGAGTTTAGCCTGCCCGGCCGAATTGGTGGTTTTGAGTTCTTTGAGCTGGAGCTTTGCAGTTTCGATAGCTTTGTCGAGGGTTGTGAAGATGTTTTTGCGCAGGGCCTCAATGCGGTCGTTGAGAATAATGAGCGATGTATTGGTTGGCTTGGCAGTTTTTTCGAGCTGCATTCGCTTCAGAATCATCTTGTTGTAATCCTCAATTATATTTCCGGCGGAGGCTACGGCAGGGGGGATTGGAAGCATTGCGTCGCGCTCGTCGGGGTTTGCGAGCATCTGGCGGGTTAATTCGAGCGATGCCAACGAGCTTTCAGCCTCGAAGAGCTTAACCTCAACTTGACCGCGCTTTGTCATCATATATTCGGCATCGGCCGACAGATTGGTGAGGTTGTTTTTCTTTTTGAACTGCTCGGCGTCGAGTTCGGTTGAAGCCAGTTCGGTTGATAGCGACGCAAGACGTTCATCGATAAACTCGGCAATCTTGCGGGCTTTCTTGCGGCTCTGCTCGATACCGCGATCGTTATATTCGTCGACAATTTCGTTTACAATTTTTTTACCTTGGGCAACGTCGCTTGCGAGATAGGCTACGGTGATGACGTCGGCTTTCTTGCTGGGGGTGAAGCAGCGAACCTCTTTTTGTAGATTTTCGGCAGCTGCGTCGTAGCTAAAGGCCCATATGCTCATTGCCAATGCCTTGCCGCTTTTGAAGTCGGGGGTTGTTTCCAGACGGAAATCGCCATATGGTGTGGCCAGCGTTGCCGGCAGAGTAAGGTCGTTCTTTTGGTATACTTTCTTTTTCTTCAGGTTGTAAACCTTCACCGAGGTCAGGCCTTTTTTGTCGATGCGCACTTTGAAATGCAGATTCCCGATTAGTGTGTCGGGGAGCTGGTCGGGGAGGATAAGACGCAAAGGGGTGTCATCGTAAACTATCTGGCGTTTTAGAATATTGTGGCGGATGACATATCTTGTGTTCAGGCCCAGTTGTTGAACAACGTTCCGGTAAAGGGTGAACGATTTTATGATTTCCAGCTCGGCATCGGCCGAAGCATTTGCGCTGAACAGGTCGGACAAGCCGGCAGCGCGCATCAGGTCGGCCTCCTTATCGTCGTCGGTGATAAGCACGTTTGCCTGCACTTCGAAACGTGTTGTGCGCATGTAGCAGTAAACCGCGCCTATAATAACGAACGCTATCACCGACACCAGAAACAGGGGCCAGCGATCCATATAGGAGCGCAGCAAATCGGTGAAATCGGTTTGACGTTGTTTTGTCTCGGGAACTTTATTGTTATCCATACAGGTTATAGTTAGCAGATTATTTAACAGTTAGCGCAATCACCATCGAAGCGATGATCGAGGCAGCGCTCACAACGGTTGAAATCACCGACAGTTTGTATGAGTTATTCTGGTTGTATTTGGCGTTATCCTTCCGGATTGCGTTTGGTTCGACATAAACAACGTCGTTCTGTTGCAGATAAAAATAGGGTGATTTAAGGGTTTCGGGGTCGTTAAGGTTGAACCGGTGAACTGTTTTCTTTCCATTTTCCTCGCGGATAAGCAAAACCGACGAGCGTTCACCGTAGGGGGTCAAGTCGCTTGCATTTGCCAGCGCGTCGAGCAGCGAGTAGCGTTCGGTTGTAATAGCCTGAACACCGGGTTTTGTCACCTCGCCCAGCACATTGACATGGAAGTTTGCCAACAACACTTTCACATTTGGGTCGACGGCATATTTTGATATGTCGGTTTTCAATTTTTCGGCAAGTTGCTCGGTGGTCATTCCCGCAACATGAATCTTGCCGATACGGGGAAAGTCGATGTCGCCATTCGAATTCACGATGTATGTTTGCTGGCGTGGCTGTGCGGCGTCGATCAACTGACTGTTGAAGGCGGGGTTCGACAGTGGGATATTGAATTCGGCAGTTGCCTCCATGTCGGTCGATGTGACTGTGATAAGCAGCTCATCGTCAGGCACTATTTTGACACTAAAATCGTTATTGCCGATGGCAGTTTCGGCTGTAGTTTCTTTCAGGCCTTCGAAGTAGGTGAGATTTGTTTTCGCACTGTTGCAGGAACTCAACGCGAGGGCTGCTGCAACGACGAATGCAAACGATTTAATTTTCATATTTCTGCAGATAATGATAGGTGATGCTCTAGAGTCGCGGATAATTCTCCGTAAATTTATAACGTTTTAATTAAAGTTTTATTTTATTGCTGGAGTTAATTTTAGGTTGTTGATTACAGGACGACAAAACTAATGGCCGACGAAGAGGCGTAAAGTCTTGTGTCAGTTGATTGTATGAATGCTCTATAGCGTCCGGGAGGGACTCGCCGCCCCTTGTCGGATTTGAGATTCCAAGTGTAGCTGCTGTCGTTGGCCAATAGCGGAGCGTTGTGAACGGTTTGGCCGGAGGCGTCGCTCACGATTAGGCACAACGCAGTTGGCGATTGAATTGTAGTGCTGATGGCAAACTCGATTTCATCGTGGGCCACTGTTGCTTGCGATGATATTAATGCGGAAGCTTCACGGCTGCTGACAATGAACGAGAGCTCTTTATGCGCTGTAGCTCCGGTATTGTCGGTGATGGCCAGCAAAGCTGTGTGTCGACCATCGGAAAGCGGCGTTGAGGTGTAGTCCAGAGTCCACGTGCCGTTGGCCAAAGGCATCAGGCGGGCATCGGCACAACGTTTCGAATCGATGAACAGCGCACAGCCTGGGGTGAGTGTGGTTTGGCCAACGTTGAGCCCTGCGGCGCCACCGTCGATTGCGGCAACAAACCGCGGGCTGGCATCAACGGGCTGATCTTCGTCGACATAGAATTCTGTGATAGAAGCTGTTTGTAGCGTGGAGGCATTAACCGGTGCAGACTCCAGTTTTAGCCCTCCGATGAAGCCTCGGGCAGTTGCCAAACGGCCGTGATAAATGGTTGATGAGTCGTTTGCTACAGCGTTGGCAATGATGCGCGCGCTCGTGGTGGAGTCGGCGAAAGCCGAGGCTGGAAGCATGATGTCGAGCGAAAATTGGCTTTCCGACACGGGCGCAGCCGATGTATTAAGCAAGCGGGCGTTAGACACGACCTTAGTACCGGCTTGGTCGGATTCGTGTCTGCCAAGCAGCAGCGTTGTCGTGGAATCGGCGTAGAGAGAAACAGTTACGGTTCCATTGAACGCGGGAGCGTTTACCCTTCCGCTGAGTTTGAGCGGAGTCAGCGGCCGGACGGTGTCGGCCGACAAACGCATATCGATAGTCGATTCCGGTACTGGCACTTGCAAGGCTGGGTCACCAAGAAAGAGATATTTTATGGTGTTTATACTACCGTAATTCGACATTCGGTTGGCAGTCATTGATCGTGTGGCTGCACGCAGCCACAGCTTACCGTAAGTGTCGCCGGGACTTAGTGCTGCATACTCGCGCAAGAACATGTTGTTATGAATCTGGTTATAGCTGCTTACTGATGTGCGTGTGTTGCCGACAACGGCAATTGCTCCGCCCCGGGGTTGCAGCAATATCTCGGCGCCTATACTGTTATCAATCTGGTCGAAACATATTGCATTGCAGGTTGACAGCATTGCCAAATAAGGGTGGGCGTTGTTACAACCGGTCAGATGCGGGATGCTTAGCCATGTTGATCCGGCCTTGGAAACGAGGTTATGGGCGCTGCCATGCCCTACATAGTTGAAAAGTCCAATTCCGTCACGCATATGTTTGATTACCGTCTGGCGGGCGAGCGGGGAGTCCGATTTCGAGGCGTTGGCAGGGAACATATCGGAATATGCTTTGTTGATTACGGTACCGGCATCAAGGCTCTGAAGTAGTGTGGCATGGCTGTCGGCTATTGTTGAGTGCTCGCCTGCGTCGCCGAGGTCGCACGACAATAGTGCAGTGCCGTAAAGGGCAACTACATCGGTGTTGCCCATGAATTTGGCTACTTTAGCGTTGTAGGTAGCAGCTTCTGAGGCGTTGGCGGCGGGGATGCGGCCGATTGCCAGCACGGGAGGTTCCTTATGGGCTATGCTGTAGGAGAAAGCGTTATCAAGCATCACGTAATAAATGTCGGTACCATAAGTGAGGCGTTCGTCGTTCTGATAAATCGGGTTATGGCATTGGTAGGTAGGAACGGTGGACTGTATGGGCGCATGACGGTTATCATAGCTACCTGTTCCATAAAGCAATACGTATTTGAATTTATCTGCGGCAATGTCGCGGCGATGTTTCACCAGACGGCGTAATGAATATGCCGACGGCGAACCTGACCCATATTCGTTGTACACTTGCGTTGTGGTAGCTACTTCAACGCTCATGCCTTGCGTCAAGCGATGAATCCGGGCTAGCTCCTGGGCTTGCGCTACCAGCTCGGGAGCTGCTATAATAAGCATTTCGGCCGGTTGTCGGCTGTGAAGGTTTTGGGGGGTTACCATCTCTTCAACCACGGGAGTGAATAGCGTTGCGTCGGGATTGAAAGCAACCAAACGCCGATGTAAACCACCGTCGGCCGACAATGTGGAGGTCACGTCCCACAACTGGACATTATCGGGCGCGAGCATGCTTAGCGGCTGGATGATATCGTTGCCCACGAACATTAGCATCTGGGAGTCGGCGTCTAGGCGATTTTCAGCCGTATATTTAACACGTATCCAATCGATTGCGGCAAACATTCCTTGGGCGGATTGAACCAGCGCGAAGTTCAGGCGAACAGAATCATCCAACAATACCGGAGCTACAATGCGGGCGCTGTCGGTGCGCCAGTTAAGGTTTTGTGATCCTGTTGCACGGCTACGTGTTGTTCCGCTGAGCGTTAAATTCGGTTCGGCCGTAAGTGACAGCTCGAGCGCATTGCCCTTCTCTTTCGCCCAGCAGTAGGTGATGCTGATATCAGTGTCCTTTGCATGGCGCGGCAGCGAGAATGTGTAGCTCACCGAAGATGCGTCATCTTCCATTGGGCGGTCGAACCAAGCCGTTCCTGCTTCGCCCGGATTAACCAGTTCGCGCTCAGCAACGGCAAGTTCGTAATGCTGTTGCGGGGTTTGGGAGTGTATGAATGGAACTGTGTTTGGCTCCAAGGCTGGCCGACCGTCGGTAAGAAAATAGTAGCCTGCTGTGGAATAAGGGTTTATACTATGGGAAGGATGTGCCAGTTTGTCGAGAGACAATTCGGTACTGTTTTCGCCAAAAAATAGCAGCTTGTCGCCTACATGCGCTGCGGCGACCTGCGGTAAATCGTCGGGGATGTCGTTGCGGAAACGGTCGTCGGTGAGCATGGCTCCGCTGTAGCCCCACACGGTCACTTCCCGCGGATTAGCAAAGCCCAGCTGCTGAAGCCGGCTGTAGGTAAGTTGCTGAATTCCGGTTGAGTCGACACGCACCTTCACCCATTTACCTTTTTCCAGCACTGAATTTTCTTTCCAATAAGAGGGGGAATAGGCCATCACCGCAACATTCGTTGCCAACATCAATATTAAAATTGAGTAGTAGAGAATCGACGGCATTGGCGGTTGGTGGTTATTTCACTCGGAACGACAAGCATTTTTGGCCTTGCAACGAAGCTTCAAACAGATATCCTTCGGGCAAAGCCTCGGCGCCCACACGGGTTGAAGGAACAAGTATATCACCCATCTTTATCGATACCCACTCACTGATTTGCTCAAGGAGAGCCGAAAACTCGGCAAGCGGTGAAAATTGCAGTTCGAGTCCGGTTGAAAGGGTGCATTGCCAGGGCTGTTGGGCTGGCAGCGAGTTGAGTTCTATCCAGTTACCTACTATAATGGCGCCGTCGAAACAATGGTCGAGCAAGGATGTATGCCCATAGGCGCGAGGGAGCGCACAAACTGTAGCAGCATCGACATAACGCATTGAGAATTCTGGTTGTATTCCTTTGCCAAGGCGCGAAAGCCGCAAGGCTATTCCAATGTTGTAAACCCATTGGCTGTCGTCGGCAATGCCCGGAACAAAAAATGGTTTGCCATCTTTAACCAACGACGAGTCGGGAATCATTTCTAACTCGTTGCCGGCGCCCATATATGCAAATATTTTCATGCTTTCAGGTTGTGGTTGCGCAGGTCGAGCCGGTTGTACATCACAGCCAGATGAGCATAGATTGATGTGTTTTGAATTACAATGCCTTCGGGGACAGTGATTCGGAAGGGGGTAAAGTTCCACAGGGCATGGATTCCGGCTGCAACGATGCGGTCGCAAACTTGCTGTGCAACGTTGGCCGGGACGGTGATAACGCCGATTTCAGCGTTCAGCTGCGGGAGCCGCTCCTCAAACGAATCCATGCTGTAGACGGGTATGCCACCGATAACAGTTCCGTTTTTCGACGGGTCAACATCGAATCCGGCAACGATACGTAAACCATAGTCATAAAGACCCGCATCCTGAAGTAGCAAACTACCAAGCGACCCTGTACCTATAATAACGGCATTATGCAGGTTTTTGAAACCCAGAAAGTCCTGCAGTTCGTGTTCGAGTGTGGCCACATGATAGCCGATGCGTGTTTTACCTTTAATGTTAAGATGAGACAAATCCTTGGCAATCATCGACGCATCAACGTTTATGTCCTTCGAAATCTGCGTTGATGAAACATATTCTACACCGCTCTCTTTGAGACGGCCAAGGTAGGCCAAATACCATGGAAGTCGCCGTATTGTCGGCTCAGGGAAGATGTATGATTGATTTTTACCGTTGGTTTGTGTTGTAGACATGGTTTGAAAACTGTTATGCTACAAAGTTACGCAGAATTATGGAAATATTTCGTTAATACCGCGTCTTTTTTCACCCCGTTGCTACTCGGCTTAGGATTTGCCGGTTATGATTTGGCGAATGTCGTGGAGCTTATTGAGAGCCGCCATCGGGGTAAGGTTGTTTATGTCGAGGTTGAGAATCTCGTCGCGTACTTGCTGGAGCACGGGGTCGTCGAGCTGGAAGAAGGAGAGTTGAACTCCGGGCGATACGTCGGGCTGCAGGATCCGGGCCGTTTCGGGAGAAGAGGCACCATTGTCGCGCGAGTTAATGCTTTCGAGGCGGTGAAGCACTTGGGTGGCGCGCTCCACAATTTCGCGGGGCATACCTGCCAGTTTGGCAACATGTATTCCGAAGCTGTGTTCGCTGCCACCACGGGCCAGTTTGCGCAGAAACACCACTTTGCCGTTTATCTCGCGCACCGAAACATTATAGTTACGTACGCGCTCATAGCCTGCCTCCATATCGTTAAGCTCGTGATAATGAGTAGCGAATAGAGTTTTGGGGTGGATTCCGGCGTGGTTATGTATATGCTCAACAATTGCCCAGGCTATTGAAATGCCATCGTAGGTTGATGTGCCGCGACCAAGCTCGTCGAACAGGATGAGCGAGCGGCGGCTCATATTGTTGAGTATGGATGCCGCCTCGTTCATTTCGACCATGAAGGTTGACTCGCCCAGGGAGATGTTGTCGGAAGCGCCTACGCGGGTGAACACCTTGTCGACGATACCAATATGGGCCGAATCGGCGGCGACGAAGCAACCGGTTTGAGCCATGATTACATTAAGCGCAGTTTGTCGCAACAATGCGGATTTACCCGACATGTTCGGGCCTGTAATCATCAATATCTGAGATGATTCGTTGTTGAGGGTAACACTGTTGGAAATGTATGGTTCCGACTCGGGGAGCTGGCGCTCGATTACGGGATGGCGGGCTTCGCACAGCGCCAGTTCGAGCGAATTGTCGACAACGGGACGGTTATAATGGTTGATGAGCGCCACCCGGGCAAATGAGGCAAGCACGTCGAGTCGGCCTACCAATGTTGCGTTCAACTGAATTACAGGTATGTATTCCGCCACAGATGCAACCAGTTGATTGAACAGCCGGGTTTCGATTGCGCCAATACGCTCCTGAGCGGTTATAATCTTTTCTTCATACTCTTTCAGCTCTTCGGTTATGTAACGCTCGGCATTTACGAGGGTCTGTTTTCGAATCCATTGCGGCGGCACTTTGTCGCGGTGGGTGTTTGTAACCTCGATATAATAGCCGAACACGTTGTTGTAGCCGATTTTCAACGAGCCTATTCCGGTAGCTTCCGATTCGCGCTGTTGTAACCGGAGCAGATAGTCTTTGCCGCGGAAAGCTATGTCGCGCAACTCATCGAGCTCGGCGTCGACACCGGGCTTTATCACTTGACCGCGGTTTACGGCAATCGGCGCGTCGTCAACAATTTCGTGTTCGATGCGTTCGCGCAACTGACGGCAGGGGTTCAGCTGGTCGGCCATGTTATGGAGGGCTTCTACGTCGGCGCACATTTGCTGCAGGTCGGCCACAGCAGCCAGCGATGTGCGCAGGAACACGAGTTCGCGGGGGCTTACGCGCCCTACGGCCACTTTCGAAATGATTCGTTCCATGTCGCCCACCCCTTCGAGCCGGCGGCTGATGGCGTTGCGGGTGTCGTTGTCGCGCATCAGTTGCTCGACAGCGTCGAGCCGTGCATTGATAGCCTCGGGATCCTTGAGTGGGAAGAGGAGCCAGCGGCGCATCATGCGGGCACCCATTGGCGTTACGGTTGTGTCGAGGATGTCGAGCAAGGAACGTCCGTCGTCGCCCAAGGGAGTGACCAGCTCCAGATTACGCACTGTGAATTTGTCGAGGCGAACATAGTTGTCCTCTTCGATTCGCGACAGTTTGGTTATGTGGGCTGTTTTGGTGTGGTTGGTGATGTCGAGATAGTGCATCGCCGCTCCGGCAGCGATTATTGCCGAGGGCATGGAGCTTATGCCAAAGCCTTTGAGCGATGTGGTGCCGAACTGCTTCAGGAGGCGTTCACGGGCGGCGTCGGCTGTGAAAATCCAGTCGTCGAGTTCAAAAGCCAGATAGGCTGCCGAAAAGGATTCGTCGAGCAGGCGGCGCCTGCCGCGTTCGACCAGCACCTCCTTGGGCGCGAATTTATCCATTAGTTTGTCGACATAGTCGGCTGTGCCTTCTGCGGCGAGGAACTCGCCTGTGCTGATGTCGAGGAAGCTTACTCCAACGGCTCCGCGCTGGCCGAAATAAACTGCAGCCAGAAAGTTGTTCTCGCGGTGGTTGAGCACAGTATCGGTTACGGCAACACCGGGGGTAACGAGCTCGGTTATACCGCGTTTAACCAACTTTTTGGTCATTTTCGGATCCTCGAGTTGTTCGCATATAGCCACGCGCTTTCCGGCACGCACGAGCTTCGGCAGGTATGAGTCGAGGGCATGGTGGGGGAATCCGGCAAGCTCGACGTACTGTGCCGAACCGTTGGCACGGCGTGTCAGCGTTATTCCAAGAATCTCGGATGCTGCAATGGCATCATCGGAGAATGTTTCATAGAAGTCTCCCACACGGAACAGCAATATTGCATCGGGATGTTTTGCTTTCATCTCGACATATTGCTTCATCAGCGGGGTTTCAACTATTTTATTGGCCATTGTCGTTAATCGGTTGGTTCCAAATCTGCATCAGAGAGGCCGAAAAGGTTGTACAAACGCAGGAAACGCTCTAACGTGTCGGAGCCATGGCGTGCCATTGAAGCGCGCACGCGTTCAATGCTTTTTTTCCGCATTGCTCCGCTTTTTGAGTAAAACTTGTCGGCATAGCAAACAAGTTTTTCCAGCTGAGATTGCGGCATATAGTCGCCTAGGGGGAGTGGCATGTCCTGTTGGAAAATATCCTCGGCAGTGATGCCTGCGCCTGTGTGACGTTCGGCTACGAGGGCCAGCTGCTCAGGCGCCCCTTCGCGTCGCAGAAGTTCGGCTCCGATAATTCCGTGTTGCAGATAAGGAGCTTCGCCAAAGCAATGTATTCCAGGAGCTTTCGTGGCGTATATGCCGATATCGTGTAACATTGCGGCGGCTTCTACTTCAGCCGGATCGAGTCCAAGGTTGCGCTCGCGGTTCAATGCCAGCGCCAGGTTTGCCACCTGGCTGGCATGGAGCATGAAAATTCGCCGTGATTCCGGATCGGCAGCATCGGCCGGATAGTATTTGTCGATTAGCTGCTGGTAATCGTACATGTCTAGAGAACAGTTACCCAGTTGTGGAGGTCGGGCTCGTCGCCAAGCTGTACGGCACGCAACTTATTGTAGAGGGCGGTGGTTACGGGGCCGGGCTGACCGTCGGCGCTGAGCACATATTTTGCACCTGTGTCGATGTCGTCGATTTCGCCCACGGGCGAAGCAACGGCCGCGGTTCCGCAAGCGGCAGCTTCCTGTATGTGAGCCAGCTCGTCAATAGTGATATGGCGGCGTTCAACTTTTATGCCCATATCTTCGGCCAGCTGCATGAGGCTCATGTTTGTGATTGAGGGCAGAATCGATTCGGATGCGGGGGTTATGTAAACTCCGTCTTTTACAGCAAAGAAGTTGGCCGGGCCACATTCGTCGATATATTTTTTCTCTTTGGGGTCGAGATAAAGGACTGCGGAATAGCCCATCTGGTGAGCTTTTTCGCCGGCTGACAGGGAAGCTGCGTAGTTGCCGCCAACTTTCCAACGACCTGTTCCTTTGGGAGCTACGCGGTCGTAGTCGCGCATTATGCAGATATTTGTAGGTTTGAATCCCTCCTTGAAGTAGGGTCCTACGGGGGTGACCAGAATCATGAACACGAATTCTTTTGCGGGCTTAACGCCAACCTGGGCCGAGATGCCCAGTTCGAGGGGGCGTATGTAGAGCGAAGCGCCTGAGCCGTAAGGGGGAACGAAGCGTTCGTTGAGTTTCACTACTTTTTTCACCATTTCGGCGAACAGCTCGGCAGGAACAGGTTCCATCATGATTCCGCGGGCACTGTCGGCGATACGTTTGGCGTTTTCTTCCAGACGGAAGATTCGTATTTTCCCATCTTTGCCACGGAAAGCCTTCAGACCTTCAAAAATTTCCTGTCCATAATGAAGCGCTGTGGCTGCTATGTGCAAATTGATTGTTTCTGATTGGGATACTTCAATTTCACCCCACTTTCCGTCGCGGAAATAGCAACGCACGTTGTAATCGGTTGGGATATAGCCGAACGTCAGGTTGCTCCAGTCAAGTTCCTTATCCATTTGTTTGTTTCTTATTTACTGTGTTAGGTGTCTCAATAAAGACAATGTGCGAATTTACGTTTTATTTTTGACTCAGACAACGGAAGTTTTGCAATCTTTGCGTTGGAAAAACGTTATATATGTATGAGACGTCTGTTTTTAATACTAATTTTGGTCTTTTTTTCGGTCACGTCAGCCTTGGCCGACATTGTTCCGGCAGCATCTGAGATGCTCGACGATGCTATATCGTTGGGGTTGGAGCAGGTGCCTGAGGCTCAGAGGAAGTTTGTCCGGGGCAAATACCATTTTGTCACGGAGCAGGGCGACACGGCGTTGATGCTTGTGCTTAACCAGATAACCGTTTTTCCGCAGATGCGCTTTAAAAACAAGAAGCAGGAGCAGTTTTATTGGAAAACGGTTCGTGACGTTAAGCGTACCCTACCCTACGCGAAGCTTATTGCCGAGACTTTGTTGGAAACTTACGAATACATTGAAACCTTCCCGACAAAGAAGGAGCGTGAGGAGTACCTTAGCCGTATGGAAAAGGAGATTTTCAATCAGTACAAGCCGGTGTTGCGCAGGTTCACGAAGTCGCAGGGGCAGATGTTGGTGAAACTTATCAACCGCGAAACCGACCAGAGCAGCTATAATATCATAAAGGCGTTTTTGGGTTCGTTTCGTGCGGGTTTCTGGCAAACGTTCGGCCATTTTTTCGGGGTGAACCTAAAGGCTAAGTATAACCCCGACAAGGACGACAAGGATGCGATTATTGAGCGCGTGTGCATTCTGGTTGAGCAAGGTGCACTATAAGGTTCTATTGCTTGGGCTGCCGGGGTGAAGGTTTGCCCGTCGTTTTCTTTTTGTGATAGAACCGGCGGCGTTTTGTGGACGCAGGCTTTTCGGAGGGTTGGTCGCCGGGGACGTTGCGTTTGGCGTTGGATTTTTTTGTCGGGGCGGATTCTGGGCGCTCCTCTTCGTTGCCCTCGCGCTTTACCTTATAGCCCAGAAACGATTCTATGTCGTGGAATTTGCGGCGGTCGCGCTCGCCGACAAGGGTGATTGCTATTCCGCCGGCTCCGGCACGCGCGGTGCGGCCTATGCGGTGAACATAATCCTCGGCATCGTGGGGAACGTCGTAGTTCACGACCAACGATATATTGTCGATATCGATTCCGCGGGCAACGATGTCGGTTGCAACAAGAATGTTGGTGTGGCCGTTGCGGAATTTGTGCATCACTTCGTCGCGGGTTTTCTGGTCGAGGTCGGAATGCATTTCGCCTACTATTAGTTTGTTGGAACGTAATTCTCGGGCTAAATCCTTAACTTTTATTTTCGACGATGCAAACACAATTACGCGTTCGGAACTAACCGTACGGAATATATTGCGTAATATAGCGGTTTTGTTCTGTTCGGGGCAAACGAATGCCCGCTGGTCGATTTTCTCGGTAGGCCGCGAGACTGCTATTTTGATTTCGACGGGGTTGTGGAGCACGGTTTTGGCCAGTTTTTGTATTTTGGGCGGCATTGTTGCGGAGAAAAGCATTGTTTGCCGTTTTTGGGGAAGCCGTTTTACAATTTGCATTATGTCGTCGTAAAAACCCATGTCGAGCATGCGATCGGCTTCGTCGAGGATGAAGAATTCAATCTGAGAAAGGTCGATGTCGGCCGTTTGCAGGTGAGCAATGAGCCGGCCGGGAGTGGCTATGATCACCTCTGCGCCGTTCTTCAGTGCGGCTTGCTGCTGCGAGAATAGAGCGCCGTCGGTTCCTCCATATATTGCAAGCGAGGAAATGGGTACATAATAGGAGAAGCCGTCCATTTGCGCGTCGATCTGCATTGTGAGCTCACGCGTTGGAGTCATTACCAGACATTTTACCTTGTCAGACTGCGCCCTTTTTCCCAGTTCGTTGATTACGGGTAACAGGAAAGCGGCCGTTTTTCCGGTGCCGGTTTGAGCTACGGCAATGACGTCGCGACCCGACAGAGCGGCTGGTATTGCCTGTTCCTGAATAGGGGTGCAGCGGTCGAAGTGCATATCGTATAGTGCGTCAAGCACATCGTCGGTCAGGTTGAGTTCTTCGAAAGTCATAAATTGAAATTGTTAAAAACAGGCTCTGGATAGTTGTTTACCTCCAGAGCCTGTTGTATGCGGATAGCGTCAGTTGAATTGGATTTGACGCATTTTACACACTGTTAGTTTGCAAAGATTCCGAATATGAATTGCGGATTCATTTGTGCAGATTCAACCAATCCGCTGTAGAAACAGCTGACAATACCTAGCAGCATGATTCCTACAACGCATGCTGTCATACCGATACGTTCGCTTGTTGCTGAACTGAAAGCGGGTATGATTGCCTTTTCCTGATTGTTGATGAACATAGCTTTTACAACCATCAGATAGTAGAACAGCGACACTATTGTGTTGATCAATGCTATGAGTACCAGGATATAAAGAGCCATTGTTCCGGGCTGAACGGCGGCCGAGAAGATGAAGAATTTTGAGAAGAACCCGGCAAACGGGGGTATACCGGCCAAGGAGAACATCGCCAGCATCATCGTGAACGACAGTTTTGGGTTGGTTGAGTACAGGTTGTTGTAGTCGTCCATGTTTACCTTACCGGTTTTGTTTTCGATAGCCTGAATAACGCCGAAGGCAGCGAGGTTGGAGAAGATGTAAACGAGAACGTAGTACATCAATGAGCCGAGTCCCTGAGCGCTTCCGGCAACAACGCCAAGCATAATGTAGCCGGCTTGTGATATTGATGAGAAAGCGAGGAATCGTTTCAGGTTTTTCTGACGCAGGGCGAAGAGGTTACCTATAGTGATGGTGAGGATGATAATTGCGTAGAGCATCCATTCCCATATTTGGCCGTAAAATGGGCCGAACACCTGAACCATGATTACGAAGAATGCGAACGCAGCCGATCCTTTTGAAATCACTGAAAGATATGATGTTATTGCTGTAGGCGCGCCTTGATAGGTGTCGGCTGTCCACAAGTGGAAGGGAACCAGTGAGAGTTTGAATCCCATGCCGGCGATAACGAAGGCTACTGCTACGATGAGCATTGCTTTGCCCTGAGCCATTGAAGCAGCTATGTCGGCGAAATACAAAGTTCCGGCTAAACCGTAAACGAACGACAGTCCCATCATGAAGATGGCTGAGGAGAATACGGCTGTCAGGATGTACTTGACGGCGGCTTCGTGGCTTTCATAACGGTTTTTATCGAAAGCGACCAGAGCTGCTAAGGGGAGCGATGCTGTTTCCAGACCGATTATGAACAGCAGGAAGTGGCGTGCCGAAATCATCAGATACATACCTAGCAGAGTGATGAACAAAAGTTCGTAGAACTCGCCGCGGCGTATGAGCATGTGCTCCGACTCGGCCCATTTGATTGACTGAATGAGCACGATTAGCACACCTACATTGAGTATGTTCTTGATTGCTGTCATCACCGGCGATGTGGCATACATTCCGGCAAAAGCCGATGCGCTGTTGCAGCAGAAGGGTTGCACGAATCCCAGCAAGGTAAAGATGCCGAAGAGTGTGATGCTCAGTGTCGACAATCCGCGCGTTACAGGACGTGAAGAGAATGTGTCGAAGAGGAATACTAGCAGAATCAGGACTAACAGCCCTATTTCCTGGTGCATTGCCAAAAATTGCGAATAATCCATTGTTTAGTTTATTAGGGCTTGTTATTTTGATAATACTTCGATAATCGGGGCGAACGACTGGTGCAGGAGCTCGCTGATCCAGTTGGGGAAGCAGCCGATGCCGGCCACACATACGATGAGGGTGATTGCAGAGAGGCGTTCCCACCAGGTTGCGTCGGTGAGTTCGAGGTGGTGTTTGTCCTGAACGGGACCGAAGAGCAGTTTGCCAACAACACGAAGGATGTAGACAGCGGTGATTACAATTGAGCAACAGGCAACGATTGTGAACACGCGGTGGAACATATCGGCGTTTTGGAACGAACCTACGAAGATTGTCATTTCGGCAACGAAGCCGCTCAAGCCGGGCAATCCAAGCGATGCCATACCGGCTATCACGTAGCATACGGCAAGGAAAGGCATGATTTTCATCAAACCTCCCATTAGGCGGATGTCGCGGGTGTGGGTGCGGCCATAAATCATACCGATGAGGGCGAAGAAGAGGGCTGTCATTAATCCGTGGGAGAGCATCTGCATCACGGCACCTGTCATTGCTGTAGTGTTGAGCATCAGGATGGCGAACAGTACCAGACCGCAGTGGCTAACCGATGAGTAGGCGTTGATATACTTGAGGTCGGTTTGAACGCATGCGCTGAATGCGCCGTAAACGACTGATATACCCGTAAGGATTAGGAATATCCAGGCTAGTTCGTTTGCTGCGAATGGCATCAGATAGATAGCTACGCGGAAGCAACCGTAGCCTCCGAGTTTCATCAGCACGCCGGCGTGGAGCATCGACACGGCTGTGGGAGCCGATGCGTGACCGTCGGGGCTCCATGTGTGGAATGGGAACATTGCTCCAAGCACGCCGAAGCCTACGAAGGTGATTGGGAAGAGGAAATATTGCCAGCTGTGGCTTATAGCGTTGTTGGCCGATATTTCGAGGAGGTTCATTGTCAGGTTGCCGTCGGCTGCCGAATGGTAATATATACCAAGGATACCGAGCATCAGGAATGCGGAACCACCCATAAGCATCAGGGTCAGTTTCATTGCCGAGTACTCCTTGCGTCCGGTTCCCCAGAGGCCGATGAGCAAGTACATGGGTATGAGGGCAACTTCGTAGAACATGAACATTGTGAACAGGTCGATGCTGATGAAGAATCCGAACACGCCGGTCGACAGCAGAATCAGCCACAAGAAGAAGTCCTTCGGCAGGGGTGAGATTTTCCAAGAGGCAAATGTACCGGCAAAAACGATGATCGACGACAGCAGGATCATAGCTACAGAGATGCCGTCGACACCGACGGCTAGATGGATGTTAAGTGGTTTGAACCACATCCAGGAGCCTTGATAGAGCATGATGGCATCGTTGCCGGCGGCGCGAAGGCCGAGGAAGTCGACCAGCAGATATACCGACAGCGCAACCAACGCTGTGGAGCCGATTACCGCTACGGCACGGATTTGTTTCATGTTCCGGCACAGGAACAGGCAACCGAGCATAATCAGCGGTATGACTACAAAATATATCAGAATGTTTGAGAATATCATAATTACTATATTTTTCAGTATCGTAGGTTACGTGGTTATAGCAGACATAGCATTGTGATTGCGCTAAGCAGCAATGCGCCAATCAGATAATACCATACATACATCTGCAGATGGCCTGACTGCAGCGGGCGTATCTTTACGGAAGCCCATTGTGCCATGCGGGCGAACGAGTCCATAGTTCCGTCGATGATATGACGGTCGAACCATGCGATCGGGCGGCAGATGCGGTCGAAAATTATCTTGTGGGTGACAAAGAGATAGAGTTCGTCCCAGTAGAAGCGGTGGAAGCTCCAGTCCCACAGACGGGGCATAGCCTGACGCAGTTTTGCGGGGAGGGGATTCTCTGTTTTGTACATCTTTGTTGCGATGAGTATGGCGATGATTGCCACAGCCAACGACACGCAGGCAACGCTCCAGTTGAGATGTTCCAGGTTTGTGAGGAAGCCGGCGTGGTCGAACATCGGAGTTCCGTTCCATGTAACCAGATTGCCCATTGGCACGAAACCGGCTACGCATGAGATTGCGGCCAGAATTACCAGCGGCAGTGTCATTGTCCAGGCCTGGTCGTGGGGTTTGTGATGGGGGTCGGCTACTTTGTGTTCTTTCCACCAGAAAATTAGGTAGTAGAGGCGGAACATGTAGAAAGCTGTGAGACCTGCCACGAACGACATCCAAACATACCACAGAGTGCTGTTGCCGAAGCAGGCTGTCAGGATTTCATCCTTGGAGAAGAACCCGGCAAATGGGATTATGCCGGCAATGGCCAAGCATCCGATGAGGAATGTGATGTGGGTTACGGGCATGTATTTGCGTAGTCCGTGCATTGCGGTGTAGTCGTTCGAACCGATTGCGTGGATGAGGGCACCTGCGCAGAGGAACAGAAGGGCTTTGAACATGGCGTGTGTGAACAGATGGAACATGCCGGCCATGTAGCCTACTCCGTGGTGGAATTCGGGGCGTGCAACACCGAGCGAAACCATCATGAAAGCAATTTGTGAGATTGTTGAAAAGGCGAGGACGCGTTTGATGTCGATTTGTGTACATGCGACAGCAGCAGCGTAGAGAGCTGTGAGCGCACCGACCACAACGATGAATTCCAGAGCAGCCGTTTCCATAAGGTAGAGCGGGAACAGACGTGCTACGAGGTATACACCGGCAACAACCATTGTTGCGGCATGGATGAGCGCCGAAACCGGGGTTGGGCCTTCCATGGCGTCGGGGAGCCAGATGTGTAGCGGCAGCATTGCCGATTTACCCATACCTCCCATGAATATTAGCACGAGGGCCCATGTGAGCACTGAAGCGCCCATGAATACCGGGGTTGCCGAGTTGGTGAATATGTTCTTCACACCCATGGCTGTTTCTTCGCTAACGTGATAAACACCTTCCATTCCGGCTACGGGTGTGGAGGTGAGACTCATGAAGTCAAAGATTCCGGTGAAGTAGGATAGTACGAGAATACCGATTAGGAAGCCGAGGTCGGCGAAGCGTGTAACAATGAAGGCTTTTTTGGAGGCTGACACGGCCGACGGTTTCACGTAGTAGAATCCGATTAGCAGGTATGATGATGCGCCTACCAGCTCCCAGAAGATATACATCTGGAAAATGTTGGTTGCCACAACCAGTCCGAGCATTGAGAAGGAGAACAGCGACAGGAAAGCGTAGAATCGCTGGAAGCCGTGCTCATAAACGCCGTGATGATCGCGCATATAGCCCATTGAGTATAGATGGACCATAAAGGAGATTGTTGGGATTACAATCAGCATCAGGGCGGAAATCGGGTCGAGAAGGAATCCGAGCTTAATGACGAGGGTGTCGGTGAACTGCATCCAGGTTTGATTCCAGAGAATAACCTGCAGACGTTGGCCGGCTCCGTCGATAAATTGGGGGCATCCGCTGAAGAAATACGTAAGGGCAGTGTAATAGCTGAGCACCAGCACAGTACCCATGCCCAGACATCCCAGCACACCAGCGGTTCGGTGGCTCATTTTCATGCCTGTCAAGCCGAGCAGCAGGAACATGAACAGCGGAATGGCAAGTATAAGGATTGATATTGTTTCCATTTCCGTTTAGAGTTTGAGTTTGTCGAGGTCGCGGATGTCGATATTACGCACGGCCCTGAAAATGTTCACGATAATAGCTATAGCCAGAGCTGTTTCGGCAGCTGCAATGGCAATTGCGAAGAGGGTGAAGACCATACCTTCTAAGGCGCCCGGGAAGAGGAAACGGTTGAAGACAACGAAGTTAATGTCGACAGCGTTCAGCATCAGTTCGAGCGAAATCAGTATCGCAATCATGTTTTTGCGGGTAATGAATCCGTATACGCCGCAGCAAAACATTATCACCGAAGGTAGGATGTAGAGTGCCAAGGGAATTTTTTCCATAATGACTTACTGTTTTTTTTAGCGTTTACGTGCCACTACGACACCACCGATTATACATGCCAGCAACAACACGCTCACAGCCTCGAACGGCAGCAGGTACTGGTACTTCTGGGTTCCGAGCAGGATTGTACCCAGATTGTTCATTGATAACTGCTGAGTGAATTCAGGGATGAGCTTCGACCAGAACTCGGGGCGGCTGCATACTACGAAAGCCAGGACGGCCAGCGAAGCGAGGGCAGCGATGAGTCCGCGCCAGCGGCGGCGCGGGGTCAGTTCCGCACTACTGTCGCCTGGGTGGCTCGTGAGCAGGATAGCAAACACGAACAGCACCACGATACCGCCGGCGTAAACCGCAATCTGTACGGCCCCAAGAAACTCGTAATCGAGCAAGAAGTAGAGGCCTGCAGTAGCAAAGAGGGTGAACAGCAGGTAGGTAGCGGCACGCAAAATCTTGCGTGTGGTGACAGTGAGTATCGAAAATATGATAATCGCGGCTACGATTATCGAGTAAATTACAATACTTCCGACTGATTCCATACTATATTAGTTTTCTTTTTTATTTTCGTTTGGTTCGGCAGGGGCCGCTGCTTTGGGGGCTTCGGCGGCTGCTTTGGGAGCAGGAGCGGCCGTGGCTGCCGGGCGGGCGGGCATTCCTGGTTTGGGAGCCGGGTCGCCGGGCTGTTCGGGCAGATAGTTAAGCTTGAGCACGAGCTTTTCGCGGGTGAAAACTGCTTGCTCGAAGTCGTTGCAGAACTCGATAGCGTCGAACGGGCATGTTGTTACACACAGTTGGCAGAAAGTGCAGGAACCCAAGTCGTAGAAGTATTCGTCGAGTTTGCGTTTCTTTTTGCCGTCGGGCATATCAACTGTTTTTGTGGTTACGTTGATTGTGCCGTTGGGGCAATTACGTTGACATGTTCCGCAGGCTGTGCATCGGTTGCGGCCGTCGGGTTCATATATAAATTGCAGCTTTGCACGGAAACGTGGTGCGGCATAGGCTATGGTGTCGCGGTGGTCGGGATATTGTTCTGTTACTTTTGGGGTGAACAGTTCTTTACCGGTGACACCTAAACCTTTGAGCAGGCTTGTAACGCCTGTTCCAAGTGTTGAAAAATATTCTTTTACACTGCCCATAGGTATTGTTTGGTTGGTGTGTATGATTGGTTATTATTGTTTTTTCGTTTGTTTATCTGACTTGGCCTCCGAGAATGTCGAGCAGTTCGGATGTGATTGCTTGCTGGCGAAGTTTGTTGTACTCAAGCTGCAGATCGTCGAGCAGTTTTCGGGCGTTGTCGGCGGCTGTTTGCATTGCCATTACGCGGGCGGCTTGCTCGGAAGCGGCGTTCTGGGTGAATGTTTCCTGCATGAAGGCGCGCACGAAAAGGGGCAATACGCTGGTGAAGATGGTGTTTGCATCGGGTTCGAATATGCAGGGACGACATAGTTGCTTCACCTCGTTGTCGACAAGCGTGCGGGGCGATACAGGAAGTAATGGCTCTCGTGTAAGCACTTGGCGGCTAACGCTTTTGTAGCTCATGTAAAGCACGTCGAGTTTGTCGAACTGTCCGTTGGTGAAAGCTTCGGTTAGGGTTGTTGTCAACTCTTTTACCTGGGCGGGGGTGCTTTTGGCACTTATCAGTTTGTCGCAGGCAAGGATTATTTTTCCTGCGGCGAGCTTGCGCACCGCTTTGAGCATTTTCTGGCCGACGGGATATAGGTGGATTTCGATTCCTTCACCATATTTTTGGCGCAACTGGTTTATAGCCAGAAGCAGGCCTTTGAAAACATTTATGTTGTAGGCTCCACAGAGACCGTCGTCGCTTCCCAACACAACAATCGCAACTTTTTCAACGAGTCGCTCCTCAATCAGTGGCGATGAGAATTCACCGTCGGTCGACAACAGGTTGCCCATAATTGTTTGGATTTGGGCGCGGAAAGGCAGCAGCTTACGGAGTGATTGTTCGGCTTTGTGCATTTTGGCCGACGAAATCATCTTCATAGCGCTTGTAATCTTCTCTGTAGAGTTTACGGAGGTGATTCTTCCTTTTAGTTCGCGTAATGTTGCCATTGAGCTTTGGTTTTACGATTTGTAACGGCTGGTTATTTCGGCTGCGCACTGGGTCAGTTTGTCGGCTACGTCGTCGGTTAGTTTGCCTTGGCGCAGTTCGTCGAGCACTTCTTTTTGATATTTTGCGTGGAGCAGCTGGAGGAAGAGTTTTTCGAATTCGGCCACTTTTTCGGCGGGGACTTCCTGAAGCAACCCTTTTGTTCCGCAGAATATAACGGCAACTTCATCTTCAACAGCCATAGGTGAGTACTGTGGCTGGATGAGGAGGCGTTCGTTTTTGCGGCCTTTGTCGATTACTCGGGCGGTTACGGGGTCGATATCGCCGCCGAATTTGGTGAATGATTCTAGTTCGCGGAATTGAGCCTGGTCGATTTTCAGCGTGCCGGCCACTTTTTTCATCGATTTGATTTGGGCGTTACCGCCAACGCGCGACACTGATATACCTACGTTGATGGCCGGGCGGATACCGCGGTTGAACAATGATGTTTCGAGGTAGATCTGGCCGTCGGTGATTGAGATAACGTTTGTGGGAATGTAGGCAGAAACGTCGCCGGCTTGGGTTTCGATGATTGGAAGGGCTGTGAGCGAACCTCCTCCTTTAACTTTGTCTTTCAACACTTCGGGGAGGTCGTTCATCGAGGCTGCCACTTCTTGATTGTCGATAATCTTGGCGGCGCGTTCGAGCAGACGCGAATGGAGATAGAAAATATCGCCGGGGTAGGCTTCGCGACCCGAGGGGCGTTTTAGGATAAGTGAGATTTCGCGATACGAAACGGCTTGTTTCGACAGGTCATCGTAAACGATTAGGGCGTCGCGGCCGGTGTCGCGGAAATATTCGCCTATGGCGACGCCGGCGAATGGGGAATAGTAGCGCATCGCGGCCGAGTCGGATGCGTTGGCGGCTACGATTACGGTGTAAGGTAGGGCGCCTTGTTCGCGCAGGGTTTGTACGGTAGCGGCTACCGACGATGCTTTTTGGCCGATTGCTACGTAGATGCAGTAAACGGGTTTGCCTTCTTCGTAGTTTTTGCGCTGATTGATGATTGTGTCGATAGCGATTGCTGTTTTACCGATCTGGCGGTCGCCGATAATGAGCTCGCGCTGGCCGCGTCCGATTGGCACCATCGAATCGACAGCTTTTATACCTGTTTGCAGCGGTTGTTTTACAGGCTGACGGAAAATTACACCTGGGGCTTTTCGTTCGAGGGGCATGCGGTATAATTCGCCGGTGATTGGGCCGGCTCCGTCGATTGGTTCGCCCAAGACGTTTATGACACGTCCGAGCAGGCCTTCTCCGGCAGGAATTGATGCAATTTCGCCGGTGCGGCGCACGGTCATGTTTTCGGTCACGCGGTTGATATTGTTTAGAAGGATCACACCGACGTTGCTCTCCTCCAGGTTCATTGCCACGCCTTTCACACCGTTTTCGAATTCGACAAGTTCGTTTGCCTTAACGTTGTCAAGGCCATAAACGTGGGCAACCCCGTCGCCCACTTCCAAAACGGTGCCCACCTCTTCAAACGCAACTTTCGAGTTGACGTTTTCGAGTTGTTGTTTTAATACTTCCGATATTTCGCTTGGGTTTATCATTGTTGTTTGTTGGTTGCTTAGGTAACCGGTTTAAAGGTAAATAACTACGTTGTGCCCGTTGCCGATCAGCCGCGGAGCAGTTTCAGTCGGAGCTGCTTTAGTTCGTTGCTGACCGAAGCGTCGAGGCGTTCGGAATTGATGTTTATAACGAAGCCTCCGATTAGCTCGGGGTCAACGTGGTGGGAATACTCGGCTGTTGCCTCTCCGAGCTGTTGCTGCACAACGTTGTGCAGCTTTTCGGATTGGTCAGCATCGAGTTCGACGGCTGTTGTGATATCGACCAGATAGATGTTGTTTTCGTTTCGGTAGATATCGAGATATGCGTATGCGATTTGTCGTGCAAACTCGATTCGCCGGTTTTTCAGAAGCAGAGCGATGAAGTCGGCAAAAGTTTTGTCGTTTTTGTCGGCTCCGGCTGCAGTTTCAAGCAGACCGGCCTTGTCCTGAGCTGAAACGTAGGGGTTGGCCATTACGTGACAGAGTTGATTCTCCTGCTGCATGGCTGTTGCCAGCTGTTTCATCAGTTGATAGACGCGTTTGTCGGTGCCCTGTTCGAGGGCGAATTTATACAGTGCCTTAGCGTAGCGTCGTGGTATAAGACCTTGGTCCATTTGCTTGTTTTGCTTAGTTTTGTTTCTCTATTTCGTCGAGCAGGGTGTTGACGAGCTTTTTCTGGGCTCCGTTGTCGGACATTTGCTGTCGCACGACTTTGGTCGCGATTTCGAGGGCGAACTGGCTGACTTCGTCGCGGATCCGAAGCTCGGCTTCTTTGCGTTCCTGCTGAATCGACACCTTGGCGGCGTCCATCACTTTTTGTGCCTCGGCTGTTGCGGCCTGACGCGCTTCCTCGATAATTTGAGTTTTCATGCGGTCGGCGTCGCGGAGCATGTCGGCTTGCTGACGGCGTGCTTCCTCGATGTATTTCTGGGCTTCTTGGCGAGCGTTGTCAAGCTGAGTTTTGGCACTTTGGGCATATTCCACACCTTTATCGATCAGGTCAGCGCGGCCCTCGATCATTTTTATTATGACGGGCCAGCCCCACTTCGCCAATACGAAGAAGAGAATGCCAAAGGCCACAAACATCCAGAAGACGAGGCCTAGTTCAGGCGTGAACAGTTCCATTGCCTTTTATTTTTAGAGGAAGAATGAGAGCAGACACACAACGACAGCAAAGAGGGCTACACCTTCAACGAGGGCAGCTACCATAATCATGTTCGAACGGATGTCACCTGTGGCTTCGGGCTGGCGAGCGATGGCTTCCATGGCTGAACCACCGATTTTGCCGATACCGATACCGGCTCCGATTACTGCTATGGCTGCGCCGATGCAAGCGCCGATGCCTAAAAGACCTCCGATTTCTGCTAAAATCATTGCTAACATAATACTTAGTTTTTAGAGAGTTGATATTTATTGTTTATTTTGTTTCTGTTTGGGTTTCGTGCTGGGGGTGCTGGCCTGTTTCGGTTGAAAGGGCTATGAACAAGGTTGACAGCATGGTGAACACGTAGGCTTGGATGAAACTTACCAGTACGTCGATCAGGAGCATGAATATGCTGAAGCATACCGACACTACGGTTGTCATTCCGGTTACGGCTGCGCCGAAGGCTCCGAGGATGAATATCAGGAGTGTGAGTACGATGACTACTATGTGGCCGCCGAGCATGTTTGCGAACAAACGGATTGTCAATGCTGCGGGCTTGGTGAATACGCCGAATAGCTCGATAATGGGCATGATTGGGATCGGGAACTTCAGCCACAGGGGTACGTCGGGCCAGAAGATATCTTTCCAATAATGTTTTGTTCCGCAGAGGTTGGTGATGAAGAAGGTGATGAGGGCCATTACCAGGGTTACGGCAATGTTGCCGGTGAGGTTGGCTCCGCCGGGGAAAATCACTACAAGCCCCATCAGGTTCATTACCAGGATGAACAGGAACAGGGTGAGCAGGTAGGGTGCGAAGCGGTGGGCGCGGCTGCCTAGTGTGGGCACGATAACGCCATTGTAGACAAACTCGATAAGCGCTTCAATGGCTCCGGTGAATTTGCGCGGAGCTTTGTATTGCTTTTGTTTGTACCAAGCGGCCACGCGTAGCACCATCCACATAACCAGCGCGATAGTGATGAATAGAGCCAATACGTTTTTGGTGATTGAAAGGTCGATGGGGCGATATTCTTCCATTACCTGAACTCCATCGACGATGGCGGGACGCTCGCCTACAATTTTATTGTGCCATTTGCTGTCGTCGGCTCCGAGACGGAAACCATCGTACTCTTTGCCGTGCTGTAAGCGGGCCGAACTGAAGCAGTGCCAGTGTCCTTCGTAGTCGCGCACAATTATCGGCAAGGGAATGCGATTTTCGTGGCTGAAGGGCACTTCCCAGCCGTATCCGTCGGTGAGGTGTTCGAAAATAATCTCTTTGGGGTTGATTTTTTTCTCTTCCTTTTCCGAGGGGGTTGTTTGTTCCTGTGCAGTTGGCTGGGCTTCGGTAGCGGTAGTAACCGAATCGGTTTGCGCCATTGCCATTGCGGCTACAGCAACCACCAGGATTATTGTTAACAATACGCGTTTCATAAGCTCAATATATGCAAACCGACACTATGTTGTTGTCAACATCGACAACTCCTCCGTCGATGTCGATAACGTTTTTTGTTCCCGACTGGGAGTAAACTATTTTGCCGGCAACCAAGGTCGAGATCAGGGACGCGTGGTTTTTAAGCACAGTGAACGCTCCTTCGGCTCCGGGCAGCTCGACCAAGTCGGTTTCGCCTTGAAACAGAATGTCGTCGGCAGATATTACTTTAAGTACCATAGTGTCTGGATAAACGTATTATTATTTAACTTCGGCAAGCAGTTTCTTTCCTTTTTCGATGGCTTCGTCGATTGTGCCTACGTTTAGGAATGCTTGTTCGGGATATTCGTCCATTTCACCCGAGAGAATCATCTTGAAGCCACGGATTGTTTCGCTCAGCGGAACCATAACGCCGGGGAGGCCGGTGAATTGTTCGGCCACGAAGAAAGGTTGCGAGAGAAAACGTTGGGCACGTCGGGCGCGGGACACTACGAGTTTGTCTTCGTCGGAAAGCTCGTCAACACCGAGAATAGCGATTATATCCTGAAGTTCGTTGTATTTCTGGAGCAACTGCTTGACGGCTTGCGCTGTTTGATAGTGATCCTCGCCGATGATGTGGGGGTCGAGGATTCGCGAGGTTGATTCCAGCGGGTCGACAGCTGGGTATATACCCAGCTCAGCTATTTTACGTGAGAGCACGGTTGTTGCGTCGAGGAAGCTGAATGTTGTTGCAGGCGCGGGGTCAGTCAAGTCATCGGCGGGCACGTAGATAGCCTGAACCGATGTGATTGAGCCTTGTTTTGTTGATGTGATTCGCTCCTGAAGAGCACCCATTTCGGAAGCTAGCGTGGGTTGGTAGCCTACGGCTGATGGCATACGTCCAAGGAGGGCCGACACTTCTGAACCGGCTTGTGTGAAGCGGAAAATGTTGTCGATGAACAGAAGGATGTCCTTACCGCCGCCATCCTGATCGCGGAACTGTTCGGCAACTGTCAGTCCCGACAAGGCTACACGCAAGCGTGCGCCCGGGGGTTCGTTCATCTGGCCGAACACCAGTGTTGCCTGCGAATCGGCAACTTCTTTCATGTCGACATCGTGTAGGTTCCACTCGCCTTTTTCCATTCCTTGGGCAAATTTTTCGCCGTATTTGATAACTCCCGATTCAATCATTTCGCGCAACAGGTCGTTACCTTCACGTGTACGTTCGCCAACGCCGGTGAACACGGAGAATCCGTTGTGGCCTTTGGCGATGTTGTTGATAAGCTCCATGATGAGCACTGTTTTTCCTACGCCGGCGCCACCGAACAAACCGATTTTACCACCCTTGCTGTAGGGTTCGAGCAGGTCGATAACCTTGATGCCGGTGTAAAGGATTTCTGTTCCGATTGTAAGGTCGTCGAAAGCGGGAGCGGGCTGATGGATTGGGCGGAGGTTTGTGTCGTTTAGCTCGCCGAGGTGGTCGATAGCGTTTCCGATGACGTTGAGCAGACGTCCTTTAACCTGGGCGCCGGTTGGCACCGCTATGGGACGGCCGAGGTTGTCGACGCGCATGCCGCGTTGCAAACCGTCGGTACTTTCCATTGCCACACAGCGAACTGTATCTTCGCCTATGTGTTGTTCAACCTCAAGAATGAGTTCTGAACCGTCGGGGCGGACTACCTTCAGGGCTGTGTAGATAGGAGGAATTGGATTGTCGGCTCCTACTTCAAAAGCCACGTCAACTACAGGACCGATTACCTGTGCTATTTTTCCGAAATTGTCGCTCATCGTATTTTTATGATGTAGAGGGAGTTGTTAATGTTTCTTTAGGTGTTTGTGCTGTTTAGAAGTGGAGGCCGTAGCAAACTACGATGACCATCAGCACCAGATTTACGAGGTTGATTGGGAGCAGATATTTCCATTCCAGATTGAGCAGCTGGTCGATTCGCAAGCGGGGGAATGTCCATTTGAACCAGATGATAATGCCGGAAAGGAGAATAGCCTTGCCGATGAACCAGATGACGGAAGGAATGTAGTCCATCACGGTGTTGAAGCCATTCCAGCCGGGGATGTGGAGGGGCATCCAACCGCCGAAGAACAACAGGGTCATAACTCCGGCAACGATGAATAGGTTCAAATATTCGGCAAGATAGAAGAATCCGAAGTGGATACCTGAATATTCTGTGTGGTAGCCGGCCGTCAGCTCGCTTTCAGCCTCAGGAAGGTCGAACGGGCCGCGGTTTGTTTCGGCCGTACCGGCAATGAGGTAAATGATGAACGCAATTATAGCAGGGATGTGACCGGCGAATATGAACCAGAGATCCTTTTGCTGCATAACAATATCGGTTACCGACATTGAGCCAGCCAGCACAACCATTGTTACGACAGATAATCCGAGCGAGAGTTCGTAGCTGACCATTTGCGCACCGGAGCGCAGGGCTCCGATGAGGGTGAATTTGTTGTTCGACGACCAACCGGCCAACAGGATTCCCAGCACTCCTATCGATGAAACAGCCAGCAGGAAGAAGATTCCGATGTTGAAATCGATAATCTGTAGGCCGTTACCCCAGGGGAGCACTGCGAAGCAGAGCATTGAGGCGAGGATAACGAGATAGGGAGCCAGGGCGAAGAGGAATTTGTCGTTGTGTTTAAGGTCGATAAGCTCTTTGATAAGAATTTTGAACATATCGGCGAACGACTGTAGAATTCCGGCGGGGCCAACTCGGTTGGGCCCGATACGGCACTGGAAAGCAGCGCAGAGGCGGCGTTCGAAATATATGTAAAACAGAGCGAGGAGGGCATAGGCTAAAAGCAGAGCCACACCTACCAGAAGGCATTCAATTACAACGGTGAGCCATGGCGCACACCACGACAGCAGCCACTGGTTGAGCAATTCAGCTCCTTTTGATAAATCGTACATTTGCTGTTATTTATCGGTTTATTACTATTCTTATTTGTAAGGCTTAGCGGTCGATGTCAGGAACAACGTAGTCCATAGTACCGCCGATAGTGATAAGGTCGGCAATTTTGCTTCCTTTGGCCAGATGAGGAACTACTCCTGCCATGTTCATGCAGGGTGAGTTGAACTTCATTCGCCATGGGGTGTTTGCTCCGCGGCTTTCGATGTACACGCCGAATGCGCCACGGCTTGCCTCAATTTGCTGGAACCAATGCCCTTCGGGGAGTTTGATAATCTTTGGCACTTTTGCACAGATTTCGCCTTCGGGAATTCGGTCGATCAGTTGTTCGATAATGCGGAGCGACTGTTTGATTTCGTCGACACGCACTTTGAAGCGGGCCATTGAGTCACCTTCCTGGCGTACAACCTCGTCGAACTCCAGTGTGTTGTAAATTCCGTAGGGGTGGGTTTTGCGGATGTCGCAGGCCCATCCTGACGCGCGGCCGGCGGGCCCGGTCACGCCATACGATATGGCATCTTCACGCGACAAGACGCCTACGCCGTCCATGCGGTTGTGGGCAATGACGTTGCCGGTGAACACGGTGTCGTACTCTTTTAGGGCGCCCGGCATGATTTTAAGCAGTGCTTTTACGTCGCTTACAAAATCTTTGTCGAGGTCGGCAATGACGCCACCGATGCAGTTGTAGTTGAATGTCATACGCGCGCCACATGTTTTCTCGAATATGTTGAGAATTGTTTCGCGTTCGCGTAGAGTGTAGAACAACATTGTTGTTGCTCCGAGGTCCATACAGAATGTTCCCATGAAGAGCAGGTGGGAACTGATACGCATCAGCTCGTCCATGATCACGCGGATAACCTGGGCACGCTGTGGCACTTCAACGCCCATTGCCTTTTCTATACACATGCAAAGGCAGTGGCGGTTTTGCTGGGCGGAGAGGTAATCAAGACGGTCGGTGAAGTGGAGTGTCTGGGGGTAGCCGAGCGATTCGGAAAGTTTTTCGATGCCTCGGTGGATATATCCCAGATAGATATCGATTTTTTTGATTGTTTCGCCGTCGACAGCCGTGCGGAAACGGAGCACGCCGTGAGTGGCGGGGTGCTGCGGGCCGATGTTTACAACAAAATCGTTTGGTTCGAAGATTGTTACTTCTTCTTTCTTTATTGATCCGTCGGGCTGTTCACGGTAGCTGACAGTTGTGTCGTCGGCTTCTTCGTGGTTGAGGCGTACGGGGTTTGTTTCGGGCGATGCATCATAGTCCTTACGCAGAGGATATCCAACCCAGTCGTTGCGCAGGAACAGACGGCGCATGTCGGGGTGGTTGATGAATATGATGCCCAGATAGTCGTAAACTTCGCGTTCGTAGAAGTTTGCAACTTCCCATAAATCGCTTACAGAATGGAGCATCGGGTTTTCGCGGTCGGCTGTTTGCAGTTTAACGCATATCGTTTCGCCTGTCGCGGTCGATTCCAGATAATTCATTGTACCGAGAGTTTCGGTCCAATCCATTCCTACAATCGCTACGAGATGGTCGAAGTTGAGTTCGGGTTCATCTTTCAGGTACTTTGCCAGATCATGCCAGTTTTTGTCGGCAATGCTGATTGTTAGCACTTCGCCTTCTTCAAAAGTGGCATCGGGTACTAGCTTTACTACTTTTTCCTGAATGTTTGCCATGATTCGATGGTTGTATATTATATGAGGGAGTGATGATGCCTGTTAATGATTCTCTTCTAGCACTTGCTCTTCAGCTGCCTGTGCGGTTTCCTTGATAGGGTGTTCGTCGAGGAATTTGTTGATTTTTTCTTGACGGTTCACTCCGCCGAAGAATTTCTCAACTTTAATTTTTCGTGACAGCTGCATGATACCGTATATCATGGCTTCGGGACGGGGCGGGCAACCGGGCACATAAACGTCGACCGGAATAATTTCGCCAACGCCTTTAACAACATGATATGAATTTTTGAACGGCCCTCCGGATATTGCACAACCGCCACAAGCGATTACGTATTTAGGCTCGGCAAGCTGGTCGTACAAACGACGGACTACAGGCGCCATGCGATGAACGATCGTACCGGCAACCATCATGAAGTCGGCCTGACGGGGCGACGAACGGGCAACTTCCCATCCGAAACGCGCCATATCGTAGCGTGCTGCTCCCAAAGCGATAAATTCAATACCGCAGCAACTGGTGGCAAATGTGAGAGGCCAGATGGAGTTGGAACGCCCCCAGTTGATTAGTTTGTCGAAAGTGCCGACGATAACGTTTGTGCCGTTATCGCGCAATTCCTGAACGAGATGCTCAATGTATTCGTTATCTTTCCAGTCGCCATATGGCATTCCTTGTGCACTTACTTCCATTCGAGCGCTCCTTTCCGCCAGGCATAAACCAGGCCCAGCACTAAAATTCCAAAAAATACGGCTATACACAGAAGTCCATCAGTTCCAAGCGCACGCATGTTCACGGCCCAAGGGTAAAGGAACACGGTTTCAACGTCGAACATCAGGAACAGAATGGCATAAAGGTAGTAGCCAACCTTGAATTGCGCCATAGATTCGCCGCGTGTAGGGATACCGCACTCGTAGGCTTCGCCTTTTTGCGGATTGAAGGAACGTGGCGATATCAGCCCGGCCACAATCAGGGCCAACGCCACAAGCGCTATGCCTGTCAGAGCCGCCACTACGGCCATGGTGGTATTCTGAATACCGAAAATCATTGGTATCATATTATTGTTTTGCTATTGTTCCAATAATTTAACAACACTCTATTTGCTCGTTAATGATTACAAATCAGCGGTTTAGATTTGCAGGTTATAATTTAAGCTAATTTTGGCTAAAATTTTACCGCAAAGTTAATACATTTTTTTGAACAAACCCGATAATATGCGGCAGAGATAGCTACAAAATAAGCGTTCACTTTTGCTAAACTTTGTTAATAATTATTAATCGACACGTTTCTTCGCTTTCGTTAGCGCTTTTGCTCGGTTGGAGGATGTGCTTTCCGTGGAGAGGAGGCAATTGGCTGCATTAATTTGCAAGTGTTAAAAACAAAATTCCTATCTTTATGTTTTAATTTAAGAGCGTCAGGATGCGCGCTAGTGAATTCATCGTTTCAACTTCATCACATTTACCACTTTGGGACACATTATACATAATAAATATTTGCGTCGCACGCTGAAAACGTTTTTCTGGGTGCTGATTGTCGTCGCAATTCTTCCGCTGGCGCTTTATATACCTGCGGTTCAGGATTATGTGGTGCCGTTTGCGCTAAAAAAGGTGTCGCAGGCAAGTGGTTTGACTATCGAGGCTGACAGGTTCAGACTGCAATGGCCGCTCCGGATCAACCTCGAAGGTGTGAGGCTGATTACAGCTCCGGCCGACACGATGGTTGCCTTGGGCTCAGCTGATATTGACGTAATGGCTTTGCCATTGCTTAAGCTCGACATACGTGCGAATGCGCATCTTGAGAATGTGCTTTACCGGATGGGATCACCGGATTCGGCCATGTATATTAATGCGCGTGTAGCTGATTTCGATCTGGCTCCTTCAAGCTACAACCTTACAACGGGCCATGTTGCTATCAGCGAAGCCAATGTTGACGGAGCCGATATCGACCTGCTTATAAATCGTGAGAGTCCCTCGCAACCCGACTCGGCCTCTTCGCCTGTTGATATGCTTATTGAGGCTCAGAAGCTGACGCTGCGGAATGTACGCTATAAGATGTTTATGCATGAAACGATCGACTCGTTGGGCGCTTGTATCCCGCAGGCAGTGCTGGCTGATGGCGTTGTGAACATGAAAGGTAGCAAAATCGATGTCGACCTGCTGAAGATTGACGGCGTTGACGTAGCCTATATTTTTCCGCCGGCCGATTCCACAGCAACAACAGTGCCACAGAGCATCGAAGAACCATCCGACTCCGCGTCCTTGCCTTGGCAAATAAACGCCCGTCACCTATCGCTGACCGGGCGTAAGGCTACATATGCCCTTAGTGGGGCTATTCCACAACCGGGACTCGACATGAATTATATCGAAGCCTCAAATATCGAACTCAATGTTGATTCGTTCTACAATTGCGGTTCGGCAATAAGGGTGCCTCTTACGAAATTTGACGCCACGGAGCGTTGCGGTGTGAAATTGTCGGCCAACGGCATTTTCGAAATGGATTCAGCAGCAATGTACGCGCGCGACTTCAATATTTCGACAATATTCTCCGACATAAAGCTTCAGGCTATGATGGGCATGGGCGACTTCAGCAAGCCGCAATCGGTTTCTCTGTCGATGAAGCTTGACGCGCGCATAGGCGCACATGACATCGACATGATCATACCCTCAACGCAAGCATTGCTAAAACCGCTCCCTACGCAGAACGATATAACCCTTGTTGCCGATATCGACGGCACAATGGCATCGCTCAACATACACAAGCTTCAAGCCGCTCTTCCCGGCTGCATAGAACTGGCTGCCGGCGGCACTCTTACCGAACCCACCGACATGGATAGGCTCGGAGGCCAATTGTCGCTTCACGGCGCCATAAAACAGCCTGCCACATTGAAGCCATTGCTGGCTGAGATAAGTCCGAACACGCCGATAAACTTGCCCCAGATGCGGCTTGACGGCACTGTGATGATGAACCGCGGCAATATAACCGGCAACCTGAAAGCGTTCGCCGGCACCGGTGACATCGCCCTTGATGCCATGTGGAACGGCCGTCTCACCGACTATGACTTAAATCTGAACGCCAATTCATTCCCGATCGATGCTTTTCTGCCCGATATGGGCATAGGCCACGTTACGGCTTTCGCAAAGGTGAATGGTCACGGATTCGACCCCGGCAACCGACAGACACACATCGATGCCGACGTAACGGTTAACCGAATCGAATATCTTGACCATGCTCTTGAGGATATACGCATGTGGGCCAAACTCAACGCCGGCAAAGCCGACGCAGGTATCATGTCGCTTAACGACTGGGCAGACTTCGACTTGTCGGCATCGGGCCAGCTCGACTCATTATTATATAATATAGAGCTTGACGGCGATGTTCGTCAACTCGACTTGAAAAGGCTGGGGCTGTCGGAAACAGAGAATTCCGGCTCACTCTCGCTCGGAGGCACCATCGCTATGACGCCCGGCAAGCAAAATTATGATGCTGCGCTACAGATAAAAGCGCTCGACTGGAAGTTGGGCGATGTAAGCCTGAACACTCCTGAAATCGGGTTGAAGTTCATTTCGACCGACACCACTGTCAGCGCCGCGCTCGACAACGAGACTCTTGCTGCCCGTTTCAACTCGCAATGCGGACTCGACTCCCTACTTGCCGCAATCACCAAAACCACCGCCGTTCTTGACTCGGCCATAGCTATACGCAGCATACATATCGACTCAATTCACAACGCTCTTCCGCAGTTGTCGCTCAATGTCAAGTCCGGGGCTAAGAGTGTGATAAACGGGTTCTTAGCAAATTCGAAGATAACATACAGCGGCTTCAGCTTCTGCGCCGCCAACGATTCAGCAATCCATGTCGACGGTTTGCTCACCCGACTTAAGTCGCCTTCGTTCGCTCTGGATACTATTTCGCTCGCCATGCGGCAACAGGCCGACTCGCTGCTGTGGAACATTGGCGTTGACAACCGGCCCGGGACAATGGACAACTTTGCCCATGTCACTGCCGGCGGTGTACTGTCGAGCAAAGGATTGCGCGCTCAGATCGACCAGCAGGACATCGAGGGGAAAACCGGTTACGATATAGGAGCGTTTATCGGCCTGGCCGACTCTATTGCCTACCTCCACCTTACACCGCAACATCCTATTGTAGCCTACAAGGAATGGACTGTAAACCCTAACAACTTTGTTTCGTTCGATCTGAAGAACACTCACTTCGACGCCGACCTTCAGGTTAGCAGCGGTGAAAGTTACCTGCAAATAAAAACAGTACACGACCACTCCCACCCCGGCAATTCGTCGGAGGCCGAGAGCATTGAGGTAAAAGCCGCTAACATACAGTTGAGCGACTGGCTATCACTTTCGCCGTTTGCGCCACCCATCAAGGGATTGGCCGGGGCCGACATCGACATTTACTGGGACCCCATACAGAAATCGCTCATGGGCAAGGGGGCAGTTAACGTCAGCGACCTCACCTACGGCAAAGAGCGTGTTGGCACGTTCGATCTGGGTCTTGGATTGTCGACGAACGCACAGGGAGTTATTCACGCCTCAACGTCGCTTATGGTCGACTCTGTTAAGGTTATCACGGCAGTAGGTGCGCTCAACGACTCAACGCAGCCGTCGCCGATGACGCTCGATTTCAATATGATAAGATTCCCTCTGTCGGTTGCCAACCCATTCCTTCCCGAAGGTATGGCCAGCTTGCGTGGCATGCTGAATGGCACAATGGACGTTACCGGAACTTTGGCCGAGCCACAGTTTAACGGATTTATACAGTTTGATTCGGCGGCCGTAAGGGTTGATATGCTAGGCACCGACTTCACCTTCCCCGACACAAAGATTCCAATGGACTCCAATGTGGTTAAATTCAACAACTATTCGATCCACGCCGTGAACGAAAACCCGCTTGTTGTTAACGGAGAAGTGAATCTTAAATCGCTATCCGACCCCGGTATTAACCTGCGCCTCAACGCCAACAACATGCAGATTATAGGCTCGGAGAAAAAGCGTGGCCAGGATGCCTATGGCAAAGCGTTTATCAACGCCAATGCCAAGGTGCGCGGCAACATGAATTTACTTGTTGTGGATGCCAGCCTGAACTTGCTCAGCGGCTCGAACTTCACATATGTATTGAACACAACCGCTGCCGAACTAAGCCAGAACACCGACCAGAATTCCGTTGTGCGCTTCGTTGAATTCGCCGATACATCATCGATATC
Source organism: Muribaculaceae bacterium (assembly GCA_023662835.1). GTDB lineage: Bacteria > Bacteroidota > Bacteroidia > Bacteroidales > Muribaculaceae > Muribaculum. The sequence goes on along the minus strand of JAMPII010000001.1, from coordinate 378,385 downwards.
GCAGGCCGACTCTGTGAAAAACACAGGAATGGCATTACTGCTCGATGCGGCGTTGACCATAAGCCCCGGAACAACCATAAACGTCGACCTTTCGGGTAACTCGCAGGACAAGGTGCAGATTCTAGGCTCCGGAAACCTAACCTTTTCCATGTCGCCTTTCAGCGACATGCGTCTGACAGGGCGCTACAACATTGAGAGCGGTTTTGCCCGTTATACGCCGCCCGTGATATCTCAAAAAACATTCAAGTTCCAGTCGGGCAGCTATGTAGCTTTCAACGGCGATATCATGAACCCGATACTTAACATACATGCCAACGATGAACTAAGAGCCAACGTTACCGAGGAGGGGCAGAACTCGCGCCTGGTGAACTTCATCGTCAGCCTGTCGGTTACCAACACATTGGAAAACATGGACGTAAGTTTCGATTTGAGCACTAACGACGACCTAACCGTACAGAACGAGCTGCAGGCAATGAGTCCGGAGCAACGCGCCAATCAGGCAATGAACATGTTGCTGTACAATGTCTACACCGGCCCCGGAACAAAGGCATCGTCGACAATGCCCTCCAACCCGCTATTCAACTTCCTGGCCTCGCGTTTGAATTCATGGGCGGCCAACACGATAAAAGGTGTTGATATACAATTCGGAGTTGACCAGTACGACCGTACGGTTGAGGGAGCAACGTCGACGGCCATGTCGTACAGCTATAAGGTTAGCAAAACCCTTTTCAACGACCGTTTCAAGATTAACGTTGGGGGTAATTACACCACTGATGCCGGCGACTCGGAAAATCTGGAACAGAATCTTATCAACGACGTTTCTGTTGAATACATGTTGAACAAGGCCGGTTCGATGTACATAAAACTGTTCCGCCACGTGGGCTACGAGAGTATTCTTGAGGGAGAAGTGACACAAACCGGCCTGGGCTTCGTTTACAAGCGTAAGCTAAATTCATTAACGGAAATGTTCTTCCCCTGGCGCCACCGTCGCCCTAAAGCGCCGCAACCCGCTGCCGTTAAACCTGAAAATGCAATCAACGACAATGAAAAATAACAAAGTACTGCTGTTTTTCCGTATTGCAGTCATGATTGTTCTGGCTGCAACATCCTACTCATGCTCCACTACCCGGCGCCTGCCAAAGGGTGAGGTGCTCTACGACGGCATCAAGAAGGTGCAGATCAACGCGCCGGAAAATCATAAGGTGCCCGAGGCCGTTGTTGATGAATTTAATAACGATGTCGATGTTCATCCGAACAACTACATATCGTTTTTGGGAATGCGGTCGCCGTTTCCGGTAGGATTGTGGGTTTACAACAATTGGAATCCCGACTCGAAAGGGCTAAAGGGGTGGCTCTATAAAAAGCTTGTGGAGGAACCGGTTACGATAAACGATGTTCGCCCGTCATTGCGCATGAAGCTGCTCGAAGGTGAGTTGGCCAATGCAGGCTATTTCCGCGGCTCAGCCTCCTACAAGGTAATTCCCAACAAGAAAAACGAGCGTAAGGCCAAAATTCTATATACAATCAACACGGGCAATCCCTACCCTATCGATACAATCGAGTACCTGCCCGATACGTGCCACCTGTACCATTGTATCGATTCGCTGATGCGAGGTGTTCCCTACCTTAAGCCAGGCGTACAATATTTTGTCGATTCTCTTAACGCTGTCCGAACCGACGTGGCCAACGGTCTGCGAAACAAAGGCTACTACTTTTTCCGACCCGAATACATAGAGTATTTGGCCGACAGCACAATAAAATCACAAAAAATTGCCCTGCGAATAACGGTTGCCTCCAATACGCCCAAATATGCACTGTCGCGATGGAAAACAGGCGACATAACTGTGACTGTTAACCGTAACAACCACCGCGGCAACTACGATACGATACAAACTCGCTCGGCCACAATTTATCAGCAGGTACCTTCTCGTCTGCGCAAAAGTCTTATTCCATCGTGTCTGTCGTTCCGCAAAGGGCGCTACTTCTCTGTTGCCGGGATGAACCGCACCCAGAGCTATCTGTCGCGCTTAGGCATATTCAACAACATTAATATAGAGGCCATACCCGACACATCAGCGACCAACCCGACGCTTAATGTGCTAGTTGACTGCACATTCGACAAGCCGTTGGAAGCCACACTCGAAGCGAATGTATCTTCAAAGTCGAACTCATATCTAGGTCCGGGCGTCACATTCACCGTAACCAACCACAACCTTTTCGGCGGTGGCGAGCAGCTAAGTGTTGGTCTTACAGGCTCGTATGAATGGCAAACCGGGCATCAGCGCTCGTCGGTATTCAACTCGTACGAAGCAGGTGTTAACGCCTCACTGGCGTTTCCACGCATGCTGGCGCCGAGATTCATTCCACTGTCGCGCCGCAACCTCAACTGGACCCGCTTCACTTTGGGAGCCGACGTTCTTAACCGTCCCCACTACTTCAACCTGGCGCAATTCAGCGCCTCGATGAACTACGATTGGCGTACACGCAAATATTTCTCCTATACGTTTACTCCGCTCAAACTCACCTACATGAAGCTCATCCGTACCACCCATGAGTTTGACTCGCTGATGAATGAGAACCGAGCAATCGCACTTAGCTTCCGTAACCAGTTTATCCCTCAAATGGGATGGTCGATGGTTTACGACCGCGCAATGAACCGCGACAACCTTATCAACGTGCAAACCTCGCTTACTGAAGCTGGTAATATTTGCTGGGCTCTGTGGCGCGCCTGCGGCGTGAAGGGGGAGAAAAAGATTTTCGGAGTGCCATTTTCGCAGTTTGTCAAAGCGACAGCGCAATTAGTGTATTCGCGCCGCATCGGCGAAGGGGATTCGTGGCTTGTTAGCCGAATATACGGCGGAGTTGCCCATGCCTACGGGAATGCGTCGGAAGTGCCATATAGCGAGCAGTTTTATGTTGGTGGCGCAAACTCCATACGCGCCTTCACCGTACGATCGATCGGCCCGGGCAGCTATCATCCCGACAAAAAAACCGTGAACGGCTACTTTGATGAAACCGGTACGTTCAAATTCGAATTCAACGTAGAGTACCGCTTTCCGATTTTCGGACCAATCCACGGGGCTGCTTTCGTCGACACCGGCAACGTATGGTTGTTGAAGAACGATCCCAATCGTCCCGGTGGCAAACTTGAAGGTTCACGATTCTTCAAGGACCTGGCTGTTGGAACCGGCGTCGGCATTCGTTTGGACATCAGTATGCTCGTTATCCGTGGCGACCTTGGCATCGGCATCCATGCCCCTTACGACACCGGTCGGCACGGCTACTATAATATGGAATCGTTCGGCAAGTCACTCGCTTTCCACCTCGCCATCGGCTATCCATTCTAAGAGCTCGAATTAACAAAAAAAATAAGTAGCTAGACTTTAGAGACTTAGCTACTTATTTACTGTTGTCTTACCAGGATTCGAACCTAGACAGGCAGAACCAAAAACTGCAGTGCTACCATTACACCATAAGACAATCATTACGACCCAGGCTAGGTGATTCGGCCTCAAGTCGAGTGCAAAATTAATGCATTTTTATTTTATGACCAAATTTTTGTTGAGTTTATGACATTTTTTTTGTTTCTTGCGAGTAAGAAATGGCGTTACGGACAGTGGCTACCACAAAGAATAAGTGATGTTATTGTCGTAGGTATCGGTTTTTTCAAGCTTTTTCAGGCGAGCAACAACAAGCATCGTTACAGGGAGTATTACGATTTCGTAGGCGGTTTTGAGCAGTGTCTGGGCTATGATAAGGGCTACAATGTCGTTCAACTGGAGCTGACCGTAGAATGCCAGGGGGAAGAAGATCAGCGAATCGGCTCCTTCACCGAAGAGCGTGCTGACTATTGCCCGCAAAGAGAAGCGTCGACCCCCTGTTGCCACTTTCATACGGCTCATCACATAGGCGTTTATCATTGATCCACAAATGAATGCAACAAATGAAGCGGCCAGGATACGCGGCGCGCTACCGCATATTTGTTCAAGCTCGGTTTGTCGGGTCCACGAATCGGCTCCGGGCAGAAGAATGGCCAGTTGCAGTACGAGGACAAAAAGCAGGTTCATCATGAATCCTAGCCAGATGACCATACGTGCCTTATTGAAGCCGTACACTTCGGTTATACAATCGTTTATGATATAGCTCAGGGGGAATACGGCCATGCCGGCGGTTATTGTGGCGAAGCCTATACTGACGGTTTTAATCTCAATAAGGTTAGCTGATATCAGGCATACGCAGAATAGAGTGGCCAGCACCATGAATGGAATTGTGACTAAGCCGGGGGTGGTAGTGGATGTCGTTTTCATTTCTTGTTTTTATACGAGGTTTCAAGCACTCGGGAATTTGTTGTTAGTGGCAGGCCGGATCAATTTCAGGCGGCACAGCCGGTCCGTTTTGTGTTGCAAGGTAAAGAGCCTGTGATTGTTCTAGGGTTTTTATTATTTGTGAGCGCAGTGAGGGTGGCTGCAACACTACTACATCGGGGCCGTATGATAGGATTTCCTGAACGAAGTCGGGGGTTGTTTTAATTGTATAGTAGAATATTGAGTAGTTGTCGTGGATAACTTCGTTTTGAGAATGGTGTAAAGGCACGGAGCGGAAATATTTAGCGCGACGTGGGGCTACGCGCAGGGCTACGCGTGACACGACGCCTTCGTCGAAAATAACGCCAAAGCTGTTGGCTATGTATTCGTTGGCCGAAAAATTGTTGGGCAATTTGTATTGAACGGGCAGTACGGAGGCGTCAGTAATGCGGTCGAGGGCATATGTTTTCAGGCGGTTGTCCTTCACGTTTAGCCCTGTTACATACCATCGCTGGCGGAATATTTTCATGAAATATGGCTCGATAACTATGTCGGTTTTAGTCATGGAGCGGTCGAAGGCACGGTAGTCGATTTTAAGTTGACGTTGTTGCTTGAGTGCATCGACAATCTGGGGCATGAACATCCTGGCGGAGGGCACATCCTCGAGGAATATGCGGTCGGCAACGGCCGAGGCATCGTTCAGAAGGTTGCCTATCGAGGCGGAGTTGAGCATCCAGGAAACGACCGACTGGTAATGGTCGTCGCTGTCGGTTATATAGTATTCGAAGGTTGACTGGTTGCATTGAATCTGTATTTTAAACAGTTCCTCAATCTGTCGCAGGTAGGAATAGAATGTTCGCCGCGGAAACGGGTTGCCGTCGGATTGGGACGAGCGCACCCAAAGGTCGTTGATTTGCTTACGGGTTAGGGAACCGTAGTGGCGCAGGGTGTCGATAATCCATATATATCGGCTGAAAAGATCGCGTGACATATTCCAATAGGTTGTTTAATTAAATCTGTTCGGGATTGACGGCTGGCTGACGACGAGCGATCAGTAGCAAACCGCCTACCGTGAGGGCCGCATTGAGTATGAGCAGTTCGAAGCTCATTTGATAATCGTACTGCCGAAGAAGCCATTCCTTGGTGAGCCAACAAATTGCCGGGGCAGCAATGCATATTGCCGGGACAAAGCGGTCGGCGACAGGCCTGTTGGAGCACATGCCGAAGGCGAACAACCCTAGAATGGGGCCGTAGGTATAGGATGCCAGAACGTAAACCGTTGAAATGGCGTCGTCGTCGCTTACGTGGAAGAACACAACGATGATTATCGCCATGACGGCAGCCATAGCTAGATGAATAGCCTTGCGGCGTCTTGAGAGCCGGTCCTCCTCCATTTTTTGCCAATCAAGTATGTCGACTGTTAACGATGTGGTGAGCGACACAAGAGCTGAGGCTGCAGCCGAATATGATACTGATATCAAACCTATAACAAACAGTATGCCGACCAACATTGGCAGGGAGGGGTGTGTTGCTACAAGGGAGAATATTTCGTCTGGTTTTTCGGGTAGTTCGAGCGAGGGGGTGTTTTCGATATAAAGCAACAGCATCACACCCAGTAGGAGGAACATTCCGATAATCACTACTTGCATGAGCGAGGCGCTGATCATGTTTTTGCGGCAACGGGCAATGTCGGAGCAGGCCAGGTTGCGCTGCATCATGTCCTGGTCGAGTCCGGTCATGGCAACAACCATGAATATGCCGGCAATGAACTGCTTCCAGAAGTAGGTTCCTTCGGCCGGATTGTCGAAGTAGAATATGCGCGACGAACGATGGTTTGATACAGCGTCGAGAGGATTTATGCCCGATTGGGAAAGGCTGTCGGCTATAAACCAGATGCACAGCCCGACGGAAGCAACCAGGCATACGCTTTTAACGATGTCGGTCCATATGATTGATTTCACTCCGCCCCGGTAGGTGCAAACCCAAATCAGCCCTACGGTTACAATAACGTTTGCGGCAAAGGGCACTTTCAACGGTTCAAACACGAGAGCCTGAAGCACAACGCAAACAACAAAGAAGCGCACCGCGGCGCCCAGCATCTTCGACACGAAGAAGAACCAAGCTCCGGTGCTGTACGTTCCGCGGCCGAAACGTTGGCCCAGATAGCCGTAGATTGAAATCAGGTTCCGGCGGTAGAACAAGGGCACCAGTATATAGGCAATCACCAGATAACCAACTACAAAACCCAGAGCCATTTGCATGTATGAGGAACCTTTGTCGGCCACCATTCCCGGCACCGAGATGAACGTAACCCCGGAGATGGGGGCGCTGATTGTTGCCAGGGCAACCACAATCCATGGCACCTTGCGCCCGGCTGTGAAGAAAGCCGCATTGTCGGACCGACGTCCGGACAATTGGCTCACGCCGAAGAACATGGCAAAGTAGGCGGCTATTGCGAGAATTACAACAAAGGGAGTTATCATGATTCGGGATATAGCAGATAGTTTTTACGAAGTTCGCGATATTTTCTCAATTCCGGTTGCCAGCTGCGGCGAATCTGACTGGCTGTATTGCCGTTAACAATCATGCGACGCACTTGGCGGTTGCCAATAAGTTTGTCGAAAAACGATGTGAAAAACTTATCCTTGCCTGTTGTCATGGCGTTGTAGGCATCGATAATGTATTCCAGATTAACACCGCCGGCAATGGCATCGGCGTCGGGAATAGAGCGCAAATCGACACCGTGGCAAAGTTTGCCAAGTTGAGGTGGATTTTTTGCTCCCGCCATAGAACGCGGTGTGAAACTGAAGCCGCGTTTTTTCATGGCGGGATGGCCGTATACTTTAAATGGGAATGTTGTTCCACGACCAAGCGATGCTGTTGTGCCCTCGAAGTAGCACAGCGAGGGATACAGGTAAATCGAGGTCATGTCGGGGAGGTTGGGCGACGGGGCTACGGGAAGGCGGTAGCGGGTGGCATGGGTGTAGCCCTGGCATGTCACAACCTGTAAGTCGCATTTCAGAGAGTCGGCCAGCCATCCTTCTGAGTTCGACATCAGAGCTATTTCGCCCATTGTGAGCCCGTGGAGCACCGGCACCGGAATTCGGCCTACACCGGAGCGAAGCGACATGTCGAGCACGGGGCCATCGACAACCATACCTAATGGGTTTGGACGGTCGAACACTACAACTTGTACGCCTGTCCTGGCAGCAGCCTCCATAACCTGAAGCATGGTTATATAATACGTATAGAATCGCGCACCAACATCCTGCATATCGACAACTATAACATCGAATTTGCTCATGAATTGCGGGGTTAACGGACTTGGACGGCCGGGGGTGTATAGCGACACAACCTGTATTCCGGTTGCGGGGTCTTTACCACCGTCAACACCTTCGCCAGCATCGGCTGTTCCACGGAAACCATGTTCAGGCGAAAGGATTGTTATAATGTTCAAGCCGTTGGCACGAAGTGCGTCGAGAGTATGGGTTGTTGAGTCGACCATTCCTGTGTGGTTCGACAGCAGAGCTATCCGTTTTGCTTTGAGCAAAGGCATGTAGGCTTGAGGGCGCGCCGCACCTACGGTTACTTCAGCGCCGGCATAAGGCAGCGCTGACAACAGGAAAGCTATGATAATGTGTATTTTCAGTTTCATTTTGAGAGTGGATGTGTTTTGGGGCGCGAGGCTGTGCGCAGTTTTGAATGACCGATACGGCAGTAAAGACATTTGCGGGTTTCGCAGTAGGACTTGTAAAGTTGTATTAGAGCCTGCGAGGTGAATGCATCTGTGCATTTTATTCCCGAGTCGACGAACCGCCTGACGATTATATTGTTTTCGGGCTTTATCTGATGCCAAAGTTCGGCGGCGGTTTCAACGATTTCGTTGTTGTGGGTGAGTGTACCCCAGGCGTGAAGCAATGGAGCTACTGTGTTGATTATCACAATGTCGGCCGACTGGCGGGTCATTGCCGGATGGTCGGCGTCAGGCGTTTCGGGCGCCTCTGCTGCCGATAATGGCGAAAAGGTGAAATGGGAATACCAATAGGGGGAGAGGGATGCTGAGAACAACTCGGCTGCCTCGGCTCGGTTTTGTACGGAAGTAAGACGCGACATAAGCGAGAAATTGCCATGGAGCAGCGAAGCCAACAATGCGATGCGTCGATGAGGAAAATTGCCGGGACGAGTACGTGACAATTTCCATCCTGCATCATGCAACGCCTTTAGCTGAAACTTATTGGCGAAGTGGGCATATTCTTTTTTGAGTGTGTCGGAATATTCGTCGAAAGCCGTTTCGGGTAGCAGTCCGGCCTGTCCGAACAGCATAGCCTCCAATGCAGGCAGCGAGTCGGCATGTTTGCGGACAATGTTGAGAGGCAAAGCAGAAGCCAGCCTCTCGAATGGGTCGGAATTTATGCCGAAGCCCAGTGCGCGGGCCGTTGCTATGTAGGCAACAGTTTCCCAGTCGCCATTATGGCGTTTAAGCAGGCTGAGAATGCGGTCAGATTTCGCGTAAAGCCTTTCATAAGCTAGCGCATCGAGCCAGGAACGCATAGCCACAGACGACATCGTTGCGGCATGGCTCAGACATGGCATTCGGCCGCCGGCTTCGGCAACGAGCGTTTTATAGCTCTGCTCGATTTCAGACGAATAAGGCATTACGAACTGAGGTATCAGGGAGCCATCGGGCCGGGGAATCCGCGCATCGTCGGTTCCCACGACATGTAGCACCACGGAATCGTAGGCCCGGTCGTTGTGATGATTATGGCGGAACCAATCGCTGGCTTTTACATGAATTTCGACATTGCCTGCCCACATATTGCCACCGATTTGCAGTTTTGCGTTGAAGAAGTCGGGGCCGGCACCATTGTTTGGCGCGCCCGGATCGACAACGCATATCCGCTGTCCGTCGACGGTTGATAAACCGGGGCGGACAAACAGCCGGTGCTGCCATATATAGTGCATTATTCGTTCCATTGCAATGATAAACTACAAAAATACCGATTAAAATCGGAATCATACCCATACAGGCTGTTAAATTTAGGACCCATATCATAAAATTTCAGGGCCGCTGGGGTCGTTGGCTTGGAGGGATTTTTGGCTTGCAGGCTCAGGAGCATAGCGAGCTATGTGACTGGGCCAAAGGATAAAAAGCACC
>JAMPII010000001.1:345344-368826 GCA_023662835.1 Muribaculaceae bacterium | reverse complement strand
TAGCTCGCTATGCTCCTGAGCCTGCAGGCCAAAAATCCCTCCAAACCAGCGACCCTGAAATTTTATGATATGGGCCCTAAAAGTTTGGTTTTCTATACGATTTAACGGGATAGAACAAGTCGCGGTTTGCTTCAAAGCAATTCAATAAGCGAATTTTAAGCAACGATGTAAATATTTTGGTTAATTGCGGAATTATTTCTATATTTGTTGTGTTGTAAAAAATTCTTCTATACCAACCTTTTTATACCAATTCACATACAATGGTAAACAGATTTATTCTCAACGAGGTATCATACTTCGGTCCCGGTGCTCGCAAAGAACTTCCGGGTGTAGTTAAAAGCATGGGATTCACAAAAGCCCTTGTAGTAACCGACAAGGGTTTGATGAAATTCGGTGTAGCGCAAAAAGTTCTCGATGAGCTTGATGCCGCAGGGATTCCTTATGAAATTTTCGATGAGGTTAAGCCCAACCCAACAGTAACAAATGTTAAAGACGGTATCGCTGCTTGCAAAAAAGCCGGCGCCGACTTTATCATAGCCATAGGCGGCGGATCTTCAATGGACACAGCCAAAGGTATAGGTATTGTTTGCAACAACCCTGAATTCAGCGATATCGTTTCGCTTGAAGGTGTTGCTCCTACCAAAAACAAAACTGTGCCTATCATTGCCCTCCCAACAACAGCCGGTACAGCAGCAGAAACCACTATCAACTATGTTATCATTGATGAGGCAAACCAGAAAAAAATGGTATGCGTTGACCCGCACGACATCCCCGTTTGCGCTATCGTCGACGCTGAGTTGATGTACTCTCTGCCTAAGAGCCTTACCGCTGCTACAGGTATGGATGCTATGACTCATGCAATCGAAGGTCTTATCACCAAGGGCGCTTGGGAAATGAGCGACATGTTCGAAATCAAAGCTATTGAGATGATCTACAAATATCTGCCTATCGCAGTTCAGGATCCCACAAACCCCGTGGGTCGCAACGGTATGGCTGTAGCTCAATATATTGCGGGTATGGCATTCTCCAATGTAGGCCTTGGCGTTGATCACGGTATGGCTCACCCCATGAGTGCTCTTCATGACGTTCCTCACGGTGTTGCTTGCGCAATCCTGCTCCCCGTAGTTATGCGTTTCAATGCTCCTGCTGCAAAAGAAAAATATGTTGAAATCGCCAAAGCATGCGGCGTTTACAAAACCGGCATGTCGGTTGACGAAGCAGCCGAAGCAGCGTGCAAAGCTATTGAAGATCTTTCGAAACTCGTTGGCATTCCGCAGCATCTGTCGGAACTTGGCATTACCGAAGCTGACATCCCCGCTCTGGCCGATCAGGCAATTAAAGACGTTTGCACACCAGGTAACCCCCGCGACGTTACCCGCGACGATATCGTAGCTATTTACAAGCAGATTCTTTAATAAAAATATTCCTATCAAACAACAAGCGTGCCGAGCTAACAAAACAAGTCAGGCACGCTTGTTTTACTATTGCGCAAAAAGAATAACCGCTAACTTTGATGGAAATTATTGAGATTAAAACTATCGATGACCCCCGTGTAAGTATATTTTGTAGTTTAACAGAAGCTCAGATACGCAATAAACTCAAACCCGCCGAAGCTGTATTCATAGCAGAGAGTCCAAAGGTTATTCGTGTTGCCTTGGATGCCGGGTGTTGTCCGGTTGCTTTGCTGTGCGAGAAAAAGCATATCGACGGTGATGCTCGCGACATCATCGAAGCATGTGGCGACATACCAATATATACGGGTACGCGTGATGTTTTAGCATCTCTTACCGGTTACACACTGACTCGTGGTGTGCTTTGCGCCATGCGTCGTCCGGCAGCAATGTCGCTCGAGCATGTTTGCCGTAACGCATCCAGGATTTGCGTCATCGACGGCGTTTCTGACACAACAAATATCGGAGCAATATTCCGCTCGGCAGCTGCATTAGGCGTAGATGCTATAGCCTTGTCACGAACTTCCTGCGACCCTCTCAACCGCCGCTCTGTACGAGTTTCAATGGGCGCGGTGTTTTTAATCCCGTGGGCTTGGGTCGACGATCCAATTTCCGAACTGGCGGCAATAGGATTCAAAACTGCTGCAATGGCGCTGTGCGACGACTCAATTCCGGTTGATGCACCTCAGTTGGAGGCAGAACCGCGACTGGCTATAATTCTAGGCACTGAAGGCGACGGGTTGGCTCGAGAAGTTATCGAAGGTGCAGACTATACGGTTCGTATACCGATGAGTCGCGGCGTAGATTCTCTGAATGTGGCAGCCGCTTCTGCTGTAGCTTTCTGGCAACTTCGAAAAAAAAGTTAGTGATTGTAGCGACGGGGAAATCGGAATACAATCGATAGCGCTACCATAACGATCAGAGCCCAAGAATAATACATGTAGGGCCATGGCGATATAGGGGATATTCCGGCCAACGAAGTGGCTAGTAAAGTTTGTGCGCCATACGGAATAAGGCTTTGAGTAATGCAGGAGCATGTGTCGAGCAATGACGCAGTTTTGCGTGGATCTATCCCAAATCTTTTCGAGATGTCACGCGCAAGTTCACCTACAGTTATGATAGCTACGGTGTTGTTTGCTGTACACAGATTGACGATGCCTACGAGCGCGGCTATACCGCCTTGTGCACCTCTCGCGCTGTGAAGACGCGATGTCATCACCTGCAGAATAAATGAAATGCCGCCGAGCTCTTTTATGAGCCCTAGCAACCCGGCTGCTAATAGTGTGACAATTGTCAGATTACCAACAGAATCAACTCCGCTGCCCATAAAGCCTAAAAGAGTTATCATTGAGTTGCCGTAAATAAGAGCCAAAACAACTGTTGAAACAATACCAATCCCCAGCACGAGTATAACATTTATCCCGGCAAGAGCTGTGCCTATTACCAACAGATAGGGAAGCACGAGTGGATAGCTTGAAACTTCCGTGACCGATGCTGATACGTCACTGTTGCTGTTCATAATTCCGTAGGCAATGTAAATTGCCAGTACTGCCAGCGCGGCGGGGAGAACAATGAACAGGTTTGCTCTGAATTTATCGTCCATACGACACCCTTGCGTGCGGGTCGCTGCTATAGTCGTGTCGGAAATGAACGACAGATTGTCGCCGAAAAATGCACCTCCAAGCACTACAGCTACATAAAATGGCACCGATGCCATTTCTGACTGTGCCAATTCAACGGCAAGTGGAGTCAAGGCAACTACAGTCCCAACCGATGTCCCAATTGATAATGATATGAAGCAGGCCGCTACAAATAACCCCGGAATCAGCATTTCCTGTGGCAAGAATCGTACGGCCAGATCGACAACTGCCTGAACTGCACCCGCTTCGCGAGCCAGCGAGGCAAATGCACCGGCCAGAATGAAAATCCAGATCATGTACATCACAGTTGGCGAACCGGCATCACGCGAAAACACCTCTACACGATGCTGCAGCGAGTTACCTCGCATCAATACAGCGGCCCATACGGCAGCAACTATCAGCGAAACAGATAATGGCATACGATAAAAATCGCCTACAGCAACCGATACAACAACATAGCTCAGTAGGAAAACGATCATGGGTGAAATGGCCAGCAAGCCGCGTCGCAATGAAATAACATTATGTGTCATAAAGCTCAACAAAAAAATACACTCTAAAAGCTACAAGCAAAAAAATACACCGTAAACGAGATCTCTCGATACGGTGCTTTAGTGTGGAGGTTCCTAGCAGAATCGAACTGCTGTAGACGGTTTTGCAGACCGTTACCTAACCACTCGGCCAAGGAACCAATTCTATCTTAATATCAAATCGCGCTTTCGCGTTTGCGTTTGCAAAGTTAAGCATTCGGTTTTGAAAATCCAAAACTTTAATCCCGTTTTTCTGTGTTTTTTTTAGTTCCCACTAAAATCTGTGGCACTTTTTGTGGCCAAGCTGCGCAGAATACGACAATTTTGTCAGCCGACTTAACTATTTTTATGAAAAAATGGCGCATTTCAACGATGGCATCCATTTTGTTATTTGTTATATATAAACATTCCGGCATAGCCGGTGTATTTTCGTTCATAACCATTAATTATAATATGAGTACCACAACAGGAAAAATCGGGGTAACTACCGAAAATATCTTCCCCGTGATTAAAAAATTCCTTTACAGCGACCATGAAATCTTTCTTCGTGAGCTCGTAAGTAATGCTATTGATGCAACAAGCAAATTAAAAACACTGGCTTCGTTTGGCGATTTCAAAGGTGACACCTCTCATTTGAATGTTCGCGTTACCGTCGACAAAGCAGCCGGCACTTTAACCGTCAGCGATAGCGGTATAGGTATGACTGCCGAGGATATTGATAAATATATCAACCAGATTGCTTTCTCAGGCGCCGAAGAATTCCTTGCAAAGTACAAAGACAAAGCTGACAATATTATTGGCCATTTCGGGTTGGGCTTCTATTCTGCTTTCATGGTTGCCGACAAAGTGGAAATACGCACATTGTCGTACAAGGATGGAGCCCAAGCTGTATGCTGGACATGCGATGGATCTCCTGAATATACAATCGAGCCTATTGATAAGCAGGAACGCGGAACCGACATTGTGCTTTTTATCTCTGATGAAAACAAGGAATTTCTCGAACAATCCCGTATCGACTCGCTCCTTAAAAAATATTGCCGTTTCCTTCCCGTGCCTGTTGTCAGCGGGTTCGAACAGGAATGGAAGGATGGCAAGTATGTCGACACCGACCGCCCAAACATAATAAATAATACAGAACCGGCATGGACAAAGAAACCCTCCGATCTCACCGACGATGACTACCGCAACTTCTATCGTGAGCTTTATCCCGGACAAGACGACCCTTTGTTCTGGATTCACCTGAACGTCGACTATCCATTCACGCTGACCGGTATCCTCTATTTTCCCAAAATTAAAAACAATATAGATGTACAGAAAAATCGAATTCAACTGTACTGTAACCAGGTATACGTGACCGATTCGGTCGAAGGCGTAGTTCCCGAATTTATGATGTTGATGCAGGGAGTTATTGACTCGCCCGATATTCCATTGAATGTTTCGCGCTCCTATTTGCAAAGCGATTCGGCTGTCAAGAAAATATCCACATACATAACACGTAAAGTAGCCGACCGTCTCGAGGAAATTTTCAAACAGAATCGTCAGGAGTACGAAAACAAGTGGGATGATATCAAGCTATTCATCGAATATGGTATGTTAACTGACGAAAAATTCTGCGAACGCGCAATGAAGTTTGTTCTCGTAAAAGATACCGATGCCAAATACTTCACTCTCGACGAATATAAAAAACTAATTGAGCCGGCACAAACGGATAAGGATAGCAATATTATATATCTATATGCAAACGATCTTGTTAGCCAGTACAATTACATAAATGAAGCAACCGAACGCGGCTATAGCGTTCTGCTAATGGATGGTCAGCTTGACTCTCATTTCATAGGATTGCTTGAACAAAAACTCGAAAAAAGCCGTTTCGTACGCGTCGATGCCGATATTATTGACAACCTTATCCGGAAAGATGACAAAAAGTCGGCTCAACTATCACCGTTGCAGGTTAATATAATGACAACGCTTTTCAAATCGCAGATACCTTCAATCGACAAAGCTGAATTTCTTGTTCAGTTCGAAGCTATGTCGCCAAAGTCGCTGCCTCTGGTGATTACACAAAATGAGTACATGCGACGTATGAAGGATATGGCGGCAATGCAACCCGGCATGTCGTTCTATGGTGAACTACCCGACAGCTACAATCTGATTGTAAATACACAGCAGAAAGCCGTTGAGGAAATTATGAAAGCGGCAGAAACGAACCTTTCTCCCAAAGTTCAACCTCTATCCGACCAGATTCAAGAGAAAAATAACGCTATTGAGCAGCTCCGCAAAGATGCAAAGGACGGAAAGCTATCCGATGAGCAACAGGCCGAAAGTTCTAAACTTGAGTCAGAAGTCGAATCGTTACGCGGCGAACAAGAGAAAATTATCTCCGAATATGCTGCAAGCCAGCCTAAGGTTAAGCAGCTTATCGATCTAGCGCTCCTCGGCAGTGGATTGTTGAAGGGCGCTCAGCTTAGCAAGTTTATCGCCCGTTCGGTCGAGTTACTTTCATAATCGCTGATGATTAACGAAGGTTCGGCCTCTCCGATAGGTGGCCGAACCTTTTTTTTGGTGCTACCCTTCAACCAACACAAATAACAAAATTCACTTATATTCACATATTTAACGTGAATTTCACTTAAATCCAATGCCGCTGTATTAAATAGACTTAAGTACGACGATTTTTCTTTGCCGGATTAAACCAAAGCATTACTTTTGTGTCAAACGAATAGTTAAAAATTAACAGAACAAATTCTTAAAATTAACAGTTAGGTTTTTGACCCTAAAAGAAATCAAATAAAAAAGTAATTCAACCAATCCAAAATAACGACTATGAACATCTACGGAAAAGTTACATTATTAGCCTTTTGTTCCGCTATAGCCGGTTCAATGGCTACAGTAGTTGCAGTCAACACTATCGGAAATAATGAAATTTCTTTATCATCTCCCTTATCAACAACAGCGACTGGTGCATCTGATGGCTCCCTCTTCACTGTCAGCAATGCGGTGACACCGCCAACCGATTTCACACATGCAGCCGAAAGCACTATAAACGGAGTTGTCAGTATCAAGAGTTACGCAACACCTCGTGGTTACAATATGGGCGGACAAAGCCAGTTCAATGATCCATTGTTCGAATTTTTCTTCGGTCAGCCCCGCAGTCAGGCACCTCGCAGGCAACAGCAACCCAAAGCGGAACAGCAGCAAGGCCTAGGCTCTGGAGTAATCATCAGTAAGGATGGATATATTGTGACAAACAATCATGTTATCGACGGAGCCGAACGTCTTGAGGTAACACTAAACGACAACAGCATATATAATGCAAAGGTCGTAGGTTCCGACCCCTCGACCGACGTAGCCCTTTTGAAAATAGAAGCCGATAACCTGCCCGTAATACCGATGGGCGATAGCGATGCACTCCGCGTTGGAGAATGGGTGCTTGCTGTAGGCAATCCTTTCGGTTTCACATCGACAGTAACAACCGGCATTGTTAGTGCGAAAGCAAGAAGCGTCGGCGGTGCACAATCGGGACGCCAAATGGGAATCGAAAGCTATATTCAGACCGACGCCGCTGTCAACCCCGGCAATTCCGGTGGAGCTTTGGTAAACATCAATGGCGAGCTTGTCGGCATTAACACGGCAATTTATTCCCAAACCGGCAACTATGTTGGCTACTCATTTGCAATTCCGACATCGATTGTGACAAAAGTTGTGACCGATATCAAACAATATGGCACCGTGCAGCGCGCAATGCTAGGTGTTGCATTCGTTGAGTTGACTCCTCAGTTGGCTCAGGAAAAAGGTATCACCGCAGTTAACGACGGTATCCTTGTTGAAGAAGTTACCGACCGCAGCGGTGCAATGGAAGCCGGTATCAAGAAGGGCGACGTAATAGTGTCCGTTAACGGAACTAAGACCCACAATACAGCTCAGATGCAAGGCGAAATGAGTAAATACCGTCCCGGTGACGTTGTTGAAGTGAAATACATTCGCGATAACAAGGAAAAAACTGTTAAGGTGACTCTGCGCAACAATCAGGGCGACACAAAACTGACCAAGGCCGACGATTATACCGCGCTTGGATGCGCGTTCAAGCCACTCACAAAAGAGCAGCAACAGCAATTCATGCTTAGCGGTGGCGTGCAGGTTGTAGGCGTGAAAGATGGCAAATTCAAAGATGCAGGCGTGAAAGACAACTTCATCATTCTCGACATCAATGGACAGCGAATTAAATCACAATCCGACATAGAGAAAATATATGATGCCATCATGAAAAGTTCTGATCCCGATAAGGTGATGTTTGTATCCGGAATCTATCCCACAGGCAAAAAAGATTATTATGCTGTACCTCTCTCCGAATGATAATAACACACCAATAATATAAGGTTAATCTAAGGTAATTGCCGGGCTGGCTGCGTTGAGCAACCAGCCCGGTCTCATATTTGTAACAATGGACATATTGTCGAAAAAAAAGAAGAAAACGAATTTTGAAATTTAACACTGAATTGTTAAATTTGCAACAAAGTGTTAATTATAAAAATATCTAGCGAATTGAAAACATTTAACGCTTCTAATTGTTAACGTTATATAATTAGTATATAAAGATCGAGCGTGGTTCTACGCCGCTAAATTTATATAGAATGAAGAAAACCACAATTTGGCTTCTGACAATTATAATGGCACTTGCCTTCTGTGCTCTGCTATATATTCAAATCATGTATCTAAACAACATGATAAGAATGAGCGAGGAACAGTTCTCAGGCGGTGTGAAGCGAGCGTTGTATGCCGTCAGTACATCGTTAGAGCAGGACGAAACGCGCCATTATCTTGAAGAAGATGCAGCCACCATGCAGGCCTCGCTCTATCAGCGTGCCGATGGCGGCAGTGCGTTAAACTATTCCTTTACAACCCCTGAAGGATTGGAAGCTAACATTATAATAAAAGAAAACAAAAATGCTCTGACTCCGCTCGAACAGCCAAAACAATCATCCGGTGCTACCGGTAAATACCGCTCGCTACAGGAAACGATAAAAGGACAGTATCTTTACCAGAAAGGTCTGCTAAACGAGGTGATTCTTAATATTTTGAGCCAGTCGAGTAATCGCCCTATTCACGAGAGGGCCGATTCGGCTTCAGTTGCGTCATATCTAAAATCGGAATTCCAGAACAACGGACTCGGCTCCCTCCCATTTGAGTTTGCAGTGGTGAATCGCGCTGGCCGAGTCATTTACAAGACAAATGGATATAACACGGCGGAAATAAATCGTAACAATATTTTCGTACAAACCCTCTTTCCAAACGATCCGGCTAGCCGGATGAACTATATAAAGGTATATTTCCCAACGAAATTCGACTATATTATGTCGTCGATGAATTTTATCATCCCTTCGTTCATATTCACACTGATTCTGTTGATTGTGTTTATATACACAATTGTTGTCGCATTCCGGCAAAAACGGCTCACTGAGATGAAAAACGATTTCATCAACAACATGACTCACGAATTTAAAACCCCGATTTCATCAATCTCGCTTGCCGCTCAGATGCTTAACGACGACTCTGTGCGAAAGTCGCCCGCAATGATGCAACATATTGCCACTGTTATCAACGACGAAACGAAACGACTGCGCTTCCAGGTTGAAAAAGTGCTTCAACTATCAATGTTTGAGAGGCAAAAAGCCACTCTCCGTTTGCAGGAAATCGATGCGAATTCAGCAATTTCCAACATCGTTTCCACGTTCAAACTCAAGGTGGAAAGCTACGGTGGAAAAATTGAAGCCGACCTCGGGGCGGAAAATGCACTGGTCGAGGTTGACGAAATGCATTTCACAAACGTAATCTTCAATCTGCTCGACAACGCTGTGAAATATCGTCGAGAGGAAGAACCTTTGAGACTAAAAGTCACAACAGCTGATATTGGCGACAAACTCGAAATACGTATAGCCGACAACGGAATCGGCATTAAACGAGAGGATTTGAAAAAGATATTTGAAAAATTCTATCGAGTTTCAACCGGCAACCGTCACGACGTGAAAGGTTTCGGACTCGGTCTTGCCTATGTTCACAAAATGATTCGCGAGCTGGGAGGCTCAATCCGTGTTGAAAGCGATTTCGGACACGGCACTACTTTTATAATAACTTTACCACTTACAACTATAAATTGAAAAATTATGGAAGAACGTTTGCGTATATTACTATGCGAAGATGACGAGAACCTGGGTATGCTACTCAGGGAGTATCTTCAGGCAAAAGGGTTCAATGCCGACCTTTTCCCCGACGGCGAAGCCGGTTACAAAGCTTTTCTTAAAGGGAAATACGACCTCTGTGTGCTCGATGTAATGATGCCTAAAAAAGATGGCTTCGCTCTGGCACAGGAAATCCGCACGGTGAACTCCGAGATTCCTATCATATTCTTAACCGCCAAATCGTTGAAGGATGATATTCTGGAAGGTTTCAAAATTGGAGCCGATGACTATATCACCAAACCCTTCTCTATGGAAGAGCTAGTGTTCCGTATCGAAGCTATTCTGCGCCGCGTAAAGGGGAAGAAAGGAAAAGAAATTACAATGTATAAAATTGGACGTTTCACTTTCGACACCCAGAAACAAGTGCTCATGATTGATGATAAGGTGACAAAACTCACTACAAAAGAGTCAGAACTGCTCGGCTTGTTGTGCTCTCACGTAAACGAAATTCTGGAACGTAACTTCGCCCTGAAAACTATCTGGATCGACGACAACTATTTCAATGCCCGCTCAATGGACGTTTACATCACCAAATTACGTAAGCACCTCAAGGACGACCCATCAATTGAAATCATTAACATTCACGGAAAAGGCTACAAACTGATAGCTCCCGAAGTAGAACAAAAAGCATAAACTTCTATCCGACATTGGTATCCGACGCGGATACTTCCCCAATATAGCGGAAGTGTCCGCGTTGTTATTCGTATTTTTTTGAAATTAATTTTGGTAACTGAAACAAAACTTTTACCTTTGTAGCCATAATAAATTATTTTTGTAATTAATTCAATCAATCAACATTAAATCATGGCTTACGTTATTACTGACAACTGTGTAGCTTGTGGCACATGTATGCCCGTTTGTCCTACAGAATCAATCTCTGAAGGCGACATCTACAAAATCAATCCCGACACTTGCATCGACTGTGGTAGCTGCGCTGAAGTTTGCCCCAGCGAAGCAATCATCCCTGGCGAATAATTCGGGACGATATGTAACAGAGTATCTGACGATTGCCAGATAGACAATAAGAGGTAGCCTCACAGTTTGGTTGAGTTGCCTCTTTTTTTGTATATATCCGCCAAAGCGTACGACACACTTCCTTGCGGATGTACTCTTCCAACTGCTTCGTCGGCGTCGAACCATGCGGCCGAATCAACTTCCTCCGAAAGAATGACAGGCGTTTTGTCGTCGCATTTGGCCAAGAAGCCTATCATAAGCATTTGTTTCCTTTCAAACCACCATGTGCCGACCATTTCAAGCCGCTCAACAACCAGACCGGTTTCTTCCTTGATTTCACGTATTGCAGCCTGTTCGGCACTCTCGCCAGGGATGATATAGCCCGACACCAGATTCATATACGTAGGGTGAATGTACGACTGATGCAGAAGCAAAACGCGCCCTGCACCATTGTGCACAAGCGATATTACGCAACACGGAAACATGTCGAACCATGGACGTTCACATCGTTCACACCAAGGAACTAAACCTTCATCACCTATTTCTCGCGCGGTTAATGCTAACCCGCATTCGGGACAATGTTGAAATCGCATATTATCGTTATTTTGTTACAAAGTTATTGGAGAATATATAAATATGCAATAAAGGCTTACTCAAAACAAAACATTTATCAAACAATTGCCGAAAATTTTGCATATTTCAAAATTTACGATTATTTTTGTGCTGAAATAAAACAACCGAATATGACACGATTTTACGGATACCGCTATTTTTACTTTTATCCCCCAAAAGGCTAAGAGCGGGTTCGCGCGTGTTGAAAAATAAACTAAAAATAGATAATACAACGGCCCCGTTCCATGAAAAGAGCGGGGCCGTATATATTTAGAATAAAAATGACAAAGAGAGTTACAATACAAGGCGTTGCCGGGTGTTATCACGACGCTGCAGCCCGCCAATATTTCAAAGGCGAAGAAATCGAAACTATCGAATGTGAAACGTTTCCGGCGTTGATGGATGCGCTAACACTCGACGCTTCGTTGCTGGGCATTATGGCAATCGAGAACACAATTGCCGGAGCGTTGCTGCAGAATCACGAGCTGCTGCGGGTTGGCCATGCGTTGATAATTGGTGAATACAAGATGCGTATATCGCATTCACTGGCCGCGTTGCCCGGACAAACAATCGACGATTTAACCGAAGTGAATTCTCACCCGATGGCTCTGCGCCAATGCGAGCAATTCTTACAGCGTTATCCGTCGATAAAGCGAATTGAAAAATTCGATACAGCCGGTTCGGCCCGTGAGATATCTGAACAAAAGCTATATGGCCATGCTGCTGTTTGCGGCGAGTATGCGGCCAAACTTTACGGCCTTAATGTGCTTGCCTCGGCTATTGAGACAAACAAGCGTAATTTTACCCGTTTTCTAATTTTGGCCGATCCGCTTGTTGCCGCCGATTTGAAGCCAAGCGAGAAGATAATTGATAAATCGTCGATTGTGTTTACGTTGCCCCACTCAAAAGGCGCTCTATCGAAGGTGCTAACCATACTATCGTTCTACGATATAAACCTCTCAAAAATACAATCTATGCCGATTATAGGGCGAGAGTGGGAATATCGCTTTTATGCCGACCTTACTTTCGATTCGTACGTGCGCTATCGTCAGGCAATTGAGGCCGTACGGCCGCTCACTAACGAATTGCGCGTGCTTGGCGAGTATGTTGAATGTAAAAACGAAATTTAAAATGAAGAAAGACATAGTTCCGGCAAATCGCGTGTCGGAAATACAGGAATACTATTTCTCTAAAAAGTTGCGTGAAGTTGCTCAGCTCAATGCAAAAGGCGCCGACATAGTGTCACTTGGGATTGGCGGTCCGGATCGTCCCCCACACCAGTCTGTAATCGACACTCTTTGTTCAGAGGCAAATATCGGCTCAAATCATAGCTACCAGCCATATGTTGGTATACCCGAATTGCGTAAATCAATGTCCGCTTGGTATAAACGATACTATGGCGTTGATCTTGACCCTGCAACGGAGATTCAGCCCTTGATAGGCTCAAAGGAGGGCATTCTTCATATATCGTTGGCATTTTTGAATCCAGGCGACGGCGTATTGGTGCCCGATCCAGGTTACCCAACCTATACTTCGGTGAGCAAACTTGTAGGCGCGAAAATTTACAAATACAACCTAACTGACGAAGGAGGGTGGAAGCCAGATTTCGATCAACTCGAGAAATTACCACTCGACAAAATAAAGATGATGTGGATCAACTATCCGCATATGCCGACAGGCACACCGGCGTCACATGAATTATTCAAGCGTATTGTTGACTTTGGACGCCGCCATGGAATTGTTATCGCACACGATAATCCCTATAGTTTCATCTTAAATGACCGACCCCTAAGCTTGCTTCAGATTCCCGGCGCAAAAGATATTGCGGTTGAGATGAACTCAATGAGCAAGAGTCATAATATGGCAGGTTGGCGCGTTGGTTTGGTGGCATCAAATGCCACGTTTATCAATTGGATTCTGAAGGTGAAGTCGAATATCGACTCCGGTCAATTCCGTCCGCTCATGTTAGCTGCTGTTAAAGGTTACGAACTCGGCTCAGAATGGTATGCCGAACTAAACGAGGTTTACGCTTCCCGCCGCGCTGTGGCCGAGCAAATATTCGATGAATTAGGATGCCGTTTCGATGCAGCTCAAAAAGGATTGTTCCTATGGGGCAAAGTGCCTTCTGGCACAGGCGAGGAACTTGCCGACAAACTCCTTTATGAAGCGCGCGTGTTTGTTACGCCGGGATTCATTTTTGGCGAAAATGGCAAGAACTACATCAGGTTGTCGCTTTGTGCCACAGAAGAAAAACTTAACGAGGCATTACGCCGCATTAAACAGTATATAACACAACCAAAATAATGAAAGATTTACAACCAATCGTATCGCGCGAATGCGGCCAAAAGGGCAAGCCACTTGTGATTGCCGGTCCGTGTAGTGCCGAAAGTGAACAACAGATGCTTGACACAGCCATCGAGCTGGCGCATTCCGGAATAAAAATTTTTCGTGCTGGCATATGGAAACCACGCACAAAACCCGGCGGTTTTGAAGGGGTAGGCGAGCCCGGCTTGGCATGGATGAATAAAGTTAAGGAAACGACCGGCATGTCTACTGCTACAGAGGTTGCTACCCGGCAACATGTAAACGCCGCGCTCGATGCAGGTGTCGATATTCTCTGGATTGGAGCGCGAACATCAGCCAATCCCTTCGCCGTGCAGGAGATTGCCGATGCTATCGCCGAGCGAAACCCCGACGTAGCCGTGCTAGTAAAAAATCCGGTTAACCCTGATTTGGAGTTGTGGATTGGTGCTATGATGCGACTGTACAATGCGGGTGTGCGTCGTCTGGGTGCAATTCATCGAGGATTCAGTGCGTATGGAAAGCATCTTTACCGTAACATGCCGCAATGGCACATTCCAATCGAATTACGTCGCCGCTACCCAAATCTTCCTCTTATATGCGATCCGTCGCATATCGGTGGCAAACGTGAACTTGTAGCTCCTATATCGCAGCAGGCACTCGACATGGGATTCGACGGACTGATTATAGAAAGCCACTGCGATCCTGATTGCGCGCTCTCCGACAAGGCTCAGCAGGTAACACCCGAGGTGTTGAATTTCATACTTAATACATTAGTGTTGCGCGACTCAGTAGTGTCGACCGAAAGTCTCACTTTGCTCCGTCAGCAGATCGACGAACTCGACAATGAGTTGGTTGAAATTTTGAATAAACGAATGCGCGTTTGCCGCGAAATCGGGCAGTTCAAAAAGGAGCACCGTATGCCGGTAGTGCAAATTGGCCGTCACGACGAAATCATGCAATCGCGTGCTCAGTTGGCTCAGGAAATGGGTATGAGTCCGGAATTTATGCGTACAGTGCTCTCTGCAATTCATGAAGAGTCGGTGCGACAGCAAATTAACATTTTTAACGACCTCCAATAATGAAAATTCTGATTCTCGGTGCCGGAAAAATGGGCTCGTTTTTCTGCGATCTGCTTTCAACCGAGCACGATGTAGCCGTATACGATCCCGACCCGAAACGGCTGTTGTTCACATTTAACTGTCGCAGGTTCGCATCGCTCGATGAAATTGCCCAGTTCGAACCCGACATGCTCATTAACGCGGCAACCGTTAAATATACTCTTCAGGCTTTCGATGCTGTGATGCCATATTTGCCGCAACGGTGCATACTGTCCGACATAGCGTCGGTAAAAACCGGTTTGCCTGAATTTTATGTAAAATGCGGACATCCATTTGTGTCGACCCACCCGATGTTTGGCCCTACTTTTGCATCTCTGAGCAACCTGCAAAATGAAAACGCTATCATAATCACAGAAAGCGACCACCTTGGAAAGGCTTTTTTCCGCGACTTGTACCGACAGCTGCGCCTGCATATTGAGGAGTACTCTTTTGCAGAGCATGATATGACAATAGCTTACTCGTTGTCGATTCCTTTTGCTTCGACTCTCGTTTTTGCCGGTTGCATGAAACATCAGGATGCGCCGGGAACAACATTCAAGCGTCATAAAGCTATCGCCGACGGTTTGATGAGCGAGGACGATTTCCTTTTGAGCGAGATTTTATTTAATCCCAACACTCCGCAGCAGCTCGAGCGCATTTCAGATAAGTTGGCGCAACTGCTCGAGATTGTAAAACGACGCGACACTCAAGCTATGAAGTGTTTTCTCGACGACGTTCGCGAAAACCTCAAATAACATCTCCGAAAAGACGGTTTATAATGCCGCTGGCTCTAGTTTGAGCCGACGGCATTATTTGTAAATTAGGGGAGTCGATAATGGCAATATTGTCGCAGGTTCGTAGCGCGATATCTAGTTCATGAGTTGAGAAAAGAATGCATTTATTGAGCCTATGGGCGATGTCGCCAAGCAGGTTGCATAAACTATAACGGTTTGGCAGGTCGAGGAACGAAGTAGGCTCGTCGAGCAAGATGATAGGCGTGTCCTGTGCCAGTGCGCGGGCAACCATGACACGCTGGCATTCGCCGTCGCTCATTGTGTTGAGAGTGCGGTTGGCGTAGGCTGTCATGCCAACCGATTCGAGTGCGTGGTCTACAACGTCAGTGTCGACTTTCGACAATCGTCCTATCCAGTTTGTATATGGCGCGCGTCCCAGACCAACCAATTGGGCGCAGGTAAGGTTGGCTATCCGAGTGCGCTCAGTACTGACAAAGGCCATTTTGCGTGCTAATTTCTGAGGTGGCGTTTGTCGGATATTATCGCTGTCGAGAAGAATATTGCCGGTATAGTTGTGGTTAAGGCCGGCAATAGCGCGTAACAATGTTGACTTACCCGAACCGTTTCTGCCTATAAGAGCAGTTAGGCACGAGCATTTCACATTGGCGTTGACTCCTTTAAGCAGCTGGCGCTCACCAAAACCTATTGTGAAGTTCTGCAACGTTATCATATTGACTTGTTTTTCATTACAACCCAAATTACAATCGGTATACCAAGCAGAGAGGTTACAACATTTATCGGCATCAGCAGCATTTTCGACATGATGTCGCACAACAACATGGCCACAATGCCGCAAAGCATTGTGGCTGGAAGCAAGAAACGATGGTCGGCCTGACGGATACTGAGCCGGGCAACGTGTGGAATTGCCATACCGATAAAACCGATTGGCCCGCAAAATGCCGTGACCGATCCGGCCAGCAACGTTGTGACCGCAAAAATCATCGTTCTGCTACGCTTTATGTTAAGCCCCATTGTACGCGCATACTCTTCGCCAAGAAGCATCAGATTGAGGGGCTTTATTGTGACTGCTGAAATAATCAGTCCGATTATTGTTACTGTTGTCAAAATAGTAAGTTGCCCGGCAGTTACATCGCTAAGCGATCCCATTGTCCATACTACAAACGATTTCAATGCCTCCTCCTGACTCAAATATTGTAGAGCTTGAACAACAGCACTGATGCCCGATGAGAACATAATTCCAAGAATTAGAATCACCATAATATCTTTGACGCGTTGGCCAATTATAGCAATTGCCATAAGAATCAATGCCGACCCTAGCCATGCGGCGCCGGCTATTCCTAGTTGTTGAAGCCAGGGTGAAGCTGGAAGTATTGGCGCACCGAGAACAAATAATGCAACTCCAAGACTAGCGCCCGAACTTACGCCAAGTACGTAGGGGCCTGCAAGCGGATTGCGGAATAAGGTTTGCATCTGCAGTCCACTTACCGACAGTGCGGCACCTACCAGGATGGCCACTAGAGCCTTTGTTAGGCGTATGCCTACAATGATTTGCCGGGTTCCTTCTGGACAATTGCCGCCCGTAATCGCCGCCCATAGCTGTTGTAGAGAAATTTCGACAGTGCCTACGAGCATATCTGCGGCAAAGAGAGCAGCACATGCCGCAATTAGTATTATGAATACCGCTACAATTCGCTTCATGGGTGCAAAATTACTATTTCTGTCAGCGATTTCAAAAAGTCGAAACAGTGAAATTGAATTTACTGTCCGGTTCCGCCCCTATGATTGATATGCCGGCATTTTGTTTGTCGTTTATAGCTACGGAATATAATGAAGGCAACAATTCTTTGGGCAGACGTCGGGCTAGATACCAGGCAACAACTCCCATTGTCATGCGCAGGTTTAGTTCAATACATGGGGCAACCAGTCCGTCTGCCGTAACCAGCATGTCAATACCTAGCCAGCCCATATAGTACGGGGCTACATGTTCAGTCAATACTTTTAGTAAGGCTTCTTTTAATTGGTCGATGCGATTTGCTTCAACTCCTCGATGCACAATTATATCGTGTAGTCTGTCGTCGTCGTCGACGATATTTCCGCTGTATGTTGTGCCCCCGCGCGTATTGAATATTGATAAACCTTTGTAATTTGCTAAGCCGTTTTCGCAGTAGAATAGCATTGCGAAGTCCTGCACTCCGTTAAGCATATGTTCGCAAATAACGCTACTCTGTCGCCGAATAAAGCTTTCTATGAGGACACACGTTTTTTCGTCTGGCTCTTTGTCGATTTTTATAACACCACGGCCGCTGCTCGACCAAGGCGCCTTTATGTACCCACCATTGTTTTCGCGCAGAAATGATATAACTTCGCTCATGGTGTGGCACTCTTTAGCTGAAGCTGGAAGGGGAAACGAGAGCAATCCGCGCAGCGAGTTATTGATTATAATAGATGTGCGCCGATGGCTTAATTGTCGTATACGTTCAACCTCTACGTCGGTCAATGAGATGGAACCTGCCTGTCTCATAATATTAGCCGAATCGTACGACCAACCCCAGGGTGACCCAATACACTCTTCAGTTAATCGTTGACCTTGATACAATATATTGGCTTTCAGCCCGAATTTGCTCTCAAGCGCCTTTACTTTCCGCAGATATTGTTCGAACATGGCTTCGTTGTCGCATCTGACCAACACCGTGTCAGTTTCGTCGGCCCACCACAATGGCAGCAACGCGCCGTCGCGTCCAAGAGCAACTACATTGTTGGTTAGACGTCGCGGGGTTTTGCCTGGAATTTCTCCCAGACGTATGTCGTTCTCCGGATTAAAAAGAAGTAATCGAGCCATTCCGAAGCAAATTTACTGATTTAGCGCAAGAATTCGGTAAAAATTAAGGTTGTAAAGCAACAAATTAATCTTTTTATATGGTTTCGATGTTCTATTATAATACTATTCAACTATTTTGATATGGAAAAGAAGTTAACAATCGCATTGGTAGCCCATGACCACCGTAAAGCTGATATGATAGAATGGGCAATGTATAATGCCGAATTTTTGTCGCATCATCATCTGGTTTGTACCGGTACAACGGGTAGTTTGGTGAAAACAGCATTGGAAGAACTTGGTTTTAATCCAGATATAGAGTGTATGAATTCTGGCCCAATGGGTGGTGATGCAGAAATTGCCGCATTAGTAGTACGCAATGAGATCGACCTGGCGGTATTTCTCATCGACGACCTTAATCCTCAGCCCCACGAAGCCGACATTCAGATGTTGCTTCGACAATGCAGGGTTCACAACACGCCTATTGCTTGTAATCTTGTGAGTGCCGATTTGATGATATCCAGCCGGTTGCTTGGCAATGAATCATATCATCCCAAGGAACAGCAATATGTCGATTTCGAACGTTAATATAACGTATAATAACAATGGGCTGTGTCGCCTCGCGACACAGCCCATCTATTTAAGTAGGGGAATCAAGATTATTTGTTTGAATCTTCGATTGCTCCGATTTCAGGGTCAACGCCCCACTGCTGTTGAGCGAGACGACGGTAGTTGTTGTAGCGCCACTGAGCGTTAGCTTTAGCTGCTGCGAACAGTTCGGCTGCTTCGGTGGGGTATTGTTTCATTACAGAAGCGTAACGAACTTCACCTTTGAGGAAGTTTTCGAACTCATCCCAGTTAGGCTGTTTGCTGTCGAGTGTGAAGGGGTTCTTGCCTTCTTCTTCGGCTGCGGGGTTGTAACGCCACAAATGCCAGTAGCCACATGCAACTGCGTTAGCTTCTTCCTGTTGAGCTTTACCCATACCGGCTTTTATACCGTGGTTGATACAGGGAGCGTAAGCGATGATGATTGAAGGACCATCGTATGCTTCAGCTTCGCGGATGGCTTTAAGTGCCTGTGCGTTGTCGGCACCCATAGCGATTTGAGCAGCATAAACATAACCGTAGGTTGTAGCAATCAAACCTAGGTCTTTTTTGCGTACGCGTTTGCCTGCAGCGGCAAATTTAGCGATAGCGCCGATAGGCGTTGCTTTCGAAGCCTGGCCACCGGTGTTAGAGTAAACTTCGGTGTCTAGCACGAGGATGTTTACGTTCTTACCCGATGCGATTACGTGGTCGAGACCTCCAAAGCCGATATCGTAGCTTGCACCGTCGCCACCAATAATCCACTGGCTGCGTTTAACGAGATACTGTTTGAGGTCGAGCACTTTCTTGCAAGCTTCGCATGCACAAGCTTCCATCGCAGGTACAATCTTGTCGGCGATTGCGCGTGATGCAGCGGCATCTTCTTTCTGATCGAGCCATTGTGTTGCGAGTTCCTTGATTTCGGCTGAACAATCGGCGCAATCAATAACAGCCTGCATGCAGTCGGCCAGGCGAGCACGCATCTTGTCGGATGCCAAAGTCATACCGAGACCAAATTCGCAGAAGTCTTCGAACAGTGAGTTAGCCCATGCCGGACCACGACCGTTTTCGTCGGTGGTGTAGGGGGTTGAGGGAACTGAACCTGAGTAGATTGATGAGCAACCTGTTGCGTTGGCAACCATTTCGCGATCGCCGAAGAGCTGGGTGATGAGCTTAACGTAGGGTGTTTCACCGCAACCCGAACAAGCGCCTGAGAACTCAAACAGAGGTGTTGCAAATTGTGAGTTCTTCACATTCTGTTTGATGTCGACCAGGTTGGCTTTTGATGTTACTTTTTCTACGCAGTAGTCCCAATCTTTCTGAACGTCGAGCTGAGTCTCGAGAGGCTTCATGACCAGAGCTTTCACGCCCTTCTTGCCGGGACAAACGTCAACGCAGTTACCGCAACCGAGACAGTCGAGAACATCAACAGCCTGGATGAAGCGCATGCCGGCGAATGTTTTGCCGATAGCGGGGAGAGTTCCATTTTCTGTAAATGGAGCGCCTGCCATTTCTTCGGGAGTGAGCACGAACGGACGGATAGCAGCGTGAGGACAAACGTAGGCACATTTGTTACACTGGATACAGTTTTCTACATCCCATTCAGGAACGAAAGCTGCAACACCGCGTTTTTCCGATTTGGCAGTTCCTTGCTGCCATGTGCCGTCGGCGATATCCTTGAATGTCGAAACGGGAAGAAGGTCGCCGTTTTGTGCGTTGATGGGGCGAACAACGTTATTGATGAATGCTGAGTCGTTGTTTGCTGCCGGAGCTTCGTCGGCAAGATTAGCCCAGGCGGGATCAACGTCGAGTTTGTGGTATTCACCGCCGCGGTCAACGGCTGCATAGTTTTTGTCAACGACGTCCTGTCCTTTTTTACCGTATGATTTAACGATGAATTTCTTCATCTGTTCAACGGCGAGGTCAACGGGTATTACTTCTGTAATGCGGAAGAATGCCGATTGGAGAATGGTATTTGTACGGTTACCAAGGCCAATTTCTTGAGCAATCTTTGTTGCGTTGATGTAGTAAACGTTGATGTTGTGCTGAGCGAAGTAGCGTTTAACGTTGTTTGGCAGGTTTTTAGCCAGTTCTTCTCCCTCCCAAATGGTGTTGAGCAGGAATGTTCCACCGTCGCGCAAGCCACGTGTCACGTCGTACATGTGCAGATATGCCTGAACGTGACATGCAACGAAGTTAGGTGTTGTTACCAGATATGTTGAACGGATTGGCTTGTCGCCGAAACGGAGGTGTGAGCAGGTGAAACCACCCGATTTCTTCGAGTCGTAAGAGAAGTAAGCCTGGCAATATTTATTGGTGTTGTCACCGATAATTTTAACTGAGTTTTTGTTGGCACCTACAGTACCGTCGGCTCCAAGGCCGTAGAATTTAGCTTCGAATGTGCTCTTGTCTCCCAATGCGATTTCTTCTTTTGGAGGAAGCGACAGGAAGGTAACGTCGTCGACGATGCCGACTGTGAAGCCATTCTTAGGCTCGGGAAGAGCGAGGTTTTCGTATACTGAAAGGATTTGGGCGGGAGTTGTGTCCTTCGACGACAAACCGTAGCGGCCACCAACAATAACAGGGGCGTTTTCTTTTCCGTAGAAGCAATCTTTAACGTCAAGGTAGAGGGGCTCTCCGTTTGCTCCGGGTTCTTTTGTACGGTCAAGAACAGCGATGCGTTTTGCAGTTGCAGGAACTGCAGCAAGGAAATGCTTGGCCGAGAAGGGACGATACAGGTGAACTGAAACCAAACCAACTTTTTCTCCTTTTTCAACGAGGTAGTCGATAGCTTCTTGAGCGGCCTGTGTAACGGAACCCATGGCAATGATAACACGTTCAGCGTCGGGAGCACCATAGTAGTTAAACAAACCATATTTGCGACCGGTGATTTCAGAAATTTTGTCCATGTATTCCTCAACGATAGCGGGCACAGCTTCGTAGTAGCGGTTGCTTGCTTCGCGATGCTGGAAGAATACGTCGGGGTTTTCAGCTGTACCGCGGGCAACGGGAGCTTCAGGGTTGAGGGCGCGTTTGCGGAATTCGGCCAGCGCTTCCTGATCCAAAAGGGGAGCGAGGTCGTCGTTCTCAAGGGCTTCGATTTTCTGGATTTCGTGTGATGTACGGAAACCGTCGAAGAAGTTAACGAAAGGCACGCGACTCTTGATAGTTGACAGGTGAGCAACACCGGCCAAATCCATTACTTCCTGGACAGAACCTTCGGCCAACATTGCGAAACCCGTTTGGCGAACCGACATAACGTCCTGGTGGTCACCGAATATTGAAAGTGCATGAGATGCCAGTGTACGAGCCGATACGTGGAATACGCAGGGGAGAAGTTCGCCGGCAATTTTGTACATGTTCGGGATCATCAGAAGCAAACCTTGTGATGCTGTGTAGGTGGTGGTAAGCGCACCAGCCTGCAGAGAACCGTGAACTGCTCCGGCTGCACCGCCTTCACTCTGCATTTCCTGCACGAGTACAGTTTCACCGAAGATGTTTTTTCTACCTGCGGCTGCCCATTCATCGACATATTCAGCCATTGTCGACGAGGGTGTGATGGGGTAGATAGCTGCTACTTCCGAGAACATGTAGCTCACATGAGCAGCTGCCTGGTTACCATCGCAGGTTAGGAATTTTTTTTCTTTACTCATAATTATGAAATCTGTTTATAGGGAATTTAAATTTTCAGATTCTTGCCTCGTTGCTTGACGTACAACGATTGCAAATTTAGCTAATAATCGGTAATTCACAAAACGAATTATATGTTATTGAGCCGCCGAATTAGAAAAAGATTTCATTGGGTGCCGCCGGGATATCCGCATATCTTGTTATATCCAATTTCAAATTTCTAATTCCTGAAATTTAATTTGAATATTAAAATTTAAATTTATACCTTTGCAGACGCTTAGCCAATCGGGGTGTAGCACAGTTGGCAGCGCGCCACGTTCGGGACGTGGAGGTCGGAAGTTCGAGTCTTCTCACCCCGACAATAAGTTGATATTTACAAAATCTGTTAAGTAAGTATCAACTTATTTTTTACTCTCAAATTGAGCAATTCCAGCGGATTAACTAACATTTGCAAGAGTGCGGATGATGTTAAGATTAAAAATGCTGGGTTGCATGTACCCCACAAATTCCACAGATTTGCCCTACATTTGTAGGGTAGTTTGTAGGGTAAATAATCTTTGTTGGACGGCTTAATTAAAAACGGCTATGTTCAAATTAAGATTCACGCTTAACGGCGGCAAAGGGTTTAGCGGAAATTTAGCCCTTGAAATTTCCGCAAATGGCAAACGAGCCTATATCCTTGTAAAAGGATTGCACAATCCCAACTATAATAGCTGGGATAAGAAAAAACAATGCTTTGTGGGCATTGATGAGGACACAGCACATAATAACAACGTGCTTAACTCGCTACTCAACACTTTCAACAATAATATTATTGCAATGGCTGACGCATCTTAAATAATCTTAACGGCTTTATACTACTATTATAGGGTATAT
>JAMPII010000001.1:298906-345244 GCA_023662835.1 Muribaculaceae bacterium | reverse complement strand
CAAAGTAAAGCCGTAATCGAATTTGTTGTCCACTTCTGAAAGTTTACGGCGACACTACCATACCTGTCCACTAATTCGAAAATTGAATTGAAGGTACAGATACTTTCTATTGCCGTCTAATGCTGTTTGCAGGCAAAAGTTGCGCAGATTGTTGAGATTTTGCCTGTAATTTGCCTGTTAAAAAGAAAATCAGCGAGTCAACAATCAGTCTGACTGATTGTTGACTCGCTGATTTTGTGCCCAGAACAGGCACAAACCCCTAAAATTAAGAGAAAGCAAAGGAAGATAAAGGAAAATAAAAACGCTGACAAATAGGATATTACGGATTTTGAGGTAAATTTTTATTTCCTTTGTTTTCGTTTGTTTTGTTGAAAGTTGCTTATTGGTTGCTTATTGGATGAGGGATTTTTATTAACTTTGCAAACAAAAGAAAACAAAGGAAAATAAAACCAATGGCAAAGAAGAATTACCGAGGTAACAACACCTATCTTATCGAGGGTAACACCGGCGATAATCCCAAACTCATGGGGCAGGCCTTAACCGATGGGCGAGATAGCCTGTATTTGGAGTTTTATTTAGGCTACGAAATGGCCGAGAGCAAGAGCGGCCACACCTACAAAAAGACCAACAGGCGCACCGAGCGTTTGGGGCTATATGTATGGCAAGCTCCACGCACACCGCTGGAACGCCAGCAGAACAAAGAAACAATCGAGATAGCCAAGCGCATACGGTTTGAGCGAGGGCAAGAGTTGTTAGAAAAGGAAGAGGGCTATAGGCTGAAAAAGGACAAAGATGTTAATTTCCTTGATTGGATGTGGGGCTACTATGAGGCATACACTAAAGCCGACAAGCGACACATAAAACGCGCCTATGCCTGTTTTATCGACTACCTCATAGACCCCAAAGACACATTTACACCTAAACCCGACTGGACTAAAGAGCAGAGAGCCGAGGCCG
The DNA here is from genome assembly GCA_023662835.1 of Muribaculaceae bacterium. Classification (GTDB taxonomy): domain Bacteria; phylum Bacteroidota; class Bacteroidia; order Bacteroidales; family Muribaculaceae; genus Muribaculum. Next base: position 344,287 of record JAMPII010000001.1, on the reverse strand, counting down.
CCAAGACCAAAGCCAAAAAGTCAAAGGGGCTAAAGGTAAAACCGCACCAACTCACAAAGGAAATGATTACCGGCTTTACGGAGTATCTGCAAAAGCGGTTTAAGGGCGAGGGCGCACACACGCTGTATGCCCGATTTAAGAAGATTGTGAAAGCGGCTGTAGAGGCTGACATCATTAGGAAAAATCCATGCACCGGGGTAGTGATTAAGGTTGACAACGGCGCACTCAAAAAAGATGTGTTAAGCATGGATGAGATAAAGCAGCTCATAACCACCCATTACCCCGGAGAAAACCCCGACATACGCCGTGCGTTTATATTCTGCCTATACACCGGGCTGCGATGGTGCGATGTTAAAGACCTCACATTTGCAAACGTGGATTTTGCCAACCGTCGGCTACACTTCGACCAAGCCAAGACGGCCGGACACAGCAGTGCAAGCAATGTTGTCATACCACTAAACGACGGCCATTTCAAATTGATTGGTGAGCCATCGGAAAAGGGCAAGCGCGATGAAATAATATTTCCGCTGCCGTCACACAATATGTGCCTAAAGGCATTGCGCCACTGGACTGCGCGGGCCGGCATCGAGAAGCATATCACATGGCACTGCGCCCGGCATAGTTTCGCCGTCAACATCCTAAACAACGGAGCGAACATTAAGACCGTGGCAAGCCTTTTGGGGCATAGCGGACTAAAGCACACCGAGAAATACACACGCGCCGTCGATAGCCTAAAAGAAGCAGCCATCAACAGTTTGCCCCAACTGGAGTTGTAGGATTATTTGATTTTCCTAAAATTCATTTCGCCCGGTAATTCAATATCGGGCGATTGTTTTACTGCGATACCTGTAAATGTTGTATTTGATGATGGTGCGCACAATAGAATTAAACCATTATCGTAACCCCATCCGCTATATGTCTTTGTGTGGTTTTCTTTATTGTATTCTAACACTACGGATGAAATGCCGTTGATTTGGCTATATACATATTCGCCTGTTTTAGTGTCTGTAATGCTTATGTAACCCGGCTCACAGTTGGTTTCATAGTTCCAACCATCTTTATAATCTGTACCTATTGTTACTATATATTCCGCACCATAATAAGAGTACAGACCGTTATCTAAAACGCCGTCGTACACTTCCGGCTCATTATCGGAGCAGCCAACACACGCAACAAGCAGACCGATTAACGCTTTTTTCATTTTGTCAGTTTGTCTATTAGTTGCTGTATTTGTTTATCCTTTATCTCCATCTGTTTTATTAAAGCATCTATCTGTGTGTCGCGTTTGTCGATAAGGCGGCGCAATGTTTCAATCTCCGTTGCCGTATCGCCTTTGCCGTAGGCGCACGGTGGGTTAATGGTCATATCGCGCCCTGACACTTTGGCATCGTCACCAGTGAGCGTGCCGACAACCGGGGCGGCTTCCGGCTTTAACATCATTTCGCCATCACCAGTTAAAAGCCATTCAAAACTAATACCGTGGGCCTTTGAAATCTTTTTGAGAGTATTGTTAGTAATTGTTTGTTTTCCTGCCAACATTTTACTAAAGTTGGTAGGGTCAATGCCGGCCTTAATTGCAAAGGCGTTGCGTGTCATATCGGACTCATATTCAACATAATCCAACAATCTTTTTAATATTTCGCTATCGGTCATAATCGTCTATTACTGTTAATAAATGTTAAATATTGCCAAGTAATACTTGACAATTCGATTTTTTACCATACCTTTGTATTCGAGATAACAAACTAACAAACGGACATAAGAAAGAGTGTCGGACAATTTGCCCAACCGTCTAATATATCCAACCGCAAATTTACGACATTTTTTCTTTTGCTCCAAAGGAATAGCAAACAAAATAACAAACATCTACCACAATGGCAAAACAGTACATGATAGAAGATGAAGCCGATTTGCGGAAAAGGATTAACCGCGACTACCTCATACGCCTTACGTTCCCAAAGGAACGCAAGCGCATAGTAGTTGGCTTCACACGCTTTTGTGAAATCGTCGGCAATCTCCATGCCGAACACTACAGCCGCAAGTGCCTAAAGAGCATGGCACACGCGCCGCAGTTCAAAGGCCTGGCCGGTAGATTGGTAGTAACTTTTTATCCGAGATAACAACCATGACAGAGAAAGTAAAAGAACGTGCGTTAACCGCACTCGCCATTGTCGGCATGATAGCCGCCGGTATCATATTTTGGGAGCTTGTAAGGGCTTTTATGTGGATGTGCTACGAGGCCGGAATACCAATGTAAATACTAATATGGAAAAGAATAAAGTAACCACAGAAACACTGCGAGAAATGCAGGTTGGTGAAACTATCGTGTTTGTCCTGCCCGATGCTTCCGCAATCAACACAGGCAAGGCAATAGCATATCGGTTAGGGCCTATGCTACGGTGCCGGTTTAGAGCGGCATCCGATTTTGTCAACAATACCCTATCGCTAACAAAATTGCCTTATGACACAGAAAGAGATTGAGCAGATAGCCGCAGCCGTGGTTGAAACCACCAAGATATATACCAAAGAGGTACTAACAACCGAAGAAGCGGCGAAGTACATGGGTATTAAAATAAGCCATCTGTATAAACTCACAATGCGCGGAGAGATACCGCACTACAAGCCCAATGGCAAGATGTGCTATTTCAAGCGCACGGAGTTGGAACAATGGCTGACCGCTAACCCGGTAGCGACCGCCGAGGACATAGCGGCCCAAGCCAATAGTTATTGCATGAAGAATAGAGCCAACATTTAAACTACAGTAAAATGAATTTCGATTTAAACATTAACGTGCAGATAGGAGTAACGCCGCACTTAGCTACATTCCTAACCGCATTGCTGGAGAACCGCCCGGCTACCCCGGTGCAGCTTCCGGCATCCGACACACAGCCGGAAAGTGAGAAACCAAGACGCGCACGGCGTACCAAGACCGAAGCGGAGGCACCCGAAGCCAATGCCCCGGAAGTGCCAGCAGAGCCGGAGGCATCGCAGCAGACGGAAACGCAACAGGATTACCGCCCGATGGTTGACAGCCCTGCCATTCAGCCCGAAAAGGAACTGACCGAGGAAGACATACGCGCAGCCATGCACCGCACACGCCAGCGGTTTGAGGGAGAGGACTACAAAGACAATCCCAATAGTGAGCCTTACAAAAAGCACCATAAGGCACTGACCGCGCAATTTAAGCAGATAGCCGCCATATTGGGTGCCGACAAGCCCAGTGCGCTACCTGCCGACCGCAGAGCCGCGTTTATCGCCGAATGTGACGCGCTCATACTTGACGAAAAAGGATTGATAGCACCCCCCCCAGCAAACTTTTAAAGTAAACAGTATGCCCGGACAACACGCACTATTATCACCATCGGCCGCCCACAGGTGGATGAATTGCGCAGCCGCCCCACGGCTGGAAGCGGACGCACCCGACAATGAAAGCAGTTACGCGCAGGAGGGTACATTAGCACACGCATACTGCGCGAAGAAACTAAAATCATTTATGGGGCTTCCGACCGATGCAGAGGATAAGGAAATAGAAGAACTGAACAGCACCTACCACACCGGCGAAATGGATGAGTACACCGATACCTACAAAACTATCGTGTTGGAAAAATTCAATGCCGCCCGGACTGTGACAAAGGACGCGCAGTTACTAATCGAAACACGGTTGGATTTTTCCGACTATGTGCCGGAAGCCTTTGGAACTTCCGATGCTACGATTATCGCCGACGGCTGTATGGAGATTATAGATTTTAAATACGGCAAAGGTGTGAAAGTGTCGGCGGTTGACAATCCGCAAATGAAAATCTACGCCATAGGCGCGTATCTCGCGAATAGTTTTGAGTATCGCATAGACCGTGTGCGCATGACGATAGTACAGCCGCGTATCGACAATTTAAGCGAGTTTGAAATGTCGGTGGCTGACTTGATGGAATGGGCAGAAAAGGAACTGCGGCCGAAAGCCGAAGCAGCCCACAAAGGCAATGCGCAGCAGAACCCCGGCGAGTGGTGCCAATTCTGCAAAGTGAAATGCAGCTGCAAGGCATTGGCAAACCGATGTGCGACTATAGCCAAAGGAAACCCGAACCCCGGACTAATCGCGCCCGAAGAAATGGCCGCCGACATCCTGCCGTGGCTATCCATCATTAAGGCATGGTGTACCAGTGTCGAGGAATACGCATTGCAACAGGCGTTAGGCGGTGTAGCCTACCCCGGCTTTAAGTTAGTCGAGGGGCGCAGCAACCGAAAGATAACAGACACTGACGCGGTAGCCTCACTATTGGCAGAGCAGGGTTATGACCAAACCGAATACATGAAACCGGCTACGCTAAATGGTATTTCAGACCTTGAAAAGTTGGTAGGCAAAAAGCGGTTTGCAACACTGTGTGCGGATTACATAACCAAGCCGCAGGGCAAGCCGACATTAGTACCCAATGAGGATAAACGCCCGGCATACAATGCGGCTTCCGATGATTTTAACGACATCAATATTAATTAACAACCCATTTAATAACAATCGTATGATTACGCCAAAAGCAACAGACACTAAAGTAGTGTTCGGCCCGTGCCGATTGAGCTACACCCACGTTTTCACCAAGTATGCCCCCGAGGGTGACGAGAAAAACGGCAAGTATATGACTAATATACTTATCCCGAAAACGGAAACGGAAACCATCAACGCCATCAAAAAGGCAATCGAAGCAGCCAAAGCCGCCGGCATCGTATCGAAGTGGGGCGGCAAAGAACCCAAGAAACTCGATTTGCCACTGCGCGACGGTGACGATAAGGATGATGAGGTATATGCAGGATGCTACTACCTCAACGCCAAGAGCAACACGCGCCCCGGTATCGTTGACCGCAACAAAGCCCCCATCGTGGACGAGGAAGAAATGTATAGCGGCGTATGGGCTATCGCTTCCGTGACATTCTACGCCTATGACACCAACGGAAACCGAGGTGTAGCCTGTGGCCTCAACAACCTTATGAAATTTAAGGATGATGAGAAGTTAGGCGGTAGGGCTTCCGCAGAAAATGACTTTGCCGACATCGACAGCGAAGATGATGAGGATTTGTAAGACATCTGCCACTAACCGAATATCCACCCCGGTACTTTTGCCGGGGGGGGTATTCCTAAACAATCAAACTGATGCAAGAGTTAGCCATAGACATAGAAACCTACAGTAGTATTGACCTAACAAGCAGCGGCGTTTACAAGTATGTAGAGGCACCAGACTTTACAATACTTTTATTTGCCTACAGCATTGACCACGGGCCGGTAATCTGTGTGGACTTTGCGCAGGGTGAAACACTGCCCGATGATGTGCGCAATGCCCTAACCGACTCATGCGTTATCAAGACCGCATTTAACGCAGCCTTTGAGCGTATCTGTATCGGCAAGTATTATGGCTATACCGAACCGTTAGACCCTGCACAGTGGCGGTGTACGATGGTGAGAGCCGCCCGGATGGGTTTGCCATTGTCATTAGGTCAATGTGGTGAGGTGCTAAAACTCGCAGACGGCAAAATGGTAGAGGGCAAGACACTGATACGCTTTTTCTCCGTACCCGGCAAAAATGGTGTGCGACATCTGCCGAGTGCCGCCCCGGAACGATGGGAAACTTTCAAGCAATACAACATCCGTGACGTGGAGGTAGAACAGGCAGTGTTAGACAAAGTACGCAGACTGGAACCAGCCCCATTTGATGAGGAACTTTATACCGCAGACCAAGAGATAAACGACCGTGGCGTTATGATAGACCGTGTGTTGGTTGACGCTGCCGCACGTTTTGATGATGAGTATAAGGCAGAACTATTGAAAGAGGCGCAGCAGCTTACAGGACTGGAGAACCCTAACAGCCCGGCGCAGATTAAAGCCTATTTGCAAAAGACTGCCGGGATGAGCGTAGCCAGCCTAAACAAAAAGAACCTTGATGAAATCGAAGCATTATTGACTTATTACCCCAAAGCGCGTAAAGTATTGGCTTTGCGCAGGGAAATGGGTAAGACATCCAACAAGAAATATAACGCTATGCAAACGTGCGTTTGTGCAGACGGACGCATACACGGACTGTTGCAGTTTTGCGGTGCTGCGCGTACAGGCAGATGGGCCGGTAGATTGGTGCAGGTGCAGAACCTACCGCAAAATCACCTACCCGATTTGGGCTATGCGCGACAGTTGGTTAAAGCCGGAGATTTGGAAGAGTTTGAACAGAACTATGCCAATGTTACGCAGGTATTAAGCGAACTGATACGCACGGCATTTATAGCCGCACCCGGTCATGTGTTCCACGTCTGCGACTTTTCCGCTATCGAGGCCCGAGTTATAGCATGGTTAGCCGGTGAAAGTTGGGTGTTGGATGTTTTCAAAAGAGGCGGTGACATCTATTGCGCCAGTGCCTCACAGATGTTTGGTGTGCCGGTGGAGAAACACGGACGCAATGCCGACCTACGGCAAAAAGGCAAAATCGCGGTTTTGGCTTTGGGCTACGGCGGCGGCGTGTCAGCATTGGAAGCAATGGGCGGTAAAAAGTTAGGACTATCCGAAACCGAAGAAAAGGAAATAGTACGGCTGTGGCGTAAGTCTAACCCTAAAATAGTACGCCTGTGGGAAATCATAGAAAAAGCCGCTATTACGGCAATCAAAACCAACAAAAGCGTAACTATCCATCGTGGGATAATAGTAGGCTTCCGTTGGGGTATGCTAACTATTACCCTGCCGTCAGGACGTGTAATGTGCTATCCGCGCACCAGTGTTGGCACAGAATACAATGACGGATGGAGAGGAAACCACGACATAATAGAGTATGAGGGGCTAAACCAAACTACTAAAAAATGGGAAAAGATACGCACCTACGGCGGCAAACTGACCGAAAACGTAGTACAGGCTATAGCGCGTGATATTTTGGGTATCGTGATACTCCGCGCAAAGCGTGAAAATCTGCCTGTAGTATTCCATATCCATGACGAGATAGTAGCCGAGGTGCCGGAAGATAGACCATTGTCGGATGTTGAAGCCCTGTTTAGCGAGCCTATAGAATGGTGTCGAGATTTACCGCTAAAAGGCGCAGGTTACACTACACCCTACTACCTAAAAGATTGACGGTATGAAACTAAAAGATTTTATCAAAGTGCAATGCCGAGCCAACTTTATACGCTTCAAAATCGGACGGCTTAACCTGTATGTGGCTAATCATGCTATGCAGGTGATACAGTTTGAGAAAAAGGCACGGCAAAAAAACGTCGCGAAATGCGCGGCATGGCATTAGACCGGGCAAACCACCAATGCGAGATTTGCGGCTGTGCTATAGACTGGATAAGCGTAAGCATACACCATATAAAACCGCGTGTGTATTATCCCGAACTGGAATTTAGCCCCGACAACGTACAAGCATTGTGCCTATCGTGTCACCAGCATTTACACGAAATGGAACGCTTACAATTATCGGGATTAGCACCGATACCGCTAAAAACGCCATAGGAGCGCATTAGAGCCACAGAGATAACAAACATAATAAAACATACTCCGAGATAACGAAACGCGCTTAAACGCGAAATCTCATAAAATTTTAACATTTGTAAACAATATGACAACAGAAGAAAAAGACCGTTTGGAAATCGTCAAAGAAATGTGCAGCTTACAGGACTGCACACTACAGGAGATTTACGACTTTATCAAAAATGGCAAAGTCGTGGCAGAGCAAAACTCTACAGGATATGGTAGCGTCTTATCGGATGGTATCTATGTCGTATATGCAGACGGCAAGATACAAAAATTTCCGGGTGAGCGTCTAATATCTACCGATGCAGAGGTAACAGGCATCGCAATAAAGCAGGGTGAACGCGCCCTAACTGTGGCACTCCATGACGCAGACAACGGCAACGATGTAACGCTAACCGTCAATGAGGACACAACCGACTATGACGGCTACATAGATACATATATAGATGCTGTGGCAGACTGGAACGGCAAGACCAACACAGAGCATCTAAAAGAAATAGGCCTTAATCCGGCTATCAAACTCAAAGATGGTGAGTATATACCGAGCGTGGCCGAAATGTATCTGATATATACTAACCGCAAAGCCATTAATGCCGCACTCCGATTTGTCGGAGGTCAAGAGATACCCGGCAAATGGTATCTGACATCTACAGAGGGCAGCGCGACGGACGCATGGCATCTGCACCTCAGCAACGGCAACCTCGGCAGCTGGCGCACTAAGGCCAGCAGTAAGGGCAGAGTGCGCCCGGTTTCAGCATTTAAATCAATAGTCAATCTTTAATCTTTACACTTTGCCCGGCGAAAGCCGGGCAATTAAAACCCATCATGCCACATGGAAGCAATCAATACAACCAACAACATAGCCGGTCAATCAATCGCAAGACACCTACGCCTTAAATCGCGTATCAAAGAGAGCATAGACGATAACACACACTACGTCGATACTCGCATATCTGACATAGAACCGCCGCGCTATCAAACCATCGCAGGCCCTAAACTCTACACGGTAAAAGTGCAGGTAAAAGTATTTGGCTTTTGGCTGACCGTGTGGGCCGAAACGTGCGACTTTAGCGACGGAGATACGCGCCCCTATATAAAGAACTGCGCGGAAGAAGTTCAACAAGCACTAACCGATAATGTCTAATTCCGACTATGCCCGAACCGCTAAAGACCCTAACACCCGGTCAAATGTTTTGGACTTTCGACCACCGTAACCCGGAGGCTTCCAAAGTCAGATTTGACAAACAGCGTGATTACTTTTTTTATAAAAACAATCCGCAGATATTAAGGCGGCATCGCTATGAGTTAGCCGCCGGGATGCTTTATGCTACGGAGGCCGAAGCGGAACAGGCGCGGCAAATAATGATATTGAAAATGGGATATAGCCGAGATATGAATAATCTAACCTGCCACAGCTGCATTTTCTACCGCATGGATGGTGATGATATAGGAACGTGTACCGTATCTGATAACATCGTAGAACCGCAGCAGGAAGCGTGTAATAACCATCAATCTACCGAAGAATGAAACCTATCAATTTTGACCAACGGCTACAACATAGCATCGACCTACTACGAAAATCGGAAGCATTAGCACTACGATATTTTGACAAGGGGTTTTATTTGGCTTTTAGCGGAGGCAAAGATAGTCAAGCATTATACCACGTTGCAGTTTTAGCCGGTGTAAGGTTTGAAGCGCATTACGCGCTAACAACATTAGACCCACCCGAAGTTGTACGGTTTATCCGTACCAACTACCCGGACGTGATAAATGACCGCCCCGAAATGACCTTTGCTCAACTGTGTGTAAAGAAGAAAGCATTACCCACTATGCGTATGCGCTTTTGCTGTGCGGTATTGAAAGAAACCAAAGGCGCAGGAACAGTTACGCTAACTGGTGTACGCCGACAAGAAAGCGTTAAGCGAAACAAGCGTAGAGAGGCTGAAATAGTAGGCAGACGAGAACCGAAGTTTAGAGGCTCATTTGAAGAGTTTGACCAATTTACACGCACCAAAGAAATTGAGGGCGTACAATGTATCAAAGGTAAAGACAAAATAGTAATTAATCCTATTATCGACTGGAGCGAGGCAGATGTATGGTATTTCCTTAACGAAGTTGTTAGGGTTGAACACTGCACCCTATACGATAAAGGATGGAGGCGGTTAGGCTGTTTATTCTGCCCTATGGCGTCCAAGAAAGAGATTTTAAGACAGGGGGGGGGATTATCCTAAATACCGCGCCCTATTACTCCGTACTATCGCAAAACTCCGTGCGAATGGCTACATGAACCAGTACCCCGACCTAACCGATGAGGAAGTATTTCACTGGTGGATAAGCAAGCAGGGTATAGCGAAATGGTACACTAATCATAAACAACCAAATATTTTTGACGTATGATTGTATTAAGCCTATTTGACGGTATGAGTTGCGGACGCATCGCCCTACAGGAGTTAGGCATACCGATTGAAAAATATTACGCCAGCGAAGTAGATAAGTTTGCCATACAAAACACTATGGCAAATTTCCCGGACACCATACAGTTAGGTGACGTGCGGAATATCGATGGCCGGGCATTGGGTCATGTCGATATGCTCATAGGCGGTAGCCCCTGCCAGTCATTCAGTTTTGCCGGAAAACGCGCAGGGATGAAAACCACAGCGCATGAAGAAATATACACCCTGCCGCGCTACATGGAGCTGAAAGCCGCCGGATTTGAATTTGAGGGGCAAAGTTATCTGTTTTGGGAATATATGCGCATTTTGTCGGAATTGAGAGAGAGTAACCCCGACATCCTGTTTTTACTTGAAAATGTGGAAATGGGTAAAAAATGGGAAAAGGTGCTATCGGATGCAATAGGCATTACAGGCGTACACATAAATAGTGCGCTTGTATCTGCGCAGAACCGTAGGCGTATATACTGGACTAACATAAGAGTGCGTAAACTTAATTTGTTCGATGGGTATTACAGCGCGATACCTCAACCGCAAGACCGCGAACTATATCTAAAAGATATTTTAGAGGATAAGGTAGATGAAAAATACTATCTGAAAGAGGAAACGGTTAAGAGCCTGTTAGCCTACAATGAGCGGAACGAGAAAGCCGGTAACGGCTTCCGTGCAAAGTTCCATGAGGGGGGGGCAAGTGCAGCACCATAATTGTAGGCGGTCAAGGAGTACGCAATTTAGTGAAAGTGCCACAATAGTAAAACCATATATCAACAATGGCGGCGGCCTATTATTCAACGATAGCGGTAAAGTACCGTGCATAACGGCATCATACTATAATGGCTACGATGGATTTGGCACCAGGCCTTATGTAATGGAGAATGAAAAGTAACACCCCCCCCGACATACCGCGAATTGGCGGCGTATCGCTAACCGACAGAGGACTACGACCACACCGAGGCGATAGCCGGAAATCGGGATTATCCGAGTTTGGAACAATATTATTTATCGACCAAAAAAGCGAAACATTGACAACGAACCACCAACCATATATAATTGAAGATGCTATTTGTGTAGCGTCAAGAGGACGGAACACCGCCCCGGACGGAAGCATAGAGCAGCATTTAGAACCATGCCCGGAACCCGGTAAAACCAACTGCCTTACTACTGTGGCAAAGGACAATCTAATAATGCAACCTGTGTGCCTCACCTCACAACGCACCGAGTATGGCAAAGCGATACGCCGCCAGTATGAGGCGCACGAAATCAAAGAGCCACGCAAGGCGATAACCCGATTAGAGCCGAGAACCGACGGCAAAACGAATACTATTACAACCGTGCAAAAGGATAATTTGATAATGCAGCTTAACCCAAGCAGGGAAAGCAACGGCGCACAGCCGTACCAACAAAACCGAGTTTACCACCCGGACGGAATAGCCCCGGCACTGATGAGCGAACACGGAGGGCGCACTATAAACGTGCTGGAGGCAGAGGACGAGCAAATACCGCGCATACGGAAACTGACACCGACAGAGTGCGCGAGGTTGCAGACTATACCAACATGGTACAAGTTTGTGGTATCGGAAACACAGCAATACAAGATGTTGGGTAACGGCTGGACTGTAGAAGTTATCAAACACATTTTTTCCTATTTACCCGACCACTTCAAAAAGTAAATGACTATGGCAGACGTTATATTAAGATTTGTGATACCCTGCAATGAATTGTCGGCACTCTACGACATCATGGAAGCCGACAACACGCCACAGTGCGAATTACGCATAAAAAAATCAACCGCGCCCCAAGTGATACGCGATATTGTTACAGACGGAAGCGGTGCAGGAGTGCGCGACATAGAGATAATAACCGATGAAGAAAACACCGACTATTTCCGTGAAATGCTGGGGGGGCATAAACAATGGCTAATCCAATAAAACCAAAATACGATTTTGAGTTAGACATTGCCACAGCGCACAGCCGGTTATCTAAAAAGTGGAAAAACCGTATATGGAAGTGGAGCGAGATTTTAACCCGGTGTGCTGACACGAAGCGAACCGGCGAAACAGTACGCGAGTATCTACGCATGAGCCGAGAGGAACAAAGCGGCATTAAGGATGTAGGCGGTTTTGTCGGAGGCTATTTAAGCAACGGCACACGAAAGACCGCAAACGTACTGTACCGTACCATCGTCACACTTGATATTGACTATGGCACAGCAGACGTGTGGGATGATTTTACGATGAATTTCGACTGCGCCGCCGCCATCTACAGCACTCACAAGCACACAAAGGAGAAACCGCGTTTACGCCTGTTGCTTCCGGCTAACAGACAAATGACCCCTGCCGAGTATGAGCCGGTTTGCCGATACTGGACTGCAAAGATAGGCATAGAACTTTTCGACCATACCACATACCAGCTGCCACGCCTGTTTTATTGGCCGAGTACAAGCCGTGACGGTGATTTTGTTTTCGATTATCAAGACGGCCCGGCCTTTGACGTGGATAAAGTATTGGCCACATACCGAAATCCGCAGGATGTTAGCGAGTGGCCCATGTCGAGCCGTGAGGGTGACGTGTTGGCGCATGAGATACGCAAGGCCGGTGACCCACTGGAGAAACCCGGACTGATAGGCGCATTTTGCCGAGCCTACACCATTGAGGACGCTATAGAAAAATTCCTGCCCGACATCTACGAAAAAACCGGGCATGATGGGCGATACACCTATAGAGCTGGAAGCGTGGCCGGGGGCTGTGTCACATACGAAAACAAGTTTGCATTTTCCCACCATGACACAGACCCGGCGAGCCGTCAACTTTGCAACGCCTTTGATTTGGTGCGCATACATAAGTTTGGCATAGAGGACGAGGGTACAAAGGTAACGGACATTACCCGGAGGCCTTCATACCTTAAAATGCAGGATTTTGCAGCCACAGATAAGGCGGTGCGCGTATTGCTCACCAAAGAACGCATCGCGGACGCAGATAGCGACTTTGCCGACATCGACGCGACAGAAGCACCCACCGAGGACGCTAACACCGACTGGATGGAGCATTTGGACTATGACCGCAAAGGGGCATTGAAAAGCACCATTAACAACATTGTGGCTGTGCTGGAGAATGACCCTGGACTAAAAAAACATCTGTATTTAGACCTACTGCGCAATAACATTTCAGTAGTAGGCGGTTTGCCGTGGGATGCAAAGGCGGCATCATGGGGCAACCGTGATGATGCTAATTTGCGCGGTTGGTTGGAAAACGCCTACGATGTTACAGGCAAAGACAAAATCAAGGACGCATTAGACATGGTAATAACACGGCATCGCCGCCATCCGATACGCGAATATTTCAAGGGGCTTGTATGGGATGGAGTGCCAAGACTGGAACGTCTTATTATCGACTATGCCGGTGCGGAGGATAGCAGACTTAACCGCGCCATTACTCGCATCCATTTCACCGCAGCAGTGGCGCGTGTCATGGAGCCGGGCTGCAAATATGATTACTGCCTTATACTCGCAGGGCCGCAAGGCGCAGGTAAATCGACGCTCATTAGCATCATGGGCGGCGAATACTACAAAGATGGGCTAACGTCTATGGAGGGCAAAGAGGGCGCAGAGCAGGTACGCGGTGCGCACCTTATCGAGATAGGCGAGTTAGACGGAATGAAGCGCAGTGAAATTTCGACTGTAAAGCAATTCATTACCGCACGGAGTGACGAATACCGCCCGGCCTATGCCGTACACAAAGAGATATTTCCGCGTCAGTGCGTGTTTTTCGGCACAACTAATGAGCAATATTTTCTAAAGGATGAAACAGGCAACAGACGTTTCCCGATTATCCCTATAAAGCCGGAATTACGCAAGCATGGGGCGCAATGGTTTGAGCAGCTTATAGCCGATAGGGACCAGTTGTGGGCCGAGGCTGTAGAATATTGGAAGCAGGGCGAGAAACTATATTTGCCCGGTGATTTGGAAGCCGAAGCAAGACAGCGACAGAGTGAGTACACCGACAATGACACCGACGAATTACAGGCGGTGTTAGTGGCATATCTAAACACGAAGCTGCCTACCGACTGGGGCAGTTGGGATTTGATGCGCCGCCGCGCATGGCTTAAAAACCCTGACCCATTGAGCGAGGACGGGATTATAGTACGCGATAGTGTATGTGCGGCAGAGTTTATTTGTGAACGTATGGGGCGTGACATGACGGATAAGGAATACAAATACCTATCCCGGAAAGTTTGCCGTATGCTGGACGCATTAGGATGGGAGCGAGTAGGCGCAAGCAGACACGCGCAAGCATTGTACGGAGTGCAAAAAGCGTTTAAACGCCCTGTCAGCACCGAGGACGAAAGCGAGATTTAACGTAACTGAAAATGAAAAATCAAAAATCGCATTTTCGGTTACAAAATCCAGTTTTGGTAACTGTAAACCAAAGCGACGCTATTAGTTACGTTTTTGGTTACACCTGTAAAAATTTGATAATCAATAATTAATAACTATATGTAACTATGTAACTATAAAATATATATAAGATATTATATAATGTATTATAGGGGTAATATAGCATAAATACGCATATATCCCGCGTATAAGAAAGTTTTTACCCAAGTTACAAATTTTGGTTACACCTCAAAAATGAAGATGAAAAAGATAGATTTAACCCACATAACCGACCATGCCGAAGTATCGGAAAAGTCGATAGAAAGATATTTGGTTGAAAAGGCCAAGGAACACGGTTTGCCCTGCCTCAAATACTCTAACCCGAACATGGTAGGCTATCCCGACCGCCTGTTGGTGCTTCCGGGCGCAAAAGTGATTTGGGTAGAACTTAAAAGCAAAGGACGCAAGCCGGACAAACGGCAATTGATACGCCACGCGGAATTATCCGGCATGGGGCATGAAGTTAAGGTAATCGACAATAAAGCCGACATCGACGAACTTTTAAACAATATCGCAAAATGAATTACAGACCATACGACTACCAGCGTACAGCGACACAATGGATATTGGATTATCCACACTGCGGTTTGTTTCTCGACATGGGATTAGGCAAGACGGTTAGCACACTGACCGCGATACAGGAATTAATCGACGAGTGCGAGATTAGCCGTACACTTGTAGTAGCACCCAAGAAAGTTGCTGAAACCACATGGAGTACAGAGGCGGCAAAGTGGAACCACCTGCAAGGGCTTAAAGTGGTTAAGGTGATGGGTACGGAGAAAAAACGTAAAATGGCATTGGCAGAAAAAGCGGATGTTTACGTTATTGGGCGTGATAACTTTGTATGGCTTGTAGGAGTTTACGGCGGTAAACTTCCGTTTGATGTGTTGGTGATTGATGAGTTAACCAGCTTTAAAAACTCAAATTCTCAACGCTTCAAGGCTATGCGAGTGGCACGGCCCACGGTAAAGCGAGTAATCGGTTTGACCGGCACCCCTGCGCCTAACGGACTTATCGACCTTTGGGGTCAGATGTATTGTATCGACATGGGGCAGAGGTTAGGAAAGTCAGTTACCAAGTATCGCGAAACCTATTTTGAAACCCATCGCTGGAATAACATAGTAGTGCGCTGCGACGTGAAAAAAGGCTGTGACGAAATCATACGGAACCGCATAGCCGATATTTGCCTGTCTATGCAAGCGAAAGATTATTTGCAATTGCCGGATTTGCTGATGCACACCGTGAATGTCGAAATGTCACCTGCAACGATGGAGGCGTACAATAAGTTTGAGCGCGAAAAGGTGTTAGAGTTCACACAGGAGCATGAGGGCGAGCCGTCAAACATATTGGCTAATTCAGCAGCCGGACTGATGAACAAACTAATGCAATTTTCAAACGGTGCAGTGTATGATGAAGATAGGAACGTACACGAAATCCATAGCGAAAAGGTAGATAAGTTAGCCGAGATAGTAGAGGCCGCAAACGGTAACAGCGTATTGGTTTTCTATCAATTCAAGCATGATATAGACCGAATACGCAAGAAACTAAAGGGCTACCGGGTGGAAGTATATGAGGGCGAAAAACAACTGATGGAGTGGAACGCCGGGGGCATAGATGTGTTATTGGCCCATCCTGCCGCCACTGCCTACGGCCTGAATATGCAGCAGGGCGGCCACTATATAGTTTGGTTTGGCACCGGTTGGGATTTAGAGTTATTCCAACAGGCAAACGCACGACTGCATAGACAAGGACAAAAACACCCTGTCACCGTGTACAAACTGATTGGGGCGCATACGGTTGATGAACGCGCCAGCGCGTCACTTGAAGATAAAAAGGAAAAGCAGCAGAGTTTGTTAGACAGTCTTAATTATTTAATACGCAAACATAGCAATGGCAAAGGATAAGGACTATATACACATGATACACACTACACGCTGGTTGTATCTGCGGCGTGATATACTGACTAAACACCCATTATGTCAGCAGTGCGAAGAAGAAGGGCGCATAACCCCTGCCATAGAGGTACACCACATAAGACCTGTGGAGTATGGGGTAAGCAGAGCGGATAAACAACGGCTGATGTTTAGCCCCACCAACCTACGCGCTTTGTGCCATGACTGCCACGTTAAGGTACATACCGATATGGGCAGAAGCGGCAAGCAAGCGACCAAGCGACGCAACGAGCAACAGGTAGCCGGTGTGATAAAAAAATTTTTCTCCGATTGAGGCCGGGGGGGGATTTTTTAAAGGCCCCACCCCTACGTTAAACCTCGCCCCCACCTTTGTTTTTGCGTGAGCGATTTTTCGGAATTGCGGAACTTTAGAAATTTTAACAAATATGGCTAAAAAAGTTAACGAATACAAAACAGACATTGCCAAGGCCCTTAAAGCTGCCGGGAAATACAGCAAAGGACTTGACACCCAAATTTTATCTTTGGCAAGCGCACTGCGCACCCTCGACATGGCTAATGACGATATAGACCAACTGGAGGAAACAACAGTGCTGGAGGAAACGCGCTACGGTCATAAACTCGCACCGCACCCGGTTTTCAAAATCCAAAAGGACGCGCAGGATAGCGTGACGCGACAGATGAAAGCGTTAGGACTTACAGCGGAGGAACTGACCGGCGGCGATGAGGATGACCCATTGATAGACCTAACCAAAAAAGTAAAGAACGCCGGACGCAAAAAGCCAACCATCATTAAGCGAACCCCGAAAGACTCCACCGAGCCTAAAGAGCCAACAGAATGACAGAGGAAGAAAAGGACAAACTACGGCAAGCGAAAGCGGAAGTTACAGCGCAGCTCAAAAGCATACCGATAGCCGAATACCATCTGCGCGATGTTGACACACGGTTAGTAAAGTATCTGACCGATGTAGCCAACCGCCCGGACGCGCACAACCTTTTTGAGCAGTTGGCAGTAAAGCGGTTTTTCTATATGGCCGACAAATACGGAGTGAACGCCACAGAGGTAAAGCGTTTTTTTACGCTTTACGAAAATTTGCATTTTCCGGGAAAGCGCGGACTACAGAAGTATGCGCTAACCCCGGTGCAAACATTTCAGTTTGCGAGTATCTACGGCTTTTGGCATAATGGCAAGCGAGTGGTGCGCGAAGCGGTTTTGTTTGTTCCGCGCAAATTCAGCAAAACAACTTCAAGTGCTTCATTGGCGATTGATGATTTGTTGTATGGCGATGCCAATGCCGAAAGTTACACCGGGGCTAACAGCAACGACCAGGCCAAAAAGTGTTTTGATGTGATACGCGGCTGCATGAGGAAATTAGACCCCAAGGAACGCCGCTACACGGTCAACGAGCAGACCATTAAGAGCAAGCGCAAAGACCGCACGGCATTTGCGCAGTGTCTTACAGCCAATGCCCGGACTAAAGACGGCTTGAACGCCAGCACGGTAATCATGGATGAGTTTAGCCAAGCGCGAGATAACAGCCTTTTGACCGTGCTAACAACGTCGATGGGTGTGCGCGAAAATCCGCTGACAGTGATTATTACCACCGCCAGCGATGTATTTGACGGGCCGTTTTACGATATGTTGCAGGGCTATAAATCCGTGTTGTTAGGAGAGTTTGAAGATGATAGTCTATTTGCGCATATCTTTGAACCGGATTTAGACGACGCAGAGGACGCAGAAGAAACGTGGTACAAAGTGCAACCGCACATGGGGGTGACTGTCAGCATTGATTTTTACCGACAGGAGTACAAAAACGCTATCCGTAATGGTGCTGATGCTATGTTGGCTTTTCGTACCAAGTTGCTTAACATCTATGCCGAGAATGAGCAACGCAGTTGGATAAGCAGCACATTGGCGCGTAGTATCGCCAGGCCCATGCCGCTGGATGCAATCAAAGGCCGCCCCGACGCGATGTTAGCGTTAGACCTATCCGAGAGTGACGATTTTAGCGCACTCACTATGGGTATCTATGACCAACAGCGTAAAAATTTCTATTTTCATACTGATTACTTTTTTCCGAATGGCGCACTATCGGGGCACCCAAACGAAAGAATGTATCGGGTGTGGGCTGAAAAAGGTTATTTGATATTGACCGATGGGGATGTAATCGACTACCGCACCATCGTTAACCGGGTGCTGTATCTTAATACCGTCGTGCGCATTTTGGGTATCGGCTATGACCCATGGAAAAGCCAAGAGGTAATAAATATGTTGGCGGCTTCCGGGGCTAACAATGTGCTGACAGGGGTAAAACAGACCTATGGCAATTTCACAGCCCCGGTTGAAAGTTTTGAGCATGGGGCGAAAACTGGGCATATCTTTATCAATGACAACCCGATTAACTACTATTGCTTTGGAAATGCCGTGTTAGACACTGACAAACTGGAGAACTGCAAGCCGATAAAGCGGAAGCAAACACAGAAGATTGATGGAGTAATTACCAAACTGATGTGTATGCGTATGTTTATGGATTACGAGCGTTAAAAATTGTTAACGTAAAATTTTGTTAATACAAAATAAGACAACAAAGGAAAATAAGTAAAAAAAAGGAAAACAAAGGAAGATAACACACTAATGCACAAGTTTTTAAAAGCCATTTTATTTGATTAATTTTGCATATTGGCAATGTAATAGTATGAGCTTTTGGCATAGTATATTAGGGCTTTTTAAGCGTGAAACCAGCAACGCAGAAACCCCGGGCGCAACATACCGCACCGGGGCTACGTCGCTTTTGGTTTACGGCGACCATACAGCCATGAGCATAGCGACCGTTTACCGCTGTGTGAAATTGTTAAGCGAAAGTGTGGCAAATTTGCCGGTGCAGTACCTAAAGCGCAAGGATGGTATTTTTGTCGATGATGAGAAAAGCCCACTAAACTATTTGCTGAATGTGCAGCCGGATTTTGCTATTAACGCCTTTGACTTTTGGCGGCAAATAGTGCAAAACGTGCTACTGGATGGCAATGCCTACATAGTGCCGGTTTACAATTTCGTAACCATGCAGATAGACCGTTTGGCACTGTGTGAGCGCGGAACGGTGAACCATGATACGATTAATGACCGCTACGACATTTGCGACCTTAACAACGGCATTAAAGGACGTTACACGGAGGATGAGGTTATACACATTAAGGGTCTGACCGTCCGGGATAGCAAAAAAGGCGTGAGCGTCTTAACCTTTGCCCGGCTCACAATGAATATCGCTGCAACAGGTGATAAGGAAACCCACGAAAGGTTTGCCAATGGCGGTAATGTGCGCGGTATCGTGTCGAATGACACCAGCATACGCGGATTTGGCGAGTACCAAGATAAGGAACTGGAGAAAACCGCGATAGACATAGATAGCCGTTTTCGTGATGGCGAAAGGATTGTAAGCCTACCCGGTCAGCTGCATTTCGACCAACTTTCAATGAGTTCAACCGATATGCAGTTTTTGGAGAGCCGCAAATTTACCGTGCGTGAGATTTGCCGCTTTTTCGGTGTGCATCCATCTTTTGTGTTTGACGATACCAGCAACAACTACAAGAGCGCGGAGCAGGCTAATGTAGCCTTTTTGAGCCACACACTAAATCCATTGCTACGAAGCATTGAGGTGGAATTACACCGCAAATTGGTTGCACCGCAATTAGCCTACAAATACAAAATCCAATTTGACAGACGCGGTTTGTACGCCTGTGATTTGGATAGCAAAGCAAAATACCAAACTACACGACTTGCAAACGGTACGGCTTCCGTAAACGAACTGCGCAAAGAGGAAAATTTACCGCCTGTTGACGGAGGCGATAAAATATTAGTGTCGGCTAATCTCCGGGGCATAGAAGAAATAGGGGCGCAACCGCAAACGCCGGAAGAACCCAAAAACAAAGATATAAACAATGACAACGAAGAATAAGGAAACAGAGCAAAGGCGAGTTTTGCGTGTTGATTGCGCAGAACTGCAAGTGCGAGAGGCTGCCGAGGGTGAGGCGCAGAGCCGTACTATTGTCGGCTACGCTATCCTTTTCGGAGTGCCGTCCGCACCACTATGGAGTGATGAGGACAGCGAGGCCCGCGAAGTCATTGCGCCGGATGCTATCACAAAGGAAATGTTAGACGGTTGCGACATTAAGTTTACCATGTTCCACGACCGCCAGTTGATATTAGCGCGTAGTAAATCCGGCAATGGCACACTATCCTACACCGTCGATGAGAAAGGCGTAAAATTTGAGTTTGACGCGCCTAACACAGTTGACGGCGATAAGGCGTTAGAGTTGGTACGCCGTGGCGATATATCCGGCTGTAGTTTTGCATTTACTACCCGATATTGGGATAGTGATTTTGTGGAGCGAACCGCAAAAGTAGTGAACGGTGCCACGCAGATAACCTACACTATTAAAGCGGTAACAGGCGTGTATGATTTTACTTTGGCCGCTGACCCGGCTTATCCCGACACGTCAGTAGAAGCGCGTGAGTTTATAACCGGGCTACGCGAGGACAAAGAGCCGGAGAACCCCGAACCCAAAGAAGATAACGAAACAATGCGTATGCAGTTGCGAGAAATGCGCCGCGCTGCCACGCAGAAATTATATTAATTATTAACCCCAACAGTTTCAGTATGGAAAAAAAGAAAAAAGAAAAACTGAACGTGCGCGAGTTGGTAAACAAATATCAAGCCAACTGCGACCGTATCGGCGAAATTGCCGATGCCTGTGAAAAGGAGCAGCGCGAGCGTACCGAGGCAGAAAACACCGAGTTTGCCGCCCTGACACGCGAGAACCAGTTGCTACAGATGAAAATGCAGGTAGCAGCCGCAGAGCATCTGCGCGAGAACCCCAACGCCGCCGCCGACGCATCGCGTATTATCCGCGAAAATATGCAGAACGGCAAGCAGACACAAATTTTGCTTGTACGCGACCTTATGATGGTTGCGGACACAGCCGATAGCGCAGTAGTGCCGCTCAAGGTGCAGGACATTTTGACACCGCTAACCGAGGGCCTCATACTCGACAAGGTAGGTTTGCCTATGCCTACCGGGTTGGCCGGCGATTACGTTTGGCCGACATACGAGGCCGTAGAGGCAACTATAGCCGGTGAGGGTGTGGCACTGACTGATACCAAAATCAAGTTAGGCAAACTGACAGCTGCACCGCAGCGTATTGGTATCGCTATACCAATCACACGTCAAACCATCATTCAGACCGAGGGTTTGATTGAAACAATTGCAAAGAACCTCATGCCTTTGGCCGTGGCTATGCTCATTAACAAAATCCTTTTTAGCACTTCAAAAGTTACAGGTGCTACCACACTTGTAGGCCCATACGTCGGGGTAGCAGCAAAGGATTTGTTTAATTTCAGTGCCGAACCTACTTTCAAGGAGTTCAACACCATGAAAGCAAAGGTACTGGAAACCGGCGTAGATGGTGAGCATCTTTGTTGGATTATGACAAAGGCACAAAAGGCTATCGCCGAGGCCACACCCAAAGATGCAGGTAGCGGCATTATGGTGTGTGAAAATGACCGTATCGCCGGACTGCCTGTGTTTACCACCCACTATATCGGTGAGGGTAACATTGGTTTGGGCGATTGGCGTTATCAACCGATGGGCCTTTTTGGTGACATTTCGTTTGTTATCGACCCCTACAGCCAAGCGCGTAAGGATGCCGTAGATTTCGTGCTTAACGTCAACTATGGCACTACCACACTGCGCAAAGAGGCATTTAAGTTGGGTAAGGTAGCCGCCGCATCCACAGGCGCATAAAATAGTTTTCTGTCATGGCTGTAGTGAGTTTGGCATTATTTAAAATACACGTCAGAGCTGATGATTTCAGTGATGATGATGAGTATTTGCAACATCTAATCGACACTGCCGAGGTAGCCGTTACTACGGCTACCAACCGCAGTGAACAGGAACTGACCGACGGCAACGGCGGCGAATTTCCTGCACCGCTGAAACACGCTGTAATGATGTTGGCCGCCCATTGGTATAACCAACGCGAGAGTGCCAGCACAGCGCAGATGTATGAGGTGCCGGACGCACTACAGGCATTAATAAAACCATATCGGAAATTAGGAAGCAATGAGAGCCGGAAAAATGCGATACAGGCTTAAAACATTTGAGCCTATCGGAACAGCCGACAAATGGGGTGACGAGGCACCGACAAAATTTGTTGAACGTCGCACCATCCACGCCGAGCGTGTCAAATTCTATGGTAACGGAAGCGAGGAAGTAGGCGAACATTTCCCGGACTACCGCGTAGAGTTCAACATACGCGACGCGCACCCGGTCAAAGAACTATGGCGCGTGGAGCAGTTAGGGGGCTATCTCTATACGGTAACAAACGTAATTCCTAACAAAGATAGGGGCATGAAAACTTTAGTGTGTGAACGTGTAAACCCATAATCGCGGTATGGCCCAAATGCAGTACGATGATAGAGAGTTGCAGCGGTTGTTTGCTGAACTTGACGAACCCCACCGCCTACGCGCCCTAAAAGGCGCATTTAGGCGAGAGGCTAACCAAGTGCGCAAGACCGCAATAAACAATCTGCGCGGAAGCATAAGGAGCGACCGGGATTTAGAGCGTGGCATACGCGCAATAGTGTTTAAGCGCAAAGCCGGTTTTCGTGTCACCATTGGCACGAAAAAGGCCGGAAAGAGCGGCAAGGAGTACGGATTTCATACAAACCGCAGAGGACTTAAAAAACCTGTGCTGATTTGGGCCGAAGCCGGTACGAAATGGCGTAAATCTAAAACCGCTACAAAATTCCTATCGCCTAAAGGCTGGAGAACCACCAAGACACGCGGATTTATGAAGCGGTACGGATTTATGCAGCAGACACTACAACAAGTGCGCGGAAGCGTAACAGAGGGATTGCACAACGAAATAGTTAACAACGTAACAAGAGTAGCTAAGAAACATGGCTGTACCTAAAACATCTTTGAGCGCAGGGGCAATAATCCGCGCTATCCTATTGGAAAATGCCGATGTAGCCGCCCGGACAAATAAAGTTTTCCCGGTAGCGACCGACAGCGCGGAATTGCCCTATATCCTGTATCGACGCACTGCACTATCGGCTAATCCTCAAAAGCAAGGTCAGCCGGGGGCAGATGAAATACAGGTGGAGGTTATTTGCTTTACCGAGCGATATGGCGAGGGGGTAGAATTAGCCGAGGCGGTACGCGCCGCACTGGACTTTACCACCGCCGAACATGACGGCCAAGTTATGCGAGGTTGCTATTTAGCCGACAGCGAAGAAGCCTACCAAGATGATGCCTTTGTGCAGCAGTTATTATTCAACGTGAAGATATGAATTTAAGAAAACGGCATTTTTAGCGCGATAGACGCACGGAGATAACAAACATAGTAAAAGTATCACCCTACAGAGAAAAGCCGTTAAACGCAAAATTTAGGAAAATTTTAACATTTATAAACAATATGGCAACAACTAAAAAAGGCTATTGTAATGGTAGTGATATGCTGGTGTATGTAGGCGATAAAGCCGTAGGACATTGCACCACGCACACAACCACCATGAACAGCGAAACAAAAGACCGAGCCGTTAAGCCTGTAGCATCTGCAAATATCACTGCCGGGCTATGGAAAGGCAAAGGCGTGGTAGGTTTAAGTATCTCTATCTCCGTCGAGGGCCTTTGCTTCTACGGTGAGAGTGAAACCGGCTACAAGGCACTTGTAAAGGCATGGAAAGCCGGCGAGAGTGTAAAGGTTAAGTGTATGGAGCGTGAAAATAGCGACAAACCCTATTTGGCAGGTAAGTTTATCATTTCGTCGCTGGAGCGCACCGACCCTGCACAGGATGATGCCACATACACCGCA
Organism: Muribaculaceae bacterium; assembly: GCA_023662835.1. Lineage (GTDB taxonomy): Bacteria > Bacteroidota > Bacteroidia > Bacteroidales > Muribaculaceae > Muribaculum. The sequence goes on along the minus strand of JAMPII010000001.1, from coordinate 320,131 downwards.
TCATTTGAGAATGACGGCGAACCCGATACACTTGACGAAACCGCTATTACCGAAACCCCTGAAACGGCTACCGAGTAATGAAGCGTTTGGAAATAGTCATTAACGGAACGGCATACCCCTGTAGCCCTACTATGGGGGCTATGCTTCGTTTCAAAAAGGAAACGGGCCGTGAGATTACCGAGATAGACCCTACAAGTTTTAGCGATTTGTGTACCTATCTGTGGTGTTGTGTATCGTCAGCAGCCAAGCGAGAGGGCAAAGATTTTAATTTGTCACTTTTGGATTTTGCCGACAATATCACCCCGGAAGATATGACAGCGTGGAACCAGGCAATAGCACCCGAACAGACAGAACCCACCGACAAAACAGCCGGTGAAAAAAAAAGCCTGTAGGGATTTATGATTTGTTAGGTATCGCCGTCGGCTGTATCGGTTTGTCGCTTGATGAATTTTGCGCACTTGAATTTGATGAGTTTGAAAGTATCTGCGAGGCATGGCGCAAAATGAATGAGCAACAGAACCGCGAGGCATGGGAGCGCACCCGGATTTTGGCTACCATCTGCATACAGCCGCATATCAAAAAGAAGATAACACCCAAGCAGCTTATACCGCTGCCGTGGGATAAGAGAACCCACCGAAGCGACGAACCCAAGTTGACCGCAGAGGAAAAACAAAAACGATTTGAAGATGTCGCAAAACGATTAGGCGACGAAATAAACAAATAGTATGGCAGGAAACAGCACCATATCAATTACGTTTAAACTGGATGGCGATGGCAAAGGGTTTAAGGCCATTGCACAGGACGCTAACGGCCTAAAAACCGTTATGACTTCCACACTTGAAGCATCCGAGAAGTTAAAAACGTCTTTGGTAAATTGGAGTGCCGCCGTACAAGGTTTGCAAGCCGTGACAGGCGCAGCCAACCAAATTAGCAACACATTAGCATCAATAACCGGTGAAAGTGCGCAGTTTAGCAAGGCTATGAAGGCCGCTAACACGATGGCCGGTAAAGACAGCGCAGGATTTAAGCAGCTCAAAGGCGAGGTAGCGGATTTAGCGAAGCAAATACCCATAGCGCGTGACCAACTCGCAAACGGACTATATCAAGTTATCTCTAACGGTGTGCCGGAAGATAACTGGATAGAGTATTTGAACGCTTCCGCACGTTCCGCAGTAGGCGGTATCGCCGATATTAATAAAGTCGTGGGCGTAACTGCGACCGTAATTAAAAACTACGGTATGGAGTGGAGCGCGGCCCAAGACATACAGGACAAAATACAGTTGACCGCAAAGAACGGTGTAACATCGTTTGAACAGTTGGCCGAGGCTTTGCCGTCAGTCACTGGTAGTGCCGCTACATTAGGCGTAACTATTGACGAACTGTTAGGCGCGTTTGCGACACTTACAGGCGTGAGCGGTAACACCGCCGAGGTATCGACGCAGTTAGCCGCTATCCTTAATGCCTTAATAAAACCGAGCAGTGAAGCAACCGAAATGGCCGCTAAAATGGGTATTCAGTTTGATGCCGCCGCTATCAAGGCCGCCGGGGGTATGCAAAATTTCCTGCAATCGTTGGATGTTAGCGTTAAGGAGTATGCCGCCGCAAGTGGAACACTGGAGCAAGAGGTGTACGGCAAACTATTTGCAAGTTCAAGAGCATTACGCGCCCTAATCCCATTGCAGGGCGAGTTAGCCGACAAATTCAGCACCAACGTAGCCGGAATGGTTGACAGTGCCGGAACGATGGATGCAGCCTATAATGACATGGCAAGCACCGGGAGCGCGGTTAATCAAATGCTCAAAAATCAATGGGCTACCGTTATCGACGTAATAGCCGGGTTTACATCCGCAGCACAACCGTATATCAATTTTACTGCCGGGCTACTGGGTACGGCTTCAAGTGCTGCCATATTGATTACCACATTTAAGCAGCTTAATGTAACACAAATGCTGGTAGCGACACGCACAAAATTAGTCAGTGTCGCTATGGTCACTTTGGGTTTGCGAGGAAAGCAGGCCGCCGCAGTTGTGCGCGTATTCAGTTCCGCGATGAAAGGGGGTGCGTACAGCGCGACCGCATTTAAAATTGCTTTGCGCGGTTTGATGATTGCTACAGGCATTGGCGCAGCTATTGCCATAGTCACTACTATAATCGAACATTTTTGCAGTGCCGCCGATGATGCTACCGAGAGCGTAGAAAAATTAGATGATGCTACCGACGAATACACACAGGCGGCCGCATCCGCAAAGGTGCAGATTGATAAGGACACTAAAGCATTAGGCGAACTTATCAAGGCTAAAAAATCTACAAAGGAAGCGATACAGCATTTAAATGAAACATACAGTGACCTTTTCGGAGTGCATAAGACCGCAGAAGAATGGTATAAAATACTTACTGAAAAGAGTCAGCTATACGTTAAGCAGATAGGTTACGAAGCACAGGCAAGAGCGTTGGCCGCAAAGATTGCTGAGGCTTCCGTCAATAAGGAATTGGCAGCCGAGAAAAAAGTCGAATTAGAGCGGTCTGGCAAAGCGAAAAAGATTATTGTTGACCGTAGGCAAGTTGGTACTGTCGCACAAGAAACTGGCCGCCGTGAGGTTGAAACGGAAGAATACAAGCAGGCGAAAAAGGAATTAAAAGAGTTTGAGAATACCGAAGCCGAATTGCAAAAGCGTTTGGATGTCATAACAAAGAAAACCGGCGAAGTCGCAGGCGAGATTAGCCGGGGTTTGGCTGCATCCAATAAGGAAATTAAGGTTAGTGAAATGACATGGCAACAAGTATCGGATGCCATAGAGAAAACCGAAAAGAGCCTCAAAAACACCACCGATGCAAGCGAAATAAAGAAATTAAAGGCCTATAACGACCAACTGAAAGCGCGTAAAAAAATATTGGAGGCGCAGACCGGGATAGGCACACAAAGTAAGTCAAAAAAGAAAACTGCGGTAGCTGACCCCAAAACTTATGAGGAGTTAAGCACCAATATTGAAATATACAAAAAGAAACTGACCGGGGCAGACACCGAGGAACAGCGCATTATCCGTGAAAAGATAGCGCGTTGGGAGGATGCAAGGGATGCCATAGAACTTTTGCAGAAACAGGCAGAGCGACCGACCGAAATTAAAACGCTGGAGGATATAGACAAAGAAATAAGTTACCAGCGAATACTACGCAAAAAGGCTACTGCCGAAAACATAGCCGGGATAGATGCCGAGATTAGGCGGTTAGAGGAACTACGCACCAAATTAGAGCAGGGTGCGCACATTCCTACGCCCATTTCGGAGATTAAGACCTATGAGCAGCTTAATACCGAACTATCTTATTATACTGAATTGCTTGAAAAGGCCGACGCGACACAGCGCGTAACCATACAAAGCAACATCAACCAACTTAGCGGGTTAAAAAAGTCATGGGATAGTGTATTGAACGACCTTAAAAAGCCGGGCGATATTTCCACGCTTAATACCATTGAGAAGTTAGACGAGGCTATAAGTTACTACCAGGCCAAGCAAAAGACCGCTACCGCAGAGGAAATACAAAACATCCAACTTACAATCAATGCCTACGAGCGTAAGCGTAATGCCCTGCAACGTGGTATAGAGATACCATCCATGCAGAGAGAGGCAGACGCGATAAACCGTTTGACGGGGCGCGAATATAAGTTGAAGATACGCGGCATGGGATTTGAGGAGCTGACCGCGAAAATTAACGAGTTGCAACGTGCGCTGAATGATTTAGACCACCCGGTAACTGCGACACAGCGCAAGGACATTGAGAGCCTTATAGCGACATACTCACAATGGCGCAAAGAGAGCATTAACGCCTTTGACACATTCCGTAATGGATGGGATGGCGTTAAGGGCATTAGTGGCGGTATCGAGGGCATAACCGAGGCTTTAGAGGGCAACGGCAACGCGTGGCAGAAGATTACCGCTATTGTCGATGGCTTCATACAGATTTATGACGGCATTATGGCTATCGTGAGCATAATAGATATGCTGACAGTAGCCACAACCGCACACACCACAGCCAAGACCGCCGAAGCGGTAGCCGTGGGCACCTCAACAGGCGCACAGACCGCGGAGGCAGTGAGCGCAGAGGTAGCAGCCGCCGCGCAAATTCCTGTGATTGCTGCTAACAAATTAGCTACGGCAAGTTACATGGAATTAGCCGCAGCAGCCTATTTTGCCGCACACGCTTACATACCGTTTGCCGGATTTGGCATTGCAGCCGGATTTGCCACAGCGGCTACCGCGATGGTAGAGGCTATAGGGGTCATGCCGTTTGCTGATGGCGGTATTATTAGCGGCCCGACTATCGGACTTATGGGCGAGTATGCCGGAGCGTCGAATAACCCGGAAGTGGTGGCACCACTTGACAAACTGCGCGGTATGCTTCAACCTACCGAGGGCATTAGCGGCAAAGTCACATTCAAGATTGACGGCCGTACACTTGTAGGAGTTTTGGAAAAAGAAAACAACATCAAACACCGCAGCTGATGGCAAAGTATTTAAGATATATGGGCGAGTTTCTAAGTCGTGCAGGTATTGTATGGCGCGTAGAGATATTGCAGGAAGCCGACGCGCCGTTTGATAAAATCGGCTCACTGACCTTTGAAGCCGATGAGCCGTTGGTAATTGAATGGGACCACACCGAGAAAGAGGAAGTAATAGGCGGTAGCACTGCTACACTGCGGATTGAAAGCCCCGGAGATAGAACCTATGAAGATTTATATACTATCGCACCCGGACGCATCCGCATGGACGTTTACCGCAATAATTTACTTTACTGGAGTGGCGCGTTAGACCCTGAATTTTACGAAGAACCTTATGAACGTGCAGCGAATTATCCTGTATCGCTCACATTTTCCGATTTTGGGGTGTTAGACCGCCTCAAATATGATTTATCGGGTATGCGCACACTTTACGACATTGTGGCGTATAGTGTGAGCCGTACAGCCATTAATACCATTTTAGATGAAAGCCTTATTAGCACAAGTATAAACCCCACAGGCGTACCGATGGGATTAGCCGACCTAAAAGTTAGGAGCGACAATTTCTATGATGAGGACGGCGAGGCACTGACTTTAAAAGAAGTGTTAGAGGGAGTATTACAACCTTTGGCACTCCGTATGATGCAACGCGCCGGGCGTGTCTATATTTATGACCTTAACGCGCTATATACCGAGGGGCGCACCGAGCCGGTTATATGGGATGGTGATAGCCAAACGATGGGAACGGATAGGGTTTACAATAATGCTAAAATAACGTGGAGTACCTACGCGCAAAGTGGTAATCTGTCTAAACAAGATTGCTGGACGCTTGAAACAAATGCCACTGATACGGCAATGAATATGACAAGCGGCCGTGTAATAGGTGACGCTACCATATTCTCATACCACTACGCTACGAGCCTAAATGACTGGGTAGATTTAACCGATGTGGGCTTTACGATTTGGTTAAGCGAGGTAGGCATAAATGCCACATTGGTTAATTCCGCTGCAAGATTTTATAGAATAGTGCCGCAATATGACGGACAAGAAAGCGAGGGCATAGCAATAAAGTGGCCCGGCGTAAACGGCTTCAAGGTTGGAAGCGGTCATAACTATTACGCTCAAATGCAATGGGCGAGGCATGGACTACCGACTAATCAAATTGCCGGAACTGCGAAAAGTGTAGGCGGTATTATCTTTAAGACCGCCCCGATTTGGGTACCGCCTGTGGATAAGTCCGGGGGGCTGGTTATCCGTGTGCTTATGGATATGCTATTAGACCCCCGGTTTAATCCTTTTGAGAGTTCCGTAAAATGGATGGATGGATTAGACCAAGCCGACCATGAAAAAAAGTGGAATTTGCGCGGTAACTTTATGTATGTGCCAGTTACTATCAAATTCAAGCCCGACAATAGCAATGATGTATATTGTTGGACTAATACAGAGATAGTAAAACGTGACGTAAAAAGTGCGCAAGTATCGACGCTAAACGCTACTTATGGCAGTTGGGTAAAAGACACCAGCACAGCAACTACACAAAACGTGTGGGGCTATTTGGCATACTACACAACCGATGACAGAGCCGAAAAATCGGGAGTGGTAGGATGGCGCAAAAATCGCCCGGCTATCAATCCGCATACAGGTAAAATTATATCGGTATTGGCTAATTCAGAAGATGGCCAATATATCCCATATCCTAATTTTGGCACCGGTGGCGGCGAGTTATGGGTAGAAGTGCGTAGCGGATGGGTGTTAAGTGATGGTAATTCAAATATAGCCATTGATAGCATCATAGACAGTTACGGACTTTGGAATGATAAATTTAATTGGATTTTGTGCAAGCTGCCCGAAGTCGAGATTATGAACAGTAGCCAGTTTGACAAAACCATTAATACGGATGATGTCGAATATAACGCCGAGATTAACGCCGAGGCAAAAGAAGATATAGAATTAGATACCATTTGCGGAAGCAGTGCCGAGGGTGTACCCACTGCGCGAGGTGCTTATTTTTCCACCACCGACGGAAAGCAAATTATACAACTGACAAGAGCCGGGCGAACCTCACAGATAGAAGATTTGCTAATTGGCACATTATTTAGCCAATTTGGGCAGAGGCGCACAAAATTATCGGGCGAAATGAAGATAGCAGCCGGAGAGTTAAGCGCATACACCGAGGCAAACCAAGAGGGCAAAAAATTTATGATTACCGAGGACACGCAGAATGTGATAGCCGATACAAGCGATGCCACGGTTACAGAACTGCGCCCCGATGAATACGAAAGGAGGTTAGGGTAATTATGGCACTTGATTATAAACTTATATCCAATAACCGAGAAGCGCGACCGAGAAGTAAGCGATTGCGCGAATTGGGTATTACCGGGAGCGCAGGAGGTAGCAGCGTTATAACTGTCAATACTGCCGGAAACGCGGATAGCGCACTAACCCATAGTCATTATAACAAAGCGGCGTTAGACCAAATTACCACCGACCAATACGGCTATCAATACCTCACACGAAATATCGAGGTACTGAATGAGGAAACCGGCGAGCTGGAAGTGCAGACCGTTACCGAAAAGGTAAAAGCCGGATATGCTGATTTGGCATTTGATTTGACAGAGGACAGTCCGGCGGCAAAGCGTTTTTTGAGCCGTATAGCCGATGATATAGCCGAGGGTCACATAACTTTCAAAGAGGGTTTAACCGCTATCGGGTTAGCCATATTCCGTGATGGCGCACACTTTGGCGAGTTTGTAAAATCGCTGTATGCCGGAACAGGCGCAGGTATCGACAAAGACGGAAACGCGGAATTTGAAACCGTGCGTGTGCGCAGTTACTTTGAAGCGATGGAGTTTATTGTTAACCGTTTGGCCGCTATCGAGGGGGACCAACTGTTAACAGAGGGTGACACCATAGACCGCGTGGTAGATAACGGCGATGGCACATTTGGTTTGTATCTGCATAGCAAATGGGATGGCTACTTTACCGCACAGGCAGAAAACAATGTGCTGAAAGGCATTATAAACACATTGGCAACCGGGAGCGGCGTTTACTATACCTGTTGGTTAAGGGTAAACAGCGTTAACCCTGCACTCAACTATATCGAGGTCACAATGTACCCCGATGATGAGGTGCCAGCCGGAAAGAATTACCCACCGTGCGAACTGATGAAAATTGCCCGATGGGGCAACCAAACAGACACAACACGGCAAAGCTGCCTGTATCTGTCAAGCACAGAGGGGCGCATTGTGAAGTTATCCGGCGTTACCAAACCCATTATCGACAAATCCAACTATGGCGCGACCTTTGGAACGCCCCCGGAATGGCTCAAAGAATTGGGTTTGCCTTTGGCAGAGGGGCAGGATTATGTGTATGCGCGTGGCCTGATAGTGCAGGACATTATACGCATAGACTATCAAGGCAAGCCGATAGTTACTTATGTTGACCGTGGAGAATGGAGCGCGACCGAAGACTATTATAGCGAGGCATTAAACCCTACAACCGGGTTATATGAAACATCCGATGTGTGGTATATGGGGTGTAAATACCGCTGCATGGTTACAGGAACGCACACCGCCCCGGCATGGAACAATACGGCATGGGCCATGATAGAGGGCAACCCGGATTTTACGGTAGAGTTTGCCGATACCGATTATCTTTTTGACCCGGATAAGTTTGATGTTACGCTTACTATAATTGCACGGCTGCACAATATCGACATAACGCAGGATATATTAGACACAGACGTAGTTTGGACGCGATATAGCGAGGATGCGCAAGGCATAGCGCGAGTAGCATCTGATAACGCATGGGCTATTAAAAGAGCCGGGGCCGGTAAATCTCTACACCTCACTGCCGAGGATATAGATTTTAACGGCTACATACCGCGCACCATACGATTTACCGCTACCGTGACACTGCGCGACGGCATGGGTAACACCGCCGCAGAGGAACAAGCAATTTTTGAATATTAACCCCATAGGCATATAAAGATGAAAACAAGAAGATTTGATTTTAACTTTAGACCGCTGCAAATAAATGTCGGGTTTTCTATTGATGGCAGTGTGCCGGATAAACAAAACTTTGACGCTGACACAGGGGATTACACCCCCGACTATACCATTACGCCGCTAATAATCCAACCGATTATTAGCCGCATGGATAAGGACGAATTTTTAGCGGCCGGAAGTGTTAACCACTATCTCGCAAACGTGAAGTGGTACGAAATTGTAGGCGGTGTGCGGACGCTCATAGACAGCACCAACACCAACTATGAGATTACGACAAGCGGCGGCAATGCCGGGCGTATCAAGGTGAAGAAGAACGCACAGCCCCAAGTGCCTATTACGTTGGAATTTTTTGCCGAGTACACAGATACGCGCACCAACCAAATACACACGATACAAAACACACACATAATCGTATGTGGCAACTCCACGATGTTTGCACCGCAGTTGTATTTAGATGCTGCCGACCAAACAATATACAATCCGCTGATAGACCCGGACAAACAAACGGTACACGCCAGTTTGAAATTAGGCGTAACCGAATGTGCGGCCGCTAACCGCGTTTTCGTATGGGAAATTTTCCGCGACGATAACACATGGACTGCCGTAGGCGATGATACTACGTTGGACTATGACGTTACGGTATCTGCCGATGGCACGAGCTGCACTGTTGACCGCTCATTGATGGGTACAGAACTGTATCTGCGCTGCCGTGCAAAATATGACATTGGCGGTAATCCGTCGGGGGTAACGCTCAACGATGCCTCACCCTGCAAAGTGGTGGCGTTTGTGCGTCGATTGCCCAAATACGAATTTGACATTACAGAACTGCCGACCAACATACCACCGGGCATTTTGGAGATAGTGCCGAAAGCAAGCATTTGGGATACAAACGGAGCGATAGCCAACCCGGAAAAGGTTTTGCTACCACTGTGGTATATCGCAACTAATAAGGCCAGCGGCTCATTAAGTTACTCGCAGATAGGACACGGCATTAGCCCGGTATTGCCTACAAAGGCGATGAGTGAGATATACGGCGGTGTTGTGGGTCTGGATGTCAAGGACACCGGCCCTATATGCGCCTTTGAGGACAGCGACGGAGCAGTATTTGAGGACGGCGACGGCAATATAATACTAATTCAATAATCAATAAATCAAACAATTATGGCACGTTATATTAAAGCCAATCCACTTGTGGCCAAATATCTGAATTTGGAGAACGACCGCAACGCCGTTAAGGACGGCAATTATATTCTGTGGCAGGGTGATATGTTAGCCTTTGGGCCGCTCACTCGCCTTAATGAAACACTCGCCGCTATCGGTGCTATCGCACTCATGCCCCATGAGGCAAGAGAGGAACAGGACGGCACGGTAACACGCGCACTGCCCGAAGCAACCGACCCCCGGTTTGTAGTTTCCGCCCCGGTAGTGGAAATTACAGAGGACGAAACAACCGATACCGCAGAAAACGACGAGCCACAGACACCGGCCGAGGGCGAAGAAGCAGAGCCGGAAACAACGGACGAGAACCCCGAAGAAGAAACAACCACTAATAAAGCATCGAAGAAATGAGTAGTGCAACAGCAACAAGAACCATAAAATTTATAAGCAAGGCCGGCACATATTCCGCAGTAATCATGTGTCCCGATGGTGACTTATACCAAGAATGGGAAGGCACCATAAATGATGTTACCAACATCTACCCGGACTTTGCGAAAACAAAACCTATCCTGTATTTCGTGTGTACCAGTAGCCGAGTGGCCGAGGGCGTAGCAACCCCCGACAGTATAGATTACTATTTCAACGGCACGAAGATTACATTTAGCGGTGACACTTCCACAGGCACGTTTGCCGGACTTTTCAAAAAGATTGCGCCAGCAGGTGATAATCTTTACTACGGATTACAGATTGTAGGCAATATCGCCGCCGCTTCCGGCTATGCCCCTGCAACTATCAAAATGGTAGCGCACATATCCTATGGCACACAAAGCGATGATATACAAGCCGACTACACAATACCCATCCAACAAGCGACCGGGAGCAGCTACCGTGTGACTATCGCGGCCGGAGATACCAAAAATTTTGTTATCGTTGAAAAGGGCGGTAGCTGTATCTTAAAGGCAATGGCGTATCAATCCGGCGCAGCTATTACCAAAAACCTAACCTACCAATGGGAAAAGATGGGTGCAAGCGGATGGGCGGTTATTAGCGGACAAACGGCACAGACGTTGACCGTACACGCCAGCGACATTGATACCTACGGCGAATATCGCGTTACCGTATTCCGTGATGGTAGCGAGATAGGCAAGGACATACAAGGAGTGATGGACGCAAGCGACCCATACGATATAGACCCACACCCAAGCCCCGAAGATGAAGCGATAACCGAGGACACAAGCGGTAACGGTCAAGTCACCTATACCCCGGTAGTGGTCAAGCGTGGCACGAACACCAAGGCACTTAACACACTTTTCTATTTTGTGATTAAGGATGCAGCCGGTGTGTATCTCAACAGTCAGACCGACCGCGAAACGGCTAAAGCCTCATGCAGCGTTACACGCGCTCACTGCATACAAGCAGGGGGCGATGTGTCAATTACAATTACCGCACAGGACTAACCCACCATGAGCATAGGAACTACAAGAGTTGTAAAGTTTATCCGCAAAGGTGATAAAGGAGAACCGGGAGAGGATAGCGTAATATATTCTGTTATGCTATCCCCTGCCAGTGTCTATGTCGATGCTAACGACAAAACCGACACTTCAAATATCACCGCTACCGCTTATAAGACGGTAGGCGATAAAATGACCGTTGCCACGGATGGCACAATGTATTTGCGTTTTGTCAATTCTGCCGGAACAGAAGACCGTGTAGTTAGTAATGGACTTATTACAAATGGGGCTATATCATATAGAAGTGTCGTATTTGAATACCAAGTTAGCGGTGCGATAGTGGCTAAAGCTGCATTGCAGATAAACCGACAGGGACAGACCGGCGGCAAAGGTGACAGAGGCCCGGCACTGCGAGGCCCCCAAGCGTGGAGCGACTGTGCAACCGGCTATGGTTTCCAAGCCGGGGGCGATGGCGAAGCGTGGAAAGATGTAGTTATGTATGGCGATAATTATTATAGCTGCATCAAAAGCCATACCAAGACGGCAAGCAATTATCCCGGAAGCACCACAGACCAAAACAATAAGTATTGGCAATTAGGTGATAAAATTGAATTGGTAGCGACCAAGATTTTATTAGCAACCTACGCGCTGGTTAAAAATTTGGGTGTGGAGTGCATAGACATGAAGGACGCAAGCGGTAATGTGCTTTTCCAAGCCAAGGACGGTAATGTTACCTGCAAAACCGGCACGTTTGATGGTATAACAGTGCGTAACGCGGAAATAGAGAGCGGACGCATAGCAGGGTTTAAAATATCTGGCACAGGACTAACCAACGACCCATTTACAAATGATGCCTATATAGTTTTTCGTAACGACACGCACAAATGTTTTGCCGGGATAGGCGGTAATGTGCTGCCGGTTACTTCCGGGTCAAGAGCAGTGGCGAGGTTTGAAAATGACGATACTTTAGACCAATGGGGTTTAGGGCGTAATATCGCGCTGTTGCTATCGGCTGAAAATGGCGGCTATAATCATGCTTTTTTAGGTACTGGAAATGGTACGCTAAATGGTATGATAGCCGGACATAAGTTTAGCAAATTCACTTGTAGCGTAGCAGGTACAATTTATAGTGGATATGTGACCCTCAAAGAAAATAACTATTGGTGTATTTATAGCGGAGTATCGCGCAGTGGCATTACTTTACCGACACTGACAGAGGTACGCAGAGCATTAAGCATATCGGATAGCACACCATTCTGTGTGTTGTTTACGGTGTTGGCTGATTTGAATACCACCAATTTTTACATCTACGGACGTAATAAATTGCAAGACAGTAGTAAAGCAACACCGTGGAATAGCACCGATTTACCGCTAATCGTACATTGGAATAATAGTTACAATGACCGTGTAGAATTGGGGGCAGGTGATAGCCAAACATTTTTGCTAATCTACGACCCGACGAAAACAAGTGGTACGCTTAATGGCTACGGCCTCACATATACAGCAAGACGCATTAACGAACAATCATAATTAATTAAAATCATGGCAGTTAAAAAGACCAAGAAGTTAAGCGCACAGACTACCACGACCACGGTAGCCAGTGGCGAAAAGTTTGCGAAAGTTGACGCAAACGGCAAAGTGTCGCTAATCGACATTAACAACCTAAAGACCGCTATTTTAGACGGCATGAACCTTAACAACATGATGGACGGCGTGTTTATCATGTACCACCGCAAAAGCGATGATTATCCACTAATGGTAAAGCCCCATAAGTGGACGAGCCTACAGAACAGCGGTGAAATTGCCGACGGCGTGGTAGTAGTCGAGGGTGGCAAAGTGCTGGTAGTGGCACCTACCGAAGCCGACAGCGCAGGTATTTTGTGGAGTTCCGCAGCGGTAAGCGGTGGAGCGACCACGACAAGCGACCGCGTAACGGCTATTGCCGATTGGAACGGCAAGGCCAACACCGCATCTATCATATCAAAAAGCACGTCGGCGGCTGTGACCAATACCGCAGCCTACGCCCCCGGCTTTTGTAATCTCTACAGCCGTGCCAACGCAAACGGCAAAGGACTTACAGCCGGTAAATGGTGGCTTCCGTCAGTAGGCGAAATGATGATGATTTACGCCAACATGACAAAGATTAACTATTGCCTCAGTCTTATATCGGGGGCTACCCAGTTGCTTGAAAACTGGTACTGGACTTCTACAGAGGGCGGCGCGCCGGGCGCATGGTATCTGAACCTCAGCGGCGGCTACCTCAACGGCTGGGGCCCTAAGCCCAGCTATAAGGGCAGAGTGCGCCCGGTTTCAGCATTTATTAGTTAATCGTTAGTGGTCAATCTTTAACCTTTGGTGCGGCGAAAGCCGCACCATTATACGCAACTAAAGCAATGGCAAACAAAGTAAAATTGGTTTCAAATACTCGCATCTATCTGGACACACGCGCCCTAATGGATGAGATTTTGGACGTTACACCAAATTTTCCACGCAGCTACAAATACACCATCGGTAGCAAACTGCACGATTTAGCGACCGATATTATACAGGAAATTGCAGCAGCGTATATGAACCGCGACCGCGAAACACGCATAGCGCATTTGGTTAACTTCCAAGTAAAGTTTGAAACTATAAAAACTTTATTGCGTATAGCAGGTGAAAGACAATGGATAAAAGGCAAAGGGCGGCACGCACATATCGTGGAACTTTTGGACGCTATCGGCAAACAAAGTTCAGCATGGAAAAAGTCACTAATCGCGGTAGGCAAAACCGAGATTAAGACTAAATCGCCGGAATTGGAAAGTTACGACTAACCAAGTGTGCAAGTTCCGTAATAAATGGGCCGCGTACCATCATTCATGGTTAAGACTTATTAGGTTGCCAACCTAATAAGATTGGTAACGGTGATAGCACCACACCAAGACAATGCGGCATCGACTGCGACCTACAGAGAACAGCGCGACGAACGCATGGAATCTGAACCTCAGCAACGGCAACCTCAACAACTGGAACACTAAGGCCAGCAATAAGGGCAGAGTGCGCCCGGTTTCAGCACTTTTTACGGATTTGGCAATAGCGAGTAATTAGGCAAATAATTAAAACTGAATGATAACAACAGACGATATACTACAGGCGTACTATGACTGCCGTAAGAATAAGCGGAGAACAGCCAGCGCGACCGTGTACGAAATGGATTACGAAAGCAAACTGATTGCTTTGCGTGACCGTATTAATGCGCGGACGTACACGCCGGGTAAGTCAATTTGTTTTGTCGTGACGCGACCGAGATACCGCGAAGTGTTTGCCGCCTCATTTGAAGATAGGATAGTACACCACTACATAGCGCAAAGATTAGAGCCGCTATTTGAAAAAATATTCAACCCACGCACGTTTAATTGTCGAGTAGGTAAAGGGCAGTTATACGGCGTGAATATGCTAAAGGAAGATATACGCCGTTGCAGCGAGAATTACACTAAAGATTGCTACATAATGAAGCTGGATTTAAAAGGCTTTTTTATGAGCATCGTAAAAGCGATGTTAGCCGAAATGGTTGACCGCTTTATAGTCGAGCATTACCACGAATACGATAAGGAGGATTTACGCTACGTTTGCCGTGTGGTTATCCTGCATGAGCCGGAGTATAATTGTGAACGCCATAGCCCGGCGCACTTTTGGGATTACCTACCACCGAATAAATCATTATTCACCAACGGACGTGGTAAAGGCGTAGCAATTGGGAATTTGTTTGCACAGATATTTGCCAATTTCCTGTTAGACAATTTGGATTGGTTTTTAGAGTTATTAGGGTTTATATATCATGGGCGGTACGTTGATGATTTTTATTGCATCGACGCTGACAAACAGAAACTATTAGCCGCAGTTCCTAAAATCCGTGCAAAGTTAGCCGAGTATCATTTAACCCTGAACGAAAAGAAATTTTATATACAACATTACCGCAAAGGCGTAGAGTTTACCGGGGCCGTTGTTAGACCCCATCGTACATATACCTGCAACCGCACTATAAATAATTTCATTGGAGCGGTAAAGCGATTGAACCGAGCAAAGGATATTGCCGAAATAGAAAGCGCGATTTGCAGTATTAATTCCTACATGGGATTACTACGCCATTGCGATGAGTACCGTAAGCGTAAAAAGATAGTTGGCATGATTAAGCCGCATGTTATGGAGTATCTGACCATAAAAGGCGATTACCGTAGCATCATAATCAAAAAGCAATACCGGCCAAGAGCCGAAACACTAAAACGTATTAGAGATGGAGATTATTAAAACTGCGCTTCCGGGAATAGTGTTACGCACTGACACACTGGATATGGATTTATTACGGTTGCTTATGACCCGGTACACCGTGATAGTCGAAGAAAAGAATAACGAAATAATCATAGAACTACACCCAATATAACAAAATGGATATAGCAGAGATATTAACCATTGTCGGCGGTATAGGCGGCATACAGGGAGCTATCGAGGCGGTAAAATGGTGGAGAGGCCGAAAGGTGCAAGACCGCCAAGATGTAGCCGCCGTGGTAGCATCCGAAAACGAGAACGAAAGAAAACAAGTTGACTGGTTGGAGAGCAGATTAGCAGAACGCGACGCAAAGATAGACCATATCTATGCGGAATTGCGCACCGAGCAAAACGCGCATTTGGAAGAACTGCACCGCCGCCATGAGATAGAACTAAAGTTAGCCGAGGCAGAGGTAAAGAAATGCCACAAACGAGGCTGTAAGGATAGAATACCACCAAGCGATTATTAACCCATTATCACATATAATATGGCAAACGTAGAAAAAATAGTGCCTTTTATCATTCAGTTTGAAGCCGGGGTAAATCCTGCCGGACTGACAGGCGAAAAACTTTTTGAGAAGGCCCGTAAAACCGGGTATGCCAATGACCCCGATGATTTAGGTGGCGCAACTATGGTAGGCGTGACGATAGCGACATATACGGAGTATTGCCGTAAAAAAGGCTATCCGCGCCCGACTGTCGAGCGTTTACGCGCTATGACATACGCCCAGTGGCTTGACATACTCAAAACAATGTTTTGGGATAGATGGAGAGCCGACGAAATCAAAAACCAATCCGTAGCAGAAATTTTGGTAGATTGGGTTTGGGCTTCCGGCAAATATGGTATCACCATACCACAGCAGACATTAGGCGTTAAAGTTGATGGAGTGGTAGGCCCAAAAACCATTGCAGCGGTTAACGCACAAAATCCGGCTACATTCTTTAGCAAGATAGTAGCAGAGCGCAAAGCATTTATAGAGCGTATTTGCGCAAGCCGCCCGGTAAACAACAAATATAAAAAAGGATGGTTACGCCGTCTCAACGCTATTACATTCAACCCATGAAAAGATTAATGCCTATTGCCGTCGCGATGGTGGCGGTATGCCTGTTTTCATGCAGAAGCAAACAGGCGATAGTGACAGAGTGCAACAGCGTTGTATCGGTCACTGACACTACCAAAGTCAGCAAAGATACTGCGACTTACCTACGCGCTGACATTAACACCACAAAAACCGCCGGGGAGTTTTCCGGCGGTGGCATGGTGGAATTTGTCGAGGGTGGCGGTAAAGTCAGCATCGACACAGCCGGTAACGTAACACTGGAGGGGGTGAAGAATATCAAGCACCACCACAAAGGGAGCGTTACCCAAGACAAAGGCGTAGCCCAGGCCGAGGAAATCAACGCCGGACACACCGAGCAGCTTAACGGTGTGACTGCCGACCGAACCGACCGTATAAAGCAGACAGAGGAAAAGAAGCAGGGCAAAACGTGGTACGAGGAAATATTTATATCCGTAGGCGCACTGTGCTGTATCGCTTTTCTTATGTGGGTGCTTTTCCTGTATCTGAAAAGAAAGAAATAAATAGACCAATCCGTAATAAGTGAACCGACACGCGCCCGACTGTGAAGTTATGCGCGTGTTATTTTATACTCAAAGTTGCTTATTGGTTGCTTATTGGAAATTATAAACCCCTTAAAACTCAATGAGTTAAAAGGGGTTTACAGTGCCCAGAACAGGACTCGAACCTGCACGCCTCGCAGCACTCGCACCTGAAACGAGCGCGTCTACCATTCCGCCACCTGGGCAATGAGGCTAACGTCGTTGTTGTAAAGTTATTGTTGCACTCTTTTGTGCTTGTCTTTTAGCGGACGTTTCGCTTTTCCGGCTACAAAGTTATAATTATTTTTTTTATCGGCAAAATTTAGTGTTGTTTTTGCGCGGAAAGTTACGAAAAGTTTTTAGCGGTGCGTTTGTGGTTATTTTATCATTGTTTTGTGAGGATAAAATGGGGTGTCGCGTAATTGTGCTCGGTTATTTTTCGAATTCGGCATCGGGGTTGTCGATGGCTTTGCCGCTGATTGTCTTGATGCTCATATTCTGGATGTTGAGTTTGTATGCGCTGTGGATGTCTTTTGTTGCGGTGGCGTTGATGTTGCGTAGTGTGATGTTTGTTACTTTGTCGTCGGGGTTGCCTTGCAGGTGGGCGGCTGCGCCGGAGCAAGCTACGTCGATGTTTTCAACGAGTATGTTGCTGACGTTTGCGTGGGGTTTGCGGTTGGTGCCTTCGAGGGTGAAGAATTGTGTCCATGGGCGCATGGATATTATTTCTCCGCAGCGGCCTGTGATGTTTGAAATGTGTATGTTGGAGTAGTTTTGCGGGGTGTCGGGACGCATTTTCAGGCGGAGTATGGCGCAGTTGTTGTTCACGGTGCAGCTGTCGAGGAAGATTGCGTTTGCGTTTATGCATTCGCTGCCAAGGGTTACGGTTCCGTGTAGGTTTGGCCCGAAAATGCAGTGTTTTACGGTTACGGAGTCGACGGGTCCGTTGCCATACATTTGCTGGGCGAATACTCCTTTTCCTCCTTTTATGCACACGCCGTCGTCGTCGGTGTTGAAGAAGCAGTTCGAGATGTTAACGTTTGAGCATACGTCCAGATCGATGCAGTCGCTGCTGGGTGCGCGTACAGGGCGAGATGGGGTTGTCATGCGGCAATTTTTTACCGTCAGGTTGCGGCACTGATAGAAATGGCAGGTCCAGAAGGGTGAATTGCAGAATGTTGGTCCGTCGAGGGTGGCGTTGTCGCATCCCCATATGAATACGAGCCGTGGGCGGTGCACTTCTAGATTGGTGAACTCGCGTCCATTGTCGTTTTGCGCGGCTAAATCGCGACGGCGCCAGAAGTCGGCCCAATATTTATGGCCGTTGCCGTTTACTGTCCCCGAACCGGTTATGGCAAATCGCGGGACGTTGTAGGCGTTGATCAGGGCGGCGTAGTAATATATGTTCCTGCCTTCCATTCGCGATGGCAGCAGTGGGAAATCCAGTATGTTGTCGGAGCCTTTCAGCACGGCTCCGTCGGCAAGATGCAGTGTTGTTCCCGGCTTGAAGAACAGGGCGCCGCTTAGGAACGTGCCTTTAGGAATCACAATTCGGCCGCCACCGTTTATTTCGGCCAGATCGATTACGTTCTGGATTTTTTGTGTTTGAATAAGCGTGCTGTCGGTTGTGATTCCGTAGTCGGTTATGACGTAGTCGGATGCCGCGATGTTGAACGCACATGTCAGGACTGCGACGATTGTTTGTAATTGCTTCATGGTGATACGATTGGTGGTTGCCGGATGTGCTCTAGTTGTCGTGGTCGTTGCCGAATTTATGTTGTACGGCGGCATCGATTGCTGCAACTGTGGCAAGGTTTACGATATCGCGTACGGGTGAGTCGACGTTTATAAAGTGGATTGGCTTGTTCAATCCCATTTGTATCGGGCCTATGGCTTCGCCCACGCCCATTGCCAGCATTAGCTTGTAGGCGGTGTTGGCTGCGCTCAGGTTGGGGAATATCAGGGTGTTGACTGTTTGTCCGACCAGCTTGTTGAAGGGGAAGTTTTTGTCGCGCATTTCGCCGTTTATGGCGTAGTGGGCCTGCATTTCGCCGTCGATTGCTAGGTTGGGATATAGTTCGTGCATTTTTTCGACAACTTTGTGGACAGTGCGTGGTTCCTGCTCTTTGTTCGACCCGAAGTTGGAATGCGACACCATTGCCATTACCGGTTTGTGGGCAAAGTATTCCACGCCGTTGCGTGCCAGACGGGTGATGTCGAGCAGTGTGCGTTCGTCGATAGTGTCGTTTATCATTGTATCGGCCAGGAAGTAAACGCCTTGTTTGGTGTTTAGAATATGCATTGTGGCGAAGTGTTCGTAGCTGGGACGTATGCCAACAACCTTGCGTGCAATTTCGGTCGGGACGTTACTTCCGGAGTAAATGCCGGCAAGCATTGCATCTGCATCGCCTGTCTCAACCATCATCATTCCGAAATAGTTGCGGTCGAACATCAGTTCCAGAGCCTCGAAGTATGTTGCTCCGTCGCGTTGTCGTTTGTTGGCGTAGTAGGCGGCATAGCGGGCGCGGCGTTCGGCTTCGCGGTCGTGGCGAAGGTTTACAATCTCTATCCCGGTTAAGTCGATGCCCAGACGGTTGGCGCGTTTTTGAATCATCTCTTCATTGCCGAGCAGCACGGGGATGCATATGCCGTCGTGATAGGCCGATGCGGCGGCGCGTAGCATATTGTCGGTGTTTGCTTCGCCGAAAACCACGCGTTTCGGGTTTATGGCGGCTTCTTCAGTGAACCGGCGCATAAGTTTTGAGTCGTGGCCCATCAGGTGACGCAGTTTTTCGTTGTAAGCTTTCCAGTCGGTGATCGGACGTTTGGCTACGCCCGATTCCATTGCGCCTTTGGCTACGGCCGGCGCCACGGTAGTGATTAGCCTTGGGTCAAGCGGTTTTGGCAGGATATAGTCGCGGCCGAAGTGTAGGCCTGTCATATCGTAGGCTGAGTTCACAACCGAGGGTACGGGCTGTTTGGCTAAATTGGCTATAGCGTGTACTGCCGCTAGCTTCATCGATTCGTTTATTTGTGTTGCGCCACAATCGAGCGCGCCGCGGAAAATGTAGGGAAACCCTAAAACATTGTTTATCTGGTTGGGATAGTCGGAGCGACCTGTAGCAAAAATCAGATCGGGGCGTGAGGCCATTGCTGTGTCGTATGCAATTTCGGGATCGGGATTTGCCAATGCAAACACGATAGGCCGCTCTGCCATTGATTGAATCATTTCAGGAGTTACAACATCCTTAACCGACAATCCCAGGAAAACGTCAGCTCCTGCCATTGCCTCGGCTAGGGTGTTTATAGGACGTTTGGTCACAAATTCAGCTTTCAGCGGATTGAGGTTGGTTCGCGATTCGTTTATTACTCCTTTGGAATCGCACATCACGATGTTATCGTGTTTTACGCCAAGCGCCATGTATAATTTCGTGCAGCTCACGGCCGCAGCTCCTGCGCCGTTTACAACCAGTTTGATATCTTCAATTTTCTTTCCTTGTATTTCGAGGGCGTTCAGCAAGCCGGCGGCTGAAATGATAGCCGTTCCGTGTTGGTCGTCGTGCATCACCGGAATGGAGCATTCCTTTTTGAGACGTTGCTCTATTTCGAAGCATTCGGGCGATTTTATATCCTCCAGGTTAATACCGCCAAATGTAGGTTCGAGCGCCTTTACAATGGCAATGAATTTTTCCGGGTCTTTTTCGTTCACTTCAATATCAAAACAATCAATACCGGCGAATATTTTGAACAGAAGAGCTTTCCCTTCCATTACCGGTTTGCCGGCCAGCGGACCGATGTCGCCCAAACCGAGCACAGCCGTGCCGTTCGATATAACGGCTACCAGATTTCCTTTGCTGGTGTACTCGTATGCGTCGGTAGGATTTTTTTCAATTTCTTTACACGGGTATGCTACGCCTGGCGAATAGGCCAGTGCCAAATCCAATTGAGACGAGTACGGCACGGTTGGTACAACCTCAATTTTTCCGGGTTTGCCCTCACGGTGATATTCGAGAGCCAATTCTTTTGTGACTTTTGACATAGGTTATTGACTGTTTTAGGCTTCGCAGCCATTTTTTATTGAATTAAACATAAAAGTACAAACTTTTCTTTTGATTTGAATTGTCGACAGCCAAAATTTTAGTTATTATTAAGAATTGCACCTTAGGGCCCATATCATAAAATTTCAGGGCCGCTGGGGTCGCTGGCTTGGAG
>JAMPII010000001.1:167530-298806 GCA_023662835.1 Muribaculaceae bacterium | reverse complement strand
CACTCGCCCGGAGCCGCCCCAGCGGCCCTGAAATTTTATGATATGGGCCCTTAGATATATTCTATCTGGGAAGAATGTTTATTTTCAATGCGTTGTAGGCTCGTTCGGCTTTGTCTCGCGCTGCTTCAACGCTTGAGTCGGTAGCGAGCAGAACCCCCATTCGGCGGTGGCCTTTAACTTCTGGCTTGCCGAATATGCGAATTTGTACGCCCGGTTCTTTCAATGCTTCTTCAAGATTGTCAAACTCGACTTTGTCGGTGTCGCCTTCAACAACTATAGCGCGTGAGGCTGACGGACCGTAGAAACGGATGTCGGGTACGGGAAGACCCAGTAGCGCGCGAGCGTGGAGTCCGAATTCGCTGAGATCCTGTGAAATCATTGTCACCATGCCTGTATCGTGTGGGCGAGGTGAAACTTCCGAGAAAATAACTTCATCACCTTTAACAAACAACTCAACGCCAAAAATTCCGTAGCCTCCGAGTGCATCGGTAACCTTCTTTGCAATTTCCTGAGCCTTCGTAAGCGCGCTATCTGACATTGGCTGAGGTTGCCAAGAGTAGCGGTAGTCGCCGTCGATTTGGATATGGCCGATAGGCTGGCAATAGGTTGTTCCTGAGCATGAGCGTACAGTAAGGAGCGTTATTTCATAATCGAAATCAACAAAACCTTCAACGATTACACGGCCGGCGCCTGCACGGCCACCTTCTTGTGAAATATGCCACGACCTGTCGATATCGTCCTGTGTGCGTGCAACGCTCTGTCCGTGACCCGACGACGACATGATAGGTTTCACAACACATGGAAGACCAATTTCAGCAATGGCTTGCTCGAATTCCTCACGTGTCGAAGCAAAACGATATGGCGATGTTGTTATACCAAGTTCTTCGGCTGCGAGTCGGCGTATCCCTTCGCGATTCATCGTCAACCAAGCGGCACGTGCGGTTGGAGTTACATTATAGCCCTCTTTTTCCAATTCAACAAGGACCGGAGTTGCAATAGCTTCCACTTCGGGAATGATATGATCAGGTTTCTCGAGTTCAACAACGCGGCGCAATTCTTCGCCATCGAGCATATTGAACACATAGCAACGATGAGCAATCTGCATAGCTGGAGCGTTAGCATAGCGGTCGCATGCTATCACTTCCACGCCGTAACGCTGAAGTTCAATTGCCACTTCTTTACCAAGTTCGCCGCTACCTAGCAGCAGAGCCTTACGGCCAACGGGTGTCATCACCGAGCCAATTTTTGCCATAACAGAATTTTTATTATAAATTATTGTGCAAAAGTAATAAAAAATTCTGGGATAGGACTGTGCCGATGAAAAAAAAGCCCGGGAGCGTCAAGTTCCCGGGACATAAAGTTAATTGTAAGTAGAATTAATAATTTTCAGGTTTTCGCTCGAAATAGGCTTGATCTTTTCCGCAAACCGGACAGCGCTTCGGTGCATTTTTGCCGGTATGGACGTAGCCACAATGTCGGCAATACCAAACAGTGTCTTCAGCATCGGAGAACACAGTGCCGTTTACAACACGGTCGAGAAGCTTCAAATAGCGTGCCTCGTGCATTTGTTCCACTTTTGCAACACCATTGAAAAGAGCTGCTATCTGCGGGAATCCTTCTTCTTTGGCAACACGTGCAAATTCGATATACATTTCCGACCATTCCTCATGCTCGCCCATTGCCGCTTCTTGCAGGTTGCGCTTTGTATCGCCTATCGGTCCGGCTGGATACGATGCTGTTATTTCAAGCATTCCTTCATCAAGATAAGAGAAGAAATTTTTTGCATGGGCTAATTCCTGCTCAGCAGTTTCGAGGAATATCGCTGCTATTTGTTCGAAGCCTTCGTTTTTAGCAACCTCAGCAAAAATTGTATAACGGCCACGGGCTTGGGATTCGCCGGCAAATGACTTCAGAAGGTTTTGTTCTGTACGAGTTCCTTTAACGCTTTTTTTTTCCATGTTTATAGTTGTTATATGATTTGTTACACATATAACAATAGGTGTGGTGTAAATGTTCAGATATTGTTCTTACGAAGCCGGCTCCTATAAAAATAAAAAAGAACTTATCACTAAGTTCCTTTTTATGGGTTTCCAATAGGTACAATTTCTAAGGTAAAAAAGATTGTTTTAGGTTTTGCATTGCAAAGATTGTTATTTTTTATAAAGTAACAAAAGAAAAAAACATGTTTAGCAACACATTTTTGATATTTCCTATTGTATTTTTAATATTTATCTAGCTAAATAACAGCTGGTCAGTGTTTAACGTAGTTTGATAAAATTTATAAAAATATTCAAATTTTATAGTTTGTGTCAGATTTTTGCGCTGTCGATGGTACAATATCGACAAATTTCCATTTTTGTGCCATCGAATTTTGCGTATGAGAAGTGGTGGATCCAGTCGCCAAGAATGATAACGTCATGGCCTGGCGAGAGCGTATAATCGAGTAAAACGTGGCGATGACCGAACACAAAATAGTTAATGTCGGGTGACTTTTTCAGATAATCACGCGCGAAAATTATCAACGGTTCTGCTTCGGGGTTCGAGCAAACAGGTATCTCGGCTGAAAAGTCGCGGCTCGATTTCGACCAATTCAGAGCGAACGGGATTGTCCAGCGAGGGTGGATGGCGCTGTATAATTTCTGGCAAATGCGATTGCGAAAAATGGCACGCAATGTCCGGAAAGCAAATGGCAGTTTCCCAACACCATCGCCGTGTGAAAGGAAAAACTTTTTACCGGCAATCTGTTTCACTTGCCATCCGTCAATAACTTCAATCCCGATTTCTGATTTAAGATAGTCAAAAAGCCATATGTCGTGGTTGCCAATGAACCAATGAATTTTAACACCGGAATCGGCCAAACGAGCGAGTGAACCGAAAAAGCGGATATAACCGCGCGGAACTACTGTGCGGTACTCAAACCAGTAGTCGAGCACATCGCCAAGCATGTAAAGTTCGGCCGCATCGGCAGCAATGGAATCGAGGAATTCCACTACACGATTTTCATACTCGCGGGCGGGCTTCAGATATGACGCTCCCAAATGCATGTCGGAGATGAAATATATTTTTTTCCCTTCGGGCAAGTTTGATTCGGTCGAACTCATTTTTAAGTTTTATCACATTCTTAAAGAAACCCTAATTCCAATTTCGCCTCTTCCGACATCATGTCCTGCGACCATTCAGGTTCGAAAACAATGTTTATGTTCACGGATTCCACACCATTGATACTTTCAAGTTTTATTCGAGTATCCTCAACTATGAAATCGGCTGCAGGACAGTTTGGTGCGGTCAGTGTCATATCAACGTTTAATTCTCCGGTATCGGTAAGGTCGATTTTGTAGATTAGTCCTAACGAATAAATGTCGACGGGAATCTCGGGGTCGTAAACGGTGCGTAACATCGCAATAACCTTTTCTTCTATAGCAAGTTTTTGTTCAGGTGTCATATCGTTTAAAAAAGTGATTGTTGTGTGCCCTCGCTGGAATTATCTTCGTCGGTTAATTGTTGCGGGGAAATCATTTGTAAAAATTCATCTTCCGTTAGCATTTTCACGCCTAGGGCTTGGGCTTTTTCAAGTTTTGCCGGCCCCATATTGTCGCCGGCAAGGATATAGTCGGTTTTCTTTGAAACTGAACTTGAGTTTTTTCCTCCATTAAGCTCGATTAATGCCTTGTATTCGTCTCGTGAATTGTAGTTGAACGTTCCGCTGATGACGAATGTTTTCCCGGCGAAAACGTCGGATGCGTTGTTGTGCACTTCAGCTGTCATCTCCATATTAACGCCTGCCTGACGTAACCGCTCAACTATGTCGCGGCAAACGGGGTTTGCAAAATACTCCTGAATGCTGGCGGCTATACGTGGACCAACATCGTCGATAGCAAGCAACTCTTCCGTTCCTGCCGATGCGATTGCATCGATTGATCGAAGCGAACGGGCTATACGTTTAGCTCCGGTTTCGCCGACATAGGGTATTGATAGTGCAAAAAGCACGCGGTCGAACGGAACCAATTTCGACTGTTCAATTCCGTCGAGTATACGCTGCACCAATTGGCGACCGAAGCGGGGTAGGCTTTCTATTTCGGAACGGTGGTTATGAAGTGTATATAGGTCGGCCGGATCTTTCACCCAGCCGTTTTTAAACAGTGTAACCACGATTTCTTCTCCAATGCCGTCGATGTTCATCATACGTCGGCCTACAAAATGTTCAATTCGGCCACATATCTGGGGTTCGCAACCTAGTTTGTTCGGACATTCCCAGGCTGCTTCGCCTGCTTGACGCACCAACTTTGTACCGCAAATCGGACAGCAGGTAACGAATTCAACCGGCTTTGCGCCTGAAAGGCGTGCCGTTGAGTCGACTCCGGTGATTTTCGGTATTATCTCGCCACCTTTTTCTACATATAGCATGTCGCCTTCGTGAATGTCGAGCGTGCGTATTATATCTTCATTGTGGAGCGAGGCTCGTTTTACAACTGTTCCGGAGAGGAGTACCGGATCGAGGTTTGCAACCGGAGTAATTGTTCCGCTGCGGCCAACTTCAAACGATATAAACCGTAATTTTGTCAACGCACGTTCGGCCTGAAATTTATACGCAGTAGCCCAACGGGGCGATTTTGCAGTGTAACCTAAATTGAGTTGCTGTCGTAGCGAATTCACTTTAAACACCAAACCGTCGGTCGCTACAGGCAATTCTTTGCGAGCCGTGTCCCAGTGAGTGATAAAATTGTCAACTTCGTCTATGGTATGGAGCTTTTCCATCACCGGCGCAGTTTTAAACCCCCAGCTTCGGGCGGCGGTCATGTTGTCGAAATGGTTGTCGAAGGGCAGGTTGTCGCCTATGAGATAATAGAAAACGGCATCGAGGCCGCGACGTGCCACTTCCGTGGGATTCTGCAATTTCAAAGTCCCGGAAGCTGCGTTACGTGGGTTAGCAAACAGCGGTTCTTCGTTGAATTCCCTTTCATTATTCAGGCGGTCGAACTCCTTCCAAGGTAGTAGAATCTCGCCGCGTATATCGAAACTGTCGGGCCAACCATTGCCCATAAGTTGCAAAGGAATTGAACGGATAGTTTTTACATTTTCGGTCACTACGTCGCCGCGGGTGCCGTCGCCGCGGGTAACAGCTCTTACCAGCCTTCCATGCTCATAGGTGAGCGATATGGATGTGCCGTCATACTTTAACTCGCCAATGATAGTGAACGGCTCGCTATTAAGACCCTGACTTACGCGTTCAAAAAAATCGTTTATTTCGGTTGTCGAATATGTGTTTGCCAACGACAGCATTGGCCTTTGGTGGGCAAATTGCTGGAAGCCTTTGGTGAGGTCCGACCCAACACGATGGGTTGGCGACAAGGGATCGTCGAATTGTGGATTCTGTAGTTCCAGTTGCTCCAATTCCTTCATAAGCATGTCGAAATCGTGGTCGGAAATTTCCGGAGCGTTCTCAACATAGTACTTGTAGTTATGATGGTTGAGCTGGTTGCGAAGCTCGTTGATACGTTGCTGTGGGGTAACCATAATGCCTATCGTTTTAGGAATCTCGTACAAATGTAGCAAAAAAGTGTGAGATGTTTAAATACTATCTGTGGTGTCATTTATGAAATTTTGCTATTTTTGTGCCGCAAACAAAGAGGTTGTTTAAAAACTGATGTCAATACCGGATGGTAGCCCTTTGGGCAGATCAGGATGGCAACATTAAACGACTTCGGTGATAGATTCTCAAGAGTAATAACAACCTCTAATATTAATGGCTTTTATGGCAGACACTCCTGCAAAGATTTACGGACTCATCGGTTATCCGCTCACCCACTCATTTTCACAAAACTATTTCAATCAGAAGTTTGAATCAGAGCATATTAATGCACGTTATCTAAACTTCGAACTGCCCGATATAGGTGATCTTATGGAAGCTATTGCCGAGTATCCACGCCTGCAAGGGTTTAATGTGACTATTCCATATAAAGAGCAGGTTCTCGACTATCTGGACGAGATTGACCCGACAGCCAAGAAAATCGGAGCAGTGAATGTGGTTAAAATCACACACCACAAGAACGGGTTGCATTTGAAAGGGTACAACTCGGATATGATAGGGTTCTGCGATTCGATTCGCCCGTTGCTGAAGCCTTATCATAAGAAAGCGTTGATATTGGGTACAGGCGGTGCAGCAAAGGCTGTTCATCAAGGTCTAATTGAACTGGGTGTGGAACCGGTTTTTGTGTCGCGCAATAAACGAGATGGAGTGCTCACCTATTCCGAATTGACGCCGGAAATAATGAACGAGCATAAAGTTATTGTGAACACAACGCCGCTAGGCATGTACCCTCATATGGATGCCTGTCCCGACATTCCATATGAGCTGCTCACACCGGAGCATCTTTGCTACGACTTGCTGTATAACCCGGATGTCACCCTGTTTATGAAACGTGCGGCCGAGTATGGCGCCACGACAAAAAACGGCTTGGAGATGCTACTGTTGCAAGCCTTCGCGTCGTGGACAATTTGGAATGCAGAATAATTAACAACATCCGATACCGCAAATAAAAGAATTATGTCGAAAAATGATATTCAAAGTGGGTTGCCACTCGAAGTAATTGCCCGCTATCTGTACATAGCGCTTGTAATTCTTATTTTAATTCCTTGGGATATGCTTGTAGGCCGGACATTGGTTACTCCGGCTGTAGCTTTGTTCGTAGGACTGATGTATGCTCTGTGTTTTGGCTGCCCATTCCCCAAATTCAACAAGAAAGGATCGAAATTTTTACTTCAGGCATCGGTTGTCGGACTCGGTTTTGGAATGAACGTAACCGAGTCGCTCAAATCGGGCAGTGAAGGAATGATGTTCACAATCGTGTCGGTTGTTGGGGTAATGGTGCTGGGCGTACTGTTTGGCTATTGGCTTCATCTGTCGCGCAAAACGAGCTATCTGATAGCGTCAGGCACTGCCATATGCGGCGGTAGCGCGATCGCTGCCGTGGGGCCTGTGCTCCATGCCGATGAAAAGGAAATGGCTGTTTCGCTGGGCGTGATATTCATATTGAACGCCATAGCTCTATTTATTTTTCCTCCTATCGGCCACTTCTTTGAAATGAGCCAGCAACAGTTTGGAACATGGGCCGCGATAGCAATCCACGATACATCGTCGGTTGTTGGTGCCGGTGAGGCCTACGGCCCCGAAGCTCTGAAAATGGCTACACTTATCAAGTTGACCCGTGCGCTGTGGATTATTCCGCTGGCATTGGTTACGATGCTGATTTTTCGCGACAAGAAAGCGAAGGTGTCGATACCTTGGTTTATATTCTTGTTTATCGCCGCTATGCTGATAAACACCTATTGCCAACTGCCTGGACTGCTTACCTCGGCATTGGTGTGGCTCGCAAAAAAAGGACTTGTGCTGACCTTGTTCTTCATAGGGGCGAGTTTGTCGTTGAAAACTATAAAATCGGTGGGATTGACACCGATGCTGCTTGCCGTGTCGCTCTGGGTGGTGATTGGAGTGAGCAGTTTCGTTGTGGTAATGTTCACCATACCTTAATTTAATGCGCCTGTTGGGGAGCATACGCCATTTGATGACAACACAGCCGTTGTCGTATGTCCCCATGCTTGCGCCGGCTTTAGTGGTGACACTGGCTGCCATTGTAATCGAGCAATTTAAACCGGGGGTAGACCCGGCGGTGACCGATACAGCCGATTGCTACAGAGCCGTAGTTCTTGAAAACAGAACTGATGATGCTGCCCAACGGCCTATTGTAGAACTGGCAGACGGACGAAGGGTGCAGTTATATTTTGCATCGTGGAGCCCGGAACTGAAATGTGGCTACATAGTTGAGTTTTCCGCAAAGCTGCAGCCGGTTATGTCTACGGTTGAACCGTATGCTTTCGATTATGCCAACTATTTGCGTCGAAAGGGTGTTGCGCTGTCGGCCTACGTTGCAGCCAACGGTGTAAAAGTTGTTGCGGAAAAGCGAACGTTAATGAGCCGTGTGCGAAATTTTTCATCCCATATGGCTTTGCTGCTCGACCGCAGTTCGCTAAACGACGCTACTATTGTGTTTTTGAAAGCGGCTTTGTTGGGCGATGCTTCCGAAGCCAGAGTGACGGTTGGCAATATTTTTTCAGCCTCAGGGCTCGCTCATTTGCTTGCTGTCAGCGGTACGCACGTTGCTATCCTTACGGGGGTGCTTACGGTGCTGTTGTTTCCGCTCTATCTTCTGCGGTTTCGGCGTTTGCTCATGGCGTGCGTGCTGTTACTGCTGTGGGGCTATGCGCTGCTGACCGGAATGGCGCCGTCGGTGGTCAGGGCAGTTGTAATGGCTTGTTGTTTCGGCTTGAGCTTTATTCTGCAGCGTACAAATGCGCCCATGAATGCATGGTTGCTGGCATGGACAATACTGCTGGCTTGTGACACGGGTAATTTGTATAACGTAGGATTCCAGATGTCGTTTGCAGCCACTGGAGCAATTCTGTTGATAATGCCCAGAATCAATGAACTGATGCGTGGTAGCCACAAAGTGCTGAACCTTTCAGTAGGTGCGCTTGCTATGTCGATAACGGCAATGGCCGGCTCAGGGATAATTGCAGCCTACCATTACCATACTTTTCCATTGTTGTTCGTCTTTGCCAATCTGCCGGTGGGGCTATTGCTCCCATGGCTATTGGGCGGCGGTGTTATGCTGTGTGCATTACTATGGCTTGGTTTCGATGCAACATGGCTATGCGAGCTGCTTAACATTTTGTATGGGGCTGTAGATTGGATTGCTCAAACAACGGCACATGTCAATGGTGGCCAGTGGAGGCACCTCTGGTTCTCTGCCTGGGTTATGGTGCCATACTTTGCCACATTGCTAGTCCTTGCCTATTCGATATGGCGGCGTAGCAGTGGCAGAGCGTGGGTAGGCACGGTATTTGCCGCCGGGGTGACGGTTGTGACTGTATGGGCAACAACGCCCGAAGCTGCTGCGGAGGAGTGGTTTGTTACTACGGCCGGCGGAAATACGGCTTTGGTTCATAGCAGGGGAGATCAGGTTTGCTACATTTCGCTGCTGAGAGGACAGCTACAGGAAAACGCGCGGCGAAGCTGTGAACGTACGTTGGCAAATTATTTGAGCAAAAGGGGAACGGACACGCTTGTGATGCGCACTGACTGCGCGGCTACAATCGGCAAGCACCATATACTGTTTCTGTCCGACAGCGTTGCAATGCCGGCAAACGCTAAAGTCGACTATTTAATTGTTACGCGCTCATATCGAGGGCAAATAAAGACCATTATCGACGGGCTCAAACCTGATACCGTGCTGTTGGCGCCCGAGCTACATTGGCGGCGCCGGCAGCAATGGGTCGACTCCCTAGATAAAGTTAGTGTGCCATATATTTGGCTCCGCAACCACCGGTTCGGCGTACGGGAGATTACCTGGTAGGGAAATGAATAGTAATGAAACTACAACGATCGTCAATATCATACGCAATAAAATAATTCAATTGGCTATTGTATAAATACTTCTTTGCTTCAGTGAAACTGCCATTCTTCTCCAAAACAAATTTTTTGTTGACGTTTGTATATTTTCCGCTTCTTTTCAACGCGTTGATAAGTGTATTCGCATCTTTTTTTGAATTATCGTGGCAAAATGAAAAAACAATCATATGTAGTTTGTCATTTATGAGATAGCATTCGATGCTATTACATGCTACATTATTTATTCGAATATACTTTTTAACTGGAGCAAAATAATAGCCACTAACCTTTTTTACTTCAGCTCCAACGGTTTGTAGTGCCTCAGGGGTGATGTCGTGTAGGCTTCCGCGTTTGAGCTCGCAAATGCCAAGAGGATATTTTTCGATCAATTCAACTATATCGAACTCGGTTTTGGTTGTTGGAACGAGTTCAATTTTGTCGTTGGAGAATGTTGTAGGTGTATTAGCTGCGGGTTTGTCTGATGTTTCTGTAGAAGCTTTGGCTAGTGAGCCGGAGATGGATAGCGGCGTTGATTCAGTAATGTTTATCGACTGTGTGAAAGTGGCGTAGCCGGGTGATTCAATGGTTAGCTTGTGGTTGCCAACGGGTAGATTGGTGAGGTTGGCAGGTGATTCGCCATATGATTTACCATCGATTTTAATCTGAGCGCCAATAGGACGATAGTCAACATTGATAGAACCAAATATTTGTATGAATTCCGACTCGGCAAATTCGAGAGAATCACCGCTTTTCAGTTCGACCGTACGTGAAATAGGGCGGCATCCTGGTCGGCGTAACTCGTAATTGTAAAGTCCGGGTGACAGTTCTCCAGTCCAGTTGCCCGTAGCTTTTTTTGTGCCGTTGATAAAAATTTCGGCGTCGGGCATCGACGTGATTTTAAGATTGGCTTTTTGCGATTTTAGAGTGACGGAAAGACGTGTTTTAGCAGTAGAAATAACGTCGAAAGTACCAGAATCGGTGGTATACCCGGGAGCTTTCACTTCGTAAGTATGCCGTCCCGGCTTAAGCAGAGCCGTAACAGCCCCGTCAACGATCTCGCGCAGCTGACCGTCGATTTCAACCGTGGCGTTTTGCGGAGCAACAGTGATTATTGCATAGTTTGCGGCAACTTGAGGCTCTGATTGAGATTGCTCGCCGTCGGCTTTTATTGTCAGATAATAGATCGATTTTGAAGCCAGCGCGCCAAGACCAATTTCCGGGAAGTTTATCATAAGTGGGTAGTAGCCCGGTGCTTTTACTTTCAGCATTTTGGTGCCTGGTGTCAGATATACCCAATATTCGCTTGTCTTGAACAGGGCATCGCCAACAAGGTTACCTTCGAATAGAACATCATTCTTCGGCAAGACAACCTTCACCAAAGCGCAGATCTCATTATTAGCGTCGAGCCGTTGCATAGGTACAGTCATCGGCTCCATGGCTGAGGTGGCCTCTGTCAGTCGCAATTCCTGAGCGATTGCAGAAGTTGAAGCAACTACAGCGATTATAAAAAGGGCTATTAGCCTCAGTGTATGATAATGACTTGACTTTCTTGGCTTCATAATAGCAAAATTAGCAAAATTTTTCGTCAACTCAATAAAAAAAGGCGGAGCCGCCACATTATGTAGCGACCCCGTTAGCGAATAGAAAAACAAACAAATAAAAAGAGTTATGTGTCAGTGTGTTACTTTTCGTTGTCGGCTGGCTTTATATCATATGAGAGCATGCATATGCTGAATCCCCAGTAGATAAATGCAAGCGATGTCAGGAAACTAACCATTGCCATGTTCTGTACCCAACCGGCTTCTACAAAGAAGAATCCGATAAGCAGCAACAGAATGCCATTGATAAGGTATAGCCACCAATAACGTCCTTTATGTCCGTTTACCGACGAGATAATCATCGTTATACCCCAATAGATAAACACAAGCGCCAGGAAGTAAGGGAACACAAATTCGGAAAGCATGATACTGCGCACGAGCATGAAGCCGATAAACATATCAATCATGCCCCCGGCAATCCACCAACCCCATCCTTTAGGAAAGTGTGGGCCGGCTGCAACCAACAGTTGTACGATACCGGCTAAAATAAGTACCCATCCGAAAATTTGCGATGCGATAGCAAACCCTGCAACAGGCCAGAACCAGTAAGCAAAACCGCAAAGTATCATTGCGATGCCGACTATCAGTACGAGCCACCAGCTCTTAGAGTAGCCTAAAAAGTTAAATTTCGACAGATTCATAACACAAATAAATTAAGTTGAATATTTTTAGCTTTGTAATTTTATAACAATCGTTCAACTATTTTTGTTGAGAGCGGCTGTCGGATAGCGGCATCATAGTAACACGTAAATGATAATCGTTAGTATTACTATAGAAATAAGTGTGGTTTTGACACTATTATTTCGTTGGAATTTAATCAAATTTCGTTACTAATTTGTATGTTTTCGAACATGCGAAATATTTTGATTTTTCACAAACCGTTCCATACCTTTGTATACATACAGACAAAGTCTATTCCGTTAGGTATTTCATTATAATCTAAAGTTATACCGAGTTTTACAAACCCTGCCACAACCATGCATTTACTATTGTCACTCCACAAAGGCTTGAAATCAAGTGCCAACCTCCGGTTCTTCGCTCTTATGATTTGTGTCGTCACAACAGCTGCGACAATGTTGGCCAACGACACTTCAATTTACGGCGACAGATTCGGATGGGACTCACTCCTGACAGGATACATATGGGGGTTGATTTGCGCCTTGGTGGCCACAACATGCTTATCGCTATTCAAGGCCACGGTATGCGACCTAAAATCGTTCAATCACACTAAGGTGCCTTTTTAATCCCTTGGGATATGATAAACAATCGGCTCGAACTCTGATGGAAGTTCGAGCCGAAATTGTATCTAAACTAATTAATTAGAGATCGGTTGGAAGAACCGATTAGTCTTCATAACGGGGTCCACGATCGTTGCGTTGCGGACGGTTGCCGCCATCGCGACGAGGGCCACGGTCGTTGCGCTGAGGCCGTTCTCCACCTTCGCGACGAGGTCCGCGGGGAGCACGCTGCGGTTCAACATATCCTTCTGGTTTGGGTTGGAGTGCGCGCATCGACAAGCGGAATTTACCTGACTTTTTGTCAACCTCGATCAACTTAACAGTCAGTGTGTCGCCTTCCTTGATGCCGGAAGCTTCCATGTCGGGCAAACGATCCCATGAAATTTCCGATATGTGGAGCAGACCGTCGCGGTTAGGCATAAATTCAACGAATGCGCCGAAATCAAGAATCGAGCGGACTGTGCCGGTGTAAACCTTGCCTTCCTCGGGAAGTTGAACGATTGCGTTAATCATTTCGAGCGCTTTATCCATCGAATCCTTGTTGGTTGCTGCAACTTCGATGTAGCCAGCGTTGTCTATTTCGTCGATGCTTACTGTTGCTCCGGAAGCTTCCTGAATTCCTTGTATAATCTTTCCGCCAGGGCCAATAACAGCACCGATGAGATCCTTGGGTATTGTCATTGTAACAATGCGTGGAACCTGAGGTTTGTAGTCGGCGCGTGCTTCGGGAATTGCCTCCTGAATCTTATCAAGAATGTGCATGCGACCGTCGCGAGCCTGCATAAGTGCTTTTTCGAGTACTTCGTAAGAGAGGCCATCGACCTTGATGTCCATTTGTGTGGCAGTGATACCATCGCGTGTACCTGTCACCTTAAAGTCCATGTCGCCAAGATGATCCTCGTCGCCGAGAATATCGGACAGAACTGCATATTTCGAACCATCGCTGTCGGTGATTAACCCCATTGCTATACCGCTGACAGGTTTTTTCATCTTAACCCCGGCATCGAGTAGAGCCAAAGTGCCGGCGCATACTGTTGCCATCGACGACGAGCCATTCGATTCAAGAATGTCGCTTACAACGCGGCAAACGTAGGGGAAATTATCCGGGAGCATGCTCTTGAGGGCGCGGTGGGCAAGGTTGCCATGGCCAACTTCGCGACGGCCTACGCCGCGCTGTGCTTTTGCTTCGCCTGTTGAGAATGGGGGGAAGTTGTAGTGAAGCAGGAAGCGTTCGTGACCTTGGTTAAGTACGTCGTCAACAATTTTCTCGTCGAGTTTTGTGCCGAGAGTAACGGTAGCCAGTGCTTGAGTTTCACCACGGGTGAACACAGCCGATCCGTGAGGTCCGGGAACATAGTCTGTCTCAATCCAGATAGGACGGATATCGGTTGTCTTACGTCCATCCAGACGGATACCTTCATCGAGAATGCAACGGCGAACTGCTTCACGCTCAACGTCGTGGTAGTAACGCTTAACCAATGGAGCCTTTTCGTCGCGTTCCTCTTCGGGGAGGCTTTCGATGTATTCGTCGCATATAGCGTCGAACGAATCTTGACGCCAGTGCTTGTCGGCGCAACCTGCTTTTGCGATTGCGTAAGCTTTATCGTAGCATTTGTTGCGTACGTCGGCGCGCAACTCTTCGTCGTTAACCTCGTGGCAATATTCGCGTTTTACTGCCCCAACAGCTTCGGCAAGTTCCATTTGAGCCTTGCACTGAACCTTGATGGCATCGTGCGCAGCCTTGAGTGCTGCCAGAAGATCGGCTTCCGATACTTCCTTCATCTCGCCCTCAACCATCATGATGTTCTCGTAGGTGGCGCCTACCATCAGTTCCATATCGGCACGCTCAATCTGCTCGAATGTGGGGTTGATTACGAACTGGCCGTCGACACGGGCAACGCGTACTTCCGAGATGGGGCCATTGAACGGTATATCACTTACAGCCAGTGCTGCCGATGCAGCCAAACCGGCAAGTGCGTCAGGAGCGTCTTTGCCGTCGGCCGAGAACATTATGATGTTCACAAATGTGTCGGCATGGTAATTGTCGGGAAACAGCGGACGAAGAACACGGTCAACCAATCGGGCCGTCAATATTTCGTAGTCCGATGCACGGCCTTCGCGTTTAAGGAATCCGCCGGGGAAACGGCCGTTGGACGAGAATTTTTCTTTGTATTCCACTTGGAGGGGCATGAAATCGACGCCCTCACCGGCCTCTTTGGCCGAGACCACTGTGGCCAAAAGCATGGTGTTGCCCATGCGCAGCTCTACCGCTCCATCGGCCTGCTTGGCCAGTTTGCCTGTCTCAAGGGTGATCGTACGTCCGTCACCTAGCTCGATGGTTTTTTTAATTGGTTGTACCATAAATTGTGTTCTTGTTTATTTCGTTTTTCTTAATACAAAAATCGTACAAAGGTAGCAATTTTTATTTACTAATTGCCAATGTTTTGCAACAAAGTTTTATAATTAACTCATTTTTAGATGTAACATTTTAGATGTAATATAGCGTTGTTTGCTATTTTTTCGTATTTTTGTTTATAGTTACATGAATTATTCTATGAATTGGAACCAACTGATTAGTGATAAACGGCTCGGGCTTGAGGATTACCACGATCCTCACTCGGGTGTGCGAAGCGATTTCCAACGCGACTTCGACAGGCTCGTGTTCTCATCGCCTTTCCGTCGCCTGCAAAACAAAACTCAAGTTTTCCCGCTCCCGGGCAGTATATTTGTGCACAATCGTTTGACTCATTCAATGGAGGTGTCGACCGTAGGGAGGTCGATGGCTAATGAGATTTCGATTATTCTCCGACAACGCCATGCCGATGCGGCAACGCTCAGCAAGCTTGATTCTATTGGCGAGATAGTGGCCGCGGCATGTCTGGCTCACGATTTGGGCAATCCGCCGTTCGGTCATTCGGGCGAGAAGGCTATTTCAGCCTTTTTCTCCGAGGGGGAAGGGCGTGTGCTACAGAACGAACTATCACCGGAACAATGGACCGATCTGACTCACTTCGAGGGGAATGCCAACTCGCTACGCCTGCTTACCCACCAATTCCGCGGTCGGCGCAAAGGTGGATTTGCAATGACCTACTCAATGCTGGCTTCGATTGTGAAGTACCCCTACGAATCGTTGCTGGCAGGCGAGAAAAGCAAATTCGGTTTTTTTACCACTGAGCGCGCAACCTTCCGTCGCATTGCCGACGAACTGGGCATAAAACAGATGCCGCAGGCCGACGGACGCATCAAATATACACGTCATCCGCTGGTGTATATCGTGGAAGCGGCTGACGACATATGCTATCAGGTAATGGATATAGAAGACGCGCACAAACTTAAAATACTTTCGACTCAGGAAGTTATCGACGTATTTCTTAACTTTTTCCCCGAAAGTCGCAAGGACCATATGCGTCAAACCATGGATCATGTCGACGATCCGAACGAACGCATCGCTTATCTTCGCTCGTGTGTAATAGGAACTTTGGTGCAGCAATGCGCCGTCACATTCGCCGACCACGAAGAGGAACTGCTCGAAGGCAATTTCTCCGGCTCACTGATCGATAATATTAATCCTTTGGAGCGCGAAGCCTACCGCAGCTGCTCAGCATTGGCGTGGGCAAAAATATATCGGGCCCAAGAGGTGGTAAACGTGGAATTAGCCGGTAACCGTATTATCACGTTCCTGTTGGAGAAGCTTATTCACGCCGTTCGGTTTCCTGAACTGAACTATTCAAAATTACTGCTGAGCCAAATTCCGCTGCAGTATGACACGGATGCGCCGACGCTTTTTGAAAAAATACAGGCGGTGCTCGATCATATATCGGGAATGACCGATGTTTATGCTCTAAACCTATATCGTAAACTTTACGGCATGAGTTTGCCTGCGGTTTAACTTGTTGTTATAACGCTAAAAATGAGAACCTATGAATATGTTATTTAAGAAACTGATTTTGACTGTCGCGTTGGCGTTTGTGGCAACGTTTGGCGCGACGGCAATACCTCGCACAATCGACAATACCCCGAACGTGCACGTTGCCGACCGAACCCGATACGTCAGCAACCCTGATAATGTGCTTTCACCCGATGTTGAAGCCAGACTAAACGCAATGCTAGCAGACATATGGGCAAAAACATCGGCAGAAGTGGTTGTAGTGGCCGTCGACGAGATTGATGGTGGCGATGCCGATTCATTTGCCACAGAATTGTTCGGCAAATGGGGTGTAGGTAAAAAAGACAACAGCAACGGCTTGCTATACCTTGTGTCGCGTGGCGACCGCAAAACCGTGATCCGGACCGGCTACGGAATGGAAGGCGTAGTGCCCGACATTATAGCTGGCCGCATTATACGCAACATAGCAAACGAATCATATAAACAAGGCGATTTCGACGAAGGCACTATCGCTGCCGTAAACGAATTGTCGCGTTTGATAACTACCCCCGGAGCTACGGATGAACTTATGTCGAAATACAAGAATGACCAAGGTGTCGGCGCATTCAGTGCTCCCGATTTTAAGGAAGTTCTTGATATCTGGCTAAAATTGGGGTTTATACTGGCTGTTGGCTACACTGTATGGCTTATTATTACTATACGGAAAACCCGCAGGCAATCGCTCTACCAGCGATACCAGGCGTTATCGACGCTTACTGCTCCCGGAGCTGTTGCAACAGTGCTTGGTCTGGGATTACCTTTGCCCATATTCCTTATTCAGCTCTTATTGTTGCGGCGCACCCGCACAAAACGCCGTAAGTGTCCAAATTGCGGCGCAACGATGAAACGGCTCGACGAGAAGGCTGACAATGCCTATCTCACGCCGGCTCAAGATGCAGAGGAACAACTTAATTCGGTCGATTATGATGTCTGGCTGTGTCCGCAATGCGGCGAAACCGATATTTTGCCCTATATTGTTAAGAATAGTAACTTTAAGATTTGTCCGAACTGCAAGGCCCGCACGTTGGTGTTTGTTGGCGACCGTATAATCGCCAAGCCTACAACCTCGAGTCAGGGACAAGGAGTTAAACAGTACGTTTGCAAAAACTGCGGTAAGGCTGTTAATGTGCCGTACTCCATACCCAAGCTGGATGTGCCGCCTGTGATTATCCTGCCCCCAGGTGGAGGCGGTGGAAATGGTTTCGGAGGTGGATTTGGCGGCGGTTCGTTCGGTGGCGGCATGACTGGCGGTGGCGGTGCTTCCGGCGGCTGGTAGATATAAATTAAATTCTAATATATAATAAGTGGGTGTGCCGACGATGACACACCCACTGAAATTTTATTGTCATGATGTTACCACACGAAATATATTTTTTCAGTGTAGTTATATCCGTATTCTGTGTCAGTTGAAGTCAGAATCGTGGGAAGACCGTCGTTATTAAGATCCCATGAGAATGTAGTGTAACCTCTGTCGTAGGTTAAACGAAAGGGGAGATGTTTAGTCGGTTTGCCTAGCAAGCCGGCATAGTAAGCAACGCCCATTTCGTCCATGTCGATGTTAAACATCAGGTCGAACAACATGACGCCGCCTTTGTTGCTAATTGGCGATTCGCTATAGCTGATTTTATGAACTTCTGGCTTATCGTTGTCTTCGTCCTTAACGGAAACGCTGGTTATATCACCATCCGTGTAAGTAATGTTGGTCACTTCATCGTCCTCCGAACGTTTCATGTAGTTTAGTTGATCTGCTGCATTGTACTTAAATTCCCAAGTGTCAGTATAGCCGTCGGAGTAAACTTCAAGTACTTTAGATGCGTAGCCGCTTGAATTTAGTTTTATGTAAAATACAGTAACATTGTGCTCTTCTGCGTCGGTGCAAGTCATTTTCACTTGGTAAGTAGTTGCACGAGAAAAATTACCATATTCAAATTCTATAGTATCGTCTCCGTTTTCTACTTTAACAACTTGACCCTTTTCGTTTAATGATATTGAGGTGCTTCCAACAGATGAAGGTGCGCCGGAAGGCATCACTGCAGTCGGGTTTCCTACAACACCGCTGTAGCCTCCGTTGCCGGGTTCATCTTCATCATCATCGTTTCCGCAAGCGCTCATTCCAAATGACATTGCACCACAAATCAGCAATGTCAACATACTAAATTTTTTCATTTTAAACATAAATTAGTGTAGTAAATTTTCAAGATACAAATTTATATCATTAAGTTTAAATAAAAAACTCCGCCACCTTTAATTGGTGGCGGAGCGTTTTGGATTTATTTAATCTCTTTCCTGAATTTCTTATGAATTAGTCCTGAGAGAAGATTACGATACGGTTCCAATCGTTAGTGTCGTAGATCTGAGAATCAGAACCTTCAGCTTTCATTGTCAGGCGGTCGGTTGCAACACCATATTCTTTGGTAAGAATGTTGTAAACTGATTGAGCGCGGCGTTCAGAAAGCTTCATGTTGTAAGCTGCTGTTCCGGTTTTCTTGTCAGCGTAGCCTTTGATAACTACTTTAGCATCGGGGTTAGCTTTCATCCATTGAGCGATGTTGTAAACGTTAACCATTTCTTTCGATGTAACCTTGGCAGAGTTGATAGAGAAGCGAACAGTTGCCATCAGAGGAGCCTGAGTTTCGGGGCATTCAACAGCAACAACTTCGGGGCAAGGAAGCTGAGCTTCGCAAGCTGCGAGGGCAGCACCGCAAGTAGCGAGCGAACCGCGGAGGTCGTTGATTTGACCGTTAAGCTGGTTGATGTAGCCGAGGTAGTTGCAGGGGTTGTAGCTCTTGTAGCTGCGGCCACCGAATGCAAATGACAAACCTGCAGTTGCTTCGATATTAACATCGATAGGATCGCCGCTTTCTACGTTAGAGAAGTTGTCGCCGTAGAACTGAGCGCGACCTTCAGCGATGAAGTCAACATTTTCGCAAAGACGGAAACGGAATTGCAAACCGGCTGAAACGGGGAGTGCCCATGTTGCATATTTAACGTGGTTGTGACGGTTCACGATGTTGCCACCGGTGAAGTCCCAAACGTATGTTCCACCGATACCAACGAAAGGTATGATAGAGAAGCAACGGTTGTCGTTAACGCCGCCGAGTGAGTTAAACATATCCCACATCAAGTCTACGTTAAGAGTTCCCATGTGTGCTTTGTAGTAGTCTTCGTATTCCATGTGTAGGCGGCTGTAGTAAGCTGAAACACGCCATGCTAAATAGGGGCTAAACCATTTACCAAAACCGAGGTTGTAGGTTGCTGTCAGGTGAGTTGTTTTGTCGCCGTTTTTGTCAGCACTGTCAACAAAAGGAACATTAATACCAGCACCTAACTGA
This sequence comes from Muribaculaceae bacterium, assembly GCA_023662835.1. Taxonomy (GTDB): domain Bacteria; phylum Bacteroidota; class Bacteroidia; order Bacteroidales; family Muribaculaceae; genus Muribaculum. Next base: position 279,268 of record JAMPII010000001.1, on the reverse strand, counting down.
AGGAACCATCCACTGCCCTTCTCAACATAATAGTGGTCGGCACATTCTACATCAGTAGCTGTGAGAGTAGCTTCTTCGATAACTACAGTTTCCTGAGCTGAAGCTACATTTGCTGAAAGAAGCATAGCGCCGCATGCAGCAAAACCGAAAAGGATATTCTTTTTCATTCTACTTGAAATTAAAATTATATTAAGTTATTTAGTTAATTCTCTTGAATTTCAGCGATTAACGGTTGTTTATGCCGTTTTTGTTCGCGATTCTTATGCTTTATTAACGTTATGACAATGCGCTTTGTTCGCAGAAATTTTCACAAAGTTAAGGTTTAGTTACATTTCGTGCAACTTTTTTGTGACTATTTTTAACACTTATTTTTTTAAGTTTGTCAACAATTGTAATGATTTACAATGTTTTCATTAACGTTCCCTGCCACAACTACTGTGAAATTTTCGCTATTGATATATTTTTCGGCAAGATGTGACATTCGCTGTGGCGTCAGATTTTGGATAGCCCGGTATTGGCGTTGGAAATACTCCGATTGATTGATGAATGCTGTTTTCAATGTGATGTAGTAATCCATCATGTCGAAGGGGGTGTCGAGCATTGAAGCGAGCATGGAGGTTTCGTAATTTTTCAGCCTGTCGATTTCGTCGTTGCTGAAAGGCGAGGTTTTAAGCCTTTTTATCTCGTTGAGAGTCTCCTTGATTAAAGGCTCTGCATTGGCTGGGTCGGTTGAGGTCGCAATCTCGATGGTTGTGCCTTCGGGACTACCGTTCAGACTGGCCGAGATACCGTAGGTGTAGCCTTTTTCTTCGCGGATGTTCAACATCAGGCGTGATCCGAAATATCCTCCCAGAGCTTTAACCAGCAAACGTAGTTCAAGATAGTCGGCGCTGTCGCGAGTTATGGCAACCGGTGCACAAATGCGTACGGCGCTTTGCAGCGCGTCGGCTACCTCCACATCGGCTCTCTGTGGCGGCATGGGTTGATTTGGCTTGATATTGAATGGCAATGACTCTGAACCTGTGTTGCTAAACAATTCAGCCACGAGATTCACTATTGCATCATCGATATTTCCCGCCAGATATAACTGCATCCCGTTGGCAGAAGTGCATGTTAGTTTATGCCACAGCTGCAGGTCGTCGAGCGTCACAGCAGCAATTTGATCGGGCGACGGGCTTTGAGCCAGCGGATGAGACGGACCCATAATAAGTTCCTTCATCTTTTTTGTGGCTTTGTATTCCACGCGTTTTTCCATTAATCGCACATTTTGTGCCAGCCGTTCAACGCATGATGCGAAAGGTTGAGGGTTGAACTCGGGTGCGAACAGCATTTCGTGAACAAGTGGAATCACGGTTGGGGCTTTTGATGTCAGCATATTTACGCTGAGCATCATGTAATGGCGGTACACGCCTATTTGTACCGTAGCACCGTTGAACTCTATTGTTTCTGCCAGCGAAGCTCCCGGGTGCGATACTGTGCCTTCTTGAACTGCGGAAAGCAGAAGCTGGGCAATGCCGGGACCGGAGCATTCGGCTAGCCCCCCGGTAATCAAGCAAGAAAAGCGGCATACCCCAAGCTGCCCTTGTCTCAGGACATGCAACGTTGCTCCGCTGTCGAGGTTTTTGACCGAGGCTTCAGGCATTGTAAGCTGGCCAAAACCCGTAACAGTAGGGGCTACATCCCATTTTGATAAATTATTGGTCGACATTGCTATAGATTGTTGCGTTTGCAAAAGTCGATTGCCGCTTTTAAGTCGTCGGGAGTGTCGATACCTATGGTGGGAGAATCGGTCACGGCTACTTTAATCTTACAGCCGTTCTGGAGCCAGCGCAACTGCTCAAGTGATTCGGCAAGTTCAAGCTGACTTTGCGGCATCGCTACTATGCGTTTCAGGACATTGGCGCGATAGGCATACATACCAACATGGGTATAATAATTTGTTGCTTCTGGCCAGCTACTGTGTTGCTTACCTCTAACATAGGGAATCACGGAACGGCTGAAATACAATGCATTCATGTTTTTATCGAGCACCACCTTGGGCGTGTTGGGATTTTCCAGCGCCTCGTAACCCGACGCCGGATTGAAGCGGCGCACCAAAGTAGCTATGTCGGTAGAGTCGTCATCGAAGCACGACATAAGTTGTTTTATTTGTTCCTGAGCTACAAAAGGCTCATCACCTTGTATGTTGATAATAACGTCGGCATCGGAGCCCGACAGCGTATAAGCCTCAAAACAGCGGTCGGTTCCGCTTCGGTGCAGTTCAGAGGTCATTATAGCTGTGCCACCGAATTTTGCTACAGCCTCAGCAATACGGCTGTCGTCAGTTGCAACGTATACATGAGGTAATACGGCTGAGGCTCGCCGATAAACACGCTCAATCATCGGCATCCCGCAGATGTCGACTAACGGCTTGCCGGGAAAACGTGTCGAAGCAAACCGCGCAGGTATGATTCCTATGAATTTCATGTTTTTATACTATTATTTGTGGTAACCGCAGGCTCGGCTAGCATGGAAGGTGCCAGGAAGACTCCGATAACAAGATATATATAATATGTGATAACACGCCAAAAAAGCGCTATGATTAATGCAATGCCCGGCGACGAGAGCATATCGCCGTAATATTCTGTGAAGAGCCATTCGCTGATGCCGGAACCGCCCGGAGTCGGGCTGACCATAAGTACTACCCAAACAACTAGCTGTCGACCAAATACAACCAGCTGGTTAGCTCCTGGAACGAACCCAAAAAACAGTGCGTTCACAACGAGGTAGCGCGATGTCCAGGTGAGCATTGTTGCCAAAAAAGTTTCGCCCCACCAGCGTATCGATCGATGAGAAAGGTCGTGAGCAGCCGACTCCATGTTGTCGCCCAGCGCCATCACTTGCGGTTTCCAACGACGCAGGAATGGGAGATTGAACAGGGCGGTAAGTGCCTTGCGAACTCCTTTGGGCTTCAAAATAATTCCCAAAAACAGAATTAATGTCCACGCGAAAATAAGAGCGTAAACTACCCAGAAAGTCACCTTCAGGCCTTGAGTGAAATGCGAGTGGGTGTTGAAACCAAATAGTTCATTATATGGAATTGCCAGCATTACTATCGGGCATGCCACAACAAAGAAAAGTTCGTCGAGAAAAAGCGTTGTGAGCATAAGCGTTGTGGCTCGACCGAGATTTATGCCCTCGTGATGCATGAACACCATACCAAGCGACGAACCGCCTACTGCCGATGGGGTTACACACGAGGTGAATTCGCACATGAAATTAACCTTAGCGGCCTGGCGCCACGATAGTTGTCGGTCTGATAGCGTCCGGAATCGCCACATAAGGCCAAAGTCGCGTCCGGCCATAAACAGGAAGGCGGCAAAAATACAGGCAATCACTCGATTATCGAAGTGTATCTGATGCCAAAGACTTACATTGAACTCGCGATGAAACAGCCACGCAACTACAGCTAGACCAATTGCAGCCGGCACCAATACGCGCCATAAAGGGACATGGCGTCGCTCTTGTGCGATATTTTCATTTTTTGTTGCCATAGCGTTGGATAATCTCGTCGTAGCGAGCAATAACCTCGCTCATCACTTCTTTCCACGAACGCGTGAGTGTGGCTGCGGCGTTGCGTCCCACACGTGTCAGCGTTTCCGAATCGCCATAAAGCGAACGGATTATACGAGCATAGCTTTCGGGGGTATTGTCGGCGAGAAAACCGTTTGTTCCTTCAACAATTACCTCGGCAGCCGTTGAACCTTTCAGCAGAATGGCCGGTGTTCCCATCATGGCGGCTTCGCGCACTACAAGCGGTGCGTTGTCGTAGTAAGATGGGAACAAAAACAAATGGGCTGCGGCATAATAATTCTTCAATTGCTGGCGTGATTCAATAACGCCTAGCATTTGCACACGTTTGTCGAGTCCGAGAGTGTGGATTCGCAATTTCATTTCGTCGGCGGCATAGCCTGTGCCGATAAATGCCATTTTCACGGGTAAATCGTGCAACAGACTAAGCGAGTCGATAATCACGTCGACACCTTTTTCTTTAATATGCTGCCCTACGAATAGCAAAAGCATCACTTCGGGCTTGATGCCTAACTTGGCTCGAGCCGCATTTTTGAACGCCTGTGTCTGAACCGACGATTCCATGGACAGGTCAATGCCGTTTTCAACCACAGTTAATTTGCCTTGATAACCATACTCGCGCACGGTGTCCTCAACCTTTGCCTGCGGAATCCACACCTCGTCGGCGGCATCGAAAAAGTCCATGACACGGCGCATAATTTTGCGCACCATCCAAGAGGGGAGCGAGTGTTCTAGGTCAGTTTTATATTTTGAATGAAATGTAGCTATCAACGGCACATGCTGCTTTTTTGCAACATAGTGAGCCAATCGCCCTGATGAAAAAGGACAATGAGCATGCACTAAGGCAAACGGCACTTTGCTAAGACGATTCCAAATAAAAGGGTCGAGTTTGGGGTAGCCGTAGCGGTAGGGCTTTCGAGAAGGTATGCCGAGCGAAAAATAGCGGAATAGCTGAGTGTCGTCCGAGGTATCTGTATCCGGATTCCAGGGTGTTACCATACAGGTTTTCCGCCCGGCAGCTGTAAGATATTTCAAATAGTTCTGCACCGTCAGTGTTACACCATCGAACACGGGCGGGTAGCTATCGTTGAATAAACCAAATACTTTTTCCATTATGCCATATGGTTCCAGCCCTGAGCCCTGAGCGGCATTTCCTGACCGTCGCGTGTCACCAGCACACATCCAAGTTCGGGCTTTGTTATATGCCCGATAACGCGGACACCTTTCATTTTCGACACTTTTTCGTGGTCGGTCAATGGCACAGTGAACAGCAATTCATAGTCTTCGCCTCCGTTAAGAGCTGCTGTCACGAGGTTCATGTTTAATTCCTCAGCCATTACAGCTGTTTGATAATCAATAGGTATTCTATCTTCATACACACGGCAACCGGTTGCGCTTGACTTACATATATGGAGCAACTCGGACGAAAGACCGTCGGACACATCCATCATTGAGGTAGGTTTTATACCAGCTTTGGCAAGTTCCTCAACAATATCTTTGCGCGCTTCGGGTTTAAGCTGGCGTTCGATGAGATATTCCTTACCTTGGAACTGAGGAACAAAGTCGGGAACGCCGGCCGACGCTGCTTTTTCGCGTTCGAGCAACTGCAGACCCATGTATGCCGCGCCTAAGTCGCCGCTGACGCATATCAGATCGGTGTCGCGAGCACCGTCGCGGCGCACAATCATGTCGCGTGGTGCATCGCCGATTGCTGTCACCGAAATCACCAACCCCTGACGTGAGGCAGTGGTATCGCCACCAACAAGGTCAACACCATACACGTCGCAGGCAAGACGGATGCCTTCGTACAACTGCTCCATGTGTTCAACAGTGAACCGTTTTGATATACCCAGCGACACTGTTATCTGACGAGGAGTTGCGTTCATCGCACAAATATCCGAGATATTAACAATTGCGCTTTTATACCCCAGATGTTTCAGCGGAACATACGTTAAATCGAAATGCACTCCTTCGAGGAGCAGGTCGGTTGAAACTACGACATCTGTGTCGGGGTATGACAATATTGCTGCATCATCGCCTATACCTTTTATTGTGCTCTTGTTAACTAGCGGCAATCCGTCGGTAAGCCTATGGATAAGACCAAACTCGCCAAGTTGCGATATCTCCGTTTCCGGTTGTTTCGGTTGAAAATTTTCCTTATTTAGAATCATAGATTGGCTGACGTTTTATTATTCGTAGCGCTTAACCAACTCGGTCATTATTTCCATCATTTTTGGCTGAGCCGCGTTGGCAGCTTTCTGTACCTCTTCGTGCGACACTTTTTCGACAACACCCTCAACGCCAAGGTCGGTGATGACAGAAATACCAAAAACCTCAATTCCTGCATGGCGTGCGACAATTACTTCCGGAACTGTTGACATGCCAACGGCATCTCCACCAATGATATGGAAATACTTGTATTCGGCCGGAGTTTCGAATGTTGGCCCCTGTGTGCCTACGTAAATGCCATGCATCAAGCGTATTCCTTTTTCGTCTGCTATCTGCATTGCGCTGGCGATTAGGCGGCGAGAGTAGGCTTCGCTCATGTCGGGGAACCGGGTTCCCAATTCGTTGTAGTTTTTGCCGCGTAGCGGGTGCTCAGGAAATAGGTTTATATGGTCGGTGATAACCATAAGGTCGCCTACGCGGAATTCCGGGTTCATGCCTCCTGCTGCATTGCTGACAAACAGAGTCTTGATTCCCAACTCTTTCATGACACGAACTGGGAATGTAACGGTTTTCATATCATAGCCTTCGTAGAAATGGAAACGGCCCTGCATTGCCATTACCGGACGCGATCCGAGCGTTCCGAAGATGAGATTGCCCGAGTGCCCCTCTACGGTTGATACCGGGAAATTAGGTATAGAACTGTAGGGGATATATTGTTTATTTTCTATATGGTCGACAAGTGCTCCCAATCCAGTGCCGAGTATTATAGCTGTAGTTGGCATTGGGCTTTTTATGGCTGAGCGGATATAATTGCCAGTTTCCTTTATTGTATCTAACATCTTATATTGAATTTGGGTTATTATTTACTTTAAAACTACAGTGACGATTATTTTGTTGTAGCCGCGGGGCTATTCTTTTATAAGACGTCGCAGCTCCTCATCAAACGGCAGGGAGCCTTGTGGCATTGCCGGAGGAAGAAATTCGACTTCGATCGGCATATAAAATGTAGATTGTTTGAGCGTATGAGGAAAGTAGGGGTTATTTGCCATGCGCACAGCATCTTTTTCTGTAGTGATTATATATTTGTTCTTTCCCTGCAGTTTGGCGTGGGCTTTGACAATTGCGTCGAAATCGCCTCGTTCAAAATCGTGATGATCGGGGAATTTCACGAGTTTTACTTTCACTTTAAAGCTGCGCAGATAGCGCAATAGCGGCTTCGGATTGGCGATACCGGCAACGAGTAGGATTGAATCGTCGGGATTTAGCCAATTCAGATCGGGCATGTAACGCACTTCATCGGGAAATACGCTTACCAAGTTGCCATAGCGATAGTGGGAGAAATATAGTTTCTGATATGCGAACAAGTTAAGATGCTCGTAGAACAGTCGAACATCAACGGGACGGATTTGTGCCGGGCACTTGGTTATCACGATCATTGTGGCTCGTGTCAGGCCACTCATAGGTTCACGCAACCGACCCAGTGGAAGCAGGTCGTCATTATATATGGGCCAGTTCCATTCGGTGAGTACAATCGACACTTTTGGCTTTACGTAGCGGTGCTGGAAAGCATCGTCAAGCACTATCAGATTTATCGAGGGATCCACTTCCAGCAGTTGCTTAATACCTTTCACTCTACTTTCGCATACAGCTACACGCACTTCCTTTCCGAATTTCTGATAAATCTGATAAGGCTCGTCACCGATGTCGTTTGGTGTTGAATGGCGGTCGGCTATAATGAAACCTTTAGTGTGGCGTTTGTAGCCGCGTGAAAGTACTCCGATATGGTATTCTTGTTTAAGAAGTGAAACCACATATTCGGTATGTGGTGTTTTTCCGGTGCCTCCTATTGCAAGATTGCCCACAACTACAATCGGAACATCGAAAGATTGTTCTTTCAAGAGCTTCATTTCGAACATACGGTTGCGTAATCCTACGGCCATGCCATAAAGCACGGACATAGGCTTAAGCAGCAGTGAGTCGATTATGATGTTGTGGCGCATGATGGTTTACGGACTATTCCATTATCAATTCAGGGGCAAGGCATTGAATGCGATTCATGTTTTTAACGCGCTGAATGGCTTTATAAATGGGATATGCTTCGCCAAGCTCGTTCCGGACTAGCATGTTCTGTATGTCAAGTTCTTCGTCGAGTATTTTTTCCCACCACGATTTGTTTGCATCTGGATATACTGCGATTTCATAGCTGCTCCACCCTTTGTCAAGAGCCAGAGTCTCGATACATTGGTCGAGATTGCCAAGTTGATCGACAAGACCGATATTTAGAGCGGTTGTTCCGTCCCATACACGTCCTTGACCTATGGCATTTATGGAATCTGCCGATATGTGGCGTCCTTGGGCACAACGGTCAACAAAAGTTTTGTAACCATTCTCAATCATTTTCTGCATACGGCTGCGCTGGAAGGGTGTCATCGGCTCAAGATATGTCAAATCGGTGTTGGGATTTGTTGATACCATTGTGGCAGTGATGCCAAGATGATTGTTTAACAGGCCTTTAATATTTGGAATCATGCCAAATATGCCGATTGAACCAGTAAGAGTGGTCGGCTGGCAGAAAATTTTGTCTGCGCCGCACGATATATAGTAACCACCGGAAGCGGCCATATCTCCCATAGATACATAAAACGGCTTCCCTTTAGCTTTGAATTGCTGAAGGGCCTCCCAAATTTGCTCGGAGGCGAACGCACTTCCTCCTGGCGAGTTAACGCGAAGCACCAGAGCATCAACATCATCGTCGTTGGCCAGTTTCAAAATCGTAGTAACCATTTTTTCGCTGACTATACCTTGATCGCCGGCATCGAAAATTTCACCTTCGGCATAGAGTAAGGCAATCTTGTTCTCGGATGATTTGGAGTTTATTGTCTTTACGTAATTTTCGGGCGATATGAAACGAAGGTCGTCGCCGGCATCAACGCCGGTCATCTGTTTTAATTTTTCTTCAGCCTGATGACGGTAAATAAGTTCGCTCACAATGTTACGGCCAACGTATGTTGTTGCTTCATCTGTGAAAATTAAACTGTCGGCCCATTGGTCAACAACCGAAGGCTCAACATTGCGCGACGAGGCAATTCCTTCCTTAACAACCTTCCACAGCGGGGTAATGTATTCGCGAGTTTGTTTCACACTGGCTTCGCTTGGTGAGTCCAGAATATAGGGCTCTACTGCACTTTTGTATGTGCCGACCTTCAGAACCTGCATCTCAACACCAATTTTGTCGAGCAGGCCTTTGAAGAATACCATTGCTCCGCCCATTCCCGATATATCTACAGCTCCCATCGGGTTGAGCCATATCGAGTCGGCCAAAGACGCTAAATAGTAATTGTCCTGATTGTAATCGTCGCCATATGCAACAATCCATTTCCCGGATTTCTTAAAGTCGGCGAGTGTTTGACGCATGTATTCTAACGATGCTGTGCCGCCGTCCATACCTTTGCAGTCGAGATATATACCTTCGATCTTGCTGTCGTTTGCTGCATTTTTTATCGATGCAACTATGTCGTCGAGGCCTTTAGAATTGTCTTTATATCCGCGCATCTGCTGCATCAGTGTCATTCCTTGATGACGTTCGCTCAATATACCCGATAGCTCTATTTTCAATATGGAGTGTTCTTTTACTTCGGGCGTATCGCCAACAGCAAACGACACAAACATAATGGTCGTCATTATCATTGATAGTACGGTAGTAATAATTACAACTATCAGTACACCGACAACCGAGGCTGCTACATAGGTAAAAAATTGTTTCATATTACAAAATCTGTAAAACTTTTTCTTAAGTGCAATAAAAAAGATAATCGGGTCAATGGAAGCCAACCGGCCAACAATATTCTTCTTTACTGAATTTACAAAGTTAACATTATTTATCAAACAGTGCAAATCAAATTTAAAATGCTAAAGGCCTTAAATTTGTCAAAGAACTCTTTGGCTGGATAACGGATAGCGCTTCGACGCTTGTTTTTTAGCGAGCTATTTTTATTATACTTTTTCTAGTGCTTGGCCAAGGTCGGCAATGAGGTCGTCGATATGCTCTGTGCCTATGCTCAGTCGGATTGTTGTAGGTGTGATGTGCTGACTTTCTGCTTCTTCGGGAGTCAGTTGTGAGTGGGTAGTTGTGTAAGGATGAATTACAAGACTCTTAACGTCGGCCACGTTTGCCAACAGTGAGAATATTCTTAGCGAGTCTATAAACCGCCATGCCGCCTCTTTGTCGCCTTTTATCTCGAATGTGAAAATACTTCCGGCTCCGTTGGGGAATAGTTTGTTGTATAGCTCATGGTCGGGATGTGAGGGTATGGATGGGTGGTTCACTTTGGCCACTTTGGGGTGGCCGGCCAAAAATCCGACAACATTCAGTGCGTTTTCGACGTGGCGTTCGATACGGAGCGAAAGAGTTTCAACGCCTTGAAGCAACAGGAATGCGTTGAATGGTGATATAGCTCCACCCGTATCTCGCAGTAATACGGCGCGTATGCGGGTTACAAATGCAGCCTCTCCGGCAACGTCGGCAAATACGGCGCCATGGTAGCTGGGGTCTGGTTTGGCCAGTGTCGGGAATTTATCGGCGTTGGCTTTCCAATTGAACGAACCTCCGTCGACGATAATTCCTCCAAGGCTTGTTCCATGGCCACCGATAAATTTTGTTGCAGAATGTACAATCACGTCGGCACCATGCTCAAATGGTTTTATGAGATATGGGGTGCCAAATGTATTGTCAACAATTAGAGGAAGGTTGTGACGGTGGGCAATTTCTGCAACGGCGTCCAGGTTGGTCACATCGGAATTGGGATTACCAAAAGTTTCAACGAAAACAGCCTTTGTGTTTGGCTGTATAGCGGCTTCTAGCTGTTCGAGATCGCGAGGATTAACGAAAGTTGAGGCAATACCGCGAGGTTCCAATGTGTGTGAGATCAGGTTGTACGAGCCTCCATATATGTTATCGGCGGCTACTATATGATCACCGTTGGCAAGAATGTTCTCCAACGCATAGCTAACAGCTGCAGCTCCACTGGCAACAGCCAAAGCAGCCACACCACCTTCCAGAGCTGCAATTCGCTGTTCTAAAACTTCTTGAGTGGGGTTGGTCAAACGGCCGTAGATATTGCCGGGATCGCGCAGGGCAAAACGGTCGGCTGCGTGCTGCGAGTTGTGGAAAACGTAAGAAGTTGTTTGATATATAGGAACCGCTCGTGCGTCGGTGCTTGGGTCGGGATTCTCTTGTCCAACATGTAGCTGGAGGGTTTCGAAGTGAAGATTTTTAGTAGGCATAATAGATATATTTATAGTGTTTTTGTCTGCAAAGTTATAGATTGTGTTTAAAATATCCTATACTTTATAAATTCTCTATCAAAATTCTTCACATATTTATTTAGCATGAGTTTGATGTATGGATGTATAGTCCAACGATAAATTAAGAGTATGTTTATTTTTAACTTTATGAAATCTTTGAACAGCCTTTTTGAATATGTTTCCAACTTTCATTCAGTCATTATGGAACCCCATAATTCCTTCATTCAAGTTAAAAACATATTTAAAAATCCATGTTAAATCTTAACATAAGCCCAAAGTAAACATACTCTAAGAGCCTGCCCCATAATACATGTTAACGCTGAGGCGATCAGCTATTTTTTTTGACTAAGTGGCTGATTTTCTTGATATTCTCGAATGGATTCTTAATCCCATACAAAAGTTAATTCAACTTCGTCTGGACTCATGCCATCTCCGGTTGAACGAGCTTTTATGGTCTTGATCGATTTATTATCATAAAATTCATAAGTTAGAGAACATGTGGCCATATAATCATCATGGTATGAGGAAACTAAATTAGTCGGATAGGAATTCCCAAAATAACCTTGAGCTATTAATAATGGATCTAATCCCATCCTGTAGCTGTTAAAAATTTCTGACATAAAGAAGATGGGTAAAATTGACTCTATTGAGTTGCTAGCTTTCTTTTCACTATATGCAAATGTACATTCTGATTCGATATATATATCACCATAGTCGTCAAAATTCTCTTCGATTTTTACAATATTATTATTGTGCCATGTGAACATATAATCAGAATATTGATCTTCCCCTTCTCCAGAATAACGTATCTCGCGAACTTCTTTGAGCCGTTTATTATTATCATAGATATATTTAACACCATTTCTTTGGTTTTTATCGTTCCATTCAGCCTCGACAATTAAACCATTGGTTAACCGGTATACACAAGTTACCAGATCCCAATCGTTATCTCGCACAACTATAATTTGATCTGAGGAATAGCTATAATCGTTAGTTTGGCTTTCGTTTGTGTAATACATATAAGAAAATTCATTGTCCAAATCACCTTCATAATAATTAGGGCCCATATCATAAAATTTCAGGGCCCTTAATATTTTAAAGATTGTGTTACTGAGCAAAATAGGTAATATAAGAAAGGCGATGGTCGGGTGTGACGCATCGCCTTTATGAATGTTGTTGAGGTGATTAGTTGATTTTTAGTACGAAGCCGCAGTTGGACGGAATAGTAACTTTTAGCGGCTTAGAGAGGATGATAGTTTGGGTGGACAATGATTCCGGATTGGTATCGATATAGAGTGTTGCTGTTTTTCCTTGTGCTTCAAACTGCTTGGCATCGATTGTTATTGTCTGTGATTTAGTCTCTGCGTTTATTCCGGCTATATACCAATCGTTACCGTGACGTCGAGCCAACACAACATATTTGCCCGGATAGCCTTCGATGAATTTGATGTCGTCCCACGTTGTTGGTACTGTGCGCATGAAATCGATGGCTTCGATCGGGGCTTCGTTCAATGTTCGAGGGGTAAAGGCAAAGTTCTGCACCGGATTCTGGTATAGAATTGCTGTTGCCAGCTGGAATGCATCGCCTGTTCGTCGAATTGTGCCTTTGCCGGGCTGTTTGCCAAGGCGGCGTTGCAGGAATGTGCCGCCGAATTCCATTGAACCTACTGTATTGCGGATAAAAGGGTGGAGAGTGGCGTTAAATGCTTCGTTGTCGCAGAAATGTTGCTGGAACACTATGTTTTCAGATGCTAGAACCGCTTCGCTTCCAACATAGTTAGGGTAGAGGCGTTCCCAGCCGCGAGGAAGCGTGCAGCCATGGAAAATTACGTCGATACCATAGTCGGCAGCGTCGGAAAGTATGTCCTCGTAGATGCGCATTGTTTCCTGTTTGTCACCGCCGAAAAAGTCGACTTTAATTGTGTGTACTCCATTGTCGCTCATCCATTTCATCTCTTTTTTCCGGGGTATAGGACGGTTCATAAGGCCGGTTGGCGATTGGGTGATGTCGTTCCAATAGTCGGACGAGGAGTACCATAAAGCAACATCAACGCCTTTTGATCGGGCAAGTGCGATAAGCTTTTCAACGTTTTCGCGGCCTATGTTTTTGTCCCAACCAGCATCGATCAGTACATGTTCCCAACCCATAGCTTCGGCAAGATTGATGAACGCAACTTGGTTTTCGTAGCTTGAATTGTCGTCCTGCCATACAATCCAGCTCCACGAACCTCTGCTCGGAATAGCTTTATGAACAGGTAGATAAAGGGGATCGACAACATCCCAAATGATCGTTGTTTCGGCAATCGGATGAAGCGTGTTGCCTACGGTGATGGTGCGCCAGGGTGTAGCTCCCGGAAGCCCTATTCCGGGCTGTGCCGACCCATTGCCATTGTTTTCGCTTTCCATAGGGTATTTAACTGTCAGCGTGCGGTTATTGATTTCCGACAGTCGTGAGCCGCAGTATCCTCCTGTTACACCGGTTTCGGAAATCAATGCCCAACCGTTATCGCCGACATGGAACAGGGCAGGGAATGTGTAGCCAACACCATATTTCGATGCCTTTGTTAGCGAGTCGTCGTTGGTGTATTCCTCCTCGTAGCTGGGCTTAGAACGTTTCCACCCTATCATTGGTTTGCTTTGAGGGGTGATGAATGTGGTTGTGACTTCTGGAAAGGTAAATCCGGTAGCTTCTTCTGTAATAACCATAGCTCCCGTTTCTCCGCTATTCTGTCGTGGAATCAGATAGCGGAAAGCTATGTCGTTGTTTTTAACCACCCATTCCATTCCTATGGCGGCTTTGTCGGCGGTGAGCATTTCAACGGTCATTGTGTTTGCTTTAACGTCGATGTGGCTGCGTTTAATTCGGTCTTGATAGTAGCTTCGCGACAGGGTGTCGGTGGTTACTTTTGTTAGGATTAGTCCCTTTGTGAAGTCGGCTACATCTGATTTGAGCCCTAGTGGAGAGGGTTCTAGAATAGTTTTACCGTCGTAGGTAACGGTGTAGGATGGGGCGCCGTTGTCAACTGTTAATTCTACGACGAGTTTCCCGTCGGGCCCGCTTATTTTTGTGTTGTCTGCGACTGCTGTGCTAAAAGTCGATAGCATCAGCACCAGCAGAATATGCTTAAGATTCATGGTTATAGTTTGAATGGTTTTTCACTGACATAAACACGGAAATTCTTTATTGCACCGGGCACATTCGATTCCATGCGGGGCAGGTACTGCAATCCGGTAATGACGTGAGATTTACCTAAATCGAGTACTACATAGTGGGGGTAGGTTGCGTTTTTGGCAGTACTCCAATAGGTTGATTCCTGAAGGTCGAAAATTTTGTTGGCCGACCTATTCCCTTTTATGTCCTCACTGTCGGCGTAGTACACGGTCCATGGTTCTCGTGACAAACGCTGTCCGTTATCATCGAGCAGATATAGCTCGGCAATAGCTGATGTTTGTTCGCCGGAGATCGCGTCGATGGCCTCGAGACATAAGTAGCGTCCTGATGCTGGGTTTTGAAGTGTCACTTCTTGCCAGCCGTTGCCTGGTGCGAACTCTCCGGTAAGAACGGGTTTCTCTCCGGTCAGGTCAAGTGTCTGCCCTTCCTGGCGATGAACCAGAGGTTTTGGAACTGCCAGTTTATCAATTATTGGTTGTTTCAATCCCTCTGAACGGGCTTGGCGCGGGCCGACAATGTCGAACACCAAAATCTCGTTTTCTCCTTTCTTAAGCCAACATCCGGGCATGTAAAGGGTTTGTTGCGGCCCGATATGCCAAATTCTACCCATGGGATGACCGTTAACATAAACCAGCCCTTTACCCCACGTTTCGAAGTTGAGAAATGTGTCGCCGGGTTTGTCGATGTTGAATTTGCCCAGGTAAACACCACGTGGAAGGCGTCCGGTGCTGTCGGGTGAGGCTGTTTCGATGGGCATGTATTTCATAGCTTTATATGCTTCATACCGGTCGATGAGGTTGAAAACTTGCCAATTTTTGAGGTCGCATACGAAATCACGACCGTCGCGGTGTTCTGTGATTGTGACTTTGTCGGTTATACCTTTGAAGTCCTTTATTGCGCGGCCAAAATTGATACGACCCATAGCTTCAACCAGAATGTCGAGTTGAGCACCCCTTTTGCATGGGGGTAGCTGAACAGTGCGGTCACCGTTCCGGCGGTCGAGAGTGCCTACGTATTGTCCGTCGATAAACACTTGGGCGTAGTCGTGCGGCTCGTTGACTGTCAGTATGGTGGACTTGTCAAGTGCGGGCAATGTTGTGCGGTAAAGTATGCTGCCGAAGCCTTGATCGTACTCCTCCATGGTGCGAATGTTGCGGTCGGCTTTAGCCTCGGGAAGGTTTGCGAACAGCGGAGCTATGGTCGTGAATTCAATTTCAGGCACGGCAATGCTTTTAATGGTGTTGGGAATCTTTGGCAGTTTTTTGCCGCCGGCATATTTTGTTAGAGTTTTCCGTAGTTCGAGATATTTTGGAGTAACCTGTCCCGACTCACTAATAGGAGCATCGTAGTCGTATGAGGTTACATCGGGAGCAAACCCTGGTGAATTTGCTCCGGCCCAGTGGCTCCAGTTTGTGCCGCCGTGAGTCATGTACAGGCTGAACGATATCCCTTTCGAAAGCATTTCGTCGATTCCTGCAATCATGTCGGTGGCCGGGCGTGTTTCATGATTTGCTCCCCATTTGTCGAACCATCCGCTCCAGAATTCAGAGCACATCAGGGGACTGTCGGGGCGAAGTTGCTTCAGCTTGGCAAATTGTTGATCAATGTTGGCGCCGGTGCCGAAGTTTAATGTCCAAATAAGATCGTCGAGCCCGTTATTAAGGAAATTCGACGACCAGTCGCATTGAAACAGGGTTACTTCCTTCCCGAAATTTTTACGTAGCATGTCGCGGATAGTTCCTACATACTCTTTGTTGATACCGTAGGAGCCGTATTCGTTCTCAACCTGTACCATAACTATTGGACCGTCGTTGGCAACAGTAAGGTCGGCCACTTGTCCGGCAACGGCTTGTTGAAATTTATCAACGCGTTCGAGAAAATATGGATCGGATTCGCGAAGGCGTATATCCTTTTTCTTCAGCAGCCACCAGGGCAAACCTCCCATTTCCCATTCGGCGCATACATATGGGCCTGGGCGCAGGATAACCAGCATTCCGTTGTCGTGGCATAATTTTACGAATTCGCGCAAATCGTTTTGGCCGGTGAAGTCAAATTGATCGGGCTGTGGCTCGTGAGAGTTCCAGAATACGTAAAGACATACGGCATTCATGCCTAGGGCTTTACACATCTTGATGCGCTGATCCCAATATGGGCGTGGAATGCGCGGATAGTGCAGCTCTGCTGCTTTAACAACTATTGGTTGGCCGTTAAGCAGAAAAGAGCCATTACCGGTTGTGAACGAGCCGGCAAATGCCGACAAGAAGCATTGTGCTGCCATGACAAGAGTCAAGAGGCAGGTTTTTAGTTTATTCATGATCTTATTATATGGTTCAAGGATAAGTTGTTGTTTTCAGCATGATAGAATGTTTCAAAGATAGGCATATATCCCGGCTATGTTTTAGTCGGTATCGTTCATACTCTACCCCTTTTCGGTCGGAGAATACTCTGCTGCCAATCCTCCTTCCGAAGTCTCGCGATAGATGGAGGGTAGGTCGTGACCGGTTTGTTTCATTACTTGCACAACGCGATCGAACGACACGCGATGGTCGCCGTCGGTGAAAGTGGAGTAAATATTAGAGTCGAGAGCGCGGGCTGCAGCATAGGCATTGCGCTCGATGCATGGAATCTGTACAAGGCCGCAAACGGGGTCGCAAGTCATGCCAAGGTGGTGTTCGAGTCCCATTTCCGCCGCATACTCAATTTGAGCCGGAGAACCTCCAAAAAGCTGATTGGCGGCTGCGGCAGCCATGGCGCAGGCCACACCTACTTCCCCTTGACAGCCTACCTCGGCTCCGGCTATCGATGCATTCTCTTTTACTATAGTTCCGATAAGACCGGCTGTAGCTAAGGCACGGCATATGCGTGAGTCGGAGAATTCACGTGTTTGCTGAAGATGATAAAGAACCGCAGGCACAACGCCGCAGGAACCACAGGTAGGGGCGGTAACAATAACACCACCTGATGCGTTTTCCTCGGCAACGGCCAGCGCATAGGCAAATACCAGACCTCTCGATTGTAAATTTTGTTTATAGCCGGTAGCGCGCACGAAATAGCTGGCTGCACGGCGGCGTAGGCCGAGTGGACCCGGCAGTACTCCCTCTTTATCAATTCCTCGTTCAACGGCCGCACGCATTGTTTTCCATATATCGTTAAGGAACGGCCAAATATCCTCGCCTTCGCATTCTTCGACATATTCCCAATAGGATTTGCCTGTGCGTCGACACCAATCGAGGATTTCTGTTAATGTTGTAAGCGGATAAACGTCGGACGAAAGGTCGGTGTCGACAGTAAGATCACCGTCGGCAGGGTCCTCGGCCAGAGCGCCACCTCCAATACTGTAAACTCTCCACGATTGAATTATAGTGCCTTTGGCATCAATAGCCTCGAAGAACATGCCGTTTGGATGAAATGGCATGAATACGTGAGGTTGCCAAACGATTTCAACCTCAGCTTTTGGCTTTAATGTTTCGATAATGGCGCGATCGGTTAGGTGGCCACGGCCTGTCGCTGCCAGACTGCCATAAAGTGTTACACGGTAGGCTGATGCGTTTTGGGTGCGTTCCAAAAAAATTGAAGCGGCCCTACGCGGTCCCATTGTGTGACTGCTTGATGGCCCTGTTCCGATACGGTAAATTTCTTTAATACTTTTCATGCTGTAAATTTACGCTTTTTTTATTGAATCATAGGTACACAATAGGGCGATATGCCGAGAAATAGCATATCGCCCTGCTGTGAATGGATTTTATTATGCTTTAGCGTAGCCGAGGGCTTCCTTGCATTTTGCGGTGACAAAAGCCCAGTCCTGAGCTGCCACTTTGTCTTTGGGGAAGAGCTTTGAGCCCATACCTACGCAGTATACACCTGCTGAGAACCATGATTTTAGATTCTCTTCAGTAGGTTCAACACCACCGGTTACCATTAGTTTTGACCATGGCATCGGGGCTAGCAAGCCTTTTACAAATTTGGGGCCGAGGACGTCGCCGGGGAACACTTTGCACAGTTCGCAACCAACTTCCTGTGCAGCTCCTACTTCTGATATAGAGCCGCAACCCGGGGTGTATGGCACCTGACGGCGGTTACATACGCGTGCAACCTCGGGATTAAACAACGGACCCACAACGAAGCAGGCGCCTAGTTGCATGTAGAGCGATGCTGTGCCCGGATCGACGATGGAGCCTACGCCAATGGCCATTTCGGGACATTCTTTAGCAGCATATTTCACTACCTTTTCAAATACCTCGTGAGCGAAATCGCCGCGGTTTGTGAATTCAAAAGCACGAACCCCACCTTCATAGCAGGCCTTAACAACCTGGCATGCAACTTCCGGATCCTTATGATAGAACACCGGCACCATCGGTGCTTCCTTTATTTTGGCCATAACGGCCTGTTTATCGAATTTTGCCATCGTGGTAATTGTTTAGCGTTGAACACGGCCGTTTGCGTTTCCGCCGGCAAGGGAGTTTACTTCGTCGACCGATACCAGGTTGAAATCGCCCGGTACGGTATGTTTCAATGCGGAAGCGGCAACTGCGAATTCAAGCGCGTCGGCTTGGTTATCCATAGTCAGTAAGCCATGGATAAGACCGCCAGAGAAGCTGTCGCCGCCACCAACGCGGTCGATAATAGGATTAATATCGTAGCGTTTTGAAACGTAGAATTCGTTCCCATTATAAATCATAGCTTTCCATCCATTATGGGTGGCTGAGAATGATTCGCGCAATGTTGAAACTACGTATTTAAATCCAAATTCCTTCATCATGGCAGCGAAAATTCCTTTGTAGCCTTCTGCATCGGTTGAACCACCTTCCACATCGGCATCGGGCTTGAAGCCGAGGCAGAGTTCAGCGTCCTCTTCGTTGCCGATGCAAACATCGACGTATTTCATAAGCGGGCGCATGATTGACTGAGCTTTTTCCGAAGTCCAGAGCTTTTTACGGAAGTTGAGGTCGACAGAAACAGTGACGCCGTGGCGCTTGGCTGCTTCGCACGCAAGACGAGTCAGCTCGGCCGCTTTGTCAGATATTGCAGGTGTGATGCCACTCCAATGGAACCAATCAGCACCCTCCATGATTGCATCAAAATCGAAATCTTCGGCATCGGCTTCAGCTATAGCTGAGTTGGCGCGGTCGTAGATAACTTTTGAAGGACGCATTGAAGCGCCGGTTTCACAATAGTAGATTCCTACACGGTTGCCGCCGCGGGCAATGAATTTTGTGTCGACTCCATAGCGACGCAGAGCGTTTACAGCAGCCTGACCGATTTCGTGTTTAGGGAGTTTAGACACGAAATATGCATCGTGGCCATAGTTTGCACAGCTGACAGCAACGTTGGCTTCGCCGCCGCCCCAAATTACATTGAAGTTGTCGACCTGCACAAAACGATTGCATCCGGCAGGCGAAAGGCGGAGCATGATTTCTCCTAATGTAACTACTTTCATATCGATTGAGTTGATTTATTTCATTTCAAGATAAGTAACTTTGTCCATATCGCCATAGTCGAGGTTTTCGCCACCCATGCCCCAGATGAACATGTAGTTCGAGGTTCCGGCTGCTGCGTGTATGCTCCATTCTGGAGCCATGACTGCCTGCTCGTTGTGGAGCCAGATAAGGCGGTTTTCCTGTGGCTGTCCCATGAGATGACAGATTGCATTGCCTTCGGGAACGTTGAAATACATGTATACTTCAACGCGGCGGTCGTGAGTATGAGCCGGCATTGTGTTCCAAACGGAACCGGGGAGTAGTTCGGTAAGGCCCATCTGAAGTTGGCAAGGACCTTCTTCCAGAACGTTGTTTGTAATTAGCTGATTAATATAGCGATCGTTGCTCTCTTCCATTTTGCCGGCGTGCATGCGGTTGGCCTTTATTGAGCCTTTGCGGCCGTCGATGGTTATGAGCTGGGTTTTGTATGCTTTGTGAGCGGGAGTTGAATTTAGGTAGAATTTTGCCGGATTTGCCGGATCGATTGAACGGAAGGTTATTACTTTGTTTCCGCGACCAACATAAAGAGCATCTTTGGCATGGAGTTCGTAGTCTTTGCCGTCGACATTAACGATTCCGTCGCCGCCGATATTTATAACGCCAAGTTCGCGACGTTCGAGGAAATATTCGGCTTTGAGGGGATCGATTGTTTCCAGAGTCATTGTTTTACCTACAGGAACTACACCTCCGTATACAATGCGGTCGTAGAGCGAGTAAGTGAAATTAAATTTATTTTGCTCGAAAACTTTCGGCATCATGAAATGAGCACGAAGTTGGTTGGTATCGTAGTTTTTAACATCATCGGGATGGCATGCATGGAGTGTTGTATAGC
The DNA here is from genome assembly GCA_023662835.1 of Muribaculaceae bacterium. GTDB lineage: Bacteria > Bacteroidota > Bacteroidia > Bacteroidales > Muribaculaceae > Muribaculum. The sequence goes on along the minus strand of JAMPII010000001.1, from coordinate 258,744 downwards.
TTGTTTGTGCGGTTGCACAAATGGCTGCTGCCAAGAATAATGACAAAATTACCTTTTTCATTTTGCTATTAGGTTTATTCGGTTGTTTCAATTTTTGTTGAGTTTCTTTCGATCATAAGGCGTTGGTTTCGAATAATGTGAATGCGGTTCCACCACATCATGCCCATTGTGATGAGCACCAGAATTCCTGCACCAATCCATTTCAGGTTTTCGGTACACTGATATATCAGCCATGCCAGCGGGCTTGAGGCAAAATCCAGGCTACCGCCGTCGAATCCCTGTGGTATAGCAACCGCAGCATCGCCGGTAGCGGCGTAAACGTCTTTGGCGGCAAGGGTGAATGCTGGTGCCAGGTTTGTTACCATGTAAAGCCCCATAATAATTACTACCAAACCGATAATGAACGATTTAACTACGTTACCTTTGGTGAATGGCAATACGAGGGGGAAAACATAGAACATGCCTGCTAACGAAGCCAACGGAAGGAACTGGTTGCCTGGAAGCAACACTGCCAAAGCCAGAGTGACGGGGATTAGCAACAGCGACACAACGAGTGTTGTCGGGTGGCCGATTACCAGCGCAGGGCTCATTCCTATGTTTAATCCGTCGGCACCCTTGAACTTGCGTGCGATGAGCTGACGGGTTGCATCTGAAATTGGTTTCAAGCCTTCGATAAAGAGTACGGTAACGCGAGGTATAAGTTCCATTACGGCACCCATTTTGATTCCTAAACCTAAAATGTAAGGTATACGGTCAATGATTTCCGCTCCTGTTTTGCAGGTGAGGCATCCAATGGCTATACCGACAACAACCCCCAGGAAAAGCGGCTCACCTAACAAACCGAATTTCTTTTTCATTCCTTCGGCATCGATTTCCAACTTGGCCATTCCGGGAATTTTGTCCAGTCCCTTGTTGATAGCCCACGCAAACGGTACGAAACCGGCGCAGAAGGGCTGCGGGATTGAGATTCCATCCATGTCTTTGTAGAATGTCTGGAATTTTTTTGCAGTAATGTCGGCCAAAATCAGAGTGATTATGTAGCATATAATTGCTCCGAAGAAACCCCAGGCCAATGATTGACTGGCGAAGTAGATTACGGCTCCGATAAAGGCGAAATGCCAGTAGTTCCACAAGTCGATGTTGACGGTGCGTGTGGTTTTTGTGAGGAGCATGAGCAGATTCACACCGAGACAAACCGGTATGATAAACGCGCCTACGGCAGTGTTGTACGCAACGGCTGCAGCTGCAGGCCAACCCATGTCGAACACTTTAAGCTGTAGGTCGTAAATGTCGACAACCGCGTTGAGAGCCGGGCCAAGAGCTGAAGTAAGTAGAGCAGTTACAATCGAAAGACCGATGAAACCGACACCGACTTTTAGCCCTGATTTTAAAGCATCGCCGAATTTGATGCCGATACAAACACCGAGCACGGTGAAGATGATAGGCATCATCACCGCTGCTCCGAGTCCGATAATATAAGAAAATACTTGTTCCATTATTTAGGTTGTTTGCCGATGTAGGCGAGAATACCGCCGTCAACGTATAGGATGTGTCCGTTTACGAAATCAGAAGCATCAGAGGCTAGGAATACGGCTGGTCCCATGAGGTCTTCGGGTGTTCCCCAACGCCCTGCTGGAGTTTTTGCTATGATGAACTGATCGAAAGGATGACGCGATCCGTCGGCCTGACGTTCGCGCAGTGGGGCTGTCTGTTCTGTAGCTATATAACCCGGGCCAATGCCGTTACACTGGATGTTGGCTTCGCCATATTCTGAGCAGATATTTTTTGTAAGCATTTTTAAACCACCTTTAGCTGCAGCGTAAGCGCTTACGGTTTCACGTCCAAGTTCGCTCATCATTGAGCAGATATTGATAATCTTTCCGTGACCTTTCTTGATCATGCCAGGTATAACGGCTTTAGCGCAGATATAGGGTGCTACAAGGTCGACGTCGATAACACGGCGGAATTCTTCAGCGGGCATTTCGTCCATAGGAACGCGTTTGATGATACCGGCGTTGTTAACGAGAATATCGATTGTGCCAACGGTTTTTTCGATGTCGGCCACCATGGCTTTCACGGATTCTTCATTTGTAACGTCGCAGAGATAACCTTTGGCTTCGATTCCGAGCTTTTTGTATGCTTCTAAGCCGCGGTTAACGGTTTCTTGACGGGAACAGTTGAAAACTATTTTTGCACCAGCTTCAGCAAATGCTTGAGCGATAGCGAGTCCGATACCATAAGCTGCGCCTGTTACGAGGGCAACTTTTCCTTCGAGTGAGAAATTTACCATAGTTTTTAATTGTATTATTTGTTTTTAATATTTGATTTAAGGTAGTTGAACCACTGGTCGGCCGATTTGAAGCCATCGGTTTGGCGTAATGCTGCAGCCGAAACGCGATAACGGATTCGGCCGTGGGCGTCGGGGCGGACAATCATAAGGTAGTTTACGTCATCCTCGATTGTTTGTACAAGATTGTCTGGCTCAACCTCTATGCCAAGTCCGACAGTCTCAATGAGCTCGGGGTGTGCTTTGTCGGGAATGTTGCTGCCCCATGAACCGGCATTGCCCTTGGGGTCGATGAAACCTTGGTTGTCGGTTTCTAGTTTCTGTATGCCTGTACAGAACAGGTCGGACGGTTCGTAGCCGGTTAATGAAATTTCCACAAACAGGTCGCGCGAATCGGGGAGCATGCTGTAGCGCTGAGTCATTTGAAGTTTACGGCCATTGTATGTCCAGTCTTTGTCCTGTACTTCAATGCTGTGGTTATTCAAAACCCGATGAGTGCGCGTGGCAACGCTGTCGATTGTTGTCGGGTTGTTGTTTTGCCATCCTCGGAACGAACCGGCGGCTACGGATTTTCCTGCCCACAGAACGTCGCATCCGTAGCCGGAAGCCAACTGTTGTGGTGTGGTGTAGAAACAAGTCTCGTCAACTTCCAAACGCGGTGTTGTTTTCGCATATAAATCGAGGCTTTGGCGGTTATCCATATAAACACGATAGGCTACCCATGGATTTTCTATAATTGCGCCATGACCGTATATAGCGTCGTAGTCGGCCGGGAAAACGGTGTTGCCTGGAAATGTTATTTCGGTAACGCGAGGATGTCTCGCATGTGAGTCATGTATCTTTATAAACGCATCGGTTTGAGCGTTCATTGCGGGAACGGCTACGCATACCGAGCAAATTATTGATATTAAAGCTTTCATGGTTTCAATAACTCGTTTTGGCGATATGAGGGGTAAATCACCACAAATATATCGAATATAAACGATTATTCAAAATTGTTTTTAGAGGCCGTTAAAATCAACGGCCTCTAAAAATACTGTTAGTGAAGCACATTTTCAGCTTTTTGGTTTTCGTTGAGGCTGAAAATCGGAGTGGATGCTTCTGGATCAATGTCGTAGAAAAGTATTGCGCTATCGTTTAGGTAGGGATAGCTGGATTCAATGAGTTTAACCATTTCGGCTCCGGCCCAAATTGCAGGACCATATCCGTGGGCCGCTTTTGTGCTGACGCGTCGGAATGCATAGAATGCGGGGTCGAAGCCCATGCCTGTTCCAACAACGATATCCTCAATTTCGCCGGTGGGGGTGATTTTCGTTGTCAAAGCTTCCCAGCCCAGTTGTGCTGCCGGACCAAAAGCCCGTGGGTCGAGCCAGCCTTGGTTGATGCCATGAGCCAGACAGTAGGTGAAGATAGCTGTGGCCGACGATTCTTCGAATGTGTCGTTGCGATCTAGGAGTTGGTGCCAGAATCCGTTTTTAGATTGAAGCGATACGAGTGTTTTCGCATGGTTGCGAAATGTGTCGAGAATGAGTTGCCGTTTGGGATGATCTTCGGGCATGAAGTCGAGCAATTGTGACATTGTTAGGATGGCCCAGCCGTTAGCCCTTGCCCAAGGAAATGTTGGCTCGGGTTCGACTCCTTCAACATAGCCATGGCGGAAGAATCCTTTTTCGGGCACCCACATGCGTTTGATGAAGCCTTCAGCTATTGATGTGGCCTGGTCGAGAAGTTTAGGATTTTTTTCGTATACGCTACGGACAGCCATTGTGGGTAGACCCATGAACATGTCGTCGAGCCATACGGAGTTAAGATATGGACGGTTGCGGGCAATTGTTCCGTCGGAAAGATGGATAGGTACGGTTTCGCAAATTTGCCAGTAGCGTTCAATTTCGGGCTGTAATTTTAATGTGGGTTCGGCCATTTGGGTGCGCATGAAAGCACCGCACATGGCACCGGCATCGTCAAGGTTGCGAGGTGCTGTGACCTGACGCATCTGACCGTCGGGCTGGCCTGTGCGTTGAGCCAATTCTGTGAACGCAGGAGCCATACGCGAAAGGAATGAAACGCGATCGACAACATAGTCCTGATATTTTGAGTCGCCAAGCAGGCGCGAGGCCTCCAGCAACGCATCGTACATCACGCCCCATTCATAGCTTGTGAGGCGATATGTACCTTGGTTTAGTTTCGCACCTTCAGGCAGGGGCGAAGTGAGGTCGGTGATTTCATTGCCTAATGAATCAACAACTTTTGCGGGGGTTACCTCTGCAATGTAGTTGAACACGCGATCGATTGTTGCCCGGATGCTGTCGGCTTTGAGTTGACCATAGGGCATTGTGTATTCAGGCTGGAGCAAATGGAGCGGAGATGTGGAATCGTTAACCTCTGCTTCCGATGCTTTTTCAGTGTTTGTGCATCCTATTGTTGTAAGTGCGGCAACCATGGATGCTGCGATTGATATATATTTCATTGTGATTCTGATTGGTTAAAAATAATTTCTAATTTCCTAAAGGTTTTTCGATGTTAACGAATAACGACAGTGGCCAATAGAACGATTCGGGGGTGTCGGGTTGGGTGGGATTGAACGAGCGGGTATCTATGATATGACCAGCCAGCGCGGGCACTTGAGCCTTGATTCCCTCAATAACGCATCGGGCTACTTCGTATGCACCAAACGGATTAAAATGCGTATTGTCGGCTAATGCTTTATCTTGACCCTTAAACGTTCCAGCGGGGTAATGTACGAAAGCTTTTTTTGAGTCGTCAACGCCGAATGCCTCATATAATGTTGCGGTCATCGGGTTGAGGTCGATCAAAGGAATACTGTCATGTTTGGCGAGAAAGCGGACAGCGTCGGTGTGCTCGCCATGGGTGTTTATTATACGTCCATCCTTGTCGAAAGCGCGACGGCTGGTCGGCGTAACCAAAACTGGTTTAGCACCTTTGGCACGAACGCGGTCGACTAGAGTTTTCATATTTGTCATGAATGAGAAATAGGCACCTTTGCCCGGTCCTTTCTGTTTTTGGTCGTTATGGCCGAACTCGATAAAAACATAATCGCCGGGTTTCATTGTTGATAAAGCTTTGTCTATGCGTTTGTCACCGATGAATGAGCTTGCGCTTTGTCCGCTTTCGGCATGGTTTGCAACAACAATCTCATTGTCGAAGAAAGGCGAGATCATTTGGCCCCAACTGCAATATGGTTCCTGAGCCTGATCGACTACAGTTGAGTTGCCAAACAGATAAACAGTGGTTACGTCGCTGACTGGTTCAATGGTGATTGACTCGCAAACGGGGTAGTCGCCGTTGAATTCCAGCGAGAGTTTCTCGTCCCAACGTGGAATACCTACTTCGCGGGGGTTGAGCGATACTTGTTGTTTATTATTAATATATGAGTCGCGTTTGTTGATTATGAATGTTTTTTCAACGAATTTGCCTTTTTTAGTTTCGATAGGTTCGCAGAGCATTCGGCGCGATTCAGCACGGACGACTGTTTTTCCGTCATGTTTTTTGTTGCCCAGTCGTACGGTAACTTTATAGTTGCCGTTGGGAACCCGTACGCTCCATATGAATGGTTTGCCTGTGTTGTAAGCTTCGACAGTTTTGTAGTCGAAACCGCTGCCGTTCATTGCAATATATGATTTTTCTGTAGCCAAATTATAGGTTTTTGACTCGATAGGCTTGAGATAGTTCTGAAGTTTACAGTCGGAATTGCGCAGCGCAAAAGCTATGTTCGAGGCATTGAGCTGAGCCCCCAGATGAGAGGTGTGGGTGTGGTCGTTGCGGAAGTATGGAGCGGTATTATCGGGCCCAAGTTCTTCGAGCATCTGACCGGAAAGTCGGTTAAGGTCGACAAAAGTGGCGCCGGTTTGCAGAGCGACCTGACGTGTCCATTCGCCAAGACCTTCGGCGTTGCTCTCAATTTTTCGGTTGTTCCATTTGTTGCGGGGTGTGTGGCTGACAACAATCGGGGTGGCACCTTTTTCATAGCAGTCGTAAATGAATTTGCGCAGGTACCAGCCGAAGGAGTAAACCACCTGATTGATTCCTGTTTTCTCCATTTTAAACACCTTGCTGTCGGGTCCATAGCCCCAAAGCTCGCCGCGTGCTTTACCAACGTTTATGTCGCCCAGATCGTTATGGCCGAACTGCATGATAACGAAATCGCCCGGTTGCAAAGCTCGGTACACTTTTTCCCATCGGCCTTCGTCGAGGAACGTGCGGGCTGAGCGTCCGGCCATGGCATGATTCTCAACAACAATCTTTTCGGGGTCGAATTGTTCGGCGATAACCGAACCCCATCCCCACATGTCGTCGTCGCGATCTTTATTTTTTACTGTTGAGTCACCAATTGTGAATAACATGGGTTTGCCCGGCTGTCGAGTTGCGCCGGTTATAGTGTCGACTGGTTCGGGCAATAATAAATCGGCAAGTGGCAGTCCGGATTTGCGAATGCCTTCAGCGGCACTTTCAGCATTGACGCGCGCGCCAAAAGCAGATGTGTGTATGCGATCTATATAGAACATATAGTCAACTTTTTCCGGACCGAATTGCTCGAATTTTGTTGCTGTGATGTCGTTTAAATCGACGAATGGAACATTTTCTTGTTGGGCAACCTGTTTTGCCCAGCCGCCGAAAGTTTTAGAAACGCGGGTTATGTGTTTGCGCTCTTTATCGTCCCATGCCTTGCGGGGAGTTAGCGAAAACAGGATTGGTTTACCTCCCATTTCGCGGGTTTCACGGATGTAGCGGCGCAAATATTCGCCATAGGAATAAACGGTTTCGTTTTCACCGGTTTCCTTAATGGTAACGTTGATTGAATCGTGACCTATGCCGGGTATCGACGCACGAGCACGTCCACTGTCGTAGGGGCCGTTATCGTTGTGTCCTAGTTCGATAATTACCCAATCGCCGGGGCGTATGCCTTTTTTTACGTCGTTCCAGAGCCGTGTGTAGAAAGTGCGCGAACTCATTCCTCCTAGAGCGTGGTTCTCGACAGTGATTTTGCTCGGGTCGAAATATTCTCCCATGAAATATCCCCAGCCCCATTGTCCATTATCGCCGTTGCCTAGAGTGCCGGTGCGCATTGTTGAATTGCCTACGAGGAACAGCACCGGATTGTTGCCTTTGCGTGAGGATCCGGCTATCGGACGTGCGGTACGCGCCTTGGCAATTGAGTCGGGCGTATTGTCGACAACTCCGTTTATGTCCTGAACCGGAGCGGGCACATGTTGTGCCGAAGCTGTCATAGCTATAGCGGCACATGCCGCTATAGCTGTAAACTTACATTTGAATTGCATGATTGGTTATGAGGAAGTTATTTTATTTTTGTTCCGCGGAATTTTTTGCCTTTCAAATCGGGCCCGAAGTAGAAGCCGGGCTCGGCAGGCTGATTGTAGGCAATGTTCTCGTTAGCTACACTCACCCGATATACGGGGTCAGAGCAGAACGTATGGAAGCGATATTCGGTTGGAATAGGCGATACGTAGAGGCGCAACGCTGAGTTGTCGTCGGTGCGCATCAGCACTTCCTCGCGCCAGTCGCCGACGATATCGGCTTCAAGGCAGGGATTGGCTTTAGTACCGTTATTCCACATGCAACCTTCCATTACGAGCATAGGTTCGCATTTGCCTGTTTTCCAATTATATTTAGAGATAATATTTTTGTCGAGCATTTCGCGGAGCAGGTCGCCATCCCACCAAACGGCCATGTTTACAGGAACATTGAACGATACTTCCGATTTGAACGGCATAGCGGGCGAAATGAGTTCGCCGGTGAATGAGCGAACACCTTCGGAGTTTGGCGACCAAACTTCTACACCAGGGTGGGTAGGATCGATATCGGCAGCCATACAACGGCCTATGTCCTTGTTTGATGGGAATTGGAAGAGGACTTCGCCGGTAGCAGCATCGCGCATTGAGGAGCCATCTTTTTTGTTTTCGTGGCAAGCCCATACGTAGTATTTTTCATTGTTTATGTCCGAAAGCAGGTGAATTGCATCTCCGTGGTACATGCCTGTCGAGTAAAGGCCGGTGCCGTCGTTGTCAACAGCCATTTGACCGTATATAATTTCGTCGCATCCGTCGCCGTCAACATCTGCCACACGCAGGTTGTGGTTGCCTTGTCCGGCAAATTTTTCACAGCCGGGTTTATCGGTGTCGAAAATCCAGCGCACTTTCAGATCCTTGCCGTCCCAATCGTATGCGGCCAACACTGAGCGTGTGTAGTAGCCGCGGCACATAACTGCGCTTGGATGTTTTCCGTCGAGGTATGCTACAGCGGCAAGGAAACGGTCGCTTCGATTGGCGTAGCCGTCGCCCCAAGCGCTGACATCGCCACGCGGGGGTTGGTAGGATGTGGTTGCCATAACTTGACCTGTTGCGCCGTTGAATACCGACAGGTACTCATTGCCGCTGAGGATGCGACCTTTTATTGTGCGGTGGTCGGCACGGCGGTCGCCAATAACGCGACCCTGGCTGTCGGCTGTGCCGTCGGCTGTTTTACAGATAACTTCTGCTTTGCCGTCGCCGTCGAAATCGTAAACGAGGAATTGGGTGTAGTGTGCGCCAGAACGGATGTTATCGCCTAGATCGATACGCCACAATTGTGTTCCGTCGAGTTTGTAGCAGTCAAGATAAGTAGGACCAGTGAATCCATCGTGCGAATTGTCGCGTGAGTTGGTTGGATCCCATTTAAGAACTATTTCGTATTCGCCGTCACCGTCGACATCGCCCATGGAAGCATCATTTGCGTTATAGAAATACTCTTTTCCGAATGGGTCGACACCCAGTTTCGGACGGTTGATAGGAATGTTTATGTAGCCGAGTGGTGCGTTGGCTGGAAGTGTGTAAGATGATTTCTCTTTGGCGGTCACAGCTTCGACGGTGTATGTGGCCTGAGCGTTTTCTGCGTTTTTGTCAACGAAGAAAGTGGCGTTTTTGATAGGAGAACTGTTTACTTTTTTGCCGTTGCGATAAACATTGAACGACTCATTTTCGGGGTCGGTTGTAAGATAGCGCCAACTGATAGCCACTTTTTCGGGATTTTCGCGAATGGCAACAACGCCACGCCCGAGTTTTTCCAATTGCATGTTAGGTAAATCGTATTTACCTTGGGCAAATGCTGAACTTGCAGTCAAGGCCAGCATCGCTGCCGCAGAAATAAGTTTTAGTTTCATGGATATAGTTTTTAAAATAAATTCATGGTACTTGTCGGAGTTGTCTCTCCGGTAGTTGCAACAAAGTAATAAAAATTCGACGAATGGGCAATAAAAAATATGTGCAATTATGAGTGGAATTTATATTTATATATTAAATGACCGGATTTTTGTTTGTTTTCGCTACATTTACAGTCATCTTTGGCTGGGAGTCAGTTCTTGTTCATGTATTGGCTTTGACTGAATTGCCGGGCGAATTTTCTCGCACATGCCGTTGGTATTCTGACGGCGACATACCGACAGATTTTTTGAACAGCAACGAAAAGTAACGCCGGTCGGGGAATCCGACGGCTTCCGACACTTCGGCTACGTTCAGAGCCGGATTTGCTAATAGTGATTTTGCTTGGCGCATACGTATGTCACGAATCAAGTCTAGGGGTGTGCCGCCATAAATCAACTTTAGTTTTCTTGAAAGCGTTGAACGCGACATATTCATGGCCGAGGAAAAATTGTCGACACTAAAGTTGGAATCGGCAATGTTTTCTTTGATTACAGCAACACATTTGTCGAACAGTGCTTTGTCGAGTTGCTCGAATTCGGGCTGCTGAGCCGGGTCGGGTGCCTGAAGATAGTTGCGCATTTTCATCATTTCAGATGAGTCGCTCCACATGGTTTCGTTCTTTTTGCGTTGAAATTTCAGCGATAATTTAACGAGCACGAATGCTGCGGCGAGAATCAATAATACATAAATTATATATGCCCACCATGTTTGGTGGAGGGGCGGAGTTAGTACGAAGTTGAACGATGTGAAAGAGTCGGACATAACGCCGTTCTCGTCAGTGGCCCGTAGCTGAAATTGATAGTTGCCGTGAGGAAGCTGGTTGTAGAATGCCGTGTTGACGCCCTCTTCGGTATAGTTCCATTCTTTTTCGTATGGAAACATCCGATAGGCATACCGAACTCTGGAAATGTGTTTGTAGTTGAGAGTAGAGAAGTTGATTTCCAGGTTTCTGGTTGAATTTGGAAAGATGAATTCGCTATCTTCGCTATTGCTGGCACCGAGAGTTCCACTGAATATTGGATTTGCCGATGATGAATCGACTATATCTGTGATATAAACGGTTATACGTGAATTTTGGCGATCGAGTGAATTGGATGGGTAAAACACTTCTGCGCCGCCGATGCCTCCAATAGTCAGATGGCCGTCGTCGCCGTATGAAAATTTCGAAAGGAATACCTCGACTGGTGTGTTGAGTGTTGACACATGGTGGGTGCGGTAGGTTTGGTTGCTGGGACTGTATTCAATCAGTTTTGCCGGTGTCTTAATCCAAACGTGGCCGAATATGTCGGCTGCTATGTCCGACACGTCTGTTGATTGTATGGGCAACCTGTTGGTTATGTCGGAAATTTTGCCTGTGGAATATTTGTAGCCGATGACCTTTCCGTTGGCGTAGGCACACCACAGCCAACCGTCGTGAGCCGAAGTCAGCGCAATTATACCGTCGGGTAGTTTGGTGTGGATTATAGATTTTCCTTCGGGTGTCACCTGAACCAACCCGTTGTTGCGTGTCGAGAGCCAAATGTCTCCGTCATTTTCCTGTGCGATGTCGGTTATGTAGCACCCTAAGGCGGCAGTTCCGGTCAGGTTGCCAGTTGTTGTGTTATATCGGTATGCACCGTCGGTTGAACAAATCCATAAATTGCCCGATTGATCCTCCATGGCAGTGGTGGCTGTGGCTTCGTCGGGCACTTGAGCTCCCGGAGTGATTGTTTGTTCAAACACCATTTTGCCGTTGTCGTTAACCAGTCGATGTGCCGCCATGCTCCGTTGTTGTAGCACCCACACACCGTGGTGCCTACTTGACGGAATAATTTCGGAGGCAACATACAATCGGAGTCCGTTCGACGATGGGAGGTCGGTATTGTTAAACACAGATCCGTTTTGTGAGTTGTAAAGCACAAGTCCATTCCTGTTTTGGATAACCCAATAGTAGCCAGGGGTCTCATCCTCCTGAATCGAAATGATTAATGGCTCCCGTTCTGTTGTGTCCCATCCAAATAATGTAGTGTGTAATTTTTCAGAATTGTAAGGGAGGAGCATGGTGCGATAGCCGAAGGTCGACATCCAGATGCCATCGTCCAGGGCCTTGAGCGTTTCTACGGCACCGTCACCCAGCATCGGACTTAGTTTGTGAACTATGGGCTCAAGGTGTCCGTCTGTCGTTTTCTGGAAAAGCATCAGATGAGTGCGGCCGGCCACCCAGATGTTACCGTTGGTTATGTCCTGTGTCATGTCATGTACAGCCATTTGGACATCTGGAGTTTCCGGACGAGTTACTGTGGAGGCTACGAAACGTTTTGCCTCGTCATGCGATTTGTGGTTGAACCGAAAAATATGGCCGCTGTGGTCGGCAATCCAAAGACAGTTTTCGCGATAATCCTCAATAATTTTGCCCAGCGATTGGTCATCGTTCAAATTAGAGTAGGAACAAAATGTGTCACCGAAGCGGTCGTAGCGGTATACGATAGGACTATAGGTAGTTATGAACAGTTCATTTTCGCGTGTGAAGCAGAATCCCGAAAGGGTGGTTGGGTTTGACGATCGATCGGATAAAGTATAATCTTTTTGCCATTTACCGTTAATGTCGTAGCGCCTCAGATAGCCGCGTTGGGTCAACCATACATTTTCGTCGGGCGTAATATAAATGTTTGAAACCGGTTTCCAGCTAATGCGGGCTGTGTCGACCGGCTCCGGCGTTAACGAGCCTGATCTGAGTACATAAGCGCCCTGTTGGGTACCGAACCACACGTTTTGCATATTGTCGATAGCCACAGATGTAACCTGATTGTCGCGGACTGTCAGAAACTGACGTAATGTGTAGCCGTCGAACCTGCATAGCCCTTTTGTGGTGCCAAGCCATACACATCCGTTTGTATCCTTTTTGATCGCGATAACTTCTTGCGACGATAATTCCGGAAATTCGCGCCATACGGTAGACTTATTTCCTGCTGTAATTGGTTGAACAATAGCAGCCAGCAACAGTAGTGTTGTAACAATTTTGCTACAACAGGGCATAATAAGTCGTTTTATATTCGAAAATATCCGGCTCACGTGGTATTAGAAATTTGGCAAATTCGGAATTAGATAAAAGTATTTGCGCGTTATCGTTGCAAATTTACGAAAAGATTTGTATAAAATATAATAATTCACCAAAATTTACCACTTTACGATCATAGTGTCTGATAAGTAAATTAAACGGCAATGAAGAGCGAAGTCATCATTGCCGTCAATGTTTCTCAATGTTTGAATACTGAATTCAGAGGTTATCACTTTCTTTATGATAGAGAGAAACCTTGGTAGTTGCCTCCAAAGATTCTTTTTCTAGTTCTGCCATGGTTAGATATCTTCTAAATCTTGTTGGAGTTTTGCTTCTGCGTTCTGTGAATCACGATACCTGATTACAACCATACCTTCATAGATTCCATCAGTTTTTTCTATTGATAACTCAATAGAGCCTCCAGACACCTCCCATGCGCTCAGGTAAACAACAGTTCCTTGATGCACTTCTGACATTAAAGCGGTATTTGAATCGCTACGTGCCGGATTCTTTTCTTTGCTGATTGACGCTTTTCCATACTTTCTTGTGTATAAATCTTTGAAGTAAGTATAGTTGCTTACTAGTGTATTCCACTCTTTACTAGCTGGTAAAATCACTACGACACCAAAAACGTCTTGTCCATTGTCGGTTGAGATTACACCTACGGTCGCTTCTCTACCGGTAAAATCGCCCGAGAAGATTCTGATGTTGTTTTGCGAACCCATGGAAGTGAAGCCCTTGGCTTTCAGTTTTTGGCAGAAAGAACTCATTGTGCCCTCAATGGGAATCCCTTTGAAAGAGAGATGCTCTTGTGCATACACCCCTGCCATTATCAGAGATAATGTTAATGCTAAAAATATTCGTTTCATATAAGTTGGATTAAATGTTATATTCCTGATTGCTTAATAGGTATAATTCCTTGGCTCTCCGGCTCCGTTGACCATTGTACTTGCCATGTTTTGCCGTTCATGCCATCAAGGAGTATGAAATTATATATATTTTGAGTAGGATATAATTCAAACCTGCCTGCTTCATCTCCAGCCGTCACTAACGGTGTCATATTCAGTGGAGATTCGAAGCGGTAATCATCCCCCTTTATACTGTATTGTACTTGCCACATTTTCCCGTTACGTGTGTCCAATTTTATGAATGTCCACATGTTGCTTGTCGGATACAGCTTATATGGCATTATGGCATGCTGTTGCTCCGTATTTTGCTCTTGTGGTACGGTAGCTGCTTTACTGCAATTTGTCATTGAAAAAATGATTGCCAATCCCAATAATAATAATAGTTTCTTCATTAGTCGTATAATTCCTGTGCCGCCGGACCCCTCATTGGCTTTTGATTGGTTTATACACAGAAAACGTGAGGTCTGTACTGTTGCTCGTCCTACGGTTAGAGGCTCTGGATTGCCCATTGGAGTTGAACGAGCAAACTTGCAGAGGCCTCACGTAGAATATGCTATATGCCAAATCACGGCACTCTCGTGTCGCGTAAGGCTGAATTTACATATCCACTAAGGCATCTACTGTTTGCTACATTCTTGACTCCAATAGAAGTTTTCCAGATTTCTAACCGTCAAGAAAGAGCGCCGAGTAAACGCTTTCCATTATGTCTTGCTGACCCACCCGCAATGCCCGAGACCGAGCCTCTGCAATGCGGTCAGCAATTGCAAAAATACTAACTTTATTTTCGCCGGGCAATAGTGTGCACAAAATTGAAGTGTTAAAAAGGAAAAGGCGATAAGTCGGGTATGACATATCGCCTTTGTGGGAATGAGAGATAAAAATTAATCGAGATGGAAAACTTCTTTGATTGGAATGGTGACGGGGGAGTTATCGGGGTTTACTTCCATTATTTCTGCCATATAATCCCACCATTTGCGTGTGATTTCATCGGCAGCTTCTGCGTCCTGCGAGTTTGATTCGCCTTCAACTTCTTGATATCCAAAGAGTATGTTTGTGTCTTTGTCCCAAAAAATTGAGTAATTTTTAACGCCAGAGTCGGCAATCTGTTTTTTTAGTTCAGGCCACAAAGCGGCGTGGCGGCGTTCGTATTCTTCCTCAAAGCCAGGTTTGAGGTACATTTTGAATGCAAATCTTTTCATGATAAGATATCTTTAGTTTATGGTGTTTAGTTTCAGGGTTGTTCCTTTGATTTTTCCTTCAGGTTGTGCGGTTAGAGTAACTATGCCTGCCTCAGGCGTAGAGCGAAGAATTACAGTTACTGTTCCGTTGTATAGCGAGCGAGAATCGCCAACTGTTAACTCGTTCGACTTGATGTCGCCATTGATTACACCCACAATCTCGGCCGGACCTTCTATTGCAAATTTTATCTTAGCGGTTGCTTCTTTATCCTGGCGTCCTGAATTGTCTACGGCTTCAATACGTACATGCTGCAAATCGATTCCGTCGGCTTTCCATTGATTGTTGTCGGCTGCTGCTGTCAGTTTTTTTGCTGCCCCTGTTGTTTCGAGCTGGTGGGTAGCGATAGGTTTTACATTGCCGTTTTTGTAGGCTTTTGCTTGAATTTTTCCGGGTGTGTAGGTAACGTTTTTCCAGAGAATGCGGTTGCGTTGCTTGGGGTCGGCAATATTGTTCTTTTGTCGGCCCAAGCTTTTGCCGTTTACCAAAAGTTCAACCTCGTCGGCATTGGTATAGGTGTAAATATCGACAACTGCGCCTTTAGGCATGTTCCATGAATTTGATGCCGCGGCCGTACCGACGTCGATTCCATTCCACTGCACGCTTTTGCGTTTGCCTGTAATGGCAATATGAACAATTGGCTCGTCGGGTTTAAAGTAGCTACGTAGAAAATAGGCCGATGGCTTTGGCTCAAGCGAAAGATCGAAAGCTCCATTTGCCCAGCCTTTTTCCGGCCAGCCATTCGATTCTCCCAGATAATCAATCGCACCCCAGTAGGCAAGGCCTATATTCTTGTCAAGATCCATTTCGAAATAGTTTGGACCCATTGCCGACATTGATGCTTCGCTTTGATAGAAATTCATGTGGGGGTAGCGTTTTCCGTCGTTAGGGAAAAACATGTAGCGATAGTTATATGATGCGATATCGGTAAGCTTCGCCAGTGGCCATGGCTCCGAGTCGAGGTCCATACCGCGGCCATGGGGATGCATGGCAACGGTTAGTGGGCGTGTGTTGTCGTAGCGTTTAACCAGAGGCTTCTGCATCAGGTAGGGAGTGACCCCATAGTCGCCAAGCGGTAGCTCGGGTTGAATCTGAAGCTCATTGCCAAGACTCCATATGATTACCGAGGGGTGATTGCGGTCGCGTTTAATCCATTCGGGAATTGTGTATTGCCATTGATCTTCCCATGATGTCCGGCCTCCGGCATACTGTTGCATCCATTTGTCGTAAAGCTCGTCGAGCACCAGGATTCCGTTTTGGTCACAAAGGTCGAGGAACGATTCGCTGTAAGGGTTGTGTGACGTTCGTATATGGTTAAATCCGTAATCCTTCAACAATTGGA
Source organism: Muribaculaceae bacterium (assembly GCA_023662835.1). Taxonomy (GTDB): domain Bacteria; phylum Bacteroidota; class Bacteroidia; order Bacteroidales; family Muribaculaceae; genus Muribaculum. The sequence continues at coordinate 242,720 of JAMPII010000001.1, read as the reverse complement.
TGCGTTTTTCCATTGCGCGGGGATAAGCGGCAGCGCCAAGTGCACCTAAAGTATGATGGTTGGCAATACCTTTAAGTACTAATTTTTGACCATTCAGTTTGAAACCATATTCAGGTGAAAATTCCAGTTTGCGGATGCCGAAGTTTGTTTCTGCAACATCGTAAGCTTTACCCGTTGAATCGACAAGTTCAGCAATAGCTTTGTACATGACCGGCGTTTCGCAACTCCAGCGCTTTGGGTTGGCCACCTTTATATCGGCTAGCTTATACTCCCATGGATTCTGACGCTTGTTGAATTTGCGGGACGATGTTTTACAATAAATTTGTTGGCCGTCGGGGTCTAGCACGGTAAGGCGGATGTCGATCGGGGAATTGTCGGCAGCGGTTGAAAACAGTTCGGCTTGTACCGAAATAGTAGCTGAATCGGCTTCAGCCACGGGTGTGGTAACGTAGAGCGGATGACGAGTAAAATAGCGGTTGGCCGGAGTGATAACGAACTTGACGTCGCGGAACAAACCTCCGCCCGTGTACCAACGTGAATTCTCGGGTTTGCCAGTGTCGGCTTTCACGGCAATAACGTTTGGTTGTCCGAATTTGAGTTTGTCGGTAATATCCACTTCAAACCCAAGATAACCGTAGTCGGTGCCACCGACGCGTTGTCCGTTAAGGTAAACGTCGCCAACAAGCATTATGCCTTCGAAATCGAGCAACACGCGTCGGCCTTGCCAATCGTCGGATGGGGTGAATGTTTTACGGTACCATCCTGCTCCCATTTCTTTGAAGCCGCGTGAACTCAAACGGGAGCGCACGTTTGCCACGGGATTATCCGAGTCGGGACGCTCGTCGGCCGACGGTGCGACCCATGGCTGATGTATTTGAAAATCGTGGGGAATGTTTACTGTTTGCCATTTAGAATCGTCGAAGTCAGTTTTCTGAGCTTCAGCAATATCGCCTAACGTGAATTTCCAATCTCTGTTGGCCTGCTCTATTGAGCGCTGAGCCGAGGCGCATAGCGACACTATGGCAGATGCCATTAATAAAGAAGTATAAATCAGTTTCATGATATAAATTCAGGAATGGTTTTATCAACTATGGTATTATAATTTGCGGATGCGTGAAGTTACGCTATTTATTTCAAACATGCAAATCTGCCCCAAAAATTCCTGAAATCACAACCGCAAAAGCCAATGGAAGGGAGAGTACTGACATGCACAGGAAAAAATGTCACGTGCTTGTCAGTAGATTTAAAGTGGTTAATCTTTTGTTACATATTAAATTAACTTTTTACGCAACCTTTTTGGCATAACAATTGTTTCTTACATAGACGACACGGGAGCACCCCCGTAGACAATATTTAGTGGAAATCATAAAATAAAACAACTATAAAATATTACAATTATGGGAAAAATTATAGGTATTGACCTTGGTACCACCAACTCGTGTGTAGCAGTTGTAGAGGGTAACGACCCCGTGGTTATTCCTAACAGTGAGGGCCGTAACACAACGCCTTCAATCGTAGCATTTATTGCCGGTGGCGAACGTAAAGTGGGTGACCCAGCAAAACGACAGGCTATCACCAACCCCGAAGGCACAATATACTCTATAAAGCGTTTCATGGGCGAACGTTATAACGAAGTAAAACAGGAGGCCGAACGCGTGCCTTATCAAGTAGGCGAAGCGGAAAATGGTTCAGTTCGTGTGTTGGTTGACGGTCGTGAATATACACCGCAGGAAATCTCGGCTATGGTTCTCCAAAAAATGAAGAAAACAGCAGAAGATTATCTTGGTCAGACTGTTGATGAAGCAGTTATCACTGTTCCTGCCTATTTCAACGACTCACAGCGTCAGGCTACTAAAGAAGCCGGCGAAATTGCGGGTCTTAAAGTGCGCCGTATAGTAAACGAACCTACAGCCGCAGCGCTTGCCTACGGATTGGACAAGAGCGACAAGGATCAGAAAATAGCCGTATTCGACCTCGGTGGCGGTACATTTGATATTTCAATCCTTGAACTCGGTGGTGGCGTATTTGAAGTAAAAGCTACAAATGGCGACACTCACCTCGGAGGCGATGACTTCGACCACGTAATCATCGAATGGCTAGCCGATGGATTTCAGCAAGAATACGGAGTTGACCTGCGCAAAGATCCAATGGCACTGCAGCGCTTGAAAGAAGCAGCAGAAAAAGCAAAAATTGAACTCTCAAGCTCAACCACAACCGAAATCAACCTGCCTTACATCATGCCGGTCGACGGAGTTCCACGCCACCTGGTAAAAACTCTCTCACGAGCCGAATTTGAACGTCTGGCCGATAAACTGATACAGGCAACAGTTAAACCTTGCGAGCAGGCATTGGCCGACGCAGGTCTGAAAGCATCCGATATTGATGAGGTTATCCTCGTAGGTGGATCAACACGTATACCCGCTATTCAGAATATCGTACAAAAATTCTTCGGTAAAGCACCCTCGAAAGGTGTTAATCCCGATGAAGTAGTGGCAGTAGGAGCTGCAATTCAAGGTGGTATCCTTTCAGGCGACGTGAAAGAAAACGTAGTGCTTCTCGACGTTGTTCCTCTGTCGGTAGGCATCGAAACCCTTGGTGGAGTAATGACAAAACTTATCGAAGCCAACACAACAATTCCTACTCGAAAGAGCGAAACATTCTCAACTGCGGCCGACAATCAGCCTTCAGTTGAAATCCATGTTCTTCAAGGTGAGCGTCCAATGGCAAAAGATGACAAGACTCTGGGTAAATTCCACCTCGACGGCATAGCTCCCGCTCCCCGTGGCATACCTCAGATCGAAGTTACTTTCGAAATCGACGCCAACGGTATTCTTAACGTATCGGCAAAAGACAAAGCAACAGGCAAAGAACAAAGCATCCGTATTGAAGCATCGTCAGGCCTTACCGACGCAGAAATTAAACGAATGAAAGACGAGGCCGCAGCTAATGCCGCCGCCGATGAAGCTGAGAAAAAACGTATCGACACCCTTAACAAAGCCGATAGCGTTGTGTTCCAAACTAAAAAACAGCTTGAAGAATTCGGAAATGCAATTCCTGCCGACAAGAAAGCAGAAATTGAATCGGCAATCAGCGAACTTGAACAGGCTCACAAAGCACAGAACGTTGATGCAATCGATCCTGCAATTGAAAAAATTCAAAAACTCTTCGGTGCTGTTCAACAAGACATTCTCAACGCACAACAGCAGGCACAAGCCGGTGCACAGCAAGGTCCTAACCCCAATGCCGGAGCACAGAGTTCCGCTCCCCACGACGACCATGTCACCGACGTCGACTTCGAGGAAGTGAAATAGTATGACAAAATATAACTAATCTATCTGAAAATGGTTGCAGTCCTTGTGATTGCAACCATTTTCAGATAGATTAGCCTATATTTAAATATACAAATGTCAGCGTCCCATTCATATTTGAAACGTATCTTAAACAGAGCAATTTGGTGTAGAACACAACAGATATATCGACCCCGAGCTAATTGCCAATCTGGTGCCGTATGACGCGGTGCTTCAATACTTTCTTTTCAATACCTGCAACGACTGTGGACAGCTTAAAAATTGCGGTTGTATGCTCTCGAAAGATATTAGCGCATACAACACATGTCCTCAAGGATGTGCCTATTGCTACGCCAAAATCACACCGCAGTCTGCCATCGCCAGCTATCTCCGCAACAACCCCGATAACGATTCAATAATATAAACTCATGTATTACACAGCGAGTATCCGCAAATCAGCGTCACTACTGTATAACTGGCAAGGATGTTACCGAAGAACATATTAAACCATCTGAGCACACGTTTATATACGTATTTTCTAATGTAAAAGAATTTGTTAAACACAGCTAGGGTTTCATACTTTTTGCGTAACTTTGGCGTTGAATAAGAAAAAGGTCTACAGATATGAGTGACGCGGAGATGAATAGTTATCGACTGACGTCGATGGAAGAGCCGGGCGATGAGCGCATGGCTCAGATTATGCGCGAGGTAGCCGAAGAAGCCCGCGAAAGCTCCCGGCGGGCGGCCGAGCGTGTGGCGTCTGGGATTGCTCAAGCGACGGAAATAGCCAAGTCAAAATGGACTGATAGCATAAGCAAATTTAAGAATGACCGCAAGTAAGCATCGACCTGTGCTCATTGTTATTGCCGGACCTAATGGATCAGGCAAGACATCCGTCACTTCAAAGATACTGCATCACAAATGGTTGGAAGACTCGGAATATATCAATCCCGACAATGTTGCCCGCGATATGTTTGGCGACTGGAATGACCGCAATGCCGTGTTTAAAGCCGCCAACTATTGCAATGAATGGCGCGAGAGATGTCTTGCAGAAAAGCAAAGCCACATCTTTGAAACGGTAATGTCCGCTGATGACAAAGTAGACTATATTTTAAGAGCCAAACAAGCAGGCTTTTTTGTTCGCCTATTCTTCGTTTCAACGGAATCGCCCACTATAAACGCCAAGCGAGTGGCACAACGAGTGCTTAACGGTGGACATGATGTGCCAATCTCCAAGATTATCTCGCGCTATGATAAATCTATAGCAAATTGCGTCTTGCTCTCATCTATCGTTGACCGACTATACGTCTACGACGAACTATATTCTCTACATTCGGATAATTTTTAATTACCCAACCCGGCGTAATAGAACGATGATCGCTAGTATCTATTAATGCCAGAGCGTAAGAAAGTTCAATAGGGTGCTTCTCTATTAAGACATCCAGTTCCGTGTTTTCACAAATTTTCCCTGAATAGCAAGCTTTGATAATATCTTCAACACGGTTATATTTTTCTGATTGAACTTCGCCTATAAACTTAAAAAAACCAACAAACTCAACCGTTTCGCGCAGCAAAGCCGTATAAATACGCTTTTTCTCAGTAGACAACTGATTCCAGGCATCCACTTCGCTCATCAATAAACTTCGCGCCTTTTCACAATCGTTTACAGGATTATTCAATTCATCAGTCTGCAGCTTCTCATCCTTTAAAAGTTTATGGTATGGATGCTCAGGGAAAAGCAATGGGGAAACATGCAATGTATCAACGAGCTGACTTCTCAGTTCGCCTTCTGTGAATAGATATTTCGCATCATGCCAAATTATGTTGTGCCCACAAATGAAGTCGACTCCATCTAAAAACGCCATAAGCTCTTTTCGCGAACCGCCATGATATACAGCCCCATCGTAGCGTAGTGCGCCTATATCATGAACCTTCTTATCGTGTATGTCCACTTCGACATCTACAAATGCATACTGTTTAGTGCTTCGCTTAACAGATTCTGCCTCAGTTGTATCATAGTCGATATTATCAGAAGCGCCAATCAGTAACTGTATTTTATTCCAAATTGACATTTCGTATCACCTCGCCGTTCTTGTAAATCGATTTATATGAATATATTATTATGCAAAAATAAACAAAATTTTTGGGGACGCAAGAGTTTACCTGATTGTAATGATATTTTGTTATCTTTGCGAAGATTATCAATTAATAGCTAATACATCCATGAAAAATTATTTAAATTTTGTCGTATTGGTGCTTGCCATGCTTCTGCCAATTGTTAGTTCTGCAATGGCTTACCAGTCAGTTTCGGTTGAGTATAAGGACGGCTCAACATTTTTGCTTCAAGGCGAATCGGGTCTGTCGCTTGATATAACTAATAGTGAACTCCATTTCAGTGCGCCGTCGGGTACAACATTTTCGGTGGCTATTGCCGATGTAAAGGGGTGGTCGTATTCGTCAAAAAAGGGTAACACCGGGTTTTCGGCAATTGACGAGGTAGTATTGTCGCAAATTTCAATTGAACTGACTAACAATACATTGCAGTTGGATAACTTGCCTGAGAATAGTAATGTAACGCTTTTTTTTCACGACGGTAAAATGCTAAAACAAGTTTGTGCGTCAGGTGTTTGCACAATTAACCTTGCTGATATTCCCGCGGGACTTTACATTCTAACCATTAATAATAAATCCTTTAAATTTGCCATTTAACCATGAAGAATATACTATCTGCTCTATTGATACTTGTAACAGCGTTGACAGCGGTTACTCAACACCCCCATGTACATATATATCGTCAGGACGGCAAGTTCACAACCGGCAAGGTTGCAGATATCGATAAGTTTAAATTCCAGTCGACAGCTTGGGGTGATAAAGCCAATAATGTTACTGTTGAGTTCAACGACGGGACCTCCGAAACCGTAGATGTCGATGTGATTGACAGCACAGTTATCGGTACGAATGTTCCCGTGATTAGAGTAAATTTACTCGACTATCCGACAATCAAGGATTTGTACAAGACAGGTGATTTCACCAAAAGCACCATTTATCGCGCAACATTGAGCATGGATGGCAATGGTTATTACGACGATATTCCCGAAACAGAAGTTGAATTCCGTGGTCGCGGTAATTCAACATGGAAAATGGCAAAGACTCCCTACCGCTTTAAGTTGCCTAAAAAACAGAGCGTTTGCGGATTGGCTAAAGCTAAATCATTTGCTCTGATCGCTAACTATCTTGATTGCTCAATGATGCGTAACGCAATTGCGTTGAAGCTTGCGCAACTTCTTGGTCTCCCATTTTCTAACCATACAGTTCCGGTGAATGTTTATTTGAATGGCAATTATCGAGGAGCGTATTTCCTGACTGAGAAAATAGGCATAGGTGGCGGAAGTGTCGATATAGATGAAACCAAAGGTATGCTATTCGAAATTGACACCAACTATGACGAGGATTATAAATTCCGCTACACATTCACTTATGGCAACCGCAGCAAAAATCTTCCGGTTATGGTTAAGGATCCCGACTTAGTTGAATTGGCAGAAGAGGCAGCTGGCTCATTTACAGCCGATGAGTATTTCAACCAATGGAAAGCCGACATAACAAAGATGCTCAATGCCGTGACGCAGCGTGGCAGCAATGAATCGCTGTCAGATGTGTTGGATATAAACACTGTTGCCGACTATCTGCTTGTATACGTTGTTGCTCGCAACCGTGAACTCAATCATCCCAAGAGTTTCTATATGTTCAAAGAGGAACTTGGCGACAACAGTGTATATAAGTTTGGGCCGGCTTGGGATTTCGACTGGGGCTTCACTTACGATGGCTCAGAGGGTGCGGGCAAATACAATGACTTGCTCTTTACCGCCGATGGCAACGCCGGGGGATACTCGTTTTTCCGGCTATTACTGCAAAACAAGGAACTGTTAGCGCTTTTTAATCAGAAATGGGACAACTTCTATACGAATATCTGGCCTGAACTTCGTTTGTTTATGGACGATTACGCCGCCATAATTGAACCATCGGCAAAAACAAACGGTATGATTTGGCCGCGCGACGGAAGTTACAAGAACCAGTGCTCGTTCGATTTCCGCACAAACTATAAAACTTTAACCGAATTCCTTGAAAAACGCGTGCAATGGCTCAATAGCCACAAGAACCATGGATTATATTAACCCCAATGCATAGTTTAATCGTTTTTCCGTTCATAAACAAGCAGAACAGTTAAATTGTTATTTAAACAAAAAAACTGCTTATTATGAACGGAAAATCAAATTTTTGGGTATGCCTGTTTGTTCTGGCTGCCGGCATAGCATTGATTAGTATGCATTCCGACGAGAGCCTGTTGCAATGGCTGGTAGTGATACTTGGCTGGCTGTTTGTCCTGCCCGGGGCAATTATCCTAGTCTCGGCAGTTGCGTCGAAGAAGCGTCGCCAAAGTACGGAAGGGATTAACCTGATGTCGGCTATCGGGTCGCTTATCGTTGGCCTGATAATGATAATATGGCCGCAGGTATTGGTTGGTGTGTTTGTTTATGTGCTTGCAGCACTGTTAATCGCGCTGGGACTATGGCAGATAGTTGCCTTGTCAATGGCCGGGGTGTCAATGCCGTGGTGGCTATATTTGCTACCTGTTCTGTCGCTGCTTGCCGGTATAGCGCTGCTGGCAACTCCGCTCCGTACAACTGAATCGATGTTCACCTTGGTTGCTGGCATAGCAATGGTTTGCATCGGAGCCAATGGCGTAATAATGGCTGTTACGGCTTATGCGGCCGGCCGCGATTATCATGGCGGTAATCTACAGTAATTGTTGACGGAGGTCAGATTGTTGTGTGCTGGGCATTAACCGGCGATGACATGAACATTGTTGCCAAAGAGCTGAAGGTGGCTGGATTTTCTGTGGTAAAATACTCGGTTTTCGCTCCACGACTTATGCGAGATTCTATTTCAGGATGTCGGTTGAGGTAATCGGCTAGCGATACGGCTGTAAGTTCTCCTTGGCACACAACGTTTATCTTCCGACCTAGTGTCAAAGGGTGGTTAATGATTGCCTTCCGTATTTTCGGCTCAAGTAAAGGATAGTGGGTGCATCCGAGCACGACTGTGTCGATTTGAGGGTCTTCACTGATAAGTTGATCGACATATTTGGCGACAAAATAGTCGGCGCCGGCCGATGTGTGCTCCCGGTTCTCTACAAGAGGCACGAACATAGGGCATTCAACCGAGGTGAGGCAGAACGAGGGGTATAGCTTGGCTATTTCCAATTCGTAGCTATGGGAGCGGACGGTTCCTGGCGTGGCGAGCAGCCCGATATGCCCATTATCGGAGAGGTTGCCTACCGCTTCGGCCGTAGGACGAATTACGCCAAGAACGCGACGGGTGGGATCGATTTTGGGCAGATCGTTTTGCTGTATGTTGCGCAAGGCTTTGGCTGAAGCTGTGTTGCAGGCTAGAATTACGAGTGGACATCCCATGTCGAACAAATGGCTGACGGCCTGAAGGGTAAATTCGTAAACAATATCGAACGAGCGCGTTCCATAGGGAGCGCGTGCGTTGTCGCCCAAGTATATATAATCGTAGTCGGGCAAATGTTTACGGATATGACGTAATATGGTCAGGCCTCCGTAGCCGGAGTCGAAAACTCCGATTGGACCGATGCTTATATTTTTGCCTTTGTTGTTCATATTGCAAATTTAGTATTTTTATTTTGCAGTGGACGATTAAAAAATGTAACTTTGGTAATATCATTTTTTTACAATCATATCATATTTCATGAAAGGACTATTTGTAAGTGCAGTGATGTTGTGTTTTGCTGCTGTATGCCTGGCCTCGCAGCCAAAGATTATAGCTCATCAAGGTTTCTGGACAGCGGCCGATTCGGCAAATAATTCGATAGGCGCTATGCTTGAATCGGGCAAGTTAGGATGCTATGGATCGGAATTCGATGTGCATTACACTGTTGACGATGTGTTGGTGGTTTATCACGACAATAATATAGGCGATGTTCGCATTCAAGATACCACTTATGGAAATATTCAATACAACAGGATGCGCAACGGTGAATATTTGCCTACATTGATACAATTCCTTCAGGCTTCGCGCAAATACCCTGATTTGAAACTCATTTTGGAGATAAAGCCTCATCGCACCGCCCAGCGCGATCGGCAGGTTAGCGCGGCTGCGGTCAAGCTGGTCGATGATATGGGGTTGAGCGATAGGGTTGAATATATATCGTTCAGTTTAGAGATTTGTAAAGCTATTCGACATTTGGCTCCTAACGCGAAGGTGTTCTATCTGGAGGGAGCTACTGATGTGTCGCCGGAACAAATCAAGAAGCTTGGACTGACCGGAGTTGATTATCATTATACACACTTCGACCGACACCCCGAATGGATTCCCCAAGCAAAGCAATTAGGTTTGGAAGTGAATGTGTGGACAGTCGATGACGAGCAACTTTTGAAAAAATGGAATGCCACCGAAGGTGTGGATTATATTACCACAAACCGACCTTCGGTTCTAAAATCAATTCAAAAATAAAATAGTATATGAAAGCATTTATTGCGTCAGCAATTTTGGCCTCTGCGGCCTCAGTGTGTATGGCTGCACAGCCAAAGGTTATAGCCCACCGTGGTTTCTGGACGGCAGCGGATTCGGCTCAGAATTCAGTAAGCGCTCTTGTAGAAGCCGCAAAGGTAAAATGCTATGGCGCGGAGTTGGATGTTCACTCAACTGTCGACGGAGTGCTAGTTGTTTTCCACGACAATAACATAGGCGATGTGCGTATTCAAGACACGACATACGGTAACATCCAGTACAACCGGTTGCGTAACGGTGAATATCTGCCTACTTTGATTGAATATTTTCAAGTAGCCAAACAGTTGCCCGATATAAAGCTGATATTAGAGGTGAAACCGCACCGCACTGCCCAGCGCGATCGCCAGGTGTGTAGTGATATAGTGAAATTGGTTAACGACATGGGGTTAGCCGAACGCACTGAGTATATTTCATTCAGTCTTGATGCATGTCGGGCTATACATGAGCTAGCTCCTCAAGCGAAGGTTGCTTATCTGGGAGGAGGACTTACGCCGGTTCAGGCCAAAGAGATGGGGTTGACAGGAATCGACTACCATTATTCATTCTACGACAAGAATCCCGGTTGGATATCGCAAGCCAACGATTTGGGTTTGGAAGTTAATGTGTGGACTATTGATGGCGACGACCTGTTGAAAAAGTGGAATGCTGTGCCCGGTGTAGATCTTATTACAACCGACCAACCCGCACGGCTAATCGAAATCCAGGCTGAGAAATAGTTGAACATAAAAATCCATCAAGCCTTTAGTTTTGGGTAACCGGCTCAGAAAAACCGAGTCGAATCAGTTAAAGTAACACATAGCCAGATGTCCGGATACACAAACCTCCCGATGGACTAACTTTGTACAATACCATAAACAAATACTTTTTAATCAAACCAATTATAAAAATGAATAAAGTTTTTCTTGCTTTCGCAACAACAGTTGCACTATGTGCAATGGCAGCATGCTCGGGTTCCGCAAATAAGGAACAGAATCAGGCAGGTGAAGATGGCGTTGAAACGATTTTAGAAGATGACGTATATAATCCACCATTCGAGATTTCATATTCATTTGAATTTGAAGACTATTGGACCTATCGTAACACAGTTACCGTTCAAGTTCTGAAAAATGGTAAACTTAAAGGAATGTTAGTTGTCGAGCAAAGAAAAGGATATTATCCCGATTATAGATGGGAAGAGAATAAGACTGAAGAATTCACCGGTAAATGGTCAACGACCCATATTTCCATGGGCGACGGCTACCAGAAAGTATATGCACTTGACTATTCCTACACTTCTAGCACAGCATATATGCCAAATGATTGTGAATATATTTGGATTTGCAAAAACGCATACATGGCATGCGAAAACTACGAAATTAACCGTGCTGTGAAGATTAAGGAGGTTAACAAACTATAGTCTTAGCCTTAGCCTGCGGATGAGCATGGCTTAATTCCGGATAGTCTCCTGAAATTTTATGATATGGCTCTTCAAACTTGTAGGCGGCTATTTCCCGCCTACAAGTTTATAGAAAGAGCCGGGAATCGGCGTTGTAAAGTTCATGTCGCGGCGCGTTACAGGGTGGGCGAAGCGCAAGGTTTGAGCATGCAAAGCCAGTCTGTGTATGGCCGTAGAGCGGGCACCGTATTTGCGATCGCCGGCAATTGGATGGCCAAGGTCCTTCATATGAACGCGTATTTGGTTTTTGCGTCCGGTGTCGAGTTCCACCTCAAGCATTGTATGTCCGCAGCTCCGTTTTAGTACACGGTAGCGAGTGACTGCCAATTTCCCTTCTTGCGGGTTTTCTGTTGAGTAAACTTCGTGTTGTGAAGTCTCTGCCAGATAGCTGCGAACTTCACCTTGATCGTCGTCGATATATCCCTCAACAACGGCAATATATTTGCGCTGAAGCACCATGTTGTTCCAGTTGTGCTGCATAGTGTCCTTGGCTTCCACGTTTTTTGCCAGCATCATTAAACCCGATGTGTTCTGATCCAGACGGTGAACGATAAACACTTTGTTGTCAGGCGAGTGCCATTTGAAGTATTCGCGAAGAATTGAATAGGCAGTTTCTTCAGGCTTGTCTTTCTGCTTTCTGTCGGAAGCCATCGATAACAGTCCGTAGCCTTTTTCGATAACAATAACATCGTCGTCTTCGTAGATAATCTTCATGCGGCGATTTTGGAAGACGCGAAATTCGCGTGTGAGGTTCACTTCCACTTTGTCGCCCGGGTTGAGTGGAGTGCTATTGAGAGTTATTGGTTTGCCGTTAACCGCCACCTGATTATGGCGCAACATGTTTTTAACAACCGTACGCTTTCGCATCGGCATCGATTCGATGAGAAATGGAAGCAGCTGGTGTTCCGTATTAACAGGATATGTCTCAATTACGTCTGGTTTCGGGCGGCGTGGTTGTTGATTTTGTGGACGTGGCATAATTGTTATTTGCGGATTCTTCGGGTTGTTCTTTGTGGTTTGGCATCCTGTTGGGCTATAATGTCGCGACATTGCTCAATTGTGAGCTCTGCCGGATTCTGAACGGTCTTGGGAATCTTGTAGTTCGATTTCTTGTATGCGATATATACGCCATAGCGGCCGTTGAGTATTTGCAAATCAGGTTCTTCGCTAAATGTTTTTACAAGCTTTTTGCTTTCTGCTTCGCGTTTTGCTTGTATTAACTCAATGGCTTGATCCAGAGTGATTTCGGTAGGCGCAATTTCTTTTGGTATAGAAATGAACTTTCCGTTGTGTTTCACGTATGGACCGAAGCGACCAACGGCAACAGATACGTCGGAGTCTTCGTATGAACCAAGTTCGCGAGGAAATTCGAATAATTGCAGCGCTTGTTCGAGTGTGATTGTCGACATAGATTGATCTTTCAACAACGATGCGAACAGGGGTTTTTCGTCTGTGTCGGCTTCGCCAATTTGAATAAGTGGGCCAAAACGACCAATCTTTACCGATACGGTTTTGCCGCTCACAGGGTGTTTGCCTAGAACTCGTTCGCCAACTTTGTGCTCTAGTCGCATTGAAAGTGCATTTTCCACATCGGGGTGGAATAGTTTGTAGAACGTGGCTATTTCGTCCGACCATGGCAGTTTGCCTTCAGCTATGAGGTCGAATTTCTCTTCCATGCGTGCGGTGAAATCATAGTCGAGTATCCCGGGGAAGTATTGAATGAGGAAGTCGTTGACAATCATTCCGATGTCGGTTGGAAGAAGTCGGCCTTTGTCTCCTCCTGTCAGTTCGGTATGGGTGTCAGAGGTGATTTTACCATCTTTGAGCGTTGATACTATGAAGTTGCGAGGCTGTCCTTCGTTCTGTCCTTTCATAATGTATTCCCGCGCCTGTATTGTAGAAATTGTAGGCGCATATGTTGATGGACGTCCAATGCCAAGTTCTTCCATTTTTTTTACAAGCGAAGCTTCGGTGTAGCGTGGTGGTTGTTGGGTGAAGCGTTCGGTTGCTGTTACAGATATAGCTTCGAGTTTGTCGCCGTTTTTCAAAGGCGGAAGCACTATAGGCTGTCCGGGCTCGTCGGACTCGTCGTGGCTTTCGGTGTAAAGACGGAGGAAACCGTCGAAAACAATAGCTTCGGCTGTTGCAACGAAGTTTTCATTCCGGGTGGACGGTTGTATTTCAATTGTTGTTTTTTCGATGCGAGCGTCGGACATTTGCGAGGCTACTGTCCGTTTCCAAATTAGGTTGTATAGCCGTTTTTCCTGAACGGTGCCGCTTATTTCACAGGTAGCGATATCGGTTGGTCGGATTGCTTCGTGAGCTTCCTGGGCGCCTTTCGATGCTGTATGGTATTGACGTGGTTTGAGGTAGTCAGAACCAACTGCTGTTGTAATTTCGGCTGCAATGGCTTTTTGTGCAATTTCCGACAGATTTAGAGAGTCGGTACGCATGTATGTTATATGACCTGCTTCGTAAAGACGCTGAGCTAATGCCATGGTTTGTGACACCGTCATGCCTAGTTTTCTGGACGCTTCTTGCTGGAGAGTTGAGGTTGTGAAAGGAGGTGCCGGTTGGCGTGTGAGCGGTTTGCTTTGTACCGAGCTGACCGTATATGTTGCACCTATGCAATCGGCAAGGAATTTGTTGGCCGATTCTAAATCGGGCATGCGTTCCGATAGAGCGCCTGTCAAGCGTGCGTCGGTGCCCTCTGTCACGAAGTCGGCTGTAATGCGGAAGTATGGTTCGGCTTTGAATGCCGTTATTTCATTCTCGCGTTCCACAATCAACCGTACGGCTACAGATTGGACTCGACCGGCCGAGAGTGAAGGTTTAATCTTTTTCCAAAGTACTGGCGAAAGTTCGAAACCGACAATGCGGTCGAGCACACGGCGAGCCTGTTGGGCATCGACGCGGTCGATGTCGATAGTGCGCGGGTGTTTTATTGCGTTTTCGATTGCCCCTTTTGTGATTTCGTGGAATACGATACGGCGGGTAGTTGCCGGATCTAATCCTAACACTTCACACAGATGCCAGGCTATAGCTTCTCCTTCACGGTCCTCATCGGAAGCTAACCATACGGTTTCAGCTTCAGAAGCGGCTTTGCGCAGGTCGGCAACAAGAGCTTTCTTGTCGTCTGGAATTTCATAAACAGGAGTGAAACCGTTGTCTATTTCTATGCTTATCTTTTTTTTGTTGAGGTCGCGGATGTGGCCATAGCTGGATAGAACTTTGAAGTCTTTTCCTAGAAATTTTTCAATAGTTTTAGCCTTGGCAGGCGACTCTACTATAACTAAGTTTTTTGCCATTACTGAAATTTTGCGCAAAATTAGTGAAAAGTTACCTATTATCAGAGGTTTTTTCTTTTTTTATATGTGTATACGTGGAAGATGAATTGATTTTAAATCATTGTTAGGTGCAGGTCGGCGATGAGTGTGTTGAGGTATGGGTGGTTTTTGCGCATGAGGGCAAATGCTTGGGCGTCGGTGAGCGATGTGGCTGATACTTGCTCTTTGTTAAGCTCAATATTGAGTAGTATCGACGCGTTCTTTAGTTTTGTTTGAAGCTCTTGGGTGAGTAGAGGTAGTCCTTGATGGATTGAATCGCGTATGGCTTCGGATTCGACTGTGGCTGTAATGTGATTTGGGTTTTGAGGGTTGCGCGACAGTATGCAATTTCTCATTGCGTTGCGGAGTAGATGCTCGGTTGGGTGGTTGAGAATGAATTCTTGCCAAACGGTATTCAACTCGTCGTTGGTGAAGTTGTTATTTAATGCAACAGTTGGCGTTGCTGCTGTCTGAGTGGTTTCGACTTCTTTTGTCGGATTAGTATTGATTGAAATTGAGGCGAGCCGATGGTTTCTGATAACATGTGGCTTGGGCTGTGCTGGTGGCGTAGGAATTGATGCTGCTGATGGTTTTGCTGGTGGCTGTGGCGCCGACTGATGTTTGGGCGAATCTGTTGTTACGGGGGTTGACGGCGCGTGCTCCCTAGGCTTTGCGGCTATAGGGCGAAGTTGCCCCTCGTCTGCGCCGTCGTTACGGGGCGAGGGGCTAAGTTGTTGGCAGAGTTTGATGAGCGTGAGTTCGACAAGGAACTGTTTGTTGGTGGCGGAGCGGTAGTTCAGATCGGCAGTGTTGCATAAGTCCATAGCTTTGTAAAGGAACTGTGGAGTGCATTTAGCCGCTACGGCTGCCATTGCCGCGCGCGCATTGTCGGCTGCTTCAAGCAATTGAATTGTTTTTGGGTCGCGAGCAACCATAAGGTCGCGAAAATGCTGTGCCAACCCGTTTATAAAGAATTGCGAATCGAAGCCTTTGTCGCGTATTTCTTTGTAGATCAATAATGATGTTGTGACGTCGCTGGCTATAAAGGCTTCAACCAGGCGGTCGTAGTATTCATAGTCGAGAATGTTTAGATTCTCAATTGTAGCGGCATATGTGACGTTGCCTGAGGATGAGGCTGCTACTTGGTCGAAAATAGAAAGTGCATCGCGCATTGCACCGTCGGCCTTACGGGCAATTACGTTGAGTGCAGCTTCCTCCGCATTGATGTTTTCTTGCGAAGCTACGTAGCTCAGGTGATCAACGATATCCTGAATGGTGATTCGTGAGAAGTCGTAAATTTGACAGCGGGAGAGAATTGTTGGTATTATTTTATGCTTCTCGGTTGTAGCGAGAATAAAGATTACGTATGATGGCGGTTCCTCCAGGGTTTTCAAAAAAGCATTGAAAGCGGCTGGCGATAGCATGTGAACCTCATCGACGATAAAAACGCGGTAAAGAGCGTTGATTGGCGGCACTTGCACTTGTTCGGTGAGTGAGCGGATATCGTCGACTCCATTGTTGGAGGCTGCATCAAGTTCGACAATATTTAGTGATGTTCCTTTATTGAATTCGATGCATGATTGGCAGTGGTTGCACGCTTCTCCGTCGGGGGTGCGATGTTGGCAGTTTATTGTTTTTGCAAATATGCGGGCACATGAGGTTTTGCCGACACCGCGTGAACCGGTAAACAGATAGGCATGAGCCAGCCTGTTTTTTGCAATAGAGTTTTGCAGGGTTGTTGTCAGAGCCTTCTGCCCGACAACTGAAGCGAATGTTGAGGGACGATATTTACGGGCTGATACTATATAATTTTCCATTATGGAATCTAGTGAGTGGGTTATAGAAGCAAATATATACAAAAAATCATTATTACGCAACAACGTTGGCGGTAGCTGTAGCTGGCGACGATATATAAAAAGGCGATATGCCGAATGTGACATATCGCCTTGTAGCTTTTATTTTTTTTTATATTAATTCATAACCATCAACTTTCGGTTGCGAAAGTTGAATTATAAATCCCAAATAACATAGAGTGCTCCCCAGGTGAAACCGGCACCAAATGCTGTGAGGATTATTTTATCGCCCGGTTTTAGCTTGTTTTTGTATTCGTCGAGACAAAGTGGAATGGAAGCTGCCGAAGTGTTTCCGTAGCGTTCAATGTTTACCAGTACTTTTTCGTGGTCAATTCCGGTGCGTTCGGCAACAGCTTCGATTATACGGAGGTTTGCCTGATGAGGAACAAGCCAGTCGATGTTGTCAATTGACAAGTTGTTGCGTTCCATGACTTTAAGCGATGAGCTGAGCATGTCGGAAACTGCGTGTTTGTAAACGGCACGGCCTTCTTGATATAGGAAGTGCTCGCCGCCGTCGAGAGTTTCCTGACAAGCGGGACGTACTGATCCGCCTGCTTTCATCAGCAGGTGGGGAAGTCCTTCTCCGTCGACATGGAATACACCATCGACGATACCGACATTTTTTTCTGTTGGTTGAATCAGCATACAGCCTGCACCGTCGCCAAAGAGAGTGCATGTTGTTCGGTCGCTATAGTTTACCATTGACGACATTTTTTCAGCAGCAACTACAACTATATTTTTGTACATGCCTGCGCGGCAATAAGCTGCTGCATCCTGGAGTGCAACCAGAAATCCGGCGCAAGCGGCCTGAATGTCGTAAGCGTAGCAGTTTTTAAGCCCGCACTGGTGGGCGATTACTGAACCTGTCGAGGGGAACCTATAGTCGGGGTTTGAGGTTGCGCAGATGAGCAAATCGATGTCGTCGGGAGCTACGCCTGTCGATTTGAGAAGTTTGTTTACAGCCTGTATTCCAAGGTAGGATGAACCTTCTCCTTCGGCGCGAAGAATGCGGCGTTGTTTGATTCCGACGCGGGTTGTGATCCATTCATCGTTAGTTTCGACCATTTTCGACAGCATCTCGTTGTCGAGAATGTCGTCAGGAACGTATGAGGCTATTCCGGCTATGCGAGGGTTTAACATTTGTGCGATTGGTTTTTGTTGGTTGATAACACCGGCTTGTTGAATATAACATTTTTTCCCGGGGAATCGCCTTGCCGTTTTTGACAAGCTTTTCCCGGGACTTATGTTATTACCGCCGGAATTGATTCCTTAAGCGGATAGTTTGTTTACCGATAGCTTTCGGAGCCGATTAAACGGCTGCTTCTTTTTCGATGGCTATTTTGCCGCGATAGTAGCCGCAAACAGGGCATACGCAGTGGTAAACATGCCAAGAACCGCAGTGAGAGCATACTGCCAGTGTGGGCTCGAGGGCTTTGTCGTGTGTGCGGCGCTTGGCTGTGCGGGTTTTGGATTGTTTTCGTTTAGGATGTGCCATTGTTGTATGATTTATTTGTTGTATTTATTGTTAATTGTTGTCAGTTAGATTCTTGAGTGCATCCCAGCGAGGGTCGGTAGCTGATTCGGATGTGTCGCCTTCGTCGAGCAATTCGTCGTCGAGCAGTTCTTCTTGCAATTCAGAGTCCTCGCTGTCGACTAGCGAACCAGGTGAGCGATGTTTTCTAAGTAGGGTGCTCATTGCACGATTACATTTTCCAAGCGGATGAACGTGCTTTATAGGTATTGCAAGGACTATTGTGTCGTAAATCATGTAAGCCACATTGAGGTAGTTGTCGGTTTCAGGTATTTCCAACAATTCGTCGGAATCGTCGTTGAAATCAGGACCGTATTTGACAACAATGTGATATTGTGTGTCGATAGGCCATTGCATTTCATCTAGACAACGGTCGCACAGTAGGGTTATTTCGCCATTGACGTTGAACGTTAGGTCGTAGAAATGGCCTTTATTGACCACAGTTACGTGTACGTCAATATTCCCGTCACGCACATCGGAACTTTCCATGTTTTTGAAAAATTCTTTGTCGAGATGGAAATCAAAATCATGAGTGCCTGTAGGCAACGATTTTAGCGGCAGATTGAATGCTGAAAATTTTCCCACAATTGTGTCTTTTAGAAAAACTCCGCAAAGTTAGTTCTTTTCTTTGTAAAATCCTAGCTTTGGGGCGAAATATTATTTTGTTGTTCGTTTTCTTGAAGTTCGCTACGGTAGGGAGATAGCTGTGGATTAAATGAACCGGATGTTAAATATTTATATATTTTCAGGCAGGCCCAAGCGTCGATTGCTGCATAGTTCATTTGAGGTGTGGTTAGTGTATCTGCCTCCCAGTTCGATAGTTGCTGTCTTTTTGAAATGCGCTGGTTGAAAATAATGGCAAATATTTTTTGGAGCGATGCGTTGGCGATGCTGAAGTTGGATACGAATTGCTGCAAGTCGATGAATCCTTGCGGCTCAAATGATGCTATGTTGTGAAGAACGTGGAAATCGTCGCGCAGCGAAAGCCCAATTTTGGTTATCTGGTTGTTTTGCATGAAGTCCACGAGGCTTTTGCAGAATCCGAATCGGTTTATACGGAACAGATAGCAATCGGTTGGTGTAGCTATCTGAATCAGAGCCACGGAGTTTCTATGCCCTTTTGTGAATGATGGTTTTGTTTCGGTGTCGAATCCAACAATGTTGGAACGGTAAATAGCGTTCAGAGCTTTCTGGGCATCTTGTTCAGTTGTAACAACATGTATGTTGCCTGAGTAGGTAACGTCGGGAAGTTCCGCTATTTGCTCCTTCGTGATTGATAGTTTCATGTTGTTGGCGTAGAATTAAATTTAGGCAACCTATTGTTACTGTTCCTGTAGTTTTATTCTTGTGCCGGCCGATGGGTTATGGATGTTGTCGGCTAAAGTGATTTTCACTTGTCTCACACCTTGACGCAGGGCTTCTAGCGCATTCTCAATTTTTGGTATCATGCCTCCCGATATGGTTCCGTCGGCCCGCAAATTGGAGAATGATTGGGGAGTGATGAGGGGTATTACGTCGTCGAGACTGTCGCTGTTGGCTTTCATAACGCCTGGTTTCTCGAAGGTGTAGATTAAATCAACGTTGTAGAGGGAAGCCATTCCCGTAGCCACGGCTTGAGCCATTGTGTCGGCGTTGGTGTTTAGCATGTGTCCTTGTCCGTCGTGGGTGAGTGGTGCGATTACCGGCACTATTCCGGCACCCAGAAGCAAATGCAATGGCTTTGGGTTTACGCGGTCTACGTCGCCAACCCACCCAAAGTCGGCTTGTGCTGTTGGTTTTCGACGGTGCGACAGAATGATATCAGCATCGGCTCCGGTTAAACCGATGGAATTTATGCCAAGAGCTTGAAGAGAGGCTACAATAGTTTTGTTAACCTCACCGGCATAAACCATAGTTACAATGCGCAGCATCTGCGTGTCGGTCACGCGACGTCCGTCGATCATGGTTGTTTCAACGCCCATTTGAGTTGCCAGAGCTGTTGCCGAGCGACCTCCTCCATGTACCAGTATTTTTTTTCCTTCGATTTGTTTGAAAGAGGCAAGCAGATTGAGTAGCGATTCGTGCTGCTCTACTATTTTTCCTCCTACTTTTATAATTGTAAGTTTTTCCATTATTCTTCTTTTTGGGCGAATTGCATCAGATAGTCCTTGATGAATGGGTCGAGGTCGCCGTCCATTACGGCGTTGACATCGGAAGTCTGGTGGCCTGTACGGTGATCCTTCACTCGACGATCGTCGAACACGTAGGAGCGTATCTGTGAACCCCATTCAATTTTTAGTTTGGAGTCCTCAACTTTACGTTGTTCGGCCAAACGATGCTGCAGTTCTTTTTCGTATAGCATTGAACGGAGCAAACGCAATGCATTTTCCTTGTTTTTGGGCTGGTCGCGTGTCTCGGTATTTTCGATGAGAATTTCCTCTTTTTCGCCGGTATAAGGGTCGGTGTATTGATAGCGTAAACGAACGCCCGATTCAACTTTGTTAACGTTCTGTCCGCCGGCACCGCCGCTTCGGAATGTGTCCCACGACATAAGTGCCGGATCGAGTTTAACTTCTATTGTGTCGTCGACCAAAGGGGTGACGAAAACTGAGGCGAAGGATGTCATTCGTTTGCCCTGAGCGTTGTAAGGCGATACGCGCACCAGACGGTGCACGCCATTCTCGCTTTTTAGATAACCATATGCAAATGGGCCTTCAATATTGATTGTTACTGATTTTATGCCTGCTTCATCGCCATCGATAAGATGAGCTATTGAGGTTTTGTAGCCTTTCGATTCGGCCCAGCGCAGATACATGCGCATCAGCATTGATGCCCAGTCCTGGCTTTCTGTTCCTCCGGCTCCTGAGTTTATTTTAAGAACGGCAGGAAGAGAGTCCTCTTCGCGGCGCAGCATATTCAGCAGCTCAAGTGACTCAACTTTGGCGGTAGCTTGCTCGTAAAGTGCGTCGAGTTCGGCTTCGTCGACAAGGCCTTCTTTTAGAAAGTCGGCGGCTAGCGAAAGCTCCTGCGTTAGTTTGTCTAGCTCGTCGTAGCGGTCGATCCAGTTGCGGAGGTCTTTAATTTTTTTCATTTGCACCTGTGCGGTTTGTGGGTTTTCCCAGAAGCCGGGCACGTGGGTACGTAATTCTTCTTCTTCTACTTGGATTCTCTTCGAATCGATGTCAAAGATACCTCCCCAGCGCGGACTTGCGCTCTATCGTCTGTTTTATCTGGTCTTGGGTTGTCATATTGTTTGTTATATTATTTATTTAGCATCATGAGGCATACATGGCCTCGATTATGCCGGCATATTTCTTGTTGATTACTGGGCGGCGTAGTTTGAGGGTGTTTGTCAACTCGCCGCTTTCCATTGTGAACTCGCTGGGTAGCAGCGTGAATTTCTTTATTTTTTCGTAGTTGGCAAATCCTTTCTGAAGTCGGTCGATTCGATCCTGAATCATACGGCGTATCTCAGAGTTGTTAACTAACTCGGCCAATGATTTGTAGGAAATTTTTTTCTTCGTCGCATATTCTTTCAGTGCCTCAAATGCGGGTATGATTATGGCTGTTACATATTTGCGCTGGTCGCCAATCACGGCTACTTGCTCAATGTATTCGTCTTCTCCCAACTTGCTTTCGAGGGCCTGCGGTGCGATATATTTGCCGTTTGAGGTTTTGAACAAGTCCTTGATTCGTTCTGTTAGCACCAGGGCGCCGGTATCGTCGATTTTGCCGGCATCGCCTGTGCGGAACCAACCGTCGGAGGTAAATGCTTCGGCAGTAGCCTCCGGCTTATTATAGTAGCCTTTCATAACGGTTTCGCCACATACTAGAATTTCGCCTTCAGGACTTAGTTTCATCTGGATACGAGGCAGTACGGTGCCCACGGTGCCTATTCGATAGCCAACGGCCGGGAAGCATGTTACTGTGGCTGTTGTTTCCGACAATCCATAGCCTATTACGATGTTGATTCCGCACGAGTGGAGGAAGGTGCATATTGTGTCGGACAGCGGAGCACCGGCTGTTGGGAACATGTTTCCGTCGTTTATACCGATTACTTTGCGCATAGTAGAGAACACATGCTTGTCGAAGAAGGAATATTGGAGTTCAAGCATAGCAGGCACCTTACGGCCAAGACGTACGTAATCGAGGTTGCGGCGTTGTCCTACTTTCAATGCTCGTTTTACGAGGGCGCGCTGCACAGGCCCCATACGTTGAATTTTTGATTGTACGGCGGCGTATACTTTTTCCCAGAAGCGAGGAACGGCGCACATGCATGTCGGTTTTACCTGACGAATAGTGTTTTGGATGTCGTGCGGATCGAGGTTGACATACACTTTTATTCCTGAGTAAAGGCAAAAATAAGTCCAGGCTTTTTCAAAGATGTGGCTAAGCGGCAAAAAACATACCGAGGTGTCGTTGTCGGAAAGGTTTTTCAGGCGTTCGCGGTGAATGCTTAGAGCTGCGTTAAAGCAAGAGTGAGGCAGAATTGCGCCTTTGGGTTCGCCGGTAGTGCCCGACGTGTAGAGCAAGGTTGCTATGTCAGAATCTTGAGCATCGTCGCGACGTTGGTCGACACGCTGGCGGCAATTGTCGGTTGCTGATTCTCCCAGGGCTAAAAAAGCCGGGAAGGTCATTGTGGTATTGTCGTCTTGGTGTATTAGTACAGTTTCATCGTAGACAATAATCTGTTTCAGTGAAGGACATTTCGCACAGGCTTGCAGCGCGATTTCATATTGTGCGGCATCGCCGACAAATAGAATGTTGATTAATGCGTCGTTAACAATATACTCAACCTGCTCGAGCGAGCTTGTGGCGTAGAGAGATACTGGGATGGCGCGGTTTTGGAATGCTGCGAAGTCGGTTGTGAGCACTTGGGGGCGGTTGGCTGTGAATACGCCCAGCTTGTGTCCCGGCTCTACTCCCAGAATATCCATTGCGTAGGCGGCGTAGTCGACCTCTTTGGCAAAATCGGTCCAAGAGGTGTCGATCCAATGTTCCTGCTGGTTGCTTTTAAAGGCGAAAGCAGCGCGGGTGCTATATTTGATGGCCTGATTATGAACCAGACCTGTCAGTATATTTGACATAATTGTTAGGTGTTATTGCCGTATGGGCATCGGACAGGTAGCTTATAGGATGAGCATTGCGTCGCCGTAGGCACCGAAACGGTATTTGTTTTCGATAGCTTCGTTGTAGGCTTTCATAACGAGATCGTAGGTTCCGAAAGCACAAACCATCATAAGCATTGTTGAATAGGGCATGTGGAAGTTGGTAACCATTGCGTCGGGAACTGTGAAATCGTAGGGGGGGAAGATGAATTTGTTTGTCCATCCGGAGAACGTTTTCATGTGGCCACCCATTGATACGGCGCTTTCTATGCCGCGAAGCACAGATGTGCCGACGGCGCATATTTTATTGCCACTATCTTTTGTAGCGTTCACTTTCTCGACAAGGTTTTCGTCAACAACCATTTCCTCAGAGTCCATGCGATGTTTGGTCAAATCCTCAACATCGATTTCTCGGTAGTTGCCTAATCCGGAGTGAAGAGTTAGAAATCCGGATTCGATTCCTTTGAGTTCCATTCGTTTGAGTAGCTCACGCGAGAAATGGCGGCCGGCAGCGGGCGCAACAACTGCTCCTTCGTTTTTTGCGAAGATGCATTGATAGTTTTCTACATCGTTGTCGTTTGGCTCTCGTTTGATATAGGGGGGGATTGGAGTTGAGCCTAGTTTGAAAAGGGTTTCTTTAAATTCGTCGTGTGAACCGTCGTAGAGGAACCGGAGCGTGCGGCCGCGAGAAGTTGTGTTATCAATCACTTCGGCTACCATTGAGTCGTTTTCACCAAAATAGAGTTTGTTGCCGATGCGGATTTTACGTGCCGGTTCTACCAGTACGTCCCACAACTTGTGCTCTTCGTTCAGTTCGCGGAGGAGGAACACTTCGATTTTTGCACCGGTTTTTTCCTTGTTGCCTGTCAGACGAGCCGGAAAAACACGGGTGTCGTTGAAGATGAACATGTCGCCTTCGTCGAAGTATTGTATGATTTCTTTAAAAATATGATGTTCGATTTGTCCGGTTTTGCGGTTTACAACCATTAGCCGCGATTCGTCGCGGTTTTGTGCCGGTTCGGATGCTATGAGCTCTTCGGGGAGTTTGAATTTAAATTGTGAGAGTTTCATATATCTTTTCTTGTTATTGTTCGGTTTTTGTTTCGGGCATCTCTACGGGGAGTTCCTTTATTTGTTTTACCATGTCGGCCGGGGATAGGCATTGGTCGATCGTGACTTTCCCAATGCGTGTACGCCGAAGTGCGGTCAAGTGGGCTCCTGAGTTTAGAGCTTGGCCTATGTCGCGTGCCAGCGCTCGAATGTATGTGCCTTTTGAACACACGATACGTAGGGTGATTTCGTTGGGTTGATAGTCAAGCAGCTCGATAGTGTCGATTACTAATGTTTTTGTTTTCATTTCAACCTGTTCGCCACGGCGTGCAAATGTGTAGGCCCGTTCTCCGTTGATTTTAATTGCGGAATATGCTGGTGGCGTTTGGTTGATTGTCCCTATGAACGATAGAAGTGTTTGTTCGACTAGCTGTCGGGTAATATGTTCGGTGGGGTAGGTGGCGTCGATTTCTGTTTCAAGGTCGAACGATGGTGTTGTTGCTCCCAATGAAATTGTTGCAACATATTCTTTTACGCTGGCCTGAAGAGTGTCGATCTGTTTTGTTGCGCGTCCTGTGCATACAATCATCACGCCAGTTGCCAGTGGATCGAGTGTGCCAGCATGTCCCACTTTTAACTTGCGACAGTGGAGACGGCGGGTCAGTTCGCCGCGTAAACGTTTCACTACGTCGAACGATGTCCAGCGGTAGGGCTTATCAATATATAATATTTCTCCGTCGATATAGTTCATTTCGAGCTATTACCAGATTATGCAAATGAGTCCCACTATAACGCAGTAAATTGCGAACCAAACGAGTTTGCCCTTTTTAACTATGTTCAGCATCCATTGGCAAGCTGCGCAACCTACTAGAAACGAAGCTATGAAACCTATTGTCAACTCCAGGGTTCCAACAGCTTGTGTGGTGGAAGGAGCTTCCAACATGTCTTTCACGTTGAGCAGAGCTTCACCAAGAATAGGAATTATCACCATCAGGAATGAAAATGAAGCTACTTTCGACCGGTTATCACCTAGCATGATGCCGGTTGCGATAGTTGTGCCGGAGCGTGACAAGCCAGGCAATACTGCAACGGCTTGAGCGATACCTATAATGAAAGCATCCACCCAGGTGATGTCGTGGCCTTCTGATTCGGTGCGCGATTTTATCAGCGGGCGTGTGCGGAACATGTATGCGAATGTAAGCAGTGCTGCCGTGATGATTAAACAGATACCAACGGTTGTAAGACTACCTCCAAAAAAAGATTCAACCATGTCCTTGAAACAGAATCCTACAATTGCAACTGGTATGCATGAAAGTAAAATCTTGCAAACGTAATAGAAATTGTAGTCGAGTTTTACCGTGAAGAAGCTTTTGCACAGTGGGAAGAATTCGTTGCGCAATACAACTAATGTCGATAATACTGTTGCAGCATGAAGCATTACGTCGAATTCAAGAATCTCGTCGGAAGGGAGGTCGACATGGAGTATCTCGCGAAAAATTTCCAGATGTCCGCTTGAACTGATTGGCAGGTATTCTGCCAATCCCTGTATAATTCCAAGAATGAGAGCTTGTAGCCAGTCCATTTTGTATTGTTATGAATTTGGTAGTTGTTTTGATTTTGGAACCCAAACGATTGCCACGCCCATTAATATGAAGCCGATAAATGCGAAAGCAGGACCGATTACAATTCGGCGCGTTGAGAATATGTCGGGGTTAAACTGTTCAGGGGTTGAGCTTCCGCCGAGCATCAGTAGGAATCCTACTACGATCATCACACCGGAGATGATCATAAAGATGAAATTTTTACGTTGCAGCGGACGCTGATTGTCGGGTTGAGGCTCGATGCCGTTGTCGGCCGACGTAGAGTTTACATATTTTGTTGCCATATCAAATAATTTTCTTTTTATTGCCGGCTATTGGCGGAACATGTCGTCGTAGTCGGAGCGTAAGTATTTGTTTGTTGAGAAGAAAGCGGCAGTTGCTGTAATGGTTATGCCGGCCAGTACTAAAGCTACGAAAACAAGCGAAGCGTCGGTCCATGTAATTGCTTGCTCAATTTCGGAACTGAGTGAGTGGGCATAATATATTAAAGAGGCGAGAATTGAGTCGGCAATTAGGGCGGCAATGATTCCGCAGGTAATGTTGCTGATAATGAACGGCCGGCGGATAAACGATGCTGTGGCGCCTACCAGCTTCATTGTGTGGATCGAGAACCGTCGGGCGTAGATAGCCAAATGGACGGTGTTGTTGATTAGTGCGAACGATATTATTAGTAGTAAAACGGCAACTATGCTGAGCACAATTGCCAGCGAACGCAACGATTGGTTTATTGAATCGACAATATGGGTTGGGATTGTTATCTCGCTAACTCCGGGTAAAAGCCTGATAGGCGCAGCGATTTTTTCAATAGAGTCGGTGTTGGAATAATCGGCTTTAACTTTAACCTCGATTTCGGAACTGAACGGGTTTATTTTCAGAATCTCCATGAGGTCGTCGCCGGTTTGTGAACGCCATTGTTCAAGGGCGTTTTCAGAACTTACGTATCGTTGCGAAGCGATTGCTGCCGAATTGGTGCAAGCCGATTTTATAACGTTTAACTGGCTTTCTGAAATGCTGTCGGCCAATACAATGTTGAATCCCATGTTCTCCTGGATGGAGCGTTTCACGGTGTTTGCAGCGATACCTATTGCTGCAATTATGCCAAGCAACAGGAGAACCAATGCGATGCTTACCGTTGAGGTTAGCTGAGCTGAAATTATAAATATGCCTTTGTGGCTTCTTTTACCCATATTCTAAAAATATCAGCATGCTTTCTTGCCTGAAAACTGCGTAAACGGCAAATCATCAGCTTGATGTGTTGCACGTAAGTAGTTTGGATGTGAGCATAGCACGCCAAATGACGTGCAAAATTAATATATATGGCGCTTTTCGCAAAACTAAATACCACAAAACTCAAGCTAGCATCATTTTTTTTACTGCTGAGTACAGCAGGGGCGATGTGTCAGTTACGACACATCGCCCCTGCGTGTTGCGATAATAATTGCGGTGTGGATTAACGAACCATAATTTTCTTGCCGTTTTTGATGTATAGGCCAGGTGAGGTGATTTTATCGATACGGATGCCTTGAATGTTGTAGATTACGTCTGGTCCGTTGTTGGTATCGGCTTCTATTGAGTCGATTCCGCTTGTGATATCATCTTGGCTGGCTACGTTGGGGTTGCCTGTGTATTTGACTGATGGATCGCACGATAAGTGAGGCGGTTGGTTGTAGCCGCAGTTCTGGTTCACAACTTGCACACGATAGTTAAGGTCGTCCATCAGGTGTGGTATGCGATAGTCGGTTGTGAAGCTTGTAGCATTGATGATAAGATGTTTTGTGCCTCCGTCCCATGTGACGATTTCCTCGCGCCAGTCGCCAAGGAGGTCGCCCAGTACACATGGGTTGTATTTCGAACCGTTGTTAAGATTCCCGATTGTGTACATGCCACCGTTCACCTGATAGCGGTCGAACCATGCGTTCTCGTGGTTCCAGTGGGCAATGATACTCTTATCGTAGAATTCATCGTAGAGGTCGCCGTCCCAGTAGATTCGGTTGTTGATCCCGGCACCGCTGGAACCTATTGCCCATTTTTCAGCAATCATTGATCCGTCGAGGCAGTCGTGAACGCCGGCCGATGCGCTGTATAAGAATTGTGAGCGGTTGTAGCTAGAATCGAAGTGTGCTGCAATTCCGCGGCCGGTGTCGCCATCTGCGGTGACGTGCAAAATCAATTTGCCGGTAGCGGCATCGCGCAGGTCGTAGCCGTAAGGCGATTCTTCATGAACCATGAATAGTTCCATGCCCGGACGTTCGGGTAGAAGATCGAAAAGGTGCAATGCATCGCCGTGGCCGAGTCCTGTGCGATAGAGTAGCGAGCCATCGTCGTCGAGAGCGCTTGAGCCGTAAACTATTTCATGCTTGCCGTCGCCATCGCAATCACCAACAGAAATCCAGTGGGCACCTTCACCCCAGAGGCCTTGACCTTTAGTGGCGTTGCGGCTGACCCAACGTTCTTTCAATGTGACACCGTCCCAATCGTAGGCGGCGACAAAAGCACCTGAATAGTAGCCACGGGCGAAAATCGGGCTGGGGTTTGCGTCGGGTCCGTCAAGATAGGCCAGGGCTGACAGATAGCGTTCAGAACGATTTTGATAGTTGTCGCCCCATACGCTTTGTCCGGTTTTATAATCGGTGTGGTATGGAATAGTTGCCAACTCGGCACCTGTCATACCGTCGAACACTGTAATATATTCGCTGCCGCTTACTTGCTTACCGTTGCTGTTTAGTAGGTTGGCAGCGGGGTCGTCGGTATCTAAAAGTACATAATTGCCTTCTCCGTCGATTGTGCCGGGTGCTGTTTTGATCATGAATTCGCCATAGCCGTCGCCGTCAAGGTCCCAGGCAATGAATGGAGTGGTGTGGGCGCCGCAGAACATGTTTGGGCCGGCATCGATACGCCACAGGCGAGTGCCGTCGAGTTTCAGACAGTCGTAAATTGCCGGCGATGTTGTGCCCGACGATGCAGAGTCCTTTGCGTTGTCGGGGTACCATTTAAGGATGATTTCGTATTCACCGTCGCCGTCCATGTCACAGTAGGAAGCGTCGTTAGGTGAATAATATGCGTTGTGATATTTGTCGGTTGGGGCTTCAGTAGGGATATACAATGTTTGGCTTGCCCATGTTTGTTTGCTTACCTCTGTTTCGAGGAGTTTTCCGGTGGCGTCGTAGGTTTCCAAACGATAGAAATTGTCGGCTGCTCCATCTTCGTCGAGGAAGTTGGTGCGATCAATTATGTATAGACCGTCGTTGAGCAGGGTTGACTGTTCTTGTTCGTCGCCGCGGTATAGTTTGTATTTTACGCCGTAACCGTCGGCTTCACGATGGCGCCATGAAACGAGGTTGCCGGTGCCCATTTTCGCGCCTGTCAAACTTAGAGCCATAAGACCACGTTTGAGAGGCGTTGCCTTTGGCTTGGAAGAAAGCGATGTAACTTTCATACGTATGCTGAACGACATGAATTTAACATTACCATTGAAAATAGTTACATCGATCATTGGTCTGTTGAAAGTTGCTGTTGCTGTATAGCCTTCGATAGTTTCAACCTTGATGTTTGTAGGCTCTCCAAAAATGCGTGTGCTGTAGGAGCCTGTTCCGCCGTTGCCAAGCGATTTTGATGCAGCTGTGAGATCGTGGGTTACGGCTGCACCTCCGCGTGTAGTAGCGCCGGAGCATGTAATAGATTTGATGTATAGGTCGGAAACGTAGAGATTCTCGTCGAGATTGCCGGCTATGGTCACATTACGGAATCCCATCTCTTTGTCGACGGGAACTTTCATTGGGTATATTGTTACTGTGAGAGTTTGACCATCTTCAATCTTTATATTGTCCAGCTCAAATTTATGGTGACTGCAACCATCGGGCACGGATACAGTTACTTTGTCGCGGGAGGGAGATATATTTGTGGCGACTGCAACATCTTCGCCTTCGCCAATTCGGTAATATACATCGAACGAGCCGGCATTGGTGCCAACCTTTACAGCGTCAAATTCCAATGAAGCTGGGCAGAATAGATGGCCCGCAGCGGGTGTCAAGGTCATTGTCAAGCAATGTCCGTCGGTTTTTGTAGTTACTCGTTCCGCGGGTTTGTAGACAGTAAACGGTGGTTCGTAGTTTACCGGGTTTTTTCCAGTCTCGACTTCAGCAGAGGTTAGTTGGCGCTTATTAGTCATTTTATCGCCAAGAGCGAATCCTGTTGACAGATTTGATACTATAACTTCATCACCAACGAGTGACGTTTTGTTTAAATTATCAGGGTCGCTAAGCGTCCATGTAGCGCTAAACGATTGTGCGTAAGATCCAAATGCCGTTATTGCGGCCATTAGAACCAAAAATAATTTTTTCATGAAGTTTTGTTATTATGGTATTTACAAGGATTTAGTTTTTCCGGTATTTCTGCAAAAGTAGTGAAATGTTTTTTTACAAGCAAACGAGGCTATACAAAAATACTTCACAAACGTTAGGAAAGCGGGTTATCGATAATTATTGGATATTTGATGCCAGCCTATAGAAAAGTGGTTATGATTTAGCTCTTTGGAACGAATGACGAAGTCGTTGAATATTACGAGGTCGAGATCGATAGGTATCTTACCTTTTATTTTGGATGCCGGAGTTCGTCCGCAACAACGTTCATATTCTTTGAAATGTTGCTCAATAACTTCGGCTGATAAATTGCTTTTGATAATAGCTACAGCGTTGGAATAGTCACAGAAACGACCGCTGATTTCTGGGGTTGAATATATGTCGGAAACGGCCACAAGGCTGAAGTGACGTTTTAGCCACGCTATCGCACAAGCAACGCGCATCCGGCTCCTTCGAGTGTTGCTGCCGATTGAAAGTGTGATGATATTCATTCTAATGTTATTAAATAACGTTTAAGGTTGTGGAATGCCTTTCATTGTCAAGGCTATGCGTCCACGGCCGCTGTCAATGTCGATAACTTTAACGTTTACGCGCTGGTTTATTCGCACAATATCGGCCGGATTTGATACATAACGGTCGGTGAGTTGCGAAATGTGGACAAGTCCATTTTCGTGAATACCTATGTCGACAAAACATCCAAAGGCTGTTATATTGTTTACGATGCCAGTAAGTTCCATGCCGGGTTGCAAATCGGAGATAGATTTTATGCGTTGGTCGAAAACCGGAGCGTTCTCCTCTTCTTGCTTGGTGAGGCGTGGGTCGCGTCCGGGTTTGTCTAGCTCAAGGATAATGTCGGTGAGTGTCGGCATACCGATTTCCTTGGTGACGTATGGCCTCAGATCTATTTTCTGGAGCATGGCGTGGTTTCGTACGAGACGATCAACGCTTACTCCGTTGTCGGCGGCAATAGTTTCGACCAGCTCGTAGCGTTCGGGATGGACTGCTGTATTGTCGAGAATATTTTTTGAATCTGGGATACGGAGGAAACCGGCCGACTGCTGGTAGGCTTTTTCTCCCATGCGGGGCACTTTTTGCAATTGCTTGCGTGACATGAATGGACCGTTTTCGTTGCGGTAGGTGATGATGTTTGCGGCTAATGTCGGTCCTATCCCCGACACATACGACAAAAGTTCGCGTGATGCGGTGTTGACGTTCACTCCTACAGTATTTACGCAGCTCTCAACGGTATAGGTTAACGATTCTTTCAGTTTCGACTGATCAACGTCGTGCTGATATTGCCCTACACCAATCGATTTCGGATCAATTTTTACTAATTCGGCAAGAGGATCGATTAACCGGCGTCCAATCGATACGGCTCCACGAACGGTTATGTCCTCGTTGGGAAATTCACGTCGCGCTATCTCGGAAGCAGAGTATATTGAGGCTCCACTTTCGTTTACAGAAATCACGGGGATGTTCAGCCGCAGTTGGCTAAGAAATTTTTCTGTTTCACGAGATGCGGTTCCGTTGCCAACGGCAATGACTTCAATAGAAAAATCACTGATTATGTTGCTTAGCTTGAATGCTGAACTGTGGAAGTCGGATATGGGGGCATTTGGGAAAATTACGTCGTGGTATATGAGTGAGCCTTGCTCGTCGAGGCAAACAACTTTGCAGCCGGTGCGGAATCCCGGGTCGATTGCCATAACTCGTTTCTGACCCAATGGCGAAGCCAGCAGTAGCTGGCGGGCATTGTCGGCAAACAAGGCTATTGCTGCGTCGTCGGCTTTTGCCTTCGCCAAAGTAAGCGCTTCGGTGGCTATCGACGGCTTTATAAGGCGTCGATAGCTATCTTTTACTGTGTCGGCTAGCAAATGACGACAGAAATTGGAACAATCGGGTCTTATGAACATTCGATTGAGTCGCATTATCATCTCATCGTCGTCGATTGATAAGCTAACTTTTAGGATTCCTTCGCTTTCGCCGCGCAACACTGCAAGCAGGCGATGAGATGTGCAAAGTCGTAATGGAGCGCTGAAATTGAAATAATTGCTAAAATTCACCCCTTCAGTTTCTTTGCCGGGCGCAACTTTTGAGGAGATTATAGCTGATCTGACAAAGCGTGAGCGTACCAATGCTCTCGCTTTTTCGCTTTCGCTTATCCATTCGGCTATTATGTCGCAGGCTCCGCCGATAGCTTCTTGCTGGTTGGCTGCCCGCGAACTTTTTGCAAGCCGCACGACGGTTTTGTCGTTCTCGCCAACTTTTTGAGCCATTATGAGTTTGGCCAAAGGTTCCAGCCCTTGCTCAATTGCAATTTGTGCGCGTGTGCGCCGTTTTGGCTTATATGGTAGGTATATGTCTTCGAGGGTTGCTACGTCGTGTGTCGATTCAATACGTTGGCTTAATTCGGGGGTGAGGCAACCTTTCTCTTTGAGGGTTTCGAGTATTGTTTCCTTTCGTCTAGCCAGAGCCTTGTAAGCGTCGTATTTAACTGCTATTTTATGGACTGCAACTTCGTCGAGCATTCCGGTTGCTTCTTTTCTGTATCGGCTAATAAATGGAATCGTAGCGCCGTTGTCGAGAAGTTTTATAGTTGCATTAATGGACTTGTGTGGTAAGTTCAGGTCGTCAGAGATAAAGGTTGCGAAATCGTTTGGCATAACTGGGATTATATTATTTCTTATGTAGTGTGAACAGGGTGAGTTCAGGGGTTGCGCCTATGCGTGCGGGAATACCAACGGTGCCAAGTCCGATGTTTACGTAAAGGCGTTTGTTTTTATCGTTATCGGATGTGTAGAGACCACCCCAGTATTTGTAGCGCCAACGCGACGGTGACCAATGTCCGAACTGGATTTGCATGGCATGGGTGTGGCCTGCCATGGTGAGATCTATTTTAGTCGAGTCGTTGTTCATGACTTCGTGTTCCCAATGTTTAGGATTGTGCGATAACAATATCTTGAAAGCATTGTCACTCAGATTGTCGTAGGATGCATTTAAATTACCGTATGTCGTAAAGGGAGGTTCTCCCCAGTTTTCAACGCCGATAATGACTAACGAGTCGTTGCCGTTACGAATTATTTTGTGATTGTTGAGCAATAGTTGCCATCCCATTTTTTGTTGCGAGTCAATCATATTACGCATGTTTTCTATTTTGGCATTTTCATTGGGCCATGTTGAATAATCGCCGTAATCGTGGTTGCCGAGTATGGAGATTACTCCGTCGGGTGCTTTGATTCCGGATAGAGTGTTGATAAAGGGGTAAATTTCATCGGTGCGACGGTTAACGATGTCGCCGGTGAAGACCACTAGATTAGGATGCAGCTCGTTGATTGCGTCGACTATGGTTTTTACATAGGATGTGTCATTGCCGAATGTACCTGTATGGAGGTCGGAAAACTGTAAGATACGGTAGCCGTCGAAGGTAGATGGTAAATTTTCGGCTGTGATATTTACTTCTCTAACTGTGTGACTTATACGGTTAATAGCGGCAGCCCACCACATTACGGCAAAAGTGATGAAAGCTAACACTACTCCGACAATATTTGCCGAAAGCCATGCGCGACGTTTGTGCTTGCGGAATGGGAGAAACAGCCACGAAACAATACAGAATATCAGTTTGGGGATGTATATCGAGAAGTAGGTATATATCATCCACATGTCGGCTATCAGCAACGAATCGGAACCTGTGTTGCGAGGAAGCGAGATTGCTACGATGATGAAAACGACGAATAAAGCCGAACTTATTGCGTATATGTTCGGCATCGGACTACCGTTACGGCAAGTGCGTTTAATTGTTAGCCAGATATAAAAGTCGATAATCAAATTGAACACGACAATAAGTGACATTAACAATATGGGCAATCGCATTTTGATAATAAATAATTAGTGGTTATTAAAAAACCTTTAGGGGTAAAAAATAGTTTCGGCCACAGAAGTGGCCGGTATATTATAAGAAACTATTTTGGGTTTACTTTTGTTCGATGTCGAATTCTGCCGAACAGTTGTTTTCAGTTTGAATGTTGTTCTTAAGAGGGTTGGCATACATTGTCAACATGGTTTCGTGCAGGAAGTCGCGGTCGTTGTCGGTCAGTCCCGGTTCCTCCACTTTTGCAACCTGGGAAGCTATGTAGTTGTTGAATTCCAGCACATCGCTCTGGGTGTACATATCGGCGAACTGATTGGTATTGTATAGCTGATCGAATGCTACGTAGTTGATTGGGAATAGCTTGTAACCTGCATGTATCTGGCAGTCGATTGTGTGGCAAACCTCGCGGGCGAGGACGCTCTTGTCGTTGCTGTCGCCGATTTGTTCTAGCACTGGGTTGAGGCAATGACCAATTTCGTAGTGGACGCGGCCTTTTGGTTGTAGTAGACCTGTTTCCATTGCGAATAGGTCGTCGCGCTGTGTTTTCTTGTAGTCAGGGTTGTTTCGTTTAAGTAGGAATTCACGAGCTTTCAGATAGTCGTTGGGATCGTATTCGTAAGAAATTGATACTGGCAGTATGTTGAGTTCCAATAGATTGTCTTTAAAAGAACCGCTACCGCCGAGCCCGAGCATTTTTATCAAGGCATCTTGTGCGAGATCGCTGGAGTCTTTGCTGCGTCCTTGACGTTCAGCAATCCAGATCGACTGGTTTTTTTGTGTGACGGCGTAGTGGATATATCCCGACAGTTCCTTAGCTGCTTCAAGGGCTTTTACACGGGGCAGATTGCGCTTTACAATGAAACTTTTGTTTAGACGTACTAAATCTGATATCCAAGTGTATATTAGAAGATTATCGCCGATGGCAACCTCAGTTGTCGGATAGCCGGCACGCAGCAAACACAAGTTGAGAAAAGATGTGTCAAGAACAATGTCGCGATGGTTGGTGATAAATGAGTAAGCCTTTTTCTTATCAATATTATCGAGTCCGTTACAAGTTAATCCAGAAGTAGTTTTTGCTGCCAGTAATTCCAGAAAGGGCATCATAATTTCAGTCTGAAAAGTGTCGCCGTCTTTAACTTGAAGCAGTTGATTGGAAAAATCATTCCAATTAATGTTGGGCATCACCCACTTTACCGCATGCTCAAATCCGGGTTCTTTTACCAGAGAAGATAATTTATCGTGAAACTCATGGTTGTCGTATGGCGCGATATCTGAAAACGGCTTATCTTGGATAGTCATATCTGGTTTTTAACTTAATTCGACGCTCAAAGGTAGTTATTTTATACCAATCAATAGTCAATGAAATATTAATGTTCCTAAAATTTTGTTATTTCTCATTTCATAGTTATTGCTAAACAACTAAGATCCCGACTGTTCCTAAAACTAATGGCTGTTACAGTTTGGAAGTTTGAATGTATTTTTAAGTGGTGAAATTTTGATACAAAAATATTGGAAATGTGGTTTGTGGTCGGATGATTTTACTATCTTTGCATTTCGAAAAACCGATAATATTGTATCCGGATGTCTTATTAAAAAACAGACAGCAAAAAAAGTCATGAAACGCTGCATGTCAGCAAAATATACATGGAATATTCTAATAAACAATTGACTCTAGATAAGCGTTATCTAAGAATGGCGCGCATATGGGCCGAGAATTCATATTGTCAACGCCGTAAGGTAGGGGCAGTGCTTGTAAACGGACAAATGATTATTTCTGACGGGTATAATGGCACTCCGGCCGGCTTTGAGAATGTGTGTGAGGACGATGAGGGACATACGAAACCATATGTTCTGCATGCTGAAGCAAACGCGATAACAAAGGTGGCACGGAGCAACAATTCGTCGCAAGGGGCAACTCTTTATGTGACAGCCTCGCCTTGTATTGAGTGTAGCAAGTTGATAATTCAGGCTGGAATTACAAGGGTGGTTTATCAAGATCAGTATCGCTTGACTGATGGAATCGACCTTTTGTGCCGCGTTGGTATAGAGTGCTGCCATATTCCGGATATTGATTGACGTTTAAACAATAGATATACATTCAAACTAAATACACCCACTTATTTGGCAAAAATGAAAAATGGTAGGAAACTGACAGCCTGGCTGCCATTGATTATAGCAGCATGTTTGGCTGCGGGAATCTGGATAGGCTTGTTTGTAAACCGCGTTTATAATCTTTCCGAGGGAGAAAGAAAGCTGGCTCATGTACTCGATTTGATAAAGGATGAGTATGTCGAGACTGTCGACGTTGACTCGCTAATCGAGATGACAATGCCTGATTTGTTAAAGAACCTCGATCCGCACACTGTATATATTCCGGCATCAGAACTTAAGGATGTTAATTCAGATTTGGACGGCTCGTTCAGCGGTATCGGTATTTCGTTTACTATGTTCACCGACACAATTACCGTTAACGAAGTTATTCCCGGAGGTCCGTCGGAGAAGGTTGGAATAATGCCCGGCGACAGGATTGTTACAATAAACGATTCCGTGGTGGCAGGGCATAACATCTCTTCAACCGATATTATGAAGATGCTTCGAGGGGAAAAGGGAACGACTGTGAAGCTGGGTGTGAATCGCGCTAATGCAAAAAAACATCTCGTATTTGATGTTACCCGCGGCGATATTCCTGTGAATAGCGTGTTGTCGGCTTATATGCTGGGCGATTCAATAGG
This sequence comes from Muribaculaceae bacterium, assembly GCA_023662835.1. Classification (GTDB taxonomy): domain Bacteria; phylum Bacteroidota; class Bacteroidia; order Bacteroidales; family Muribaculaceae; genus Muribaculum. Next base: position 206,001 of record JAMPII010000001.1, on the reverse strand, counting down.
TTATATAAAGGTGAGCAAATTTGGACGCACAACATACAATGAATTTTTCACTTCGTTGGTGCAGTTGGCTCAGCAGGGCGCCCGAGGGTATATTGTCGACCTCCGTGGTAACGTTGGAGGCCTTATGGAGTCGGCAATTCTTATGGCAAATGAGTTTCTTCCGGCAAATTCACCGATAGTCTACACCAAAGGCAGGAATCCGGAAGACGATTCGGCCGTATTTGCCGATGGTAACGGAACATTTCCGCATGCGGAACTATCCGTTCTTCTCGATGAATACTCGGCGAGTGCGAGCGAGATTTTTGCTGGCGCTATGCAAGATAACGACCGTGCGCTGATTATTGGACGACGCTCATTTGGTAAAGGATTGGTACAACGCCAGACAACTCTGCCCGATAGCTCGGCAATCAGGCTGACGGTGTCACGCTATTATACACCCTCAGGACGTTGTATTCAGAAAGAATATGCGAAAGGGAAGGTCAATCAATATGAACATGAAATTCTCGATCGATATGACCGCGGGGAGTTCTACGATTCGGACAGTATAAAGCAAAATTTAGACCTGGAGTATCTGACAGCATCGGGTCGCAAGGTGTACGGCGGTGGCGGAATTATGCCCGACGTATTTGTGCCTAACGACACAACCGGCGTTACGTCATATTATATTAATGTGTTCAACGCCGGGTTGCCACAAAAATTTGCTTTTGACTACAGCGATCGCAACCGAGAGCGTCTCAGCCAGTGTAAAGATGTGAAATCTCTGCTTCGTCAACTGCCGTCCGACGATGAGTTACTGCAAAATTTTGTGGTGTACGCTTCGTCGAAAGGTGTGCCCGCAAGGTGGTATTATATCAACATTTCATCGAAATTGATTGTTAATACTCTGAAGGCGCTGATTGCAAGTGATATTCTCGGCAGTGGTTTCTCATATCAGATTGTCAACAAACAGGACAATACTGTGCTTAGGGCTTTGGATGAAATGAAGAAAGGCCACGCTGCTGTTCCAATTAGGGATATACCTAAATTAGAGAAAAAGAAGCCCGTAGTTAAAGCTCCTTCTGTAACACAAATAACCTCAAATGAAGAAGGAACAGATACGATTGCGAATTAAAGCTCATAAAGCATTGCTGACCAATGTTGAACGAATCTCGGCGGCAAAAAGGGTATGGAACGCTTTGGAAGAGACCGTGGCTTTTTTGATGGCCGATAAGGTGTTGCTGTACAATGCTTTGCCTGATGAATTGGAAACGCGTCAGTTTATTGACAAATGGAGCCGTAAAAAACGTCTTTTTCTGCCCCGAGTCAATGGATTGAATCTGGACATATTGCCTTATGATGGAAGGCCTGTAGAGAAAGGAGCGTACAATATTTTCGAGCCTACGGGATTCGATTGCGAACCCGTTGATAATATTGATTTAATAATAGTGCCGGCTGTAGCTTACGACCGCTGCGGCAATAGAGTAGGGCGAGGTAAAGGTTTCTACGACCGATTGCTGGCTAAATCGCGTGCTGCAAAAATTGGTGTGGGCTACGACTTCCAGCTGATTGACGAAATTATTGATGCTGAGCCTCACGATATCCGTGTCGATATGGTGATAACCGAACGGCGAACTATGCGCATAAATAACACAACCAATAAAACTTCTTGATGTCACTAGTAAAACCGGAAACATTGCTATGTGCTGTAATCGACAGCGAACCATCCGTTATACCAGTAGTAAATCGTTTTGATATCAGACTAGGAACCGGAGAAGCATCTGTGGAGCAGATATGTAAAGCGAAAGGTATCACCCCTGAGTTTTTCCTGGCTATAGTGAATACCTTCATAAACGAGTCATATTTCCCTGAGGATAAGCTGCGGAATCTCAGTCCGGTGGATATTGTTGACTATCTAAAAAAAACGAATAGCTATTATTCGCAATTTCAATTGTCGAATATAGAACGACACTTCCGGTTGCTTCTCCCGAGCGTAGGATCCGGCAGTAATATCTGTTGGTTGCTAGATTTCTTTCATGAATTGCGCGACTCCCTGCTACGGCGCATACAAAGCGATGAAGATCTGGTGTTTGCCTCGCTCAGCCAAAATATTGCGCTCCCGGGATTAAAGGAATATGTGGAAACAATGGACGAGATCGATACAGGAATCGCTGATCGACTCAGTGATTTGAAGAATATGTTTGTGAAGCATCTAAAAGGCGCGTGCGACAACAATCTGCTTTATGCCGTTATTGTTGCAATAATCACGTTGGAGAAAGATATTCGCCAGAATAACCGTATACGCTCACGATTGCTCAAACCACTGTTGTTGCATGTTCTGTGATTATGAATGTTATTGTTTTTCTTCACGACACATTGCAGGCCATTGGGTTAAAGCATCTGTTTCGTCAGTACTTCGACTTGGATGTCGTTTCTTGTTTCGATATTGTTGCTGTTGAGAAAGCCGATAGTTTGGATGCGGTAATAATCACGTCGGCTCAACTATACTATGAATTTTCGGAGTTTCTTCATCCGCGACGGGCGCGTCTAGTGCTTGTACCTAACCAAATTGCCCCTACTGCCGACGAAGGTACTATTGTTGAGGCTTTGCGTGCATTAATTGAGCGCGGACAAAGGCAAAAGGACTCGAGGCAGCAGTCTCAGTTATCGCCACGCGAGGAGAACGTGCTCGCACTCATAGCCCGTGGATTCATTAATAAGGAGATCGCCGATAAACTGGAAATAAGTGTGAACACCGTTCTTTCGCATCGTAAGAACATAATGTCGAAACTGGGTATCAGGAGTGTTTCGGGATTAAGCCTCTACGCGCTGATGAACGGTTATGTATCACAAAACGACATTGCCCGCTGAATTTGTCCAAGCAACTGAAATTGATTATCTTTGCAAAATTAAACAAGTTCTAAGAAATGCTAGATAATGATTTCAATTCAGGATTTGTCGGTTGAGTTCAGCGCCAGAAGCCTGTTCGACCACATAAGTTATGTTATAAATCGGAAAGACAAGATTGCGCTTGTTGGAAAAAACGGTGCCGGCAAGTCGACAATGCTCAAAATTATAGCGGGGCTACAGAAGCCAACTTCGGGGTCGGTTGCCGTTCCTCAGGATACAACAATCGGCTACCTGCCACAGCATATGACGATTTCTGATACAAGCTCGGTAGTTGAAGAAGTGAGATCAGCATTTTCTCATATTGCCAAGCTTCACGAACAATATGATTTGCTTAACACTCAGTTAAATAAGCGAACCGACTACGAATCTCAAGAATATCATCAGCTTATCGACCGCATGACGCAGTTATCGGAGAGTATAGCTATGGAGGAGAGCGAGAATGCCGAAGCCGAAATTGAAAAAACACTCAATGGATTGGGATTCCGACGAAGCGACTTCGGTCGCCCAACTTCGGAATTTAGCGGTGGATGGCGAATGCGTATTGAATTGGCTAAGTTGCTGTTGCGTCGTCCCGATGTGCTGTTGCTCGACGAGCCAACCAATCATCTCGATATTGAGTCGATTCAATGGCTCGAGAATTTTTTGATGACAAAAGCCAATGCAGTTGTTCTGGTAAGTCACGACCGTGCGTTTATCGATAATGTAACCAACCGAACGATAGAAATTTCGTTAGGAAAAATCTACGACTATTCCGTAAATTATTCAAAGTATGTGCAGTTGCGCAAAGAGCGTGTTGAACAACAGCTGCGTGCATATCAAAACCAGCAGAAACAGATACAAGATACCGAAGACTTCATTGAACGTTTTCGTTACAAGGCAACAAAGTCGGTTCAAGTTCAGAGCCGCATAAAGCAACTTGCGAAGATTCAGCGCATTGAGGTTGACGAAGTTGATACTTCACGCTTAAATCTGCGTTTTCCTCCCGCTCCTCGTTCGGGCGATTACCCCATTATAGCCGACAATGTGGGTAAAGCATATGGCAGTCATCAAGTTTTCGATCACGCAACGTTTACAATAAAGCGTGGCGAGAAGGTGGCGTTTGTGGGTAAAAATGGCGAGGGAAAGTCGACGCTCGTGAAATGTATAATGAATGAGATTCCTTTCACCGGAACTTTGAAAATCGGGCATAACGTAAAAATAGGCTATTTCGCCCAGAATCAGGCTCAGCTACTCGACGAAAGTATCACGGTATTCGACACTATTGATCGCGTAGCAACCGGCGACATCCGTACTAAGATACGCGACATTCTTGGCGCATTCATGTTCGGAGGCGAGGCGTCCGACAAGAAAGTGAAGGTTCTGTCAGGAGGGGAGAAAACCCGTTTGGCCATGATACGTTTATTGCTAGAACCGGTTAATCTGCTAATTCTCGACGAGCCAACTAATCATCTAGATATGAACACTAAGGATATCCTCAAACAGGCTATAAAGGATTTCAACGGCACAGTGATAGTTGTAAGTCACGACCGTGAGTTCCTTGATGGGCTGGTTGAAAAGGTGTATGAATTTGGAGGTGGTCAGGTGAAGGAATGTCTAGGCGGTATATACGAGTTTCTGGAAAAGAAAAAGCTTGCGTCGCTTGCTGAATTGGAACGTACGGAAGTTTCGACCTCTGTCAAATCCACGCCGTCCCAACAGAAAAAAACAGAACCAAAACAAGAACCTTCGGTCGAGCAGCCCCGCCGTCAGAATTATGCTGAACAGCGCGAGTATCAGAAAATAATTCGCCGGGCCGAAAAAAAAGTAGCCGATGCCGAAGCGGACATATCAGCCGTCGAAGCAGAGATAGCTGCAACTGAGGCAAAAATTGCAGCCGGCGAAGTTGGGAGAGAAATTTTCGAACAACATGCCGCCCTCCAAAAAAAACTTGAAAATGCCATGAGCCATTGGGAGTTGGCATCTTTAGAACTTGACGAACTCACAAAAAAGAATTAGAATGGAAGGTCAATACACAATAATACAGGCGGTAGCCGACAGTCTTGGTCGTTCCGAGACTGATACTGAAACACTTCTACGCGCTTTATGTGCTGAGATAACGCGTGCGTTGTCGAACGCCGAAACCGTTGCATTACCGGGCTTTGGCTCTTTTTGTGCTGAAAAGGTCGACGAACATGTATCAACCGATTTGTCGACTGGCAAAAGTATGCTAATGCCTCCAGTGCTTGAAGCTACTTTCAAACCTGGTTCCCGACTACTAAAGACAATATCAAAATGAGCACGATTGTTGTGAACCTAGCACAGTTGTCTGATGCCATATGCCAGGCAACAAGTGTTCCTCGCGATGAGGTTGAGAAGTTTGTAATATCCCTGACGGGGGAAATATCGGCACGTTTGGCCGCAGGCGAACGGGCGGAAGTTCCCGGACTTGGCACTTTTGTTGTAGGAGGAATGAACGACAACACTGTGATGTGGTGTCCCGACGAGGCATTGCAGCAGCAGGTGAACGCACCGTTCTCCTTTTTCGAACCGGTTGAATTGGCCAACGGACTGTCTGCCGAAATGCTCGATCAGCCAATGGTTCTATCTCAGTCTGGCTTTGAACAAGAAACAGATTCCGAAACAGACATGCTACATATTGGCACGAAGGAAGATAATACTAATGATACGGAGGCTGTTGAGGCGGTAGAAAGCGAGCAGGTACAGAAGAAAGAGCCAGAACCGGTAAACGTTGAAGAACTAGACCCTGAAACTTCAGCCGATGGCAATTCGCCTGATAAAGCAGAGGAACCAGCAAATGATCAATTAGAAGATCCTGTTCCGCAACCCGTCAAAGGCCATTTTGGCTGGATGGAACTGCTGCTTGGCATGGTTATTGGTCTAATTGTGGGATTCATAGCAGCGATATATTCGCCAAATCCTCAATTGTTGCCGATACGACAGGCTCTGTCGGGCGATTATGTGGCAGAGATAGAGGAGGACACTACTGCAGTATTCCAGGCCGAGACTATTAATATGATTGTTAATGCTGACACAGCTACAATAGCTGTAGAGGCGAGTACAGTTGCCATGACCGAAAAACAGCCGGCCACAGTTGTGGATGAAGCAAAACCATCAGTAGCGGATAACGAGATTTATGATACAGTTACCTCGAGCCGATATTTGACAACAATGGCTCGCAAATACTATGGCGATTATCACTTTTGGATTTATATCTATTTGTATAATAAGGATATAATAGCTAATCCGGACAGGATACCTGCCGGTACGAGAGTAAAAATACCTAGAGCATCCGCTTATGGCATTGATGCCAATTCTCCTCAAAGTGTTGCCAAAGCGCAGCGGCTTATAGAAGAGTTGCGCAGTAAATAATGTCATGGCTACAGTAGATTCTGTTGACGAACTTAAAGTTTAAATAGATAATTTTAACAATCGGAGTTAACCCTTTGGTTGCTGATTTATATAAATTTGCATAGAAATAAGTAAACCGTATTGTCCTTTTTATGTTTAATACATAGGAATGACTCGTTGCGGGAGTGAAATTCGAAACAAAATAATATTACACAACAATACAAAAACAACATGAGTGATCCGGTTAATATACGAGAACTCAACGATTTAGTCGCGGCAAAAAGCGATTTTATCCGATTGATACAGCAAGGAATGGATCAGACAATAGTCGGACAAAAGCATTTGGTTGATTCGTTACTTATAGCCCTGTTGTCGAATGGGCATGTGCTGCTGGAGGGTGTGCCAGGTTTGGCTAAAACTCTTGCCATTAAAACACTGGCACATGTTATTGATGCCAAATACAGTCGTATTCAGTTCACCCCCGATATTTTGCCCGCCGATGTGATCGGTACAATGGTGTATTCAGTTAAGAATGAGCAATTCCAGGTGAAAAAAGGCCCTGTGTTTGCTAACTTTGTGTTGGCCGATGAAATTAACCGTGCTCCTGCAAAAGTACAGAGCGCTTTGCTTGAAGCTATGCAGGAACGTCAGGTAACAATAGGTGATACAACTTTTAAACTCGACGATCCCTTCCTTGTAATGGCAACTCAAAACCCTATTGAACAGGAAGGTACCTATCCTCTCCCCGAGGCGCAAGTTGACCGTTTCCTGCTCAAGGTGGTGATAGGCTATCCATCAAAAGATGAGGAAAAGATAATTATCCGCCAGAATATTAGCAATCAGCGCGTCGACGTTAGGCCATTGCTTAAACCGGAAGAAATTCTTGAAGCCCAAAAAGTTTGCGAACAAATTTACATAGACGAAAAAATTGAACGCTACATTGTCGACATCGTATTTGCAACACGTTTCCCTGCCGACTATCAGCTTAACGATCTTACATCAATAATCTCCTTCGGAGCGTCACCCCGAGCCTCTATTTCATTGGCAAAGGCAGCACGCAGCTACGCATTCCTGCGTGGGCGCGGCTACGTTGTTCCAGAAGATGTTCGCGCTGTGGCACACGACGTTCTCCGTCACCGCATAGGTCTTACTTACGAGGCTGAAGCAAACAATATAACAGCCGACGATATTGTTTCCGAGATACTTGACAAGGTAGAAGTGCCTTGATGAAATTTGTATAGCCCGATGTCGCTAAGCTTCAGGCATTTCAAATTTTTACTCCATAACCCAAATGACGATGGATGCTAACGAGCTGTTAAAAAAAATTCGTAAAATCGAGATTAAAACCCGCGGATTGTCGCAGAACATATTCGCGGGTGAATACCATTCAGCCTTTAAAGGCCGAGGAATGACGTTCTCGGAGGTGCGAGAGTACCAGTATGGCGACGATATCCGCGACATTGATTGGAACGTCACAGCGCGTCATAATCATCCTTATGTTAAGGTTTATGAGGAGGAACGAGAGCTGACCGTAATGCTTTTGATTGACGTATCGGGCAGCCGCCGTTTTGGCGCGGTTGGAGAAGAAAAACGTCAGATGATAGCGGAAATAGCTGCCACAATTGCATTCTCAGCCATTCAAAACAACGATAAAATCGGCGTGCTTTTCTTTTCCGATAAAGTTGAAAAATTTATTCCGCCAAAAAAAGGTCGCAAGCATATCCTTTTCATAATACGCGAACTGCTGAACTTTACACCAGAGCATCCAGGCACGAACATAGGTGAAGCATTTCGGTATATGACCGACGCGCTTAAAAAACGGTGTGCAGCCTTTGTGATTTCCGATTTTATCGATGCAACCGACTACTATAGCCCACTATCAATAGCTTCCAACAAGCACGACCTGACGGCAATCCAGGTTTACGACAAACGAGATTCGCAGTTGCCCGACGTTGGTTTGATGCGCGTGCAGGATCTGGAAACGGGTGCGATGCGGTGGATTAATTCTTCATCGTCGAAAGTTAGGCAGGCATATAACCGATGGTGGTACGAGCGCCAACAAATAATGATACAGCGGTTCAATAAATGCCGAGTCGACTTTGCCTCAATCGCCACCGACGAAGATTTTGTGAAAGCTCTCATGGGACTGTTCAAAAAACGCGGAACCCGATAAACAAACCGAAACGATGAACTTTAAACCTACAAGTACAACAAAAATAAAATGCACATTGGCTTCTTTGTCCGTGCTTGCATGTTCGGCATTTGCCGCCGGCCCGGTTAAAGTCACAACTTCGCTCGACTCGGCCTATATAATCATGGGCAAACAAACTGCAATGTCGGTCGAAATAGTGCAAGATAAGGGTACACACGGCCGGTTTCTGAATGTTGGCGATACACTGTCGGCTCAAATTGAGGTAGCTCGTATAACGCGGCCAGATACAAGTTCGATAAGTTCCGATCGCGAAGAAATAAAACAACAGATCATACTGCAGTCCTTCGACTCAGGAGTATATACGATTAATCCACTTATATATGCAACCGACTACGATACGGTAGTGTCCAACGCATTGGCGCTAAAAGTAATACCCGTTCCTGTCGATTCTATGGCAACAGTCCATGACTATGCCGACACTGTTGAACCTAATACAAAGTTGTGGGATTACATTCCCGATGTTGTTGCCGACTATTGGTGGGCAATCCTGCTATTCGCATTGCTGGTGCTCGTTGGCGCAGCAGTTTGGGTATGGTACAAAAAACGGAGTCTTGTTCAGGCGCTTATGCCGCAGAAAAAAGTTATACCTCCATATGAATTGGCAATGCAACAATTGTCGCAGTTAAAAGAAGAAAAACTTTGCGAGAACTCCCGAGAAAAAGAATACTATACGCGTTTAACCGAAATTCTGCGTAACTATCTCGACCGGCGATTCGGCATAAACGCCATGGAGATGACCTCTACCCAGATTTTGCATCATCTAAAGGAGAATGAAGTTACAAAACCTTCGGCTGCTCTGATGAAACAAATTCTGGAAATGGCCGACTTTGTGAAGTTTGCCAAAGTGCGCCCGATGCCTGACGACAATGTACGCGCCTTTAATCAGGCTTTTGAATTTGTTGAAGAAACAAAGCCACTGCCGGAGCCCGAAGAGGCAGAAAAAACGGCGCTCCAGGAGTCCGAAACCGTTAAAACAACTAACAACAAGAAGTAATGCAATTAGCACATCCTGAATATTTGTGGCTCTTTTTGGTATTTATACCGATAATAGGTTGGTATGTCTGGAAACATCGTCAGGTCTATCCCGCTATGCAAATATCAACAACATCGCCTTTTGCAGGTATGCCGCGTTCATACAAGGAATATCTGCTACACGGGCTGTTTGCTTTGCGCCTGTTCGCGTTAGGTTGCTTGATAATCGTATTGGCGCGTCCACAAACGAGTGACAGTTGGCGCACATCAACAACCGAAGGAACAGATATTATAATTGCACTTGACATCAGTTCTTCGATGTTGGCACGCGACTTCCAACCCGACCGCCTCGAGGCAGCCAAAAATATGGCCTCAAAATTTGTTTCAGGTCGTAAGAATGACAATATCGGTTTGGTAATTTACGCCGGAGAGAGCTTTACATCGCTCCCGATGACAACCGACCGCTCAATGGTGGCCAACTATATACATGATATCCGCATGGGAATGCTTAACGACGGAACAGCTATCGGTGACGGTCTCGCAACCTCGATTAACCGAATCAAAGATGGCAAAGCAAAATCGAAAAGCATTATTCTTATTACCGATGGTGTGAACAACACCGGTGTTGTTGCTCCGATGACAGCTGCCGAAATTGCAAAAAAAATGGGCATCAAGGTTTATACGATTGGCGTTGGCCGTAACGGAACCGCACCAACCCCACAACAAAACTATTTCGGAGGTATCGACTATGTGAATATGCCCGTAGTTATCGACGAACAAATGCTTCAGAATATATCGCAGATGACAGGAGGAAAATATTTCCGCGCCACAGGCAACAACGTTTTGCGCGATATATTTCAGGAAATAGACCAACTGGAGAAAACCCAAATGGATGTCCGCCATTTTTCCCACACCGAGGATGACTACGCATTATGGGCTTGGCTGGCTTTTGCGTCGTTCTTGAGTGAGATTATATTGCGCCGAACCCTTCTGCGCACCTTACCTTGACAATAAAATTAATTTGAAATGTTTAGTTTCGCACATCCCAATATTCTCTACCTGCTATTGCTTGTCCCAGTGATAGCAGGGCTATATGCTTATTCCCGTTTCTGCCGCCGTAAGAGGCTGGCGCGTTTCGGGAAGTCGGCTGTGCTTACACAACTGATGCCCGAGGCATCGCAATATACTCCGGGGCTGAAACTCGTTTTCCAACTGTTAGCTATGATTGCACTGATTATTGTCATCGCACGGCCTCGCGCCGGAGCAAAGCAAGAAGTCAGTGAAGTACAAGGGATTGAAGTGATGATTTGCCTCGACGTATCGAACTCGATGCTAGCCTCATCGACCGACGATCCCCGTGGAGTTTCGCGCCTGCAGCGTGCGAAACTTGTTCTTGAGAAACTGTTCTCGCAGCTGAAAAACGATAAAGTTGGGTTGATTGTATTTGCTGGCGATGCATATACTCAATTGCCGATTACCAGCGATTTCACCTCCGCAAAAATGTTTCTCTTGAGTATTTCAACCGAAATGGTGCCAACACAGGGAACCGCCATCGGTGCGGCTATTGAAATGGCAATGACTTCGTTCACCCCGGAATCAGATTTGCAAAAAGCGATAATTGTTATCACCGACGGTGAAAATTTCGAAGACGAGCCCGAAGCAGCTGCCGAAGAAGCCGCCCGTCAAGGAATACAAGTTGATGTAATTGGGCTCGGATCTGCTAAAGGTGCGCTTATCCCTATAGGACGCAACGGACAATTTATGCGCGACAATAATGGCAATCCGGTAACAACTCGACTCAATGAGGAAATGGCGCAGAAGATTGCGCGTGCCGGTAATGGCATATATGTTCAAGGCTCTTCATCAACAGTTGTAAAAGATATAGCACAGCAGCTCGACACTCTTTCGAAGAGTGCTCTTGAAAAGGTAACCTACGCCGCATCGGCAGAACAATTTCCGGTGTTTGCCTGGTTAGCGTTATTGTTCCTCCTCGTCGACACGTTAATTCCCGAACGAAAAATCGGCTGGCTTAAAAAGTTCAATTTCTTTAGTAAAGAATAAACGATAAACTTAGTTATCTTTCCTCAATATTGATTAAATGAAACAATTAAGTTTAATAATAACGATATTCAGTTTGCTGTTCCCAATGGTTGCGGCAGCAGCAGACAATGCCGCCAAGCCTTCGCGTGATACATCAACGCGAAAGGAACGAAATTTTATTCGTCAAGGCAACAAACATTACAATGAAAAGCACTTCTCCGAAGCTGAAGTACAATACCGTAAAGCCCTTGAAGAGAATGAACTGAGCGAAGCAGGCCAATATAATCTTGCGGCAGCGCTGATACGACAGGCAGGCAATGCCGACCCGAACAATGGTAATAACCCTATGGCGGAAGCGCAGACTTTGCTCAACGACTTGGCTCGAACGGCAAACAACGTTGAGATTGCGGAAAAAGCATTTTATAACCTGGGTAATATGGCCTTCAATCAGCAGCAGTATGATCAAGCAATCAGCATGTACAAAGGTGCGTTGCGCAAAAATCCAGACAACGACAAAGCCCGCGAGAATCTTCGTTTAGCTCAATTGAAACGCCAGCAACAGCAGCAGGATAAGAATCAAGACAAGAACCAGGACAAACAGGAAAACAAGCAGGATCAGCAACAAAACCAGCAACAAAATCAAGATCAAAAACAAGATAACAAGGACCAGCAACAGCAGCCTCAGCAGCAACAGCCTCAGCAACAGCAACCACCACAACAGCAACAGGGTGGCATAAGCGATGCAAACGCAGCCAAGATTCTCAAAACTATGGAGAATGAAGAAAATGCAACGCGTCGCAAGGTTCAGGAAATGGAGAAAAAAGAGGGGCAGAGTTCGCGCCGAACAACAGGTCCGCAATGGTAACCAATTCAATTTTATAGCGCAAAATGGTAAAACATATATTGGTGATATTGGCTTTAATTGCCACAATGGCGCAGAATGTGGCTTCACAAACCTCGTTCACGCTAATTCCCCCACGAAATGTGATTGAAGGAAACAAATTCAATTTGACATTCCGGCTGAAAAATGGCGAAACAAATATCAAAGCGCCTCAATTGGATGGCTGTACCCTTATGTACGGCCCAACAACATCAATGATGTCGAACTACTCGTGGACCAACGGCAAGGAGGAGCGCTCAACAACTGTTGATTATTCATTTATTTATCGCGCTGATAAGTCTGGCACCGTAACAATCCCAGAAGTGACAGTGACAGTTGGTAAAACATCTTACACTTCAAAATCAGCTACGTTCAAAATTCTTCCACCCGATCAATCGTCATCGGGACAACCGCAGGGAAACGATGTACAGTCGTCGGCTCCGGCTGTAAATGCTAACGATGTTTTGATACGAATCTTGCTCAATAAATCGCATGCTTTTGAGCAGGAAGCTATTCTTTGTACAATAAAGCTATACACAAAACATAGCATCAGTTCTTTTTTGCCAACGGTTCAACCCGCGTTCGACGGCTTTTTAATCGAAGAAGTGCCAGTAAGTCCGACTTTGAATGAGGTAGAGCACTATAATGGTCAAAATTATATGACGGCCATTTTGAAACAGTGTATCATATATCCGCAAAAATCAGGTAAACTGACAATAAACTCAGGAAAATATGACGTGACAGTCGTTCAGTACGAGCGTGTTGGAGGCTTCTGGGGCGGCAACCGACAAATTGAACGCCAGATAAAAACCAGTTCTAATTCAGCGTCTATCAACATTTCGCCATTGCCACAGCCACAGCCGGCCGGATTTAACGGCGCTGTAGGCCATTTCACTATCGACAGTAAGCTGCGAACATCTGTATTTAGGACAAACGAAGCCGCTTCGCTAGTCTATACAATTAAAGGAACCGGTAATATAAAGTATCTTAAAGAACCGGCAATCGATTTTCCTAGCGAATTTGAGCAGTATCAACCCCAAACCGACATAAATACCCATGTGTCAGGCGCTAATGTGACAGGGACGCAAACAATTGACTACACATTTGTTCCACAAAGCGTTGGTAAATTCACGATAGGAGCTGATAAATTTGTATACTTCAACCCCGACTCAAAAGAATATGTCACACTGACAACGCCGTCGTATGATATTAGTGTCAGTCAGGGGGTTACATCAACTTCGAGCGCTGTCGTAGCAAATAAACAGACAATAGCGACAAAAAATACCGATATCCTTCATATCAAGTTGGGGAACCTAAATTTGGCGAAAAACCACACTTTTATATATAATTCATGGTGGTATTGGCCATTATATATAATTCTGACAGTAGCGCTTATTGTTATTGTGTGGCTTTACGGCAAAAGAATGCGCCGCAATGCAGATATTCAAGGTCGCCGTCTGGCCAAAGCCGGTAAAGTGGCCCGTAAACGACTAAAACTCGCTGCAGACTTTATGAAACGTCACGACAACGACCATTTTTACGAAGAAATACTCCGGGCATTATGGGGTTACCTAGGGGACAAACTACAATTGCCGGCCTCGCAACTCACACGCGACAATATAGCTCAGGAACTTACGAAATATGGTGCGTCGCAGCAACTGATCGATCGCTTCCTCGGGATTATCGACGATTGCGAAATGGCTCGTTACTCCCCCGATAAATCCGATGCACGAAATGAAGAGCTGTATGAATCGGCTGTTAAGGCTATGGATGGACTCGAGAACACCCGCCGTTAATTAATTTGAACTATTTCCTACGAAAACAATGATACATAAAGCGATATTTACACTTTTGATGTCAGTTCTCATCCCTTTTTCCGCTTTTGCCCAGATAGAACTGACTCAAGAAGCCGATTCGGCCTACATGCGCGACGATTATGGTGCTGCCCTCAGCGCTTACGAGCAACTTGGCCGCGACTACGGAACGTCAAGCTGGCTCTACTATAATATAGGTAATTGCCAATACCGTCTCGGCCACCCCGGATTAGCTATTGTGAACTATGAACGCGCTCTACGTCTCGACCCCCTTAATGGCGATGCTAAAGCTAATCTCGAATTTGTCAACTCCAAAATTACCGACGAGCCAGGCGACCGTGGAATGTTCATCTCAAAAACAGTAAATGCTATCGCACAAGGCTTGCCAGCAAATATGTGGGTCACAATTGCTATCATATCCTTCCTGTTGTTGCTTACAGCTATAGCTGTTTATATCTTCTCCTCGAAAGTAGCCCTGCGAAAGGTGGGATTTTTCGGTGGTATACTACTTGTGATAGTTTGTATTTGTGCAAACGTAATGGCAAATGTTGCCACACGATATTCAACCTCTTCATCCGAAGCCGTAGTCACAGTCCCTTCAACATTGCTGAGTACATCTCCACGCGGTCCTAAAGATCGCACCGAAGAGGCTATGCTCCTTCATGAAGGTACAAAAGTAGAAATTCTTGACTCTGTTACAACCCGAGGCGATTCTGTGTCGACAATCTGGTATGATGTAAAAGTCGACAATGAACATCGGGCGTGGATCCGTGGATCTGACGTAACAATTATTTGACGCTAATGCTGTCTTTGCTCATAAGTGTGCAACAAATAAAGCAGTAAAAGCTATCAAATCCTTGCAACAAAAATATGTTATATAACACATTTAATATTGCTGCAAGGATTTGCTTTTTTTAAATAAAAACTATAATTTTATAACCACATCAATTCAAAGAGTTTTAATCATAATAAAAAACTCTCGGAAAAGCAAAAAATATTACAAACTCATAAAACTAACGTATCATGACTAAGACAATTACATTCAACGATCTGCGCAAAATCAAAGATAGTCTTCCCGACGGTTCAATGCGTAAAATTGCCGATCAACTGAATTGTACAGTTCAGACAGTAAGAAACTATTTCGGTGGTAGTAACTACGAGTTCGGTCAGAACTGTGGCGTACATATTGAACCGGGTCCTGAAGGTGGCATTGTAGTACTGGATGATACAACTATCTACGATATGGCAATTGCTATTCTTGAAGAACAGGCAGAGAAAAAATAAAAACAATCTACTCATTCTCCTTTCTTTCAAATTCTATAAAACGTTTGTGTGCCAACTCGACTGAAATCGACGTATAATGGAATCACAACACACGGATCAGTCAAAAACGCAATCCGATAGCCGGCTGATAACATTGGCTATACACACCTATGGTCGTGCTCTGGTTCTAAAAAATATTTTGGAACAAGAGGGTGTGGTTGTTACGCTACAAAACGTAAATCTGACGGAACCGGAAGTCTCAGCAGGTGTTCGTGTACGAATTCAACTGAATGATCTTCCGTTGGCTCTGCGCGTTATTGAAAATCCTGATATTTATGTGCCGACATTCGAACCTGAAGTCGCAGTAAATAATACGCACAAAGGAGAGCGTCCAATCATCGTACCTATCGACTTTAGCCCACATTCAATAAAAGCATGTGATATCGCTTTCCAGTTGGCGGATAGGCGTAAGACATCCGTTATTTTACTCAATTCTTTTATCTCGCCAGCCTATTCTGTTGGCAGACAGCTCGGAAGTACTCTCAATTTCGATGTCGACAATTCTGAACAAAACGTAGCCCTGGTCTTAGATGCCAAAAAGCGTATCGATAGCCTATCTCGCGAGATTAGACAAAAGATGCGGCGAGGCGATTTGCCGGAGGTAAACTTTTCAACCAGTATAATAGAAGGTATACCGGAGGAGGTGATTGGGGAAACTGCCAAACAGCTCAGTCCTGAACTGATTGTTATGGGAACACGTGCTGCCGACAAGAAGGAACGGGAGCTGATAGGAAGTGTTACGGCCGAGGTGCTCGACTCGTCGCGTTTTCCTATTCTTACAATTCCAGAACATGTTAATATGATAGATGCCGGTGATATTCATCATGTCGTGTTATTTTGTGGTCTCGATCAGGATGATATAATCGCTGTAGATGCGCTCTATCGCTTTTTTAACCACGAACAGCTTAACGTTGAGTTGGTGTGGTTCCCTGCTAAAAAAGTTTTTCGTGGCAGAACCACTGAAAACGCTCCTCAAATTCTTAGGCACTATTGCGAGAAACACTATTCCCGCTTCAAATTCCAGACAAAAGAGTTTAACATGCCCTCCGTTGTCGACGATTTCGCAGCTGTTGAAAAAGAAGCCCGTATCGATCTGATTGCAATACCAAACAAAAAAAAGAGCATGTTTTCCCGCCTTTTCAATCCATCGTTGGCTCACCGGCTGCTTTTCCATGCCGACATTCCAATGATGGCAATCCCCGTTTGAGGCACACGGGCTATGAGTGTGAGCGAATTCACACCCTAAAAGTCAACATTTTTAACCGTTTTGTCGCCAAATCCAAAAATTATCAGTACCTTTGTGTCCGTAAACAAAAAGAAGAAATACTTATGATTGATAAGACGGTCAATCTTGACCTGCTCTTCGAGACAAGCTGGGAGGTTTGTAATAAAATTGGAGGCATTTATACAGTGCTGTCTACTAAAGCAAAAACCCTCCAGAACTTATATAAAGACAAAACGATTTTTTTAGGCCCCGACGTTTGGACTCAGGAGAATCCATCGCCCTATTTCACACAATCAAAAACACTGCTGAAAGACTGGCAGAAAAATTTGCAATTACCTTACGGCATAACAGTTAGAGTTGGTCGTTGGGACGTTCCTGGTAAGCCAATTGTTGTTCTGGTAGGCTTCGGAGGTTTGTATGCTGTTAAAGATGAATTCTACTCTCGCATGTGGCAGCTTTACGGCGTTGATTCGCTCCATGCCTATGGCGACTATGACGAAGCTTGCGCTTTTTCCCATGCGGCCGGTATCGTTATTGAAAGTCTTTGCAGCTATTATGGAACAGATAACAAGAATATTATAGCCCATTTCGACGAATGGACAACGGGTATGGGGCTGCTATATGTTAACGACCGTTTGCCGCAGGTGGCCACCGTGTTCACAACTCATGCAACCTGTATCGGCCGAAGCATATGTGGCAACCATAAGCCGCTTTACGATTACTTAGCCGGTTATGACGGTGATCAAATGGCGCGTGAACTTAATATGGAATCGAAACACTCGCTGGAAAAAGCTGCCGCACATACTGCCGATTGCTTTACGACAGTGAGTGATGTAACAGCAAAAGAATGCGAACAACTGCTTCAACGCCGTCCGTTAGTAACACCAAACGGATTCGAACAGAACTTCGTACCGGCGAAGTCGCGTTTTAACAAGGACAGGGCACAAGCACGTAGCCGAATGCTCCAAGTCGCATCCACACTAACCGGAAACAATTACGACGATAATACGTTTATAATTATAACTTCCGGACGGTGCGAGTACACCAACAAAGGGATCGATATGTTCCTTGAGTCGGTTGCGCGAGTGCGTGATTATGATCCACAACGCAAACTATTGGCTTTTGTAATGGTACCTGCGTGGGTGAAAGATAAACGTTCCGATCTTGCTAATGAATTGGCTAGCGGAACAATTAACCGTTTATCTGACCCCGTAATCACTCATAATCTCAACAATGCAGACAGCGATCCGGTATTGAGTAGAATTCACCAGATCGGCTTTCAAAATAGCAAGTCCGACAATGTAAACGTAATTTACGTGCCTTCCTACCTCAATGGGAACGACGGTATATTCAATATGGACTATTACAGTGTTCTGATAGGTGCTGATGCAACTGCTTTCCCATCCTACTACGAACCATGGGGCTACACTCCGCTTGAATCGGTCGCTTTCGGTGTGCCTACAATCACTACCTCCTTATCAGGCTTCGGACAGTGGGTGTTGGGAGAAGGACGCAACGGCTTGGACAATTCCGGCGTTCAGGTTGTGGCTCGCGGCGATTTCAACTACGACGAAGCCGCAACAGCGATAGCTCTTTACATAGTTGATTTGCTGAAAGCTCCGGCCGATGAGATATCGAAAATTCGTCAGGCTGCACACACAACAGCTGACATGGCAGCTTGGAGCTATTTTATTACTTATTATATCGGTGCATTTGCCACTGCGCTTGAAAACGCAGCGAAACGAAATAAATAAAGAAAATAAACAGAGTATTAAAACTGAAATAATATTCAATCTATGAAACTACAAGTAAGTAACACAAACGCACCTGTATGGCGCGATATGACAATCAAGTCAGATCTACCCGCACAGTTGAAACCGCTGGAAGTGATGTCGCGTAACCTTTGGTGGGTATGGAACAGCGAAGGAAAATCGCTTTTCCGCGACTTGAATCCAGATTTATGGCGCTCAGTTGGCGAAAACCCCGTGATGCTGTTGCAGCGTCTGGGATTCGACCGTGTTCAGGAAATTATAAACGATGAAAAACTTCTGTCGCGTATCAATGGCGTTTACGCTCAGTTCAAAGAATACATCAGCAAACCTATGCGTACCGATGTTCCCTCGGTTAGCTATTTCTCAATGGAGTATGGTTTGTGTAACGCTCTGAAAATCTATTCCGGTGGTCTTGGTGTGCTGGCCGGCGACTATATTAAGGAGGCTTCCGATTCATGCATCGATATGACTGCAGTTGGTTTCCTTTACCGTTACGGATATTTTACTCAGACCCTCTCAATGGACGGTCAGCAGATCGCCAATTATGAACCGCAGAACTTCAATGAGCTTCCTATCGAACAGGTGCTCGATGAAAATGGACAGCCTGTTATTCTGGAAGTTCCATTCCCTAATCATATCGTTTATTCTCATATCTGGCGCGTAAACGTTGGACGAATGAAACTCTATCTGATGGATACTGATTTCGACAAGAACTCAGAGTACGACCGTCAGATTACACACCAACTTTATGGTGGCGACTGGGAAAACCGTATCAAACAGGAATATATGCTTGGTATCGGTGGTATCTTGATGCTTCAGAAACTTGGTGTTAAAACCACCCTTTACCACTGCAACGAAGGTCACGCCGCACTGCTCAACTTGCAACGACTTGTCAACTACGTTCAGGACGAAAAGCTCGACTTCCAAACCGCTCTTGAAATGGTTCGTGCTTCGTCGCTCTATACTGTTCACACGCCAGTACCTGCAGGCCACGACTACTTCGATGAAGGCCTTTTTGGAAAGTACATGGGTAAATTCCCAGAAAAACTCGGAATATCATGGGCCGACTTAATGAATATGGGTCGCGAAAATCCCGACTCAGGCGAAAAATTCTCGATGAGTGTATTCGCGCTGAACACATGTCAGGAAGCCAATGGCGTTAGCTGGCTCCACGGTGAAGTTTCAAAGAAGATGTTTGCCGGAATCTGGAAAGGTTACAACTGGAAAGAATCGCACGTAAGTTATGTAACCAACGGTGTGCATATGCCTACATGGGCTGCTTCGGAATGGAAAGCATTGTATGCTAAAACATTCGGCCCCGGCTTCTTCGAGCATCAGAGTGATGTAGAATACTGGAACAAGATATATTCCGTATCCGACGAAGAAATCTGGAACCTACGTATGACAATGAAGAACAAGTTTATAAACTTTGTTCGCCGTGACTTCCGCGAAAAATGGCTGAAAAATCAAGGGGATCCCTCGCGCATCATGTCGATTCTCGATAAAATCAACCCCAACGCGCTCATTATCGGTTTTGCCCGTCGTTTCGCCACATACAAAAGAGCTCACCTTCTCTTCTCCGACCTCGATCGTCTGTCGGCAATAGTAAACAATCCTCAGTTCCCCGTCCAATTTATCTTCTCCGGTAAGGCACACCCCGCTGACGGAGCCGGACAAGGCTTGATTAAGCGCATAACCGAAATCTCGCGCATGCCACAATTCCTTGGTAAGATTATCTTCCTTGAAAACTATGACATGATAGTAGCTAAACGTCTGGTATCGGGCGTTGATATCTGGCTAAATACTCCTACACGCCCTCTGGAAGCTTCAGGTACATCGGGTGAAAAAGCCGAAATGAATGGTGTACTCAACTTCTCAGTGCTCGACGGCTGGTGGTATGAGGGCTATAAGTTCTGCGAAAAAGCAGGTTGGGCGCTTACCGACAAACGTACATTCACCGACCAAGGTCAGCAGGATAAACTAGATGCAGCGACTATCTACTCGATGCTGGAGAATCAAATTATTCCTTTGTACTTTGCAAAAAATTCGAAGGGCTATTCTCCAGAATGGATCGACTATATCAAGAACTCTGTAGCTAAGATTGCGCCTAATTTCACAATGAAGCGCATGATTGACGATTACATCAATCGGTTCTATAATAAAGAGGCTAAACGTACCAACCGCCTTGCTGCCGACGACTTCAAATTGGCTCGACAAATCGTTGCATGGAAAGAAAACGTAGCTAATCATTGGGACGGTATAAAAGTTGTTTCAATCGAGGAATCGACCGCACAAAACAATGCAAAAACCGGTGATGTAATGAACGTAACCGTTAAAATTGAGTCTAACGGCTTGTCGGCCCAAGATCTAGGTTTGGAATGCGTTGTTTATCGTACAGAAAATGGCCAGGAAGATTTGTCGGAAGTAATTCCGTTTGTAGTTAAGTCGGATGAAAACGGTGTTATAACATACGAACTAAGTAGCAAACTGCGCGAATCAGGTATGTTCCGCTACGCATACCGTTTGTATCCAAAAAATGCAGAACTTCCCCATCGTCAGGACTTTGCCTTTGTACGCTGGATTTAATTACCGATGTTATAATAGCTTTATCATAAGGCAGTGTGTCACTATACAAGCGGCACACTGCTTTTTATGATTACCAAGTCAATGAACAGCATCTAACCTCTCCCGCGTTTATATGGAGTTTTGGTAAATATAAAGAAGCCCGGGTGCCGTTATATTGGCAACCGGGCTTTGTTTGAATTCGGAATATTTATTCGGCTTTCTTTGTTGCTTTCTTGGGTGTCTTCTTAGTTTCGGCTTTCTTTGCCGTTGCTTTTTTTGTAGAACATTTTTTCTTTGGCTCTTCCTCTTTTTCGGCAAGGGCGGCACGAGTAGCGTGCTCTTCATTGAAGTGGTCAAGGTTGTTACGCATAGAGGCAACTTCCTTGTTTAGAACTTCAATTTCGGTAGCTTGGTTGCGGATGGTAGTAAGAAGCGAGTTAAGTTCTTCGTTTTCGATCGACAATGGATACTGTTCTTCTACTCGTACAATAAAATCGGCCAAAACGTTCATATAGTTTGTGAACGCTTCGAATGGAGTTTCGTATGGGCTGAACATGGCGTGAGCGGCTCCATCGGCCATGTGTTTTGTGCTCATGTAGAAGAAGTGGTCGGAACCTTGCAAATACTGCCAGTCCTGTTTCAAACGGCGGTCGGAACAGAGGCGAACACGTTCAGCAACAGAATATAGCTTCTGGAACGCTTCGTTTTGCAATTTATTACCGAGCCAAGCCGAGGTGTCGCGTGCTTCATCGGCCCATGATATTGGGTGGAGAACTTCGAGGGTATCAACAGCTTTGCATTTTGCAACAACTTCCGATGGAGTCCAGAAGTCGATACCGCGTTCAGCTGCGAATCGTGGCAGTGCCTCAAGGAATTGGAATATTCCACTTTCGCGTGGTTGAAGTCCGCCAAATGTGTCGAGGCTCATGAATAGGTTTACAATCTGGCTGTCGGGCTGAGTGTTTGCAATCCAGTCCATGTATTTATCGGCTGTGAGCGGATATTCACCCCACGACGAGTCGTTGAAGCGAACGGAGATATCATCGCTCAGTTTGTCGTTCTTAAGCAACAGTTTAAGTTTCGGACATGAAGCAGCGGCGTATACATAATCGGGCGATTTCCAGCCGAGTATATGTTTGGCTCCTTCTGTAATACAACCTTTGTAGCCAAGATCGTAGATCATAGGCGCCATTTCGTCGCAGTAGATAAGCTCTGTGTTGCGGAACACTTTGGGTCGCTGACCAAAAAGCTCGTATATTTTGGCGTCGTGAGCCTTAACTTGTTCGCGGAATTCTTCAGGATCGGTAAGGGATGAAAGTGAGTGAGAATATGTTTCGGCGAGGAATTCAACCTTACCGGTATCGGCTAATTTTTTGAGCAGGTCGATGAATTCGGGAACGTATTGCTCACATTGTTCCAAAGCGGTTCCGGTGATTGACAGTGCGCATCGGAATGCACCTTTGGTTTCCTGAATCATGCGGAGCAGAGTTTCTGCAGCGGGTATGTAGCTTTTTTGGGCTTCGCGTACGATAATATCTTCGTTTGCGTAGTCGTCGTAGTAGTAGTGGTCGTTACCTATGTCAAAAAAACGATAACGTTTTAAACGAAATGGCTGATGAATTTGAAAATAGAAACAAACGGCTTTCATAAGCTTAGTGTTATATCGGTTGTGTAATTTTTCGGTTTATTAATCTCGGTATCAGTTGCGGTGGAGCACTTTGTTGTATATGTCGATTACCTTTGCTCCGGCTTTGTCCCAGGTTATCTGGTTCACTTCGTTCAAGCCATCCTCCTGCAACTGTTTGTGCATTGCGGGATAGGTGACAATTGCATTAATGGCATCAGCCATTGCGTCAATGTCCCAATAGTCGGTCTTGATTACGTTAGTGAGGATCTCGGCGCAGCCCGATTGTTTGGAAATAATCGATGGAACGCCCATTTGCATCGCTTCCAGAGGCGATATGCCGAACGGTTCGGAGACTGAGGGCATGATGTAAACGTCGGAAGCTTTCAGCATTTCGTAAACCTGCTTACCTTTCTGGAAGCCCGGGAAATGGAAACGGTCGGCAATGCCGCGTTCTGCAGCGAGAGTAATCATTTTTTCCATCATGTCGCCGCTACCTGCCATTACAAAGCGTACGTTATGATTGTTACGCAGTACGCGTGCGGCGGCCTCGACGAAATATTCAGGGCCTTTTTGCATTGTTATACGTCCGAGGAAAGTTACAACTTTCTCCTTGGCACGCGGTGGGTCAACATTGAGGAGCTCTTCGCTGAGTGGAGTAACGGCGTTGTGGACTGTGGTCACTTTTGCCGGATCTATATGATATTTGTCGATAACTGTTGCTCGTGTCAGATTCGAAACGGTTATTATATGGTCGGCGTGGAGCATGCCGTCACGCTCGATATTGTAGACTGTCGGATTCACATTTCCACGTGAACGGTCGAAGTCGGTTGCGTGAACATGAATAACCAATGGTTTGCCGGTTACTTGTTTGGCGTGGATGCCGGCAGGGTAAGTGAGCCAGTCGTGGGAGTGTATCACATCGAACTGCTCGGTGCGGGCTATCACTCCGGCACATATTGAGTAGTTGTTGATTTCTTCCAGCAGGTTGTCGGGATATCGGCCTGAGAATTCAATACATCCTAGGTCGTTGAGGTGCATGTAGTTGAAGTCGGCATATATATGGTCGCGCAGACGAAAGTATTCGTCGGGATCCATAACTTTGCCTATGCGTTCTTGAACGTATTCGCGTGTGACATCGCGCCAAGCAACGGGTACCTGTGACGCGCCGATAATTTTAGCAAACGATTTATCTTCGTCGCCAAAGGGCTTTGGAATTACAAATGTGATATCCATGTTGCCACATTCCCACATGCCTTTTGTGAGTCCGTAGCTGGCAGTTCCTAGTCCGCCTAAAATATGAGGGGGAAACTCCCATCCAAACATTAATGCTTTCATGGGTCGTATTAAGGATTAAGTCGTTTTAAATTGCGTAATGTACGAAGCACTTCTGCTACGTTGGCAGCGTGTGATATTGAACCGTGGCCGGAGAAAGGTGGATTTCCATCGTACAATTGCGAGATTGAAGCTATGCAGTTCTGGCTCATTTCGTCTTCGAAGCCTATGAGTTTTCGGTCGATATAGCTTACGCCACTCATGCCGAATACTTTGATGTAGGCATCGGCATAGAATCCGAACAGCCATGGACGGGCCGGACCATTGTGGTAGGCGCGTTCACGAACTTCGGGCGAACCGATGTAGAAGGGCATGTAGCCGTAGCTTTTTGGCGATAGTGTGCGTAATCCTTTTGGGGTCAGCAATTCGCGGGTAACAACGTCGAGTACTCCTTTTCGCTGACGTCGATCGAGCGGCGAATAGTCGAGCCCGATAGCGATTGCCATGTTGGGGCGAACTGCCGGGTCGGCATATTTTCCGTTTACATAGTCGTAAAGATAACCGTAATCGTTGAGGAATGTTGATATGAATGCTGTTTTTGCTTGGTCGGCGACAGTGAGCCAGTTTTCGCGGTAGTGTTCCATTTCGGCAACGCCTTCAGCAAGATTGCATCCAAACATTAGTGCATTGTACCATAGGGCATTTACTTCAACTAACAGTCCTGTGCGTGGAATTAACGGCCAGCCGGCTTGGGTTGAGTTCATCCATGATGCCGGTGTGCTGGTGCCTGTTGTTGAAACGAGTCCGCTGGTTTCTACCTGGAGGTTTGGATGGCCTCCGGCAAGAATCCAGTTGAGGAGTTTTGCGATTATTCCCATATAGCGCTCGCGTGCTTTCCCGAAGCCTTGGGAACGGCCATATTGCTGAATGGCCCATAATGCCCACAAGGGGATGTCGGGCAAGTCGATACCATGGATGCGTGGATCGAGTTCTTCTGTCTCCATATAATGTTCATATGCCTTGATGGCTGTGTCCATTATTTGATGGAAGTCGTCGACATGGTCGATTGCTAAAGTACTGCCGGGCAAAGCCAGGAATGTGTCACGTGCGCGTACCGAACCCCATGGGTAGCTCGACATTATATATTCTTTGTCGTTGTCTTTTATATAGAATTGCTTGGCTGAATTTTTCAAGCAGTTGTAGAAACTGGTGCGGCGTGTGCGCGATGCTAATTCCGTTTCATACATTTTTGTCAGAGAGCGGGGCGATACTTCAGAAATACCGGCTGAGAAAATGATTGATTCTCCTTTTTTGATGGGCACTTCAAAATATCCGGGCACCCATAGATCCTCGATATAAGGTATTCCGCGGTCGCGGTCCTTGGAGTATTCTATATTGTTGTACCAGTTTGGCTCGGATACCCAATTCGGTTTTCTTGACAGTTGCATGTAAAGGGTAGGGAATCCTTCGTATGGACAGAAGCCTACACCGTTGTTCACATCAACATAGTTAGGATTCAGATTGTTGTTCTGCATCACTAACTCGTTTGCTTCGCGGAAAGCCAGGAATGGTTTGAAACGAAGCGTTGTTGCAGAATGTGCATCAACAAGTGTGTATCGGATCAAGATGCGGTTTTCTTGCGATGAGAATACCATTTCTTTGGTTAAGATTACGCCGCCAACGCGGTATGTTGTGCGGGGAACGGTTTCGCAATCATACTCGCGTATGTATTTGTGACCGTTTGGGCTGTAAACACCACCTTTGTAGCGATGAATGCCAAGGTTGAACTGCGCTCCGTGTTGTATTACGGTCTCGTCGAGCGATGAAAGCAATACGAACGACTTGTTTCCCATTTCAGGAATAGGAATAACCAGAAGACCGTGGTGCTTTCTAGTGTTACATCCAACAATTGTTGAGCAGTGATAAGCGCCAGCCTGATTTGTTCGCAGCATCTCTTTTGTAAGCGATTGCTCCAAATTGATCATTAGGTTTTTATCAAATTTAAGATAACTCATATCGTGCTAAATATATTAGAATTTAAGTTTGTATTCAGATTGTTGACGTTTGTTGTTTTTTGTAATGTGTTGAAGAATTATGCAATTATAAAGAAAAAAACATGGAAATGCAAATAAAAAACAATGATGATGTTGTAAAACATATGTTTTGCAATAAAAGTTAGGCAAAACTGCATAGTGCCTATATCGAAGGAGCCGATATGGCATTAAATCATGCAAAATTGTAACCAAAAGATGATGGAATGATGGTTTAGTTGTTGAATATTTTCGACAAAGAAGCGCTCATGTCGGAAAGCATGTTTTCGATTGGTGTGATAATCGGACGGAATTTTTTTTCGTTTTTTGATGTGAAAACGCGCAACTGATTGGGATGACACTTTATTTCGATTGTGTCGTCGATTGTTACGGGTTCGCCGTCAAGGTGGGCCGGGCCGTTTTTAGTACGATATATAATAGCTGATGGTGTGCGGAATGTGTTAATCATAGTGTTAGAATTGATGTAGCCTGTAAACAGGTCAACACCAACTAGAGCTGTGTCCAAAGGGTTGCCGGCATGTATAATAGTGATGTCGAGCAGTCCGTCGGTGATGTTGGCGTGAGGCGCTATGTAGGCGTTGTTCCCATATTGCGAAGCGTTGCATACGGCAATCAGAAATGCTTTTTCTGTTATTACCTGTCCGTTGGCACTGAGTGTGTAAACCTGCGGATGATATTTTACATATTCGGCAATTGCGCTTTTGATGTAAGATAGTTTGCCGCGGCGATGCTGACGGGCGAAATTGTCAGATACGGCTGCGTCAAAGCCGACGCCGAATGTACAGAAGAATGGCATTCCATTTGCTGAGCCGTAATCGATGTCGAGAGTATGATTGGTTGCGATAAGTTTAATTGCACCGTTCAAATCCATTGGCACGCCGAGATGGCGAGCGAGTCCATTACCCGATCCGCAAGGAATGATGCCAAAATTTATGCCTGTTCCGCAAAGGGCTTTTGCGGTTTCGTTGACTGTTCCGTCGCCACCGGCAGCAACTACGGTTTTATAACCGTTAGCAACAGCTTTATTTGCCAGACGTGTTGCATCGCCTCTCGCGCACGTGTATGCTACGTCGACTGTATATCCGGCCTTTGTCATATGCTCACGCATAAGTGGTTCGATGGATTCTTTTGTGTCGATACCTGAAATTGGGTTAATTATCAGTAGCAGTCGGTTATTGGCTGTCGTGGCATTCATGTTATTGCGGATTTGGATTGCAAATATATCACAATTTAATTTTCTTACAAAATTACAGTCAATGATTGTGATGATTGTGACTGTAATTACTATAAAACGCTTTAGCTATTTTGTTTTTTAATAGCAAACATTCTTTATCTTTGTAAAAACAACATATAGCTAAGAGAATTAAGAATATGAAAAAATTACCAGGGATTTTTGTAATGGCGGTCGCAATCGGAACATTGGCGTTGTCGGCAGGTAATAATATGCCTTATTACAAATTGACTCCGGTTCCGGTTGAAGATGTAGAGTTGACAGACGGACTATGGCAGCAGCAACAAAAGGTAGCCTTCGGACCGGCTTTCGATTGGGTGACTTATAATTTCGATCGTGACAACGGTGGCTATAGAACGTTCCGATTGTCGGACCGACGCGATACAGTGAAGGTTGAACCTGTTACATCGTTTGAGTCGGTGAAGTTTCTGGAAGCGGTAGGGGAATATCTTAAAAATCATACGGACACTGTTATGGAGGCCTATGTGGATAGGTGTATCGACTATTGGGTGACACAGCAGGACAAGGATGGCTATTTCAACGGGATTTGTACGGGTGTACACCAGAAGCAAGGGAAATGGAATAATCTGCGCTGGTCGCATGAACTTTATGGGGTTGGGCATTTGCTTGATGCGGCGGTGTCGTATTTTCAAGCTACGGGTAAGCGTAAGATGCTTGACGCTGCATTGAAGTCGGTTGATCAAGTGTTTTCAATGTTTGGATACAACAAGCGTCACGACGTTGACGGACATGAACAGATAGAGAGAGCTATGACTCGATATTACGAACTAACGGGCGACTGTCGATTTCTTGAAACTGCTGATTTTTTCATAGGACAACGTGGCAACTATGAGTGCCGTGAATCGTATGGATATTATGCTCAGGATCATGTTCCCTTTGTTGAACAACACCGAGCAGTAGGTCATGCTGTAAGGGCGTTGTATCTTTATATTGCAGCAACCGATGTTGTCGGAGCAACCGGTAATGTTAAATATCGTACATCCCTCGACTCGTTGTGGAGCAACATGACTTCAGGCCATATGTATAATACAGGCGCTGTAGGGGTGAATCATAGCGGTATCGAGGGCTTTGCCGAGGAGTATGATATTGCTCCCGATGATACGTATGGCGAAACATGCGCCGCGATTGCAACAGGAGTGTGGGCGCATAAGCTCAATCGCCTATATGCCGACGCGAAGTATATGGACATGTTTGAGCGAGTGACTTATAATGCTTTTTTGTCGTCGCTTGCGTCGGACGGCAATGGAATTTACTATTGCAACCACGTTAACCAACATTCGCCTGAACGGCGCAATTGGCCTAACTGTCCTTGTTGTCCGGGCAATATTTTGTCGCATTATGCGCGTATGCCCGGTTATATTTATTCAATCTCCGACGAAGGAATCTATGTAAACTTGTTCGTAGCCAGCAAGGCAAATATTAGGTATGGGAATGGTGTGGAGCTTGATATGACTACGAAGTATCCCTACAACGGAACGATAAACATAGAAGTGAATCCAACTGAAAAAGCTAAGTTCACTATGTTTATCCGCGTTCCGCAGTGGGCAAAGAACAATACAATTAAGGTAAATGGCCACGAATTTGCTGCTAAAATCAGTAATGGTTATGCCGAGATATACCGCAGTTGGGATAAGGGAGATAAAATTAGTGTTGATTTCCCGATGGCGGTTGAACGTCAGTATATGGACAAGTGTTTCAAGGGGTATGATGGGCTTGTTGCATTGCGCCGGGGGCCTCTTGTATATACGTTTGAAGGAGTCGACAACTACGGTTCAGTATGCAACTTAGTGCTTCCAAAATCAAGTGATATCAAAAGCCTGCATAGTGACGAATTTGGTGGCATAATAAAATTGGTGGCAAACGGACGGGTGCTTGATTGGGATGGTAGTTGGAAGTCACGCACACTGACTGCTATTCCATGTAACTTGCATTCCAATCGTGGCACGTCGGTCCATTATATCTGGGTGGCTGAACAGCCTGAAAAGGCATGTGAGCCGATTTTCCACCTCAATAGCATGGATTTATCGCCACAGCAATAGAAATAGTTAACGGAAGAGGACTTTTTTGCCGTTGTGCACGTAAAGCCCTTTCTTGGGTTTGTTAACGGATATACCTTGCAAATTAAAGTAGGGGCTTATGGAATGGGAAATTACGTCGACCTCTAATTTTTCGATACCTGAAGTTTGGTTGTTATAAGGGAACTGATAACCCATTCCTGCCTTGTAAGCCGCTGAGGTTGTTTTCAAGCGCATAAAAGTGATTTCGGGCAAAGAGCCGTCGGCTTTTCTCGGGAGCAGGAGCTGGTTTGCATCTAGACTTTCAAAATCAGTATCGGTTAGTGTCATTTCGGGCATGAAGGTATTATTTGTAGCCGTGCTTAACGATTGGTCGAGATTTACGCAGTTTGCATCGGTCAGTATTGGCTGGTATGCTACGTTATTTGTTAAAGAGTGGTCGTAGCCATCAACGTCGACAGCCTCGGTGGCCGATTTACGGTTGACCATGTTGAAGTTGCGTTTATTGTGATAGGAGGTGTTGTTTGTGAAATCAAGGCCACCAAGATGGTGATTTGCATAGAAACCAGCCTGCTTATTCGACCATGACAAGCAATTGCGTACTATATTTCTTGGAATTGTTGCCCCGGTTTTGACCGATGAGTTCATTCCATATCCTCCCGATTTGAAACCTGTGCCATCGCCGCGAGAAACACGGTTAGCGTCGTAGCCGTTTTCCCATGCCCAGCAATTTTCAATCACAACGGGCGCTTGGTTATTTATCAGGTCGTAGCCATCGTCGCTGTTTCGCCAAGCGCGACATCCGCTTATCACGTTGCCAGTGTAAGCGACATTGTTGAGGTGGAATCCGAATCCATCGCAGTTGCCACCTGCACCATTTTCCGACACAGGATCGTAGTTGTTGTAGGCATCGCAGTTAAGCACCAAGTTGTTTGAACCACGTGTAGCGTATACGCCGATTCCCATGCCATCGTGCATGTTCACCTGTTCGATGATGCAGTTGCTACCACCGAACAACCCCACGTTTATGCTCTGCGTGTGGCCGGTTTGGGTTACTTGTATTCCTGTGATATCGAATTTTTTCAGATGCCAGTAGTCGGCTTTTACATAAAAGCCTATTATGCGGGTATCCGTTTTTATTTGGGAAAGATCGATTATCACTTTCTCGTCGTTGTAGCCGGTTATTGTTATAGGCTTGTCGGCAGTGCCTTTAACTGATAGATTGTATACGCAGTCGTAGGCACTTTCAACTCCTTTTTTCATTATTTCATTATTGGTAGGTGTGTATGTGCCTTCGCGCAGGTATATTGTTGTTCCTGCTTTGGCTGTTTCAATTGCTTTTTTGATTGTTAGAAATGGTGCGTTCAGGCTACCGCTGTTGGAGTCGTTTCCTGTGGGCGACACGAATATATCGGCTGCAATAGCAGAAGTGAAACCGGTAGTTATGACCAGAATAGTTGATAGAAATTTTTTCATGGTTTAGATTTATGATTTTGACTTATAAGAAGCAAAAAAATGTCGGCGATGTATTTCGACGACATTTTTTTGCAATGGTATGTTTGTTATTCCAGTTCGGTAGGAATAGCGACAATTTTGAGATGATGTGAGTTGATGAAATCAACGATGTTCGATCTGATATCGGAAGGTGCGATGTCGGCTTCGATACGCTGCAATGCATTGAAAACAGATGTTCCTGATTGATATAGGTGACGGTAGCTTTTAGCTACGTCGTCGATTTGTTCATCGGTGAAACCATGTTTGCGCATGATAACGGCGTTGATGCCATAATACGATGCAGGGTTGTGAGCGATGATAACGTATGGAGGAACGTTGCCCATGATACGACAGCCACCTTTCACCATTACCCAGTCACCAACTTCGCTGCGTTCGTGTAGGATCACGTTCGATGAAAGAATTGTACATAGGCCAACAACGCAGTCGCCGGCGAGTGTGACACCGTTACCTAAAACTGCTTTCCCTTTGATTGTGCAGTCGTGGCCAATATGGCATTCGGCCATTATGAAACAATCGTTGCCGATTGTTGTGGCGCCGGTTGAGCGGATTCCACGGTTTATGATAACATGCTCGCGGATAACGTTGTTATCGCCTATATGACAGTATGTTTTTTCTCCTTTCCATCGGAAATCCTGAGGATCGGCACCTATTATGGCTCCCTGATAAATTTTGGTGTGGCGACCAATTGTTGTGCCGTTCATTACCGACGCGTAAGGCATTATCTCACATTCGTCGCCAATCTCTACATCAGCGTCGATGAAAGCGAAGGGATGTATTGTTACATTCTGGCCTATTTTTGCTGAGGGATCAACGTGTGCTAATGGACTAATCATATGAAGTGCTTTTTATGGTTATACAATGTTAACGTCCGCCGCCTAGGCTCTGGTAGAGTGAAATGCCGGCGCGTGCCATTGTGTTCTGGCATGCTACTTGCGACAATTGTGCCTGAAGGAGACTCTGCTGGGCTGTGATCACTTCCAAATAGGTGCTTGTACCGTCGAGTGCAAGCAGCTCTTGCGTATATTCAACGGCTTTTGCAAGATTTCCTACCTGCTCGTTTAGCAAGCTTTGCTTTTCATTGCTCTTGGTATAGAGAACGAGAGCTTCGGACACTTCGGTGCTGGCGCTCAGAAGTGTATGCTCGAAGTTGTTCATCGACTGCTGTTGCTGTGCTTTAGCAGCTTTCAAGTTCGAAATAAGTTGTCCTCTGGCGAAAAGTGGAGCTGTGAGCGATCCTGCGAGATTGACAAACCATTTGGCCGGATTCTCAACAACACCGGTAAGAGCGTTTGAGAAACCTCCTGATGCTGAGATGTTGATTCCGGGATAGAATGCAGCTCGGGCTTGGTTTGTGGCGTAATATGCAACTGCTACGGCCTGCTCTGCGGCTTTAACGTCGGGACGTGCGGCAAGCTGAACCATTGGAATTTCTTGACTCATTTCAGCGGGGAGGGTAAATATTGCGTCGGGCGAAATTGTCCAGTCTTGAACTTTGGTGTTCAAAAGCAGGGCCATGGAGTTGTTTGCTTGGTGAAGCGACACTTCAAGATCGGTTATAGAGGCAAGGATACTGAAGTAGTTAGCTGTGCTTTGGACAACAGCTGTTTCATTGACGCGACCTGCCAGCTTGAAATTTTTCATAATTTCAACACTCTCTTTCCAGTAAACTGAAGTTTGACGTGAAATCTGAAGTTGCTTCTCGATCATGGCAATGGTATAATAGCAGTTCGCTACGCCGGCAATAATTTGTGAGCGTACGGCCTGCTGGTATGCTTCGCTTTGGAGTAAGGCTGCTTTTGCGCGTCGTTTAGAATTCAGGATTTTGCCGAAGATATCGAATTCCCAGCTTGCTTGAACTGGAATTTGATAGGACCAATCGGTCCATTTCGACAAACCGGGCACAAGGCTTGACTGTGTGTATGAGCGGTTTGCGGTAGCTGCAAGTGTGAGCGATGGAAGGTAGCTCAAGCGTGCGCCCATAAGCTGTGCGTTTGCTATGTCGACATTGAGTTTTGCATTTTGTAGGTCGACGTTCTGGTCGAGCGCGCGTGTGATTAGCGAAGCTAGTTGCGGGTCGGTGAACACTGTCTGCCACTGCAGGTTGCCAAGTGCGGAAGGGTCGGTGTTGGCCTGCTTTGCTTGAACATAATCGGCTGTAAGTGCGGTGTCGGTAGGCATGTCGAATTTGTTGTAGATATGGCAACTCGATAGAGATACCATCGATACTGCAACAACCGCAACGCGTACGATATTTTTTGTTTTCATCATTTTTATTTGTATTGTAATTGCAGGGAGCCGACAGGCAGCTCCCTGCTGCTACGTTATTTTTAATGGGCGTATTGTTCAATTTCAGATTCCAAATCCTTGTTATCGGTATCTTTCCACTTGATTGGCGATATCTTTTCCTGAATAATTTGGAAAGCTACGAACAATGCCGGAACGATGAGTACCTGTAGAATCATACCTATTAACATACCGCCAACTGAGCCGGTACCGAGAGCCTTGTTACCATTGGCACCTACGGAGTGGGCGAACATCATAGGTAAAAGTCCGATTACGAGCGCGAGAGATGTCATCAGAATGGGGCGCAAACGGGCGGCTGCACCGGCAATCGCTGCATTGACAATTGACATACCTGTGCGTCGGCGCTCAAGAGCGAACTCAACAATAAGAATGGCATTCTTAGCAAGCAGACCGATGAGCATGATAAGAGCGATTTGCAAGTAGATATTGTTTGAGATTCCGAAAATAGAAGCGAAGATGAACGATCCCATCAAACCAAATGGAATTGAAAGGATAACGGCCCATGGAATGATATAGCTTTCGTATTGAGCCGACAGAAGCAGGTATACGAATAGCAGACATAAACCGAATATAATGGCTGTTGAGTTTGACGATGTTCCGGCTTCTTCGCGTGTCATACCGGCGTATTCGTAACCGTAGCCTTGGGGAAGCATTTGGGCTGCTGTGCGCTCGATTGCTGCAATGGCCTGGCCTGATGAGTAGCCTGGCGCGGGCTGGCCGGAGACGGAAATTGAGGTGAACATGTTGAAGCGGTTCATAAGGTCGGGCGCGTAGATTCGCTTGAGGGTAACGAAGTTGGCAAGAGATGCCATTTCGTTTCCATTGCGTATCTTGATGCTGTTCAGTGTTTCGGGCGAAACGCGTGCCTCAGGCGATGCCTGCATCATAACACGGTAGAGTTTGCCGAAACGGTTGAAGTTAGAAACGTACATACCGCCATAGTAGCCTTGCAGCGTCGACAGGATTGTTCGTGGGCTGATTCCGGCTTGTTTGGCTTTGGCTGCGTCAATATCGACCTGATACTGCGGGAAGGTGGGGTTGAAGGTTGTGTAGGCGACTTGAATTTCGGGGCACTGGTTTAGTGCACCGAGGAATTGCTGCACAATCTGGAAAAATGCGTTTACATCGCCACCGGTTTTGTCCTGCATTTCAAGCTCGAAACCGTTGGTAACGGAGTAGCCGGGAATCATTGGCGGTGCGAAAATCATTACACGTCCGTCCTTAATCTGCTGACCCGTTAGCATATAAAGCTGCTGGATGATGGCCTCGGAACTTTCTGCCGATGAACGTTCTTCCCAATCTTTCAGACGAAGAATAAATGTACCGTATGTCGGACCCTGGCCGGCGATGAAGCTATAGCCATGGATCATTGTGCGCGAGCTAACGGCAGGAATGTTGCCTATAATGGCGTCTACTTGATCGAGTACGTCACCGGTGCGTTCTTGTGATGTTCCCGGCGGCATGTCGACCATTACGAATATTGTACCAGTGTCTTCGTTTGGTACAAGACCCGATGGGGTGATACTCATAAGCCATACAAGTATGGCCATTGATGCAGCTACGATACCGAAGCTGATGAATTTGTGGGCTGCGAAGAACGATACACCATGTTTGTAAGCGGACAAAAGTTTATCGTAGGTTTTTTCGAAAGCGGCATGGAAGCGTTTTCCGAAAAGGCCAAGTACAGTGAATATAGCTACAACAACGGCAATGCATCCTAATGCGATGTTATCGAAGTTGAACCAGCCAAGGATCATGAATGTGATTGTAGCAATAAGAAGCACTAGCGTAATAATAGGCGGCATGTTCAGACCGAATGCGCGTTTTGCTTTTTCTTTGGCTACTTCTGCGGCGGCCCCGTAGGCTGTTGCCATGCGCTGTTTTAGAGTTGCCTCAGGATCGTGAGCTTTAAGGAATACGGCGCAAAGAGCCGGCGACAGCGTTAATGCGTTCAAGGCAGAGAAACCGATAGCTATTGCCATTGTCAAACCGAATTGCTGGTAGAACACACCCGCTGTGCCTGGTAGGAACGACACGGGAATGAACACGAGCATCATGACAAGGGTGATTGAGACAATAGCCGATCCGATCTCGCTCATGGCATCGATTGAAGCTTTACGTGCGCTCTTGTAGCCGACGTCGAGTTTAGCATGTACGGCTTCGACAACCACAATCGCGTCGTCGACCACGATAGCAATTGCAAGCACAAGAGCCGACAGGGTGATGAGGTTGATTGAGAAGCCAATGATGTTCATCATGAAGAATGTACCAATCAAAGCTACCGGAATCGCAATAGCGGGGATGATTGTGGAGCGGAAGTCCTGAAGGAATACGTATACAACGAAGAATACGAGTACGAATGCTTCGATGAGGGTTTTGATAACTTCATGTATCGAAGCGTTGAGGAATGAGTTCTGGTTAAGAGGAATTTCGACGTTGATGCCCTCGGGTAATTCCTTTTTTATTGTTTCTACGTAGGCCAAACAGTCGTTGATGATTTCAGTTGCGTTTGAACCGGCTGTCTGGAACACCATAGCTGTTACGGCCGGGTAGCCGTTCATTTTGTTGTGGAAGCCGTAGGTGACACGTCCGAGTTCTACGTCGGCAACGTCTTTCAAACGAAGCACATCGCCGTTTGAATTTGCGCGGATAACAATGTTTTCAAATTCTTCTGGAGTAACAAGGCGACCTTTGTAGCGCATTGTGTACTGGAAAGTCTGGTTGCCTTGTTCGCCGAACGCTCCCGGAGCGGCTTCTACGTTCTGTTCAGCAAGTGCTGTGGAAACGTCTTCAGGCATCAGTTTATACTGTGCCATTACATCGGGCTTAAGCCAGATACGCATTGAGTAGTCGGCACCCATCACCATTACGTCGCCAACACCTTGAATACGTTGCACCGCAGGTACTACGTTGATTTTGGCGTAGTTTTCAAGGAATGCTTCGTTGAATGTTGTGTCGGTGGCGTAGAGTGTGATACCCATAAGCATTGATGTTTGGCGCTTTTGGGTGATAACGCCCACTTGAGTAACTTCGGATGGAAGTAGACCTTGAGCTTTCGACACGCGGTTCTGTACGTCGACAGCTGCCATGTCGGGGTTGAAGCCCTGTTTGAAATAAACGCTAATCGATGCAGACCCGTTGTTGGCTGCGGTCGATTTCATGTATGTCATACCTTCTGCACCGTTGATTGATTCCTCGAGAGGCGCAATTACGGAGTTGAGCACGGCTTGGGCGTTGGCTCCGGTGTAAGTGGTTGACACAGAAATTGTTGGTGGTGCTATGTCGGGGTATTGAGTGATGGGGAGAGATACCAAACCGATTATACCCAGAAGCACAATGAATATTGAGATAACCGTCGAGAGTACAGGCCGGTTAATAAATGTGTCAAGTTTCATTGTTGATTGGTTGATTACCTTCTGATTATTGTTTATTGGTTATCTTGCTGAGCTTGCTGCTGTGCAGCTGCTGATGGGTCGACAGGCACGATTGTTATGCCGTCGCGAACTTTTGTTCCAATACCTTCCACAGCGATTCGCTGGCCGGGTTGAAGTCCTGAAAGAACGACGTAGTTTTTGCCATCGTTAACGGGATCGACTGTGATTGCTTGTGAAGCTACGA
The DNA here is from genome assembly GCA_023662835.1 of Muribaculaceae bacterium. GTDB lineage: Bacteria > Bacteroidota > Bacteroidia > Bacteroidales > Muribaculaceae > Muribaculum. Next base: position 169,310 of record JAMPII010000001.1, on the reverse strand, counting down.
TATTTGAGTCGTTAACAACATAAACGAAGCGACGATCCTGCATTTCGAATGTGGCTTTCTGAGGGATTATCAATACGGAGTCGGTTGTTTGGGGGATTAGGATTGTGCCTGTGCTTCCGCTGCGGAGCATACCTGAATTATTGTCGAACAAAGCGCGTACAGTAGCAGCACCGGTTGTGTTGTCGATTACACCGGAAACTGTGGCTACTTTACCTTTGTCGGCGTACATGTCGCCGTTGGCCAAACGTAAGTTAACTTCTGGCAATTCGTTAACTGAGGCGTTGAGTTTCTTGGCTCCGTTCTCTGTTAGCTCAAGGATGTCCTTTTCATTTAGAGAAAAGTATGCATATATTTTTGAGTTGTCGCTGACGGTTGTCAAGGGTTGCGCCATTGAAGGCGATGCAAGGGAGCCTTCGCGGCTAGGTATCGAACCGATAACGCCGTCGCTTGGGGCTGTAACAACAGTGAAGGCGAGGTTCTTTTTAGCGGAAACCAATTGAGCTTTAGCTGATGCAAGTTGCGATTGAGCTTGTTTTAGCGCGTTATCGGCAAGTTGCCACTCATATTGGCTGATAATGTTTTTGCTTAGAAGTTTGCTTTTGTTTTCAGCGGTTAATTTTGCTGTGGCAAGTGCTGTTTCGGCAAGACGTACTTGAGCTTCGGCACTTTCAACGGCTGCTTGATATTGAACTTGATCAAGTTCGAACAAAATTTGTCCTTTACGAACCTGTTGACCTTCGTCAACACATACTTTTGTGATAAAACCTGTCACCTGCGGACGGATGTCAATGTCGGTTTTTCCCTTTAATGTAGCAGGATATGCTTTTTCTACATCGGATGTACCGTAGCCAACTGTTATAGTGGCAATTTGCGGAGCGGGGGCTTGCATCTGCTGCTGTTGTCCCGAACCACACGATACAAGATTCATTACTGTGGCCACGGAAACCATCAGGCCTACAGTCTTAACTGCTTTAAACTTCATAGTGAAACTTTTTCTTTCGTGTCTTATATACCTAAGTTAATATTATTTTCAATGGATGAATTCAGTTATGGTAATTTCCACTAATTTGAGTGCAAATTTAGCCACACTTTATGGAATAGAATATGATATTTATCATATGTTGCAGTTAATTATATTTAAATAATTGATTTTTGACATAAAGTTCAGATAAACATTGTCGGCTACAGAATGATTCCATTGCAGTCATTTTGACTCACTATATGCGTAAGATCGGCTTATTGTCACCAGATAAACACCTGAAAATATCAAAATAATGGCTAGTATTTTGGTGGCGGAAATGTGTTCCATACCCAGACTTATGCCAACAAAGGTGGCCACGATAGGCTGCAGATAGTTGTAACACCCGACAACCGTAGGGCGTAGATTCTTTTGTCCAATCATAATCAGAATATAGGCGAAAAATGTTCCGAATAAAACTACATATCCTGATGTCAACCATTCCTGAAGGGTTATTGCCTTGAAATTAGTACTAATTATTGTGCTGGAAGTTGCTAATGCGCTTAGAAGTGTAGCGAATAGAAACATCCATTTCATTAGTGTTACCAGCGAGTAACGTTTTATGAAATTTCGATAAAGAGTTAAATATAGTGCGTAGCTGATTTGTGCTACCATGACTATGATGTCGCCTAATAATGGATTGGCTCCTTTTCCAATTGGGCTGCTGCTTAAAATAAGGGCCCATATCATAAAATTTCAGGGCCGCCGGGGTCGCTGGCTTGGAGGGATTTTTGGCCTGCAGGCTTAGGAGCATAGCGAGCT
>JAMPII010000001.1:156217-167430 GCA_023662835.1 Muribaculaceae bacterium | reverse complement strand
GTTATGTGCAAATTTTTTGACAAAAAAATTTCATAAAAATTAAAATTTAACATTTAAAGGTTTATAAAGCAAAGAAACACAGATGAATGCAAATGGCAACAGTGTTTATTATTTGAGGGATTTTTATTGACGCCGTATTTCAAGTGTGTTACAAACATATGATTTTGCGCTGTAACGGCGTTGTTACATTCTGTAACATCTCCACTGCCGAGGCGATATTGCTCGAGGGGTGATTAAATAATTTTAACAGGCAAATGTGGGTTGCGAGCCTGGTAGTTGCTAATTTTACTTGTTATTATATATATGTAGAAGTAAGGGCGTGGAATAGTGCCCGTTAATTATGTATAAACGGAATATATATGATGAAACGATTTCAATTATTTGTAGCGGCTATGGCAATAGGGGCGTTCGCGGCATTGGCAGCCGGCCCGAAGGCTGTGCCCGTTGCCGGAGAATATAATTTCGGGAATGTGGCTGAAAAGGGCGGCCGCGTAAGTCACGAGTTCAAGATAGTGAATACGGGCGACAAGCCACTGGTTTTCATATCGGCAACAGCGTCATGCGGATGCACACGTCCGGTTGTGCCAAAGGAACCTGTGGCTCCGGGCGATACCGGCATTGTTGCAGTGAGCTATGAACCTCTAGGCCGTCCGGGAGAATTTAATAAAACGATTACAGTTAAAACCAATGCCAAGCCTGCGAAGGTAAAACTCCGCATAGTTGGCGTAGTAGTTCCATGATGAAAAAACGTTTGCTGATTGCTTTGGCTGTTGCGAGTCAGATTGTGATGATACAGGCCGGTCCGGTCGGGCGCTGGCTTGAAACCGTTCATGATTTCGGGGCTTTCGACGAGGATATGGGTAACGTAACAACAACGTTCCGGCTTGTTAACGACGGCGACGAGCCATTGTCGATCTTGTCGGCTCATGCTTCGTGTGGCTGTACGGCGCCGAGCTACGACCGTGCGCCAATTGCGCCGGGCGATACTGCTCTGATGACAGTGACATACAATCCCTTTGCTCGGCCTGGAAAGTTCGATAAGAAAGTGAAGGTGAAAACAAACGATGCAGTTAATCCTAACTCAGTGTTGGCCATAAAGGGTGTGGTGATAGGGTCGGCAAATACTCTTCGCGCCCATTACCCTATTGAAGTTGGCAAACTTAAGTTGCGTAACTCAATACTGAATTTCGGTGAACTTACAAAAGGGCGCACGAAAACATCGTTTCTCGACGGGTACAATCATAGCTCGGATACGATATGTCCTGTTATAACAGGTTTGCCACCATATATTGACGTGAATATCGCTCCGGCTGAAGTGCCCCCGGGCCAGCAGATGACACTCACATTTTTCTGCAATACATCGAAGGCTCCTGAGTTGTGGGGGTTGAACTCGGCGAAGGCTACCATACGTCCCGATGCCGGAGCTGCAGAAAGCGGCGAGATTGAATTTATAACGGTGCTTAATGAGGACTTCTCGGCATTGACCGATAAGCAACGGGAACAAGCTCCGCGAATCGCAGTCAGCACATCGTCGGTCGATCTAGGTCGGGTTAAACGCGGCGAAAAGGTTACCTCCGAGGTTGTTGTGCAAAACTATGGAAAGGAGCCGCTCCTGCTTCGACGTGTTTCGTCGGCCGATAAATCAGTAAGCGTTAAGCCGGGGTCGATGAAAGTGAAGCCCGGCAAACAAACTACCATAAGGGTGACGGTTGATACTTCCGATGAGTCGATGACTGAAAAAATGGTGAACTCGCGCCTCACTATAATTGCCAACGATCCGCAGCGCCCGGTATCGGCAGTGCGAATAGTTGGAGAAATTATTGAGTAAGTACGTGTTCGATGCCAATTCCGAATAGGGCGTAGTCGTACCAGACGGGATCGTCGGGGCGTACTGCGCGCAATTGTTCGGTGAGTTCGACGGCCGCTCGGCGGTCGGCGGCGGTGCGTGTGAGAAGGCCTAGCTGGCGTGCGGTGTTGCCGACGTGCACGTCGAGTGGGATGAATAGCTGAGATGGTTTTATAACACCTTTCCATACTCCCATATCGACAATTCCGTCGTCGCGAACGAGCCAGCGTAGAGCCATATTCAGGCGTTTGAGGGCTGTTTGGCGCATGTTTAGCGGAAGGCATCGCGAATCGGATTGCCCATTGTTTGCCAGTGCCAGTTGGGCGTTTATTTCTTCGGCCAGTTGCCAGGCCGGCAGAGGCGATTGATGGATTGCTTTCGAGCGGGCGAAGTCGGCCAGCGTTGGGTGGCTGGTGTAGATTGCGTGCAGCCCGCGCAGGAAGTGAGTCAGATTGTCGGTGAAGAAAGTGCGATGTATGTTTTTACGGGAGGGAAGGTCGTCGAAGCCGCGTTCCATCACATAGCGGTAGGGCGAATTGTCCATGAGCGCTAGTAGTTTGGCACAGTCGGTACATATCATCTTGCGGTTGCCCCAGGCTATAGAAGAACAGATCAGGGCCGTGATTTCTATGTCGGCTAGTTCGGAGAACCGGCGGGGGAACTGCACGGGATCGTTGGCGATGAAGTCGGTTGAGTTGATGCGTGATGCGTGGAAGTCGAGTAGCTCCTTTAGTGTTGAATCCATTTATCGAAGATGCTATAAAGCAGCGAAGAGCGAAAAGCAATTGTTACTTTCCACTCTTCGCTTTGTGTGGTTTATTGGCCTGATTTGCAGGCTTTGATTATTCTTCGTCAAGTTCTTTCATGTTGTGGAACACGTTCTGCACGTCTTCGTCGTCTTCGAGCTTTTCGATGAGTTTTTCGATAGCGGCGCGCTGTTCCTCAGTCACTTCCTTGAGGTCGTTGGGGATGCGTTCGAATTCTGATGATATGATTTCGAAACCGTTGTCCTCTAGGTACTTCTGTATATTGGAGTATTCTTCGAAGGCACCGTAAAGAACGATTTCTTCTTCGTCGGGTTCGATTTCGTCAACGCCGTAGTCGATTAGCTCGAGTTCGAGGTCGTCGAGCGACACGCCATCTTTGGGCTTGATGTGGAACACGGATTTGTGGTCGAACAGGAATGTTAGTGAGCCTTGCGTTCCAAGGTTGCCGCCGTGTTTGTTGAAGTAGGAACGAACGTTGGCCACGGTGCGGGTGTTGTTGTCGGTTGCGGCTTCAACGAAGATAGCGATTCCGTGTGGGCCGTATCCTTCGTAGGTAATTTCTTTGTAGTCGCCGGCATCCTTGTCGGTGGCTTTTTTAATAGCTCGTTCAACGGTGTCCTTGGGCATGTTGGCTGCTTTTGCATTTTGCATTAGCGCGCGCAGGCGAGGGTTTGTAGAGGGGTCGGGTCCACCGGCTTTAGCGGCGATGGTTATTTCCTTACCGATGCGGGTGAATGTACGCGACATGTTTCCCCAGCGTTTAAGTTTTCTAGCTTTGCGGTATTCAAATGCTCTTCCCATAGTTGGTTCTTATTTCGTTATTATTGTTATCGTAGTTGTGCGCCGAGTTTTGAAGCGAGGTTATTAGTGATTTTGGTCATTACGGCTTCAATCTGGTTGTCGTTAAGGGTTTTTTCGTCGTCCTGAAGTGTGATTGCAATTGCGTAGCTTTTTTTGTCGGCTTCGAGGTTTGCGCCTTCGTAAACGTCGAACAGGGCAACGGAGCGCAGAAGACGTTTTTCGCTGTCGCGGACAACCTTTTCAACCTGAGCCATAGTTACTGCTGAGTCGAGCAGCAGGGCGAGGTCGCGTTTTACGGGTTGGGTGCGTGGCAGCGGAGTGTAGGTGACGTTGCGTTTTGCAGCGAGTTTTACTAATGAGTGCCAATCAAGTTCGGCGTAGAATACTTCTTGTTTGATGTCGCATTTTTTTAGGTGGCGGCGTGCGACGGTGCCGCAAATTCCAAGTTGCTTGCCCGAACGGGTTGTGACGGCCATTGCTTGAGCCATCAGAGGGCTTTCGGTTGCTACGAATTCGAATTCGCGTGGCGACAATCCCAGACGTGCGAGCACGTTTATTACGTTGGCTTTAAGATGGAAGAATGTGGCTTTTTCGGCGGGCATCAGCCAACTTGCTTGACGTGATAGTCCTGTTAGCCAGATGCCGAGTTTTTCTGTCTCAGTGTAAGGGGCGAGCGGGGCTTCGGCTGTGTTTTCCACCTGCGGGTTGCGCGAGTAAACGTTGCCGAACTCGTAGAGCCTCAGGTCGGGGAGTTTGCGGTTGGCGTTGTGTTCAATGGTTTCCAGGCCGCCGAACAATAAGGTCATCCTCATCACTGACAGGTCGGTGCTCAAAGGATTGAGCAATGCTACAGGCTGATGTGTTGGGTCGGTGATGCCTGAGGCTTCGTCGTAGTAGGCAGCGGCCGTCAGCGAATTGTTGAGAATCTCATTGAATCCTATGGCCGTTAGCTGGTTGCTGATTTGCTCGCGAAGCTGATTGCTAAGGTCAGTTTCGGTTTTGAGCGATAGCGAGGCGTGGATTTCTGTCGAGATTTCAACGTTGTTGTAGCCGTAGATGCGCAGAACGTCTTCGACAACATCGCATGGGCGCTGTACGTCGACGCGATAGGTTGGAACGAGCAGCGACACGGATTCGGCCGTTGCTTCGGTGATTTCCATTTCGAGCGATGAGGCTATTGCATTGATTGTTTCGGCGGGTATTTCTTTGCCTATCAGCTTGCTGGCATAATCGTAGTTGAGCGTTACGGGGAATGGAGCTACGGGTTCGGGGTATATGTCGACGATATCGCCGCAAATCTCTCCTCCGGCAAGTTCTTTAACCAGTAGGGCTGCCAATTTGAGGCAGTAGACGGTGGCGTTGGGGTCGGTGCCTCGTTCGTAGCGGAATGATGCGTCGGTATTCAGTCCGTGGCGGCGTGCGCTTTTTCGGATTGAGGTAGGATTGAAGTATGCGCTCTCTAGGAAAATGGATGTTGTTTCGTTGGTGACGCCTGAGTTTAAACCTCCGTAAACGCCGGCCAGACACATGGGTTTGCGGTTGGAGTCGCATATCATCAGGTCGGCATCGGAGAGTTTGCGTTCGACGCCGTCGAGCGTAACGAATGTGGTTTGGTCGGGACATGGGGTAACGATAACCTTTTCGCCGGTCACGTGCTTGAGATCGAAGCAGTGGAGCGGTTGGCCCATGCCGAAGAGGATGAAGTTGGTGATGTCGACAATGTTGTTTATTGGGCGTTGACCTATTGCAATGAGGAGTTTTTTGAGCCATTCCGGGCTTTCTGCAACTTTAATGTTGCGAATGGTGAGGCCGCTGTAGCGTGGACATGCTTTATGGTCGAGCACTTCGACAGTTACGGCAGCGTCGGTTCGGTCGGTTTTGAAAGCGCTTACCGAGGGGCGTTTTACGGGCGATTGTGTTGCGTGGCAAGCCAGCCAGGCTGCTATGTCGCGGGCTACGCCGAAGTGGGATGCGGCATCGGCACGGTTGGGGGTGAGGTCAACCTCCAGCACGTAGTCGGAGGTGAGGTTGTAGTATTCAGCGGCGGGGGTGCCTGGCGCAACTTCCCGGTCGATTACGATGATTCCGTCGTGGGATGTGCCTACTCCAATTTCATCCTCGGCGCAGATCATTCCCAGCGATTCTACGCCGCGGATTTTCGATTTTTTAATCTGGAATTCTTTGTCGCCGTCGTAGAGGGTTGTTCCTACTGTAGCAACTACGACTGTTTGTCCGGCAGCAACGTTGGGTGCGCCGCAAACAATTTGTGTAGGACCGTTGCCGTCGCCGAGGTCGACGGTGGTTATGTGGAGGTGGTCGCTGTTGGGGTGTACATCGCAAGTGAGCACTTTACCGATGACAATGCCGCGTAAACCTCCTTTTATTGATTCAACTTCCTCAACCGAGCCTGTTTCCAGACCAACCGAAGTAAGCACGGCGGCCAGTTCGTCGGGTGTGAGATTGAAGTCGATATAACGTTTAAGCCAGTTGTATGAAATGTTCATGATTGTATAATTTAGGTGCAAATTTACTAATTTTCTGTTTATCTACGCATATTAGGAGTTTAAAGTTGCTCTGTTTGCGGTTGTTTTCGGTGAATGTCAAAAAAAAAGAGTAAATTTGCCTAAACAACCTCAAAGCATGGACAATGGGAAAATACGATTTTGATAAAGTGATTGATCGTCGTGGAACCGGCGCAATTAAAACAGACTCGCTGACTGAATTTTATGGACGCGACGATTTGCAGGCGATGTGGATAGCTGATATGGATTTTGCAGTGGCGCCGGCTATTCAACAGGCCTTAGCGCAACGAATCGCACATCCGATTTATGGTTATCCACGTGTGAAAGAATCGTATTGGAACGCTGTGACCGGTTGGCTGCGTCGCCGTCACGGCTGGAGTGTTAATAAGGAAGATATCATTTTCGTTCCGGGTATTGTGAAAGGAATAGGATTTGTGGTGAATCATTTTACACGTCGTGGCGATGCGGTGTTGATTCAACCGCCCGTTTATCATCCTTTCCGTTTGGTGCCGGAGGGTAACGGCCGGCGCATAGTTGAGAATCCGCTCATACCAACCGACGATGGTTATCGTATGGATTTTGAGGGACTGGAACGTGTGATGGCGCAGGAAAAGCCGAAGCTTATGATTCTTTGTAACCCTCACAACCCGGTTGGTATACAGTGGGACGAACGAACATTGCAACGAGTTGCCTCGCTTGCTTTCAAGTACGGAGTAAAAGTTGTAAGCGACGAAATTCATGCTGATTTAATGCTGTTCGGAACGCGTCATATCCCATTTGCAACAGTTAGCAACGAGGCTGCCAGGGTTGCAATTACGTTTGGCGCACCATCGAAAACGTTTAATATTGCGGGATTGGTTTCATCGTGGTGTGTGATAAACAATCCGGAGATGCGCGACCCGTTTTTCAATTGGATGAAAGCCAACGAGTTCGACGCACCCACTTTTGTGGCTATGGAGGCAACGGAGTGTGCATACACGCAGTGTGAAGACTGGCTCAACGAGATGTTGCATTACATCGAGGATACGATTGTGGCCGTTGAGCAACTGGTCAAGGAAGAGATGCCAAAAGTAAGGGTTGTGCGGCCGCAAGCTTCGTTTATGATATGGCTTGATTGCACGGCATTAGGTATGGATCATGATAGATTGATCGACCTTTTTGTTAATCGGGCGCATCTGGCTCTGAACGACGGCGCGATGTTCGGACAAAGCGGTTCGGGATTCATGCGTCTAAATATAGGCGAGCCGCGTGCGGTTGTGCTGGATGCTTTGCATAATCTTGCAGAGGCGATTAAAGGAGTATAGGCTGATGGTAATGCTTGATAATCTCGACTTTTTCAATGCGGTGCTGGTATCGATGGCTGTGCTGGCTGTAGTGGTGTTTGTTGCCTTGCATAGGGTTACGGCAGGCTACGGCATGATGCGCACTGCGGCGTGGGGACCGTCAATCCCCAACCGCTTGGGGTGGGTGTTAATGGAAGCGCCGGCATTTGTTGCAATGCTTTTGCTGTGGATAATCAGCGACAGGGCCGGACAGTTGGCGCCGGCTGTAATGGCATCGCTGTTTCTGGTGCACTATTTCCAGCGGTCGTTCATATTTCCGCTACTGATAAAAGGGAATAGTCGTATGCCGTTGGCGATTATAGCTATGGGAATAATGTTTAATGTAATAAACGCATATCTTATAGGTGGTTGGCTTTTTTATCTGTCGCCCGCCGATATGTACGCGACCTCCTGGCTGGCGTCGCCTCAATTTATTGCCGGAACAGTGCTTTTCATTGCCGGAATGGGAATCAATATCCAATCCGACAATATTGTGCGGCACCTGCGCCGACCCGGCGACATGTCTCATTACATTCCTCGCGGTGGTATGTACAACTATGTAACCAGCGCCAACTATCTGGGCGAGTTCGTTGAATGGGTGGGCTTCGCTGTGCTGACATGGTCGTGGGCCGGAGCGGTGTTCGCTCTGTGGACCTTTGCCAATCTGGCACCGCGTGCGCGCTCGATACATCACCGCTATTTAGCTGAATTTGGCGACGACTACCGCCGGTTAAACCGTCGTTATATAATACCATTCATTTACTGATAAATTACGATATGAAACTTTTCACAGCCGGCAAGATAGGCCCGGTAGAGTTGCGTAACCGCACAATCCGTTCGGCCGCTTTCGAGGGCATGGGTAAAGACAATGGCCCTACCGAAATGTTGCGCGACTATCATTTGTCGGTGGCGCGCGGAGGGGTCGGTATGACCACCTTGGCTTACGCCGGTATATGCCGCTCCGCTTTGAGTTTTGACACTCAGTTATGGTTGCGTCCGGCAATTGTGCCCCAACTGCGCGAGATTACAGATGGCATACACGCTGCCGGAGCAAAGGCTTCGATACAGATTGGCCATTGCGGCAACATGACGCACCGCTCAACAGCCGGCTGCACGCCGGTAGGCGCATCGACGGGTTTCAACTTGTATTCGCCAACGTTTGTGCGGGGATTGCGTCGCGACGAACTAAGGCAACTGGCTGTGTGTTTCGGTGATGCCGTTCGCGCAGCGCGCGATGCAGGCTTCGATTGCGTTGAGGTTCATGCCGGCCATGGCTATCTGATTTCGCAGTTTCTGTCGCCATTCACAAATAAGCGCCGCGACTGCTATGGCGGTTCGCTGAGCCGGCGAATGCTGTTTATGCAGCAATGTATGGAACAAGTGATGAAAGCTGCCGATTCCGACATCGGGGTGCTGGTGAAAACGAATATGCGCGACGGATTCAAGGGTGGTCTGGAGCTTGACGATTGCCTGGAAGTGGCCAGGGAGCTTGAGAGGCTGGGAGCGCACGCCCTGGTGCTTTCCGGCGGGTTTGTGAGCAAGGCACCGATGTATGTGATGCGCGGACAAATGCCGATATATTCCATGACCTATTATATGAAGCAGTGGTGGCTGAAATATGGGGTGAGGTTGTGTGGGCGCATGATGATACCTGAGGTGCCGTTCAAGGAACTTTATTTTCTTGAAGATGCGCGTCGCTTCCGGCAAGAACTGTCGCTTCCGTTGGTTTATGTAGGAGGGGTGGTTAGCCGCGAGGGAGCCGACAAGGTGCTCGACCGGGAAAATTTCGATTTTGTTCAAATGGGTCGTGCCTTGATAAACGAACCGGACTTCGTTAACCGTATGATGAAGGTCGACGACCACCGATGCGGTTGCGACCATGTGAACTATTGCATTGCCCGCATGTATTCGCGAGAGATGGCCTGCTACAAACATTTACAGAATCTTCCTCCAAAAATACGGCAGGAAATTGACAGGATAAAGCAAAGCGATGGCAAGAAAATTTGACATAGCGGGAATGAATGCTTTGGTCACAGGTGCCTCCTCGGGAATTGGCCTAGAATTCTGCCGTCAGCTGGCCGCGCGACATTGTAACCTGATAATGGTCAGCAACCAATCAGACCTGCTGCAGGAACATGCCGCAGCAATAGCTGCCAGCTATAAAGTGAAGGTGAGAGCACGCTACGCAGATCTGGCTGCGCCTGATTCCGCGAATATGCTATTGCAATGGCTTGATGCAGAGGCGGTATTGCCTGATATAGTTATAAACAACGCCGGAATATTCACATTTCGCACCGTGGCCGATACGCCTCGTGAGAAAATTGACACATATATCGGACTGCACATAAGAGCCGTTACGGAACTGTCGCAGGCTTTTGCGCAGCGGATGCGGAATCGGGGTAGCGGATGGATTCTGAACATGTCGTCGATGTCGTGTTGGATGCCAATGCCCGGAATCGCGATGTATGCAGCAACGAAGGCTTATATCAGGGTGTTTACAAGAGCGCTTCATTACGAAATGCGCGACTATGGCGTTCACATAATGGTAGCCTGTCCCGGCGGAATAGCGACTGACTTATTTGGTCTCCCTCCTAAATTGATGCGGATTGCCGTAGGGTTGCGCGTCCTACAAACGCCTCGAAAATTCGTAGAAAAGGCAATAAACGGCATGCTGAAAGGTCGCAAACAATATATCAACGGCTGGCTCAATCGATTGGCGATACTTTTCGTAGGGGTAAGCCCGACATGGTTACGTATGGCTGTGAAACATAGGATGTTAGATAAAAATATTACCAGATGAAAGCAATACAAAACCCGGTAGTGGTTACAGGTGCTACCGGAAGCATCGGAAGTCAGATAGTCAGGCATTTGTTGCGTAGTGGCTATCCGGTTATCCTGGCTTGTCGCAGCGAAGCAAAAGCCTCTGCGCTGACGCAACAACTCTACGGTGAATTTCCTGAGGCACAGCTGTCATTCATGCCGATTAACTTATCCGACGAAAAGGCGGTGCGCAATGCCGTTGCCTCGCTGCCGGCCAACACGCAACTGGGCGGGTTGATAAACAACGCCGGTGTGATGCACCGTAGCTTCAACCTGTACCCATGCGGCGAAGGACGCGAGGACACACTAAATGTGAATTACTTCAACACAGTGCTGTTTACTGAATTGCTTCTGCCAAAAATGTCGAAGCAAGCATCGGTTGTGTTCACCACATCGCTCACCAGATTCATGGGCAGCATGCACAACCTGCCGCAAACCGTTACCCGCAATAGCTTCGGCCAGTTGTCAACCTATGCTCTTTCCAAAAAGCTCATAACACGTTACGCCGCGAATCTGGCCAAACGGCTTGCAGCCACAGCAATAACTGTAAACTGCGCCGATCCCGGCGTAGTAAACACGGAAATGATACACATGAGCCGGTGGTTCGACCCATTGGCCGACGTGCTCCTCCGTCCCTTCCTCCGTTCGCCCAGCCGCGGAGCAATACCCGCGCTGCGCGCCTTCACAAGCAAGCAAACCGGCCAAATCTTCACCCTTCGTCGTATCCATCCGCTCAAACCATACTCCGACAACCGCTAAACATTAAAGTGAGGCTGTCAGTCAGGCGACACCCCTGAAGTACAACACTTATCGCTGCATTTGCGGTTGGAACTCTACTCACGGAGCTGCTCCCGCATGCTCTAAACGCAAAAAAAATATAAATTTGTTTGTGAATCAAAAATAAATCGGTAGCTTTGCAGCGCAAAAAAACGAAGGAAAGATGCCGGAGTGGTCGATCGGGGCGGTCTCGAAAACCGTTGTACCCTTGTGGGTACCCAGGGTTCGAATCCCTGTCTTTCCGCAACCAAAACCGACTAAAATCGGAATAAAGGCGACAAACCGCAGAATATCAAACAATTCTGCGGTTTTTTCGTGTCTTTTCCCTTCGACTCAGGACCGAAGCCAGACCTAAAAA
>JAMPII010000001.1:67648-156117 GCA_023662835.1 Muribaculaceae bacterium | reverse complement strand
CCCTCCAAACCAGCGACCCCAGCGGCCCTGAAATTTTATGATATGGGCCCTTAATATGCTTACCTCTGGTCTTGACATCTTTATCAAACAGTGTAGCAATTTGATTACGATTAAGCCAGACGGTCTCGTTCTTAACCCTGACATCCAAGGTCAGTGTTGTGTCCGGCTGATAAACGATTATCTCGTTGTCGCCGGTTGCGTTCATAAGAGTGCCACTTTCGTTATTATCCCTTTAGAGGCGATTTAGATTGCAAAGGTACAAAAAAAAACAATCGGTATTTCAATGTACTACGTTGAAACACCGTCGGTAATAAAATCACAATGCCCCTTTCAAATCGTCAAACTGGTCTTGCAAATCATCGAGATTCTTATGAAATTTTTCGTTTTTCTTCGATGGTCGGCTTCTAGACTCTGTCCACTTGGAATTATATAAGCTGTACGACATACAGAATAACACAGAATAAACAAATTTCATAAAAAAAGAAAAGAGAAGCTGTTGCATATGTGATTGGAAATGTATATCTTTGCGGTCGCTTTAACAAAACAAATCAAAATTATTTAATTAAAAGCAACAATGAACCATTACGAAACCGTTTTCATTTTAACTCCCGTTTTGTCTGACGCTCAGATGAAGGAAGCGGTCGAAAAGTTCGAAGGCATCATCAAAGAAGCCAACGGAACTATTGTTAACGAAGAGATTTGGGGCTTGCGCAAACTTGCTTACCCAATTCAGAAGAAGTCAACAGGCTTCTACACTCTTGTTGAATTCGACGCCGATCCCACAGTAGTTAAAAAATTAGAGACTCAGTTCCGTCGCGACGAACGTGTGATCCGTTTCCTCACATTCCGTCTCGACAAGTATGCTCACGAGTATGCAGTGAAACGCCGCTCGCTCAAAGGCGCAAAACAAACAGCTAACGAAGCAGAACAAACTAAGGAGGACTAAATTATGGCTACAGCACAATCAGAAATCCGCTACCTCACCCCCCTGTCGGTTGATGTAAAAAAGAAAAAATATTGTCGTTTCAAAAGAAGTGGCATCAAGTATATCGACTACAAGGATCCAGAATTCCTTAAGAAATTCCTTAACGAACAGGGCAAACTTCTTCCCCGTCGTATTACAGGAACATCGCTCAAATTCCAGCGCCGTGTTGCTCAGGCCGTTAAACGTGCGCGTCATTTGGCTCTGCTTCCTTACGTAACCGACTTGATGAAATAATTTTAACCACACTTAAGCTGACAATACAAGTTATGAAAATCATATTGAAAGAAGACATAACAAACCTTGGCTACAAGGACGATGTTGTGGAAGTTAAGGACGGCTATGGCCGCAACTACCTGATTCCCCAGCGCAAAGCTGTGGTTGCTAACGAATCGGCTCTGAAGGTTCTCGCTGAAAATCTTCGTCAGCGCGCCCACAAGATTGCAAAGGCTAAGGCCGATGCTGAGGTTGCTGCCGCTGCGCTCAACGGCGTAGAACTCACAATCGCAGCAAAAACAAGTGCCAACGGCACTATTTTCGGCTCAGTTGGCGCTCAGCAAATCGCTGAAGCTCTCGCTAAGCTTGGCCACGAAATCGACCGCAAGCTCATCACAGTTGCCAACATCAAAGAAACCGGCAAATACACCTATACAGTTCGCTTCCACAAAGAAGTTGCTGTTGAACTCCCCTTGGTTGTAGTTGCTGAAGGCGAAGAGGCTCCCGCAGCTGAAGCCAAAGAAGAAGCTCCCGCAGCTGAATAATCCGAAAACAATAACTGTTTAATAATACTAAACCGGACGGTGCGCAAAGCATCGGTCCGGTTTATCTTTTTTAACAGTCTTCACACACACTGTTACAACTCTTTTATCTAAATTGCTTGTTCAAATTCAGACAAGCCTATGGCGTGGTACTATATACTGCTTTTGATTGCCTATTTCGGAACTATCGTCAGCCTTATAGCCGTTATACTGTCGGAAAACCGTAATCCGGTTAAGTCGCTGGCATGGATCACTGTGCTGCTGACAGTGCCGGTTGTTGGCTTCATACTTTACATTTTCTTCGGCCGTTCGCTAAAAAACACCAGGATGATCACCCGTCGCAACCGCCGGCGACTACGGCGTCGCGGGGCGACACGTCATGTTGACATAAACCGCACGAACCTGCCGCCGGAATGTAGGCAAACAGCTAAAATGATACAGTCGATGGCCGGCGTGCCCATCTACGAGGGGAGCACCGTCGAAGTGTTAACAAACGGCCGAGATAAGTTCAACGCACTTTTCCGCGATCTAGCTGAAGCTCGGCTATATATACTTCTGCAGTACTATATTATCGACGATGACGCCACCGGCAACCGCCTTGCCGACATATTGATCGACCGAGCCAACAACGGGGTAAAAGTGCGCATCATCTACGACCATATAGGCTCGATAAATACAAAAAAAGCATATTTCAAGCGCATGTCGGATGCCGGAATAGAGGTATATCCATTTTTCCGGGTAACATTCCCCCGATTTGCGACAAGAATAAATTGGCGCAACCACCGCAAAATTGTTGTCATCGACGGCCATACAGGCTATATCGGGGGCATGAACGTTGCCAACCGTTATATTTCCGAAACATGGCGCGACACTCACCTGCGCATTGTCGGTCCGGCCGTTACAGGCTTACAATATGCTTTCGCCGTCGACTGGAGCTTCATGGGCAAGCCGCTGATTTCAAATGCGCCGGAAATGCCATCGTGCAATCTAGCCGGAGCCCACTATATACAACTGCTAACCTCCGGTCCCACGAGTCATTGGAGCAACATCGCCATGGTCTACACCGAACTCATCGGAAAAGCCACAGAACGCATATACATACAAACGCCCTATTTCCTTCCAACCGACACACTGTTGCGCGTGCTTCAGGCGGCGGCACTGTCGAAAGTGGACGTTCGCATAATGATGCCGGAGAAATCCGACTCGCGCATTCTCACTTTAGCATCGGCATCATACATCGAAGAGTGTCTTCGCGCCGGCATAAAGATCTACCTGTACAAACCCGGAATGCTCCATGCAAAAACTATTGTAATCGACAACGAAATTGTGTCGGTAGGCTCGACTAATTTCGATTTCCGCAGTTTCGAGCACAACTTTGAGAGCAATGCATTCATCTACTCAACAGATGTTAACAGCAAAATGGCCAACATATTTTTGGCCGACATAGAACAATGCCGCAGAGTGAACCCAGGCGAATGGAAACGACGTCCGACCAGCCACAAAATGCAAGAGTCGCTCACCCGCTTGCTCAGCCCGATACTATAAGCTGGTTCTAAACTACCTCTGGCGTAAATTTTAGCTCAAAAAAAACTAAACGGGAATATGATAATTCACAGAATTGTCGTAAATTTGTGAAAATTTGGAAAAATGGCGGGCGACCTGCAACAAACACTCGAACAGATAAGCCGTAAAACTCTGCATTTGACAGAACGCTACGAAGCTATCAGACAGAAACTTGTCGAAGTGCAGTCAGAGCTCAATGAACGCGACAAAACAATTGCCGAATTGCGGCAAAAAGTTGACGAGCTCAACATTGAGAACGAGTATCTGAAAGTGGTTACAATAGCCCATCCGTCGCGAGCCGATGTGGAGCGCAGCCGAGCCGTAATTTCCAAGTTAGTGCGGCAAATCGACAAGTGCATCAACGAACTTAACGAATGATGCAAATGAAAGATAAACTGAATATAACCATAAAAGTAGCCGACCTCGCGCCCCTTGGCATGTCGGTTCCTTTAGAAGGAGAAGAGGACATACGTCTGGCCGAATACTACGTGAACCGGGCGTGGGACAAATGGATGCAATCCAAGCCCCGCGACAAGGAATCGAAAGATATTCTCGGTATGGTGGCCATTCATTTCACAAAACTGTATATTCAGGAAGTGAAAAAGAACGAGCTGACAACAACCAGACTTCAAGAACTGGAGCGACATCTCGACAAGTTGTTGCTCAACATAGAATAGACGGAACAGAGGTTCGCTTTTCTACCCCGCCCATTGGCCGGCGCCAACGGGTTCAAACAACGAAATAATTTCAAACGGCAAAGCAAGGCTCACGCCCGATGCCAGCAGAAACAAACCACCGCACTAACAGCATCCTTCAGTAAGAGATGCCGTTGGTGCTTTTTATTTATTAACAACCAACATATTAAACCAATATATAATAACTATAACTGTAATGGTAACATTAATAACATTCTGTGTGATAGCTTGCACGATAACAGCGATTATCACCATATATTACCAACGTATGTCGGCCAGAAGCAAAGCCAACGCAATTCTCGATAAAGCTCGCAACGAAGCTGAAATCATGAAACAGGAGAAACTGCTTCAGGCCCGCGAAGAGGAACTACAAATTAAAGCTGAAGCCGAAAAAGCCGCCAATCAGCGTATGTCGAAGATACAGCAATCGGAAGCAAAGCTGAAACAACGCGAGCTGCAGCTCAATCAGATGCAGGGCGATATACAGCGCCGCCGTTCAGAAAACGACAACATGAAGGCAAACTTAGAAGCTCAGGCTGCAGTGCTCGAAAATCAGAAAGCAGAACTCGACAAATTGACACGGACCGCCCAGGACACTCTGGAGCACATATCCGGCCTGTCGGCTGAGGAAGCAAAAGAAAAGCTCATCGATTCGCTTCGCGACGAGGCCAAAACCGCAGCTGCGAGCTACATCAACGACATAATGGACGAAGCAAAGCTGACTGCAAACAAAGAGGCTAAACGCATTGTTGTACAGTCGATTCAACGCGTGGCAACCGAAACGGCTATCGAAAATTCGGTAACCGTTTTCCACATCGACTCCGACGAAATAAAAGGCCGTATCATTGGCCGCGAAGGCCGTAACATCCGCGCCCTCGAAGCAGCAACCGGAATTGAAATTATCGTTGATGACACGCCCGAAGCAATCGTGCTGTCGGGCTTCGACCCGGTTCGTCGCGAGATAGCCCGCCTTGCTCTGCACCAGCTGGTTGCAGACGGCCGAATCCATCCCGCCCGAATTGAAGAGGTGGTAGCCAAAGTGCGCAAACAAATTGAAGAAGAAATAATCGAAACCGGCAAACGAACCACCATCGACCTTGGTATTCATGGTCTACACCCCGACCTGATCAGAATGGTAGGCAAAATGAAGTATCGTTCAAGCTACGGCCAGAACCTGCTGCAACACTCACGCGAAACAGCCAACCTCTGCGCAATCATGGCCTCGGAACTCGGACTCAACCCCAAAAAAGCACGTCGTGCCGGCTTATTGCACGACATAGGCAAAGTGCCCGACGAAGAACCAGAACTGCCCCACGCTCTGCTCGGAATGAAATTGGCCGAAAAATATAAAGAGAAACCTGAAATATGCAACGCCATCGGCGCCCATCACGACGAAATTGAACAGACAACACTTTTGGCACCGATTGTTCAGGTTTGCGACGCAATATCCGGAGCTCGTCCGGGCGCACGCCGCGAAATAGTTGAAGCATACATTAAACGCCTCAACGACCTGGAGCAGTTGGCAATGTCCTATCCGGGCGTAATAAAAACATATGCAATTCAGGCCGGTCGCGAGCTTCGCGTAATCGTGGGTGCCGACAAAATCGACGACGCAGAAACAGAAAAACTGTCAACCGAAATAGCGAAACGCATCCAAGACGAAATGACCTACCCCGGACAAGTGAAGATTACAGTTATCCGCGAGACACGCTCGGTTAGTTTCGCAAAATAATGCGGACGTATGGACACAGAACAGAATAAAAATCCGGAAGAAACCGACGATATCGACTCATTGACAGGCAAACAATGGGAAGGCATACAGTTATATACCGGACAAAACCGTGAACCCCGCGGCAAGCTTCACTGCTATAACTGGCTGAGCGACATTCCCGGAGAGTTTGCAAGTTCCGACTTGGTAGAAGTACAGTTCAAAAACACCCGTAAAGGCTACTACCGAAACTCAACGAACCTCGAACTTGCTATCGGCGACATTGTAGCCGTAGAAGCACAGCCCGGCCACGACATCGGACAGGTAACAATGACCGGACAACTCGTTGAGTTGCAGATGAAGAAAGCCAACCTGCGCCCCGACGTAGAGATAAAACGAGTGTTCCGCAAAGCAAAGCCCGCCGACCTTGAGAAATTCGAACGTGCGCGCGCACGCGAAACCGACACGATGATACAGTCGCGCAAGATTGCCGAATCGCTCGGACTAAACATGAAAATCGGCGACGTAGAGTATCAAGGCGACGGTAACAAAGCTATCTTCTACTACATATCCGACGAGCGCGTCGATTTCCGCAAACTAATCAAAATTCTGGCCGAAACATTCAAGGTTCGCATCGAGATGAAACAGATAGGAGCCAGGCAAGAAGCAGGCCGCATAGGCGGTATCGGGCCTTGCGGACGTCCGTTGTGTTGCTCGTCGTGGATGACAAATTTCGTAACCGTTGCCACCTCGGCCGCGCGCCATCAGGATTTATCGCTCAACCCTCAAAAGTTAGCCGGCCAATGCGCTAAGCTGAAATGCTGCTTGAATTTTGAGGTCGACGCTTACGTAGAAAGTGTTAAACGCTTACCACCGCGCGACATCCCTCTGGAAACTGCCGACGGCACTTTCTACCATTTCAAAACCGATATTTTCAAACGCGAACTGACCTATAGCACCGACAAGCATATGCCGTCCAATCTGGTTACGATCAGTGCCGACCGTGTGTTTGAAGTGCAGGCAATGAATAAAGCAGGAGAGAAACCGTTGTCGCTCGTGTCTGAAAACGAATCGGCTCAAAAGCCCAAAAAGGACTTTGTCGACTTGGTTGGTCAAGACTCAGTGACACGCTTCGACAAAGCGAAGAAGAAAAAGAAAAAATCGGGCAAAGGCGGTTCCAAACAGCCACAGGACAATCAAGGCCATGTGAATGAAAATGGCACCGCCGAAAAGCCCATTCCACCACAGAAACAACAAAATAACAATAACAACCGAGGCTATAACAACGGGAATAATAACAATGGGAACAACGGCAACCGCAATCAACGTCAGCAACAACGCAACCGCCAGCGGCCACGCCCGCCACGCCAACAAGAGTAAAACGAGAAATGACAACGTTGGATAGAATTGGACTTCTATATTGGTCGGTTGCAAGTGTTATAGCCGTTATGCTTAGTGCCTGCACAGGCAACCCGAAATATAGCGAATTCAGCCGTATCAGCGAAGAGGGTTGGGCCTATGGCGACACCTTTGCCATGACGTTCGATGCCATCGACTCCATCCAGCACGGCACCCTTTGCGTAGCTCTCAAGCACAACAACGATTATAGCTTCGCAAATCTGTGGCTCGAACTTGTCATACCTATGGCCGACGGATCGGAACTTATCGACACCGTAAACATTCCAATGGCCGATAGTTACGGACGCTGGTATGGCGGCGGTTTCGGTTCGTCGTTTCAGCTAAGCGATACTATTGGCAACGGCCTCAGCCTCGACCTGAGCCGAGCGTTTCGCGTGCGACACATAATGAGAATCGACACTCTTAAAAATCTAGAACTTATAGGTCTTACATTCAATCCTGAGTAAATCGCCAGAGGTAAGTATGAACTTATCACAACATATCGCTCAGCCGGTGTTCCGAACAATCGGTGAAACAGCCGACAAGATGAACCAGCCATGCTACGTGGTTGGAGGATACGTACGTGACATTTTTTTAAACCGCCATTCAAAGGATGTCGATTTCGTCACCGTAGGGAGCGGCATCGATCTGGCAACTGCGGTCGCAGCTTCCATCGGGAAAAAAGCCCGGTTGTCCGTTTTCCGCAATTTCGGTACGGCTCAAGTGAAAACGCGCGACATAGAACTGGAGTTTGTCGGAGCACGTCGCGAGTCATATAGCCACGACTCTCGAAAACCGATTGTAGAAAACGGTTCTCTCGACGACGACCTGTCACGACGCGACTTCACAATCAACGCCATGGCAATATGCGTCAACTCCAACAATTTCGGCCAACTGGTGGATCCTTTCAACGGATTGGACGACATTGACCGACAAATTATTCGCACGCCGCTTGATGCGGACATCACATTCAGCGACGATCCGCTGCGGATGATGCGCGCCATACGGTTTGCCACTCAGCTTGGCTTCACAATCTACGACGAAACATTCGAAGCAATCAAACGTAATGCCGCCCGCATTGAGATAATATCGCGCGAACGTATTGCCGACGAGCTAAACAAAATAATGGCTTCGTCCGTGCCTTCGATCGGCTGGACTCTGCTTCATAACTGTGGGCTATTAAGCTATATCCTGCCCGAGTTGGAAGCAATGCAGGGAGTAGAAACCGTAGGAGGCCGCGCACACAAGGATAATTTTCTTCATACGCTACAAGTTCTTGACAACGTCGCACACCAGAGCAATAACATATGGCTGCGTTGGGCCGCACTTCTCCACGACATAGCCAAACCCATTACCAAGCGCTACGATCCGCGACTAGGCTGGACATTCCACAACCACAACTTCATCGGAGCAAAAATGGTGCCTCGGCTGTTCCGCTCGCTCCGTCTTCCTCTGAACGAAAAAATGAAGTATGTACAGAAACTCGTCGAGCTTCATATGCGTCCTATTGCTCTAGTAGAAGAAGAAGTGACCGACTCGGCCGTGCGCCGTCTGCTTTTCGATGCCGGCAACGACATAGAGGATCTGATGATACTCTGCCGCGCCGACATTACATCGCGCAATCAAGAAAAAGTGCGCCGTCATTTGGCAAACTTCGAACTGGTTCGCACGAAAATGGCCGAGCTTGAAGAAAGAGACCGCATACGTTGCTTCCAGCCTCCCGTAAGCGGCGAGGATATCATGTACATATTCAATCTTACACCCTGCCGCGAAGTAGGCATATTGAAAGAACGCATCAAAAATGCCATACTCGACGGAATAATTCCCAACGACCGCGAAAGCGCTTTACAATATATGTTTGAAGTAGCCCGCGAACTGAACATGGAGCCTATCAACACCGACATCATCTCTCATCCTCAATAACTTAGACAAATGAAATACCTTATTTCCATCATCACTTTGCTGATTGCGGCAGCAACCCTTTCGGCAAAACCTGCACCAAGCAAAGCAAAACAAAATACGACAGCAAAAATCAACCGCGTTTGGGTTGAGCCGGGAACCATACGCGACGGGCGCCCCGGCGTTACAATCCACGCCGACATAGATCTGGACAACGCGTTGGGTCGTATAATAGCCAGCCAAGCTATGTTCTACAGCAGCCCCGGCGGATGGACGCTGCGCGACAAGAACGGTCAGTACCGTGTGTCGCCATCGCTCAACTATGTGGCCGCATTCGACTTCTTCCGCTCCGACGAACGCACTGTTCGTGGGCGCGACGACATAGCTATTTTCATACCTGTAGAGGAGCTACACATTTCAGGCTCTCACAAATACCGCATCTATACCCAGCTTACTTTCTATGCCGATTTAGGTAAAGACGGAGTTTGTCTGGCTACAAGCGATTACTACCCAATACTGATCGACCAGACCAAGAAAGGCCAGCCCAAATCGATTGCCGACACATCGGCACCCGTAACTATTGCCCAAGCTAAAGAACTGCAAAAGGCCAACAAGAGCAAAGGCATCGTGGCAATGGACAAGGTTAAGAAAGAGAAAAAACCTAAGAAAGAAAAGAAAAAGAAGAATAAGAAAGAGAAAACCGCTGCCGATTCAACCCGCACAACCCGTAACAGCACAGTGCAGAAAGAAGTCATCGATCCGGCCACCTTCTGGGAAAAAGAGGAGATTGACTCGCTGTCGCTACCCAAGCTTTACTTTGAGTAGGCTGACGCTGGAGAGCTATTTACGGTCGTCGGGATTGATATCGTAGAACTTATCCTTAAAGGGCCACCATATACACCCTTTCACCACGCATTCGGGATACAATCGCTGAATTACATTCATATAGAATCGTACTTTCGTTTTGTATGATTCAGGTTCTTCGTCGCCAAACTTGTAATCGACGACACAAATTGTCCCGTCGTCACACCACACTACGCGGTCGGTTCGATAGTGGCATATTTTTTCTTTTTTCTTGCTGTAAGCATTCAAACCGCGCTCGTTCAAAAGCTTCACATAGTTGTCGAACCAGCCACGGGCTTTATCGTGCGACAAAGCCTTTTCGAGCCTGGAGGCTACATCGTCGCCCTCTTGAGCAGTTATATCGCCGTCGGAAACGGCCTTGTTCACGGATCGCCGTATATCGCTTCGATGACGTATGCGGCTCATAATATTGTGGAGAATAATCCCCCTTTGGCGAGGCTCCATTTTATCTATATCCTCGATGCTATTCATCTGCCAAATCGAGTCGTTGTCGGAACTGTAGAAAGGTTCCATAGCCACAGCTTTAGTTTGCAGCCGCGACTCCTCAACCTCATCGTCGACCTTTGGGGTGGTGGGTTGGCCAAGAATGAAGATGTTCTGCTCGTCGATTCCGGACGACAACTCTGTAAGCATACCGTCGGCCAACTGTTCAGTTGCTGTTACTGTTTGCACGTATGCCGCGTTCGCCCGCCGGATAGCCGCATTGAGAAGCAACCCTACGTGGGGTATGGTTTCGCTCTTTTTGTTCTTTGGCGGATTGTATTTGTAGCTTACAATGAGTTCGCGTGAAGCTCGGGTGAAAGCCACATAAGTCTTGTTTAAATTGTCAACGATATCCTCCTGGGCTATTCGCGCCAGTTGTGGCTCGAGCGACGTACCTTCAAACCTCTGAGTAGGCTCCATTGGAATAAGGGGAGGAACATCGTCGGGGTCGAAATCGGGGGTCGAAAATTCACTTATAGCACCTCCGGTTGCTTGTGTATTAGTCTCAAACCAGTTTATTCGGCTTAATTTCTTCATCCGCCATTCGGCAAACGGAATATGCACACACGGATATTCCAATCCTTTCGACTTGTGGATTGTCATAACGGTTACCGCATCGGTGTTCGACGGAACAGCTATGCTTAGTCCTGAGCCGGTTTCATCCCACCATTGTAAAAACGAATGTAACGAAGCGGCATTGTGAGCTGAGTAATCCGACACCATATCGAGTAATGCCGACAAATATATATTGTGGTGTCTGTGCTCCCAGTCGGTAACAAATCGTGTGATAATACGTTCGACAGCCGACGATAAGTTGAAGCACTTCATCGTTGCAGCTTCGATAGCTAACGATTCGGCGCTGTCGTCGGTAGTTTCGAAAGCAGCGGTCAACGCATCGGCTTTGCTCATTCCTTGCGACAAAAGCAATTGAAAACGATTACTTATTATCGCAATAAGTTCGTAAGCGGCAAGTTTACTGTTCTTACGATGATCAACAGTCAGATGTGCGTCGACATACCGCATCACACTAATTATACGGTCAACGACCTCCGATGCGCTTATTTTCAAAGCTTCCTCCGTAATGATTTTCAGCGATGCAAGTTCGGGATATTCCGAAGCGGCTTTAAGAAGATAATCAACCACAACTACACCTTCGGCGCCACGGTTAACCAATATTGCAATATCTTTCTGCCTATACCCCGCCTTGAGTTGCCTAACAATTTCCTGAGTCATATGCGCGAGCGGTTCTTCACTGTCGGCATTATAGGGATGCAACTCCACATATCCAGGCAAATCCTTGTATTTAATTTGCTGGGCAACGTTTTTATATATCCCGGTAGCGTTTAGCATAGAAGCCAACACTGTGAAAATAGTGTTGTTAAACTGCACGATAGTTCCCGAGCTACGCCAGTTGGTATTTTCTTTGATATCCGCTCCTTTGATTTGCGATTGCCGGTTGAAATCGCGCGGCACATCAATGGCTATCAAATCGGGATCGGAATTACGGAAACGGTAGATAGCCTGCTTTTCGTCGCCGATAATCAGATTATCGGCATCGGTGGCAAGACTTTCTTTCACAAGCGGTTTAAGGTTCAGCCATTGCATTCGCGATGTGTCCTGGAACTCGTCGATAAGAAAATGGCGCAACCTCACTCCCATGCGTTCGTAAATGAACGGCATTTCCTCGTCGTTTATAATGGCCCGCAGAATCTCGTTGGTACTCGAAAGCAGTATCGCGTTGTTTTCCCTGAGATATTGTTGGGAGAACCGCTCGGCTTCGCCTATAAGCCCCAGATAGTAAAGGTGGTCGAGAATATATGAATAAAAATTAAGCTGAGCTACAAGCGTTGTGGCCTCGGCGATTAGTGTTGTCAAAATTGAATCGTCGGCCGAACCTGCTTCGCTGCGGAAATTCTTTTTAAAACGTTTTTCAATATCTGATGCAGCTTTTGTTGTCGAATCGGTTATGCTGTAAACTTTAGCAGCCCACTTCGCAGCATCGCCGCTAATGTAGGAGTAAAGCTTTTCCGACCAATCGTTTTGCTGGATTATGCTCAGCACATCGGTTCCGATCGCTTTCAGACGGCTCGACCTTATGGCGATAGTTTGCGACAGCGCACCGCTGAAACGCATCAAACGGCCAAAGTCGGCCATGTAGTCGGTTATTAGCTTGTTGTTTAGCTTATAGGTTTCGTTCATCGAGTTTTTCACAAACGAAACCATATCGCCGTTCAAATTTGAATGGCGCACGAACAGATTAAATTGTTTGCCATTTGCAATACGATAATTCATGTACGCCTCAAGCCAGGTGCTGAGCATTGCAACGTGACGGCGCTCAAGTGGGTCGCCGTCGTCGGTGCGGTTAATCGAAGCTAACATCTGGCTCACACCGACAAATGTTGCATGATCCTCGTCTAGCTCAATTTCATAGCCTCCCTGCAGGTTGACTTCGCGGGCAAACGTTCGAAGAACGGTTTGAAAAAATGAGTCGATTGTACTGACGTTAAATTGTCCGAAATCGGAAAGCAAATCCGACAAAGCTCGTCGCGCACGCTCGCGCACCTGAGCCTCGGAGCAATGAAGTTCCGAACAAAGATAATCCAGGAATTGACATTTGCGATTTTCGGCCAGTTCGGCAAGTCGGGCAACAATTCGCTGCTTCATCTCCTCAGTGGCCTTGTTGGTAAAGGTTATGGCCAGAATTGAACGGTGACGATTACGCTCGTCGGGATTGGCTAACGAATATTCTGTCGAGCCCTCCTTCTTTTGGCCGAGAAGCAACTTGAGATATATTTTCGTCAGAGTGTATGTTTTCCCCGAACCCGCCGAAGCTTTATGAATTGTCAGCATTTATACCCTTGTTCTTTTAAAAGTGGTATCAGTTTCACGCGTTGGTCGCCCTGAAATAATATCTCTCCGCCACGTACCGAGCCCCCTACTCCAAGTTTGCGTTTTAATTTAGAAGCAAGTTCCTGCAATTCGGCATCGGGAGTCGAGTCATCGAACCCGCAGATTATAGTTACTTGCTTCCCGCCTCGTCCTTTCCGCTCAAAGAATATTTTTAATCGCCCTTTTACTCTAGCTGTGTTCGGCTCTGCAGGTTCTTTGGCTGCCGTACCGTCTGGCAGATCGGGATTCTGTTCTTTAAACATGCTGAGCGCGTCGGCCAGCGACATTACAGGCTTTGCCATTACTTGGAGTTCGATTCTAATGTTACATTCAGCGAGTCGGCTTCGTCGGCGAATTCTGGTATGCTGTCGGGGCGTGAGGCAATTGTCGAAATCGAATTAAGAATCGATACGAGAGCCATGTCGTCGACACCGGTTGCCGCATAGAACTCAGCTGCTTTGGCTGAATCCTGACGGAAAGCCTCTTTATAGCACCAATAGGCAAAGCCAACATTGTCCTGACGATCGTCGGCATCGGCAATCCGCATGTATAGCAAAGACAACTCGGCCAATGATGAGGCGTCGGCCGGTTGCGGATTTTTGTAAATTTTTTCGCGCATATGGTCGCATACCGATTGTGCAGCGCCATATTGCGCAGCGTCGATATATTCGCGCGCTGTGGCTATATTCTCGGCGTTCGTCACTGCTTGCGAGCACGAGCCGATTCCGAGCAGTAAGCTGCATGCTGTCATGATACTTATCGTATGCTTAGCAAATGTCATCATATTAGTTTTTGTGTAATAAACAGAGCTTTTACGCCGTGATTACTTTGCGTCGTCAGTGTTTTTTTGTTCAACAACCGCCGGTTCGTCGGTAGAAGGCTGCACGGCTTGCGGTTCTGTTTTAGGTACTGAGCTTATTCGTCGGCGGGTTCCCAATTCGGGGCCTTTCATCAGTTCAACCATTTCGGGAGGAACGTTGAATATGTCATCTTTATCCTTTGGCCGCAACGATTCATACCATTTGAACGCGGCAAGATAGCAGTTTGCCCGACGCGCCAAGTAAAGTGGAGTTACGTTGCCTGTCACCTCGGGCCACATTGCCAATCGCTTCAATTTCTGGTCGACGAAATTGGCTTTTAGGAATGAACTCTCCGAACGAATTATTTTATTGTAGGTTGAGTCGTTTTCCTGCGGCAGCATTATCACCTCAACATTACCGCTGACTTCGAGCTGACTGAGTTGTCCGTCGACAAACTGCGCGAGAAGTTCTTTGCCGGTTAGCTGATTGTAGAATTCTTCATCGATATGCTCGGCAACGAAAGCGAAATCGGGCAGTTTTGCCCAATCAACAGTTGAATCGTTGAGATGTACTTGTATAATGTTACCAAACACCTGGCGCTCGCCGTTCCAAACAATCGGATGTCTATGCATATATAAAATTGAATCGCGCTCCATGAAACTCATCGAGTCGCAAAGTCCTTGCATGTCGATGCGCCAGAATCGCACTCGTGGATAGGCCGTGACCACATGCGACGAATCGTTGGGCAACATATAACCACGGATTGTGTCGCCATGCATGAAAAGTGTATCAGCGCGGCTGTACTCGAGGGCACGGGCACGTCCGGTGACAACTGCGCTGTCCAAATCCTGGAAATAGATTCCGTAGTTGCCCTCTATCGCCGACGAGCGAGCGGAGTCGGTTAAAACCATATTGCCGAACGCTTCGCCCAGATGGCTTATGTTGTCGTAGAAAAGAGTATCACCGGTAAGGGTGTTGCCTTGTGGGGTAACTACACGCGAACGGTCGTAGAGTTCCGACTTGCCATTTTCGGTATCATACCACCCGTTTGAGGAATAAACCGTGGCGCTGTCGGTAACAATCACCGACGGGCTTACGATGCGCGCAATATGGGTGTCGGTGTTGTAGAGGAGCCTTTCGGTTGTCATGCGGAATTTTTCTTCCTTGCGGTCGTTGAGCACAACGTTTACGCGGAACTCGGCTTCCTTTGTGTCGGGGGAGTACTGACCATAGACCGACGATAACAGGTTTTCGGCATCGGCGATAGTGCCGTTTGTGTTATAGTAGCCCAGGTTGTTGGCTATATCGTAGTAGAACAGATCGGTTGTCAGTTCCACGTCGCGGTTGATCAGTCGGACGCGTTGATTGGAATTTCCGATGAAGGTTGCCAGTTCATTAGGACCATCGTAATTCAGTTCGGCGGCGAAAACGAACAGGGTGTCGCCTTGCTCCATACGCACATTGCCAAATGCGTCGAACGAACTTTCCTTATCGTAGAAATGGGCGCTGTCGCAAAACATAAACATATCTTCCTTGCGGAACTGCACATTGCCCGTTAGCACCTGATAGTTGGAATCGATGCGTTCGTCCATCCACAATCGATCGGCCCGTTCCAGGAACACCCGGCCGGGCGTGTGGCGGTCGGCCGTAGGCACAGTAGGTTTGATCGGATAGGTTTTACCAATAATCGATTCCGGCTTAGGCTGCTGGCTTTCTGGCTTGGCTGTGAGCCACAATGGCGCGACAATAGCCAAACAGCACAGGAGGATAAACATCCTCCTATGCCGCGTATGTTTTGAGTTGTTGTTCGAATTATTTGACAAGGTCATAAATATCGCACTATTGCTTGGCTGTCTTTATCCAGCCTTCATGCATGAATTCGCAGTTGCGCCAACCATCCTCGATGCGGACGTAGGTGTCCTTTATCTTTTTTTCGAGCCATTGGTCCACAATCTTGTTTTTGGCTGATTCTTCGTACATTGAGAGAATCTGTTGATAATCGTCGGACATATTTGCTTTGTGGCCTTCGATACGTTTTGTCAGTTTTACGATAGCAACTACCTCGCGGTTGTGTTTGGGGTCCATCATGATGAATGGTTTCGAGATTTCGCCTACCGACATTTTGCTGACAACCTGGCTTATTTCCTGCTGCAGCTCCGACATCTCGAAGCGGTTCGATTGGGTGCGCTCGTTCACCATCATACCCTTGCTGAAGCGTGTATCCTTGTCCTGCGACACGTAGTAGACGGCATCCTCGAAAGTGAACTTTTCGGCCAGAATATCCTGACGAAGGGTGTCGAGACGGTTCATTGCCTCTGTCAAATCTTTTTCCGCTACTTTCGGACGCAGGAGAATATGGCGGGTATTGATGCGGTCGCCTCGTTTTTCAATCAGCTGGATAATATGGTAACCAAACTGGCTCTCAACAATTTTAGAAACTCGTTTCGGGTCGTTGAGGTTGAAAGCAACAGCTGCGTATTCCGGATCGAGGGTTGCTTTGGACATGAAGCCGATTTCGCCTCCTCGCATGCTCGAACCCGGATCCTCGGAATATAGGATAGCTAAAGTAGAGAAATCGCTTTCGCCCTTGTTAATGCGGTCGGTGTAATCGCGCAGGCGGGTTTTCACCTCATCGATTTCCTCGCGGGGGATAACGGGATTGAGGGTCATAATCTGCACCTCAACCTGCATCGGCACAAAGGGGATAGAGTCGGCTGGCAATTTTTGGAAATATTTTCTTACGTCGGAGGGAGTGGTTTTAAAATCCTTTGTCAACGAACGCTGTACTTCCTCAACTTTCTGGCGGTTTGTGAGCACTTCGCGCAGGAGGGTTCGGATTTCGGGCAACGGACGGCGATAGAATTCCTCAACTTTTTCCTTCGACCCCAGATTCATTGTCAAATAGTTGATTTGTTGGTCGACCATTTGGGTTATTTGCGCCTGAGGTATGTCGACAGAGTCGAGTTCGGCCTGATGGAGAAATAATTTTTCCATCGCTAGCCGTTCGGGTATAACGCAATATGGGTCGCCGTCGATATCTTGCTTTTCGAAGAGCATGTTCTGATAGGCTTCTTCTACGTCGCTTTTATAGATGGGCTGGTCGCCGATCCACCATACTACTTCTTCTACTATGTTGTTCTGGGCTGTGGCTGCAAACGCTAATGCGGCTGTTGCAGCGGCTGCGGTGATGAATTGTAGGAGTTTCAAGGTTATATGAGGTTGTATATGAAAATTATTTTGCGGGTATACCAATAATTGGCATACCCGCAAATTTAGCAAAAATTCGGCTATCGTATATCTTTTAAACGGCCTTTATTAATTTTTATCTTATGTTTAGCTTTCAGCTCGTCAATCCATTTATTTTCGAGTTCTTGCTGATAGTCGGTGATTACTTGTGCTCGCACATCGGAAACTTCTTCGGGAGCATCGATGAGCTTACCTTCATAGATGTACCAGTTGTGCCAACCGGCTTTGCCGGCTGAGCGGTAGGGTTTTCCCCACACTGAGGTGTCGATACGTGGATTGTCGCCCTCTTTAGCCAGTACCTTCTCGACACGGATTGTCTTGCCTATTTCGCGGCGGAGAACACGTCCGAGCGAATCGAGACCGATTTTATGGGTTTTGGTGTACTCTTCAGCTGCGCGCGCAAGCGAATCGCTGGTTGTGTAAACAATAATACCTTTGAAACGAGGTTGATCGAATTTGTATTTATCCTTGTTGGCAAGGAAGAACTTCTGCAGATTTTCCTGGTCGTTAGTGGCGGCTTCCCAGACACGTTGATTAGCAATTTCGAACAGCATCATACCGTCGTGGTACTCGCGGACAACATTACGGAATTCGGGGTCGACAGCCTCCATACGGGCAATCTCCAGGCTTGACAGCTGTTCGTTGATAATTGCTGTAAGCGCCTTCTCAACAGCTGCTTTTGCATCTGCTGCAGGAAGAGGCTCGAAGAATCGAACACGTTCCAGAACGTCGGCCGACGAAATTTGGGGGTTGTTGGCCACTTTGGCAAACGGAGCTGAGTATTGGGTGAAAATCTGAACTAGCGTTGTGTCGAGTTGACCGGCATTGTCTATTGCCTTGATCAAGCCGTCGATATTATTCTGATATTTTTCAACGCCGTATTGCGCGGTGAGTTGCTCGAGTTTCTTTTCGCGGGGGATGTTGCGTCGGTCGTCGCGCGAGATTCGCATTATGATCGATTTTGCTGCCTCTTCGTAGGGAGCTTTGTCGCGTTTGCCAAGGCGCTGAATTATGTGGTAGCCATAGCTGGTTTTTATCGGCTCGGAGATAGCACTGTCGGCCAATGCGAAGGCTGTATTCTCGAATTCGGCAACCATTTGGCCTGGACTGAACCATGGGAGCAAGCCGCCATTCTGTGCCGAGCCAGGATCTTCGCTTTCCTTGCGTGCTGCAGCGTCGAAATCGGCGCCGCCCTTCAATGCCTTATAGATTGAATCTATGGCAACCTTAGCGGCTGCCTGTTCCTCAGGGCTCTTGTCGCGGGTAAGTTTCAGGATATGGCGTGCCAGAACCTGACCACGTGTGGCACGTTTATCGTCGACACGGATAATGTGGTAGGTGTAGGGGCATTCAAACACCTCCGATATCTGGCCGATAGGGAGTGAAAATGCAACTTCATCGAACTGATAAGGCACGCGGCCTGCTGTCATGTAGCCTAGATTACCACCTTTTTCAGATGTTTCCTTATCGAACGAATATTTACGGGCCATTTCGGCGAAGTCAGCTCCGTTAACGATTTCGTTGCGGATTGAATCGGCAAAATGTTTTGTTTTTTGCTGTTCTTCGGGTGTACGGCCTTTGTAAAACATTATGTGGTTAACGTTAACCTCGTAAGGCAAACGTTCGTACTCGGCCATGATGAGACGGTCTAGCTCCTCGCGATTTTCGAGATAGGGTTTGAAAAGGTCGAACTTATATTTGTCGAATTCCTTTTTGAAGGCTGCTGTTGTATCAATTCCGTGCTCCTTGGCATCGGCAACTTTCAGCTTGTAGTTGACGAACAAATCGAGATATTTCTCGGGGGTCATTGAATCGGCCTGCTGAGCATTGTTCTTATTGTAGAGGTATTTGAACTCACTTACCGTTACAGGCTCATTATCAATAATTAGCAATACAGGGTCGGAGGGTTTCTTTGCCCCGGCCGTAAGCATAGTTGCCGCAGCAACCGCAAATAATGCAAAACGTTTGATCATCTGTAAATAAGTTAAATATAGAGATATAACGCAAGCCGACAGCTCTTTATTATATCTCTATATGTCAATTTCGTTTGGTAATGGTTATTACTGATGCGACGAGCTGTAGTTGGGAGCTTCGCTCGTAATGGCAACGTCGTGGGGGTGACTTTCGGCAACACCGGCATTTGTGATTCGTGTAAACTTGGCATGATGCAGTTTGTCGATGTTTTCGGCACCGCAGTAGCCCATTCCAGAACGTAGACCGCCAAGCATCTGGTAAACTACCTCGTAGAGCGAACCTTTGTAGGGCACGCGGGCGGCTATTCCTTCAGGCACAAGTTTGCGGGTGTCGGTTTCTCCAGCCTGGAAGTAACGGTCCTTCGAGCCTTTTTCCATGGCTTCAAGCGAACCCATGCCTCGGTAGGCCTTGTATTTACGGCCATTGTAGATAATTGTTTCGCCGGGCGATTCCTCAACTCCGGCCAACATTCCTCCGAGCATAACGCAATAGCCACCGGCGGCAAGAGCCTTAACAATATCGCCTGAGTAGCGGATGCCTCCGTCGGCAATCAAGGGCACGCCAGTTCCTTCCAATGCTTTTGCCACATCGTAGACAGCGGTCAGCTGGGGTACCCCTACGCCGGCAATGATACGTGTTGTGCATATCGAACCAGGGCCGATACCAACCTTCACGCCGTCGGCACCGTTCTCAACCAGGTAGCGGGCAGCTTCACCTGTTGCAATATTGCCGACAACCACGTCGATGGCCGGATATTTTTCTTTTACCTGCTTCAGCACTCCGATAACGCCTTTTGAATGGCCGTGAGCAGTGTCGATTACAATAGCATCGACACCGGCAGCTACGAGCGCATCAACTCGATCCATCACGTCGGCCGTCACGCCAACGCCGGCAGCCACGCGCAACCTTCCCAAGGAATCTTTGCAGGCATTTGGTTTATCCTTCGCTTTTGTGATATCTTTATATGTCACCAGACCAACGAGTTTACCGTCGTTGTCGACAACGGGAAGTTTTTCAATTTTGTTGGCTTGAAGAATTTCTGCGGCTTCCTCCAGATTGAGCGACTGGGTAGCTGTCACTATATTTTCCGATGTCATCACCTCGTCGATCTTGCGATTCATGTTTTGTTCGAAACGCAAGTCGCGGTTTGTCACTATACCAACGAGTTTTTTGTTGTCGTCGACAACTGGTATACCACCGATATGATATTCTTCCATCATCGACAATGCATCGCGTACGGTGCTTCCGCGGCGAATTGTCACGGGGTCGTAAATCATGCCGTTTTCGGCGCGTTTAACGGCATGCACCTGACGAGCCTGTTCGGCGATAGTCATGTTTTTGTGAATCACACCTATGCCACCTTCGCGGGCAATAGCAATAGCCATAGCAGCCTCGGTAACGGTGTCCATCGCTGCCGAAACAATTGGCACGTTCAGTGTGATATTACGGGAAAAACGGGTGCGCAGGTCAACCATGCGCGGTAAGACTTCGGAGTAAGCCGGTATGAGCAGGACGTCGTCGAATGTTAGACCGTCCATTTTAACTCTGTCTGCAATAAATGACATATTCTTTCGGGTTTATTGCGCACAAAGTTAGCGAAAATTCATTGTAAAATCAAACATTTCCCGCTGTTCAATTCAAAAAAAATAGGCCTGCAACCGCTGTTGGCGGTGCAGACCTGAAAATATTGAAGATATTGCTGATTATTCCTGGCTGTCGGCGTCGGTCGTGGGGAGTTCGAGACGGAAAGCATCGTTTGTGTTACCATAATAGAGATCGGTACCCATTTGAACGAACAGTGCTTTATTGTTGAATGTGATAACATTGTCCTCGAGCGTGCCGTTAAGATTATTTGCTATGATAGTCGCAGCTGAATATCCGCCTTCCATATAATAATAGGATGCGCTGAAGAATACGATTTCACCGTAGCCCCAGTCGAGACCGGTAGCGAATGGCTCGATAACTACGTTTTTGGGGTTGGAAGCGTCGATTTCCATATAGCGGATATCGTCGGGGGCAACCTCGCCCGGCTCAACGTAGGGAGTTCCGTCGCCGTAAGGGTTAACTATGCGGTAGAGTCCTTCGGTGCCGAGATTGTACTGAATTTCTACATCTTGAACAACAGGTTCCATACCGAACAGCGAGGTTAGAAATCCGTCGGTGTATTTACCTGTACCTAACGAGGCCCAACGCAGCGACCCGTCCAAACCGATTGTCAGCTCAAGAGTTGTGATTCCATAAGGATAAGCTTTTTCGTCGAGCGCAAGCGTAACCTTATAATCGGTAAGTTCAAGATCTTCGCCATCGAAAGTGATAGGAATAAGAGTTTGCGACTGGCCCTCAGCAAAGTAAACCGACGATGGAGCGATGAACTTACCCGAAGGGTCGGTAAATGTCAAGCCAAACGAAGCGGCAGAGCCTTCACTGTTGCGGAGCACAGGGATTTCTATCACTGTTGCGTCGCGGAACAGGTTGGTATAGTCACAGACGGTGGTAGTGGCAAAGTATGCGCCATCCGATTGTGGCCCGGCCGAATAATCGTCGTCGTCGCACGATGTCAGCACCGCGCCCGCACATACAATGGCTATTATTGGAAGAAAAAACTTTTTCATTTTTATGCTATATAATATAATGTGAGTGTGAATAGAGCGCGTTGTTTACCACACGTGCTTGGGAGAGTTGTTGCTTGGGGGCGTTGGCAGCGGATTCTGAATCAGATCGTAGTTGTAGGTAGGCTCTGTTCCGCCGAATAGGAATGTCATCCATTGTGGAGTTGTCTCAACGTTCCACTGGTACATGTCGATATGGTTGGTGTTTTCGTAAGAACGGATAAGACCTTTCTGGAAACGCTTCATATCGTACATACCGAAACCTTCGCCCCAGAGCTCAACTCGGCGCTGCCACCAGATTTCGTTCTGGAACTGTGTGTTCTTTGGGTTATAGTATGCTTCGTTGTGCGTGCCATACTTGTAGTTGGGGTCGCGGGTAAGAGCAAACTCGGTAAGCAAGCGAATGCCTTCGCTTTCGTTAAGCATACCTGCCGCTTCAGCCTCGATAAGTTTCATTTCTTCAACGCGCATCAAAGGTATTTCTTGAAGGAAGCCTATATACTGGTTGTTATGGCCGGCTAAACCGCCTGCTACACGGAATTTCGTTGAGAATCCGGCTACACCGTAAGCATACTCAGGACTTACAGGAGTAGTTGCCAATTCATCGGGATAGTCGGAATAGGCCGATAGGAATTTGATGAGTTGTTGCTCGTAATCGTCAGCTTCGGGATCGAGGTCGTTAACGGCGAAATCGACAAACAAGCCCTTGCGGAAGTCGGATGCTGGGATAGTTTCATAGAGGTGTCGGTCGATGACGGCAATTTGATAGCCATAGTTCGATGCGTAGCCGCAACCTTTGCCGCCGTTATGGAAAATTTCGTACGACATTGTGGAGCCCCATGATGAATCGGCGTCGTTTTCTTGAATACACGGGTCGTCTGATTTGAAGCCTACATATAACATCCACGATGAATTGTGGGTATTGAAGCCGGTGTTGCGGTCGCAATATTCGGCCTGCGACATCATAACGTAGCCTTTCTGCGCCTCTTTAGCATATTTTTGAGCCAATGCCCACTCGCCCATATATAGATATGCGCGAGCTTTGAGACCGTAAACAACCGACAAGTCGGGTGTCTTGCCATCGGGTCGCACATAGTTGGCGAGATATTTTTCAGCGTTATCGAGGTCGGAAATGATATGGTTGAACATCACTTCATTTGTTACGCGTGGATTGTGGTAGGAATCGGCAGTTGTTGAGTGCTCATCGACCCAGGGCACAGTGAGCGACTGCGGATCGTTCAAATATGTCTGCTGTGAGTACATCATAGCCAGGTCGGTGTAGAACATTGCGCGCAGGGCGTAGGCTATACCGACACCAGTGTAGCGGTCTTCATCAGGTTCGCTGCCGGCGAATCCGATAACAATGTTGCAGTTTTTAATCCACTGGAAGTAATCGGTCCAAGGGAACTGGCACAAAGCATATTTAGGATAAATCGATGTTGTACAAAAGGCCCATGCGCCATAATACGAACCCGAGTTATTGCAAACCATGTCCTGCCCCATCACGTCGCGTATAAGGAACATCGACGGATAGCCATAATCCATTGGGAACATTTGTGCCGGCCAATAGTTAAACTGTCCAACCAGCGGTGATGTGAGCGCATCGGTGAGCGCATCGAAACTGCCGGGAGCCTTGTTCACCTGATTGGAGGTTACAATGTTGGTCATCGGGTCGACTTCCTCGATACATCCGGTTGTTGCCAGCAGTGCTGTTGCCGCGAAGGCTGTATATAATAATTTTTTCATTGTCAGAATCGTAGATTAAATTAGAATGTTACTTGAACACCGCCGGATATGTTGCGGGCAGGTGAGTAGGGCGACATACCGTTGTTGCCGGAGTAGGCATAACGCGGGTCGAGTCCTTTGCGCGCCGACCAGAAACAGAGATTTTCGCCCATTACGAACACGCGGATATTGGAAATTTCTTTCCACAGGCGCGGTAGTGTATAGCCTAAGGTGAACGACTGGAAGTTCAGGTAGCGTGCCGAGGTAAGGAAGCGGTCGGATTTGGCTGCCGTGTATTTGTCGCCAAACTGCCAGCGTGGAATGTTCGAGTTGGGGTTTTCGGGCGACCATGATTTTTTATAGTCGCGGTGGTAGGTTTGACCGGCGCTCTTTGTTGTTTCGGCCGGTGTCATGTACTTTTCGTACTGAGTGTCGTAAACCTTGCCGCCAATCGAGAAATCGAACTGAACCGAAGCGTCGAAGCCATAAGCTTGAATTGAGGTGCCGAATCCGCCGAACAGTTTTGGCATCGAGCTACCAAGTTCGTAGCTGGGAGCAAGGTTGATGTCGGTAGTTGTCCCGTCCTTCTTACGCGCGGGTGAATTCTGCCCTTCATTTTCCATATCGATCGAGGAATCGGTGTAATACAGAGCTTCACCTTTTTCGTTCACTCCGGCATACACAGGGAGATATAGATTGTAGAGCGATTTTCCTTCCTGATACCAGAACGAGATATTGTTTTCGCTGCTGTCGAAACCTCCATATAGTTTCTTGCTGGCGGGTAGTTTCAGGATTTTTGATTCGTTGTGGGAGAAATTAAGGTTTACGTTCCAGTTGATGTTGCGGGTTTTGATGATTGTACCTGTCAGGGCAACCTCTATACCTGCGTTGCGTACGTCGCCGATATTGCTCCAGTAGCCGCGTGAACCTTGCGATTCAGGGATATTGAGCCAGAACAGAAGGTCGTTTGTTCGTTTGTAGTAGCCGTCGATAGTTCCGTTGAGCCGGTTATTGAATAGTTCGAATTCCAGGCCGAAGTTCCAGTTGGTAGTTGTTTCCCAAGTGATTTCCGGATTACCGATTTGATAGAACGAGGGCGCCATTGTTTTCGAGCTTGACTGGCTGAGAGTGTAGAGGTCGATGTAGGCCCAGTTGTTGATATTATCGTTGCCTTGCTGCCCAACCGACGCTTTAACTTTCAGCATGTTGAGCCAATCAAGATCCTGGAAAAAGTCCTTATTCACAATCCAGGCGGCGCCTAAGCTCCAGAAGTTACCCCAACGGTGCTTTTTTTCGAAGCGCGACGATGCGTCGCGTCGATACGACACTGAAGCGAAATATTTTGAATCGTAATCGTACTGTGCGCGACCGAAGTAACCTTCAACGTTGTAAGTGCTTTTGTAGGACTGAGAAGTGGGGCGCGAAGCGAAAGCGTTGATTTCTGTGATCCACGGCGAGAAAGCGCCGCGGGCCATAGCATAAAGATAGCGGTTTTGCGATTTATACCATTCGTGACCTATCATCACGTTAATATTGTGCATGCCAAACGAATCGAAGTATGTCAACGACTGGATGTTGTTGGTGCGCATCGATGTAGTAGTTGATTTATCGAGCTGACCGTTGGATGCTGCTTTTGAGCCATACCAGATATTACCAAAGTCGGAAAATTCGGTTTCGCCCCATGTAACCGAGGAGGTTATATTGGCTTTAAGATAAGACGTGAATGTAAAGTCGGCTGTAAACGAAGCGTTTAACAGGTTGCCGATCGACTTGTTTTCGTTGTATTTGTTGGCGCCTATAGGGTTACCGTTGCCAGCGAAAGCGCGCTGCAGGTAGTAGCCCGAGTTGGGCGTACCGTAGTCGTAAGCCTTATGTCCGTACTCGTCGGTCATAATGTAAGGCTTTCCATCTGCGCCTATTCCGCGGACAAACGCGGGATATATAGGCGCTATATAGTCGGTGTAGTAAGCTAGGTTAGTGTTGTTCATGCTGGCATCTTCGTCAACCTCGCGGTTAGGAACCTGTTTTGTTGTCGAATGAACATAGCCGGCATTTATGCCGAGTTTCAGCCAGGGTTTTGCCTTGAAGTCGCCTTTAAAACGTGCCGATAGGCGTTCGTAGCCAGAACCGCGGATAAAGCCTTCATCGTCGAGATAGCCAAGCGAAGCATAGTATGTAGCCTTGTCGGAACCGCCATTAACAGTCACATTATATTCCTGGCGCAGGCCTGTATGGTACGACAAATCGTCCCAATTGTCGGGCGTTAGGTAGAATTCCTGACCATGCGATGTAAAGGTGTTACCCAAAGTTGCATTGGGGTTGAGTCGACCATTCATGCCGATTAGAGTTTGTCCGGCAGGCACTTTATAAACGTTGTAGGCCAGGTCCTGAATCATTTTTGTATTGGCCGACAAGTTGGCTTGCTGAGCCGAGTATCCACTGGCATTGAGGTAGTAGTTGTAAACCTGATCGTAGTAAGCTTCATAGAATTCGCCTGCATTGTCAATAACATCGTAGCGCTGTACTGCACGCGAATTGGCGCCCCATTTTGCATCGAGTGTCACACGGGCTTCGCGCGACGTTCCGGTTTTGGTGGTGATGATGATAACACCGGCTGCACCGCGCGCGCCATATAGCGACGCCGAAGCGGCATCTTTCAGCACAGTTATCGATTCTATGTCGCCCTGCGGGATAGTTGACAGCGATTCCGGATAAGGCGAACCGTCAACTATAATCAATGGGTCGGTATCGGCATACATCGACGAGATACCGCGGATATTCATGCTGCCCTGGCTAGCACCGGGAGCTCCTGAGGCGCCACGCATCTGAAGGCCAGGTACTGTTCCTACGAGCGCATCAGCTACATTGGTTGTTATACGCCGCGACAGTTCTTCGGAGCCAACAACAGCGGCAGAACCTGTAAACGCCGATTTTTTTGCTGTTCCGAACGCAACGGCAATTACTTCGTCGAGCACATTTGAACTGTTGAGTTCAATTCGCATTGTTCCGTCGGCTATCGTCACTTCGCGCGTCTCCATACCAACATACGACACTTTCAGCTTATTCACGTTGTCGGGCAATGAGAGTGAGAATTGTCCGTCAAGGTTAGTGGATGCGCCTATGTTTGTTCCGACGCCGACAACTGTGGCGCCGACCAAAGGCTCTCCATCTTCAGCACTAACCACAACACCCTGCACCGTGCGGTTTGCCGCATATGCTTCGAGCGTAAATGTGATTACCGCAACAAGAAGAAATAATAATTTTTTCATACGGTTAATAAATGTGTATTTATATGTAAATAGTTGAATGTTAGGAGTAATTAGTGCATAAATGCAGTATACTTTCCAAAAATAGCAATTGTAGATTTTTCACAATTGGCGGCAAAATTAACAATTGCGAGTAGAATATTCATATCTACCCCTCTCCTGTTTTTTGCAATTGTTAACGTAAACAGACATGTTTTTACATATTTTTGCATAATGTGCGACTTGATTTTTCATTGTTATTTTTTTTGTATTTTTTAGCTATCTTTGCATTTGTATGAATGGACTCGTTATAAAAAACACCGGCAGTTGGACTTTGGTTCGCGCCGACAACGGAAAAGAGATCAATTGCAAGATAAAGGGCAACTTCCGCCTCAAAGGTATACGCACAACAAACCCAGTTGCCGTGGGCGACCGCGTAACGCTAACGGTAAACCCCGACGGAATTGCCTACATAACAGCCGTTGAACCACGGAAGAACTATATCATCCGACGCGCCAGCAACTTGTCGAAGGAGTCGCATATAATAGCGGCAAACCTCGACATGGCCTATTTGGTAGCTACCCTAGCCCATCCCTCTACATCAACCACTTTCATCGATCGTTTTTTAGCCACGGCCGAGGCATACCGCGTGCCGGCAACTTTAATAATAAACAAGACCGACCTACTCGACGACAACGACAGCCACGAACTGCTGGAAGCCGTCACCTACCTTTACCGAAGCATCGGCTACCCAGTTGTTCTCACCTCAACAGTTACCGGCGAGGGTATAGACGAGTTGCGCTCAGGACTTGCCGGAAAGATATCGCTATTTTCAGGACATTCGGGCGTTGGCAAATCGTCGCTTATCAACTGCCTGCTGCCACAGGCCGAAGCGCGCACAGCCAGAATATCCGACGTTCACGACACCGGTATGCACACAACTACCTTCTCCGAGGCCTATCAATTACCTGAGGGAGGCTGGATTATCGACACTCCAGGGATTAAAGGATTCGGCACAATCGAGATGAACCGCGACGAAGTGAGCCACTATTTTCCTGAGATTTTCGAGCTGAGTCAGCATTGCCGCTATGGTAATTGCACCCACACGCATGAGCCTGGATGTGCTGTTCTTGAAGCCCTCGCCGACCATCGCATTGCCCAGTCGCGCTACAACTCCTATCTGTCGATTCTCGACGATACCCATCCCGATAAATACCGTAAGCCATACTGATATGAACCGGACTCGTCTTTCGATGTTTCACTCGTCGATCAACCAACGTTATATCGACCTGGCCGTCGAAGCATTGCGACGCGGCGAGATAATAATCTACCCCACCGACTCGCTGTACGCTCTGGCGTGCGATGCGCTCAACCAACGCGCTGTTGAAAAGATTTGCCAATACAAGGGTATAAACCCGCGCAAAACCAATCTGTCGGTTGTTTGCTGCGACATTAGCCAAGCCTCAGAGTACGCTCGTATCGACAACCGTGTTTACGACATACTTCGTCGCAATACACCGGGAGCGTTCACATTTCTGCTCCCTGCGGCGTCGACGCTGCCGCGTGTATTCAAGGATCGCAGGATTGTAGGGCTACGAATTCCCGACAATGCAATAGCCCGCAACCTGGCTAAATCGTTAGGCAATCCACTTCTCAGTACCTCTCTGCCGGCCAATCCTGTAACAGGCGAACATATCGTCACTGCCGACGAAGCAGAGCTGCTGAACGCTCCGCTGGCCTCACTCATTATTGATGGCGGCGATTGTCGGGCCGTGCCATCGACCATAGTCGACCTTACCGACTCATCGGCGCCCGAAATAATGCGCCAAGGCACCGCCACCCTACTCTAGAAACATATCATAACAATTAGGGTCCATATCATAAAATTTCAGGGCCCTAAGTCTAAAAATCTTATAGCGATGCTTACCCGCTCTGACAGATTTGTTGAAGATGAAAATTTTGAAACATTACATCCGTTGTATAAAGTAACCCCAAAAGAGATTGAACAGCGTATTATTTTGGCATTGTCAGCCAATTAGGCATCGAGCAAGAATTCAGCAATCGGAGATTGTGGTCAGGTAGATTTACCAATTGAAGAGGTTGCGGAGAATCCACCAGGCAATGATTACAATGAAAAGGCCGACAGCTACGGGGAAAGAGTTCAGCCTACGATAGAAACGGTTGTTGGCTGTGCGAAACAGCTGGGCAACAAGGAGAAGAATTATGACGGGGGTTGCCAATATTAGCAATGCGTTCATTCGCCAGGCTGTTGCTATGTCGCCGTGTAAAAGGGCATGTACGGCTCGCTGGCTTCCGCAGCCGGGACATTTTAGCCCGGTAAGTTGCAAGAACATGCATCGTGGAAACAAGTGTGAATCGGCCGGATTCAAAGAAAAATAAACCCACGCTGCAATTGCCAATATGACAATTGCAGCGCAGGCAATTATGATTTTTTTGCTAGGTGTTGCAGCCATTCTTAGGGCTAAAGAATTAAGCCGAGCAATCCGGTAAACAATCCTGTAAACAGCATCACCGGAATTGAGACTAATGCCAGAACGATTGAAATAATATTCCAAGTTTTGGCAATCGACGAGGCACTTTGCGCTCCGGCGTAGTTGCCGTGTGAATAGCGGTACTCAACCAATACGGAGTAGACCAGTGCGATAGCGCCCGTCAGCTGACAGCATAGCAGAAAAGATATTATCGACCATATCAGATAGTTTGAAGGCGGGTCGGGCATATCATTGTTTTGCCATTGCGTTGTTCCGGGCGCAAATTCGGGCG
Organism: Muribaculaceae bacterium; assembly: GCA_023662835.1. Lineage (GTDB taxonomy): Bacteria > Bacteroidota > Bacteroidia > Bacteroidales > Muribaculaceae > Muribaculum. The sequence goes on along the minus strand of JAMPII010000001.1, from coordinate 126,495 downwards.
GAAAAAATTGTGCGAAGTCGCTGATATAACGTGCTTTTTCCCATCGGCTCATTCCGTTGCGCCAAACCAGTGTGTCGGGGGTAAGACCCATTGCGGCAATCTGAGCCGGCGAATATGGCCCGACTTGTTGGTTGTCGATTATAGCCCAATATTCCATCAGAATGCTTTAGTAGGTTGACCAATAATATCGGACAGCAGCACGTTGGCCAGGCGGCTTGCGCCGATACGGAAAAGGCCGTTGTTGAGCCATTCTTCGCCTAGCACTTCTTTTACAACCGTGTAGTATTTAACGGCATCGGCTGTTGTTGAGATGCCGCCGGCGGCTTTGAAACCGACACGGTTACCGGTTTTTTCGTAGTACTCTTTTATGCACTGGCACATTACGTAGGCAGCCTCAAGTGAAGCTCCGTCGTAGATTTTGCCAGTTGAGGTTTTTATGAAATCGGCGCCGGAGTACATTGCCAAGACCGATGCGTTGCGGATGTTTTCGGCCGTTTTCAGCAGGCCGGTTTCCAGAATCACTTTCAGATGAGCGTCGCGGCAAGTTGCTTTTTGTTCCGAAATTTCGTCGCAAACTTCTTCCCAATCGCCGTCGAGATAGTTGCCTACATTGAGCACTATGTCGATTTCGTCGGCGCCACCGGCGATGGCCATAGCTGTTTCGGCAATTTTTACTTCGAGAAACGACTGCGACGAGGGGAATGCGCCCGACACGCAGGCTACACGTACGTCGCTAACATCGAGAACTGTGCGCACAACAGGTGCAAAATTGGGATAAACGCAAATTGCCGCTACGTTCGGCAGGTCGGGGTGCTCGTTGTCGAAGGCATTTACGCGCTCAACGAAATCGGAAACCGATTGGGGCGAATCAGACGATGAAAGCGTGGTCAGGTCGATGCACGAAAGTAGTGTTTTGTAAACATCTGTATTTGCGTTCTCTGCTGTATGTTCGCATATTTTTTCCACTGCAGCAGCAACAGCGGTATCGTCGATAGTGACTTTTGACGACGATACGGTGTCGTGATATTTATCGCTCATAATAAATGTATTATGTGAATAACTTCTTATTTTGGATGTGTCGGTCGGCATCGCGTGCGGTTTTCTTGGCCAGATTTTTGTGGAAAGCGTCGGTAAGGTCGATGCCTGTTTGGTTGGCGATAGCCATTACCACCCACATAACATCGGCCAGTTCGTCGGCCAGGGCATTGCCGTTTTCGTTTGGTTTGAACGACTGGTCGCCGTAGCTCCGGGCCATGATGCGCGCTACCTCGCCTACCTCCTCGGTCAGAATGGCCATGTTTGTCAGCGGCGAGAAGTAGCGTACGCCTATTGTCTTGATCCAGCCATCGATTTCGTGTTGGGCCTGCCGGATGGTTATGTCGTTGCTTGTTGTTGTCATACGAGCATAGCCGACGCAATTGACGAGGCTACGTCGTTGCCTAAGGTTGCAGCCACTATGGCATAGCCGAAAGCCAGTGCCGAGCTTGGCCCGTTTGAGGTGATTATGTTGCCCGCGATAACTACACGTTCGGGGACATAGGTTGCTCCACCTTTCTGAAGTGCCTGCTCGAACGATGGATAGCAGGTGGCTTCCAGGCCTTGCAGAATGCCAAGCGGAGCCAGAACTACGGCAGGTGAGGCACATATCGAGGCTATTTTCCGCCCGCCGCGCCATTGGTTAATGAGCATGTCGTTCAATTTGCCGCATGCGGCCAGATTTGTTGCACCGGGCATTCCGCCGGGAGCTATGAGCCACTCGGCCTGCTCGGCTTCGTCAGGGGTGATCTGGTTGATCGAAATGTCGGCAACTACGGTTATTCCGTTTGCGCCTTTAACCTCTTTTTTGTCGGTTATGGCCACGGTTGCCACATCCATTTGTGCGCGACGCATTATGTCGGCTGTGGCCAAGGCTTCGATTTCTTCGAATCCGTCGGCCAGAAATATGTATGATTTTGCCATATCTTTGAATTTTGGTTGATATCTAGTTAAAATGCATTGGGGTCGATTAAAGTTCATTTCCAGTCTCGTTGTCGACGGATGGCTGACCTAGGCGGAACAAACTGAAATTTACGCTTCCGTAAACGCGGCGCTCGAAAAATCCGGGCAAATCGGAGAAATCGTAGGCTTTAGAATGCTCAACTATCACCAACGTTCCGGGTTTGAGCATTTTTGAGTTGAGAATCAGCCCCGGAATCTCGCCGAAATTGGGCAATGTGTAGGGAGGGTCGGCAAAAATTATGTCGAATGTTTTGGTGCATGTTGCTATAAACCGGAAGACATCACCTCTGATAAGGTTCAGATTAGTTGTGTTGAGCTGTTGGGCAACTTCTTTTATGAACCTCCATTGCGTAGCAGCCTTCTCGACAGCGGTCACCGACGCGCATTCTCTCGACAGGAATTCGAAACTGACAGCACCGGTGCCGGCAAAAAGGTCGAGTGCATCGGCGCCTTCCATATCAACCAGATTTTCAATTACATTGAAAATGTTTTCGCGTGCGAAATCGGTAGTCGGACGGGCGGTAATGTTGGTTGGCACATTAAAACGGCGTCTTCCATATTTTCCTCGGATTATGCGCATTTTGAACGATTATTTTTAGACGACTTCTAAGGTGGTTAGTTCCAACGGTGCGTTAAGGGCGCGGGGGCCTTCGCGGAGCAGTGCGGCCGGAAAGGTTGCGGCCATCACCGATGGGATATGTTCGGAGATTAACGGTGTTAGTTCGCTGCGCGACGATGGCTCGCCCGACAGTCGCAACTCTATTTCGGCCGGCGTCAGCCCGAGGGTTGTCGCCGCGGCCAATATATAATATACGGCATCCATCGGGTTGTGATAGGTGAAGGTGTTGGCCAACATCAAGCGGGTGCCGTAGATAATCATAATATCCATTGTGCGGGGAGTGCGGAAATGGGCGTGCACGGTTGGAGCGCCGTTGAGGCGTGCCGTGCGCAGAAAATGGGCCGACAGTAGCTGCAGCGGGTGGCATATTGCCGGATTGTTGAAAGTTCGCCGTAAAAAATCGGCTATTTCGGTTGGTATGAGCGACACCAGCACGGTGTCGGTTCCTTCAATCGGGCAGCGTAGGGATGTTGTCTGCAAGGTTTTTTCCTGGGGCAGCGACGCTATGGCAATGGCCTCGTCCATGTCGGCGTTGATTGTAGCCAAGGGAACGATTGCCCATAGTCCGGAGTCGATGCTGACGGTTATCTTGTCGAAGTCGGAGAGCAGTACCGGATTGTCGTAAACAGCGTTTTCGATGGCGGCTACCGAGGGCAATTTGTCGGCGGCGGTATGCACGTCGAACTGTAGCGCGATGTTACGGCACAACAATCGGCTTCCGGACTCCTGAAGCGAATCGGCAATCACTACCGACATGCTATCTTTGTCGATACCGATTGCCAGACGGCATTGGCGCGGGTGCGGCACCATGGAGTTATCTATTATGCAATCGCCCATAGTTGTTGTGGTTGTTAACGTCGGAAGTTGTTGTAGTTATTATAATTGCCGATATTTCGGGTTCCGTTGGCGTTGCCGGGGCCAAAGAAGTTGTTACCGAAGCGGTTCATCATTTCTTCCTCATCCTCGTCGTCGTAGTTTTCGTTGTCCTTATCGTCGCGCACGTAGGTGCCGTCGGGGTTGCGACGGCGTTTCTTGTTGTCCTTGGGTTTATTTTGAATAAGTTCCTTAGGCTTTTGCTTGTCGATAGCCAGTTCGTAGATATTCCAGGCCTGCTCAACATCCCAGTTCTTTTTCAGCGACAGTTTCTTGGGGTAGTAGTACACCTCTTCGGGCTGTATTGAGTCGAGAATTCCGGTGTCGTACTTTCCGTTGCGGTTTTTGTCGATGAACAGGCGGGCATAGTATGTTCCCGGCTGCAGGAACTGGAATTCAGCAATGTTGCCAACCACGCGGGCGGTGTCCCTCACAGCATCTTTGCTGTCGAGCAGTTCCACGACGGCTTCGGTTGAGTCGGGCAAGCCTTCGATATTGAAATACAACACGGAATAGTCCGACAGTTCGCGCACCTTGATATCCTGCTGCAGCTTGGTGTTCCATTCGCCATACATACCTTTCACGGCAGCCGAGTCGATTGTCATGCGATATTTTGCTCCGGGTTCCCACGGGTAGTCAATTTTGTACGATTTGAGATTGAATGAGTCGGTCAGCCGTATAGCCGGCATAGGGATAGTGTCCCACACGGAGTCGCGCATGATTTCGAAGTGCAGTCCGGCTGAGTCGATCGATGCCAAGGGCTGTTGTGTGGTCAGGTAAATTGGTTTGTTCACATCCTGGGTGCCGCTACCGACGAAGTTGAGCGATAGAAACTGGATTTTTGGTGGCAGCACGATAGAATCGACTGTGTCGGCACCTATTGAGCGGAGGCGCTCGCGCTCGGCTTTTATTTCGCGTTCAATCTGTTTTTTGTCAACCTTGGGGCGCTTGTAAATAAAGCGCAACGTGTCGTCGAACCACGACAGTTGGTTGAGGGTGTCGGTGCGCAGGTTGTGAACGGCGATACGCAGCGTGTCCTGGGCAAGAACCAACGAATCGGCGATGAAGTATTCGAGGGAGTCGCCGGTCAGGTTACGGCTCAACTTGGCCCATTGGCTGTCGGTGGCACCGTCGTTCGGTCCGCCTACGATAGTCAAGGTAGGGAGCGAATCGGATGGTGCAGCTAATGTGAGGTTTATGCGGCGCTGGTCGTTGCGGTCGTATTTATCGATGTATTGTGGCTTGTAGCCTTCGTTGAACCATGTGAGCAGGATGTCGTTTGGGAGGTACTGAGTAATGCCGCGGGTAACAATGGAGTCCTCGCCTGTAGCGGATTTTAGAGTGTCGGTTGTCTCCGATGCAGAAGCTGATGGCACAATTGTAAAGTCGTAGAAAGCTACATCCTCCGACCGATCCCAATGGTAGTCGCGGTTCAGATCGTTAATGGCATATATTCGGTATTCGCCGGGCTTGAGGCCGCGTATTGTGAACTCACCTTTCTGGTTGGTTTTGGCGATGCGTTCAAGTTTAAGCGTTCTCACCGCCGAATCGTCGAGATTTGAGTAAACGCCGACAATCATATTCATTGCCGGTTCCAGATTGCGGGCTTCGAACACCATTCCTGAAATTTGGAGTGAGTCGATTTCGTTGCCTGTAGAGAAGCTCAGCGACAGTCCGTCGAGAACGTTATCCTCGTTCAGGTCGCTCACGGCATCGGAAAAGTCGATCGTATAAGTTGTGTTGGGAATAATGCTGTCGCGGAGATTGACAGTGATTTTGCGTCCGTTGGCTGTTATTTGAGGAATAAATTGCTGGGCGGGCGAAACAACCACTTTGTTCATCACGTCCTTCACCTGCACATTTTCGTCGAACATGAGTTCGATTTTGTTTCCCTCGAAGTTGCGTTTGCCCACAGCAGGGTTAGAACCCAGGAAAACAGGAGGCGTATAATCGTATTCGCCGCCTGAGGGTCGGCCTATCGACGCACAGGCGGCAAGCAGAGCTGAAGCGATTGCTACAAACATCAATCTCAGCCCGTTGCCATTGTTATTTGGTCCGGTTCTTAACATTTATGCAAAAATACAACATTTTTCCTTAAATGTTGGTTTCCATGAGACGATTTTGGAGCCGGCCGACGTTTGCTGCAACTTTTTTTGTTGGTAATTGTTATACTATGTAAATGATTATTAACAAAAATACGATTAGAAATGAAAAAGTATCTGGCTGAGTTTTTTGGCACAATGTTTTTGGTTCTTCTGGCGTGCGGCAGTGCGGTTCTTGCCGGTCCGTCGATTGGCGGTTTGGGTATAGGCCTATGTTTTGGTCTGGTTCTCATCTGCTTGTGCTATGCGATAGGGAATGTGTCGGGATGCCATGTTAATCCGGCTGTTTCGTTTGCAATGTTGCTGTCCGGGAAAATGTCGTGTAAGGACTTCTGCGGATATGTTGTAGCACAGCTGGCGGGCGCGGCAGTTGGCGCGGCTTTCCTGTTCTGGTTTGCCAATATGGGAAGTGGCTTCAATTTCGGAGGCGTTACCGGCGAAAACAATTTGGCAACCAACGTTTTGCAGCCGGGCGCAACATCGTCGATGGCACTGTTGGCCGAGGTGCTCCTTACTATGTTCTTCCTCTTTGTTATTCTTGCGGCTACCGACGAGAAAAAAGGGTTCGGAAAATTTTCGGGTCTTGCTATCGGTTTGGCTCTAGGTTTGGTTAATATTGTCGGAATTCCGGTTGACAACTGTTCGGTGAACCCGGCACGTAGCTTCGGACCCGCGCTGTTCTCGCCCGAAGCATGGGGCGACTTCTGGATCATGGTTGTGGGTCCGCTTGTAGGCGCGGCGCTGGCTGTTGTCCTATACCGTTTGGCTATTAACTACAATCGTGAGGTTGCCGAATAACCTGTCCCTAACCGAAAACGAAACAAAAGGCGGTCGCTAATCAGCAGCCGCCTTTTGTTTCGAATGATTCGTTCCTATAAATATAGTTTGCGTGATTTGCCATTGGCTACAATGATGTATAAGCCTTTGGCGGGGAGAGCAACGGGGTTGCCAGCCGCCGACAGGGCTACTTTTTGACCCTGCGGATTGAATACAGTGAACGCCTGATTGCCTACTACCGACACATTCAATCCGTCAACAATCACTGGCAGCAGGTTGTCGTTGTCGGCCTCCGCGTTGCTGATGCCTGAACTTTCAGGATAGCCGTAGCCTTTGTTCTGCCAGTAGGCGTAGTCGGTGCCGCTGGCTGTTGCCAGATTAACTATTGTTGTGTCACACAAAGGCATGAATATTGTTTTAGCTTGATAGTGCATCGATGTAGTGCCCGTTTTGTAGGGGTCGATAACAAAACGGTGGTAAACAGGATTGCGGCCAAAAGCTTCGGTTGTTATCCACATTCCTGTTTTAATTTTGTCCTCAGTTATTTCGTCGCCGGCTTTCTTCCATCGGCGTTCGTCGAAATAGCGGTGGCCTTCGAAAGCGAGTTCTACCTGACGTTCGTGACGCACCAGCAATCGCGCTTCCTCGATCGAGTTTGCCTTTACATCAACCTCCGGTGCGAATCCGGCGCGGTGACGAATCAGATTCACATACTGCAGGCCCTGAGCGTAATTGCCCGATTCGATAGCAGCTTCGGCAAGATTCAGATAAATTTCGCCCAAGCGGAACAATCGCCATGTACCCCCTTGATATCCGGTGCTGCGGTTTTCTTTATATTGATGAAATTTTCGGTTATAATATCCGGTGCGTGTATACGTACGGCTGGTTTCGTCGATGGCACAGTTGCCTTTTTTCCCTGCTGAATTCCCGCCAAATTTTTCGTTCGTATTATTATAAGTTTCAACTGTTTGGTTACGGACACCTGTATTTACCTTCGAGCCATTATAGGCCGTGTTGGCATAAAACCGCGGGTCGCGGCCTACATATGGCTTGGCCGGATCGTAGCCCGATGCTGTGTTGTAGTTTACATTCAGGTGGTTTTCATCGGAATAAGGCTTATTAAGGTCGTAGATAGGTAGTCCAGTTGCCAGCATGTCGTAAGCGTCGATTAACTCCTGCGTAGGACATGCGCCGGCTTGGAAATTATTACCAATTGGAATCCCATTTATAACAAACAGCCCACCGGCTCTGTACTTGAATGGACTGCCCCAAATTGTTTCTTTATCCTCAGGAGTTGTGCAACTATAACTGTCTAACGCGAAATATTCGGCATATGCGTTCGGATAGGCTACATTGTCGGCCAATGTATTATAAAGGTGATAATCGTGCTTGCGCAACTCGTCGTAGGCGAAGCGGCAATTATAGTAAGCATCGTCCCATAGATAGCGGTTGTCGCAATATAGCGGCGAAGCGGCATAGAGCGAAGACTGTGAAAGGATGGCGCAACCAACGGCAAGAGTCATGCGGTTGTTGTCAACGGCCTCGTCGCGCCAGGGGAGACGTGCATTCTCAATAACTTCCTTGCATTCGTTTGCCGCATACATCAGAACGTCGGCTGCTTTATCGCGGCGCAGCGATGAGCTGAATTCGGCCGAAATGTTGTTTGACGGGTTTGCAGGGTCTTCGTCGGCGGAAGGTTCGCTAACTATGAATTTAGAGATATATTTTTCCCAAATTGGAACGTCGCCATACATTTTTGCCATTTGCAGATAATAGAATGCGCGCAGAATTCGCAGTTCGTCGCATTGCGCCTCGCAATTGGCTCCTACTTCCTGGCTGTGCTGGCTTTGGCTGTTGTTTAATTCCGACAAGAGATAGTCGATTAATACAATCATGTGCTGGTAGCGGTTCCAGTAGTCGCCATCCCATTTGCCCTGACCTCTATTATCCCAGTTGAAGCCTCCGTTTTGCGCTGAGCCGCCGAAACTGTCTTTATAAAACTCACCGATAATCAACTGTTGCAAGTCCGCGGTGGTGTGTCCCTCATCGGCAAGATCGATGAAAAAGTTTTCGAAAAAATAGTTGCCAAAATCGTTGAAAGGCAAATCCTGCCATGCGACCGCCACTTTGGGGTTGATGGTTTTAGGGCGCATTACAGTTTCAAAGAAATTGATGCTATAGGCCGAAAGAGCGCATGTCGCCAGCAGTAGCGACAGGATAGTTTTTTTTTGTAAATAGCATAAAATGAGCGTTTTATAGTGTATTAAACATTAAATCGGAAGTGCATAATGTCGCCGTCCTGAACAACATATTCTTTGCCTTCGATGCCAAGGCGGCCGGCCTCGCGAACTCCATTTTCGCCACCGAGCTGAACGTAGTCGTCGTACTTGATCACCTCGGCGCGAATGAATCCTTTCTCGAAATCGGTGTGGATGATACCGGCGGCTTGAGGGGCTTTGGTGCCGCGCATGAATGTCCAGGCGCGAACCTCGTCGGCACCGGCTGTGAAGTAGGTTTGCAGGTTGAGCAACGCGTAGGCCGAGCGGATAAGGCGACTGACGCCCGACTCTTCCAATCCTATTTCCTGAAGGAATTCGCGACGTTCTTCCCAGGTGTCGAGTTCGGCAATGTCGGCTTCGGTTTGTGCGGCAACAATGAGAATCTGAGCATTTTCGGCTGCTACAGCCTTGCGCACCTCCTCAACATAATGGTTGCCATTGGCAGCCGATGCATCGTCGACATTGCAAACATATAGTACAGGTTTATTTGTGAGCAGGAACAGGTCGTGGGCGGCACGTTGTTCGTCGGGGCTGTCGAATTGAACTGTGCGGGCAGCTTTTCCTTGGTCGAGCGCTTCTTTGTAGCGCAACAACACGTCGTAAAGCACTTTGGCCTGTTTGTCGCCTCCGGTTTGCGCTTGCTTTTGAACCTTGGCAATGCGTGATTCTATTGTTTCAAGGTCCTTGAGTTGCAGCTCGAAATCGATAATTTCTTTGTCGCGCACTGGATTTACCGAGCCGTCGACGTGGGTTATGTTGTCGTCGTCGAAACAGCGAAGCACGTGTATTATAGCGTCGGTCTCGCGAATATTTGCCAAAAATTTATTCCCAAGGCCTTCGCCCTTGCTTGCTCCCTTCACCAGGCCGGCAATGTCGACAATCTCAACTGTGGCGGGCACAACCGATTTGGGGTTGCACATCTCCACCAGTTTATTCAGACGCTCATCGGGCACTGTAATCACCCCTACGTTTGGTTCGATTGTACAGAAAGGGAAGTTGGCCGACTGAGCTTTTGCATTTGATAGACAATTGAATAAAGTTGATTTGCCAACGTTAGGCAAACCCACTATGCCGCATTGAAGTGCCATATAATGATTGGGGTTTTGTTTAACGACAGCAAAGATACAACAAATTATTCAACTTTCGATTAAAAAAAACCGGCCTCAGCGACGCTGAAGTCGCTAAGGCCGAATTTATGATTTCAGAGAACGCACTCTTATTCGGCTTTGCCGTTCGAACCGAGCACGTATTCGATTTTGTGCTTGTAGAGTTTTTCCATTTCGTCGCGGGCCGGACCGAGGTATTTACGCGGGTCGAACTCTTCGGGGTGTTCGTCGAACACTTTGCGGATAGCGGCTGTCATTGCCAAGCGGCTGTCGGAGTCGATGTTGATTTTGCAAACGGCGCTCTTCGCAGCTTTACGAAGCTGATCCTCGGGAATACCGATTGCGTCGGGGAGTTTGCCTCCGTGGGCGTTGATGATGTCGACATATTCCTGAGGAACCGACGACGAGCCGTGGAGCACGATTGGGAATCCGGGCAGTTTTTCCATAACGGCGTCGAGAACGTCGAAAGCCAGAGGCGGGGGAACGAGTTTGCCGTTGGCGTCGCGTGTACATTGTTCGGGTTTAAACTTGTAGGCACCGTGCGATGTGCCGATAGAGATAGCCAGCGAATCGCAACCTGTGCGGTGGGCAAAGTCGATAACTTCTTCCGGGTCGGTATATGTATGATGCTCTGCCGACACTTCGTCTTCAACGCCGGCGAGAATGCCGAGTTCGCCTTCAACGGTAACGTCGAATTGATGAGCATAGTCAACAACTTTCTTTGTCAGTGCAACATTTTCTTCGTAGGGAAGATGAGAACCGTCGATCATCACCGATGAGAAACCATTATCGATACAGCTTTTGCACAGTTCGAAGCTGTCGCCGTGGTCGAGGTGGAGAACAATCTGAGGATGTTCCCAGCCAAGTTCTTTTGCATATTCAACAGCGCCCTGAGCCATGTAGCGCAACAGAGTAGCATTAGCATAGTTACGTGCGCCTTTCGACACCTGCAGAATAACAGGCGATTTTTCTTCAGCAGCTGCTTTGATGATGGCCTGCAGCTGTTCCATGTTGTTGAAGTTGAAGGCAGGCACAGCATAGCCGCCTTTGATAGCCTTGGCAAACATTTCGCGTGTGTTGACAAGACCTAGTTCCTTGTAACTTACCATTGTTTGAATTTTAGTATTTAGTAAATAAATCAGTTCTTACCACTGCCTAAGCCTTATAGAGTATGTTTACTTTTAACTTTATGAAATCTTTGAACAGCCTTTTTGTCTTGTTTCCAACTTTCATTCAGTCATTATGGAACCCCATAATTCCTTCATTCAAGTTAAAAACATATTCAAAAATCCATGTTAAATCTTAACATAAGCCAAAAGTAAACATACTCTTAGCTCGCCACGGAGCACATAACGGCCTTTTCGGCACTGCAAATATACAAAGAAAACACTTAATTACGGAAATTTTTCGTTAAATAAGTTTCCGTTAAAGCTAATTAATGTTAGCGGACAACTACTTTATCGACTGCGCCGGCCGATACAACGATGTACAAACCGGGAGCCGGAATCTCAACCTGCTCTCCTTGGCTATCGGCTACAAGGCGTCCGGCTACGGACGTAACCTTAAATGGCGTGCCTGTTACCGAAACAATACGGTTGCCGAAAACGGAAATATGGCTAGCTCGGTCGGCCGCTACGTTGTCCAATCCCGTCACATCCTCATCGATGAGCGGTTTGAACGGCGCCATCATTTGGGTCATCCATGTTTTTCGCGATGCGTACCAGCTGAGCGAACGGTTGGTGTAGGTTTTGGAACTGCTGTAGTTGAATCCCCAATGGGAGTTTGTCGCCTCTATCGACTTATCGTAGGCCGCAGCCTCCGGGCTCTGCTGGAAGCTGGAAAGCCGCTGGGCCATTATATCGAAAACATACTGTCCGTTACGATGCCATACGTTGGCAAACGCTTTCTTGAAGTGCATTACGGTACTGGTGAATAACGAGTTGTGATGATTCAAGTGGGAATTGCTCCACGTGTCGGGCAGGCGTTCCGACGAGTCGAAATCCCACATTGTTGGGCGACGTATTTTCGACTCCGGCGTGTTGTCGTACTTCGAATAATACATATTCGAGCCTCCATAGTCGAGTGTGCCTAGTATGTCGTGGCCCATAAGCCATTTGGCAAACGATTCGCAATCGATTACCGACGCATACGTGTTGTTTGCTAAAGCAGCCTCCATTTGGGCCATTGTTTGGGCTACATATTGGATAGATTCAGCATCCATATCCTCATAGTCGGGGTACTTGAATGTGTAGTTCCACACCGGCGAATAGCTCGAGGCGACATATGCTCCGTCTTCGTTCCACCAGTATGCGTCCAATTCGGTTACAAATCCGGTTTTTGACACATCGATACGGCAATCCGTGTTACGCTCAACAGCCTCGCACAGCAGATAAACGCCGCGGAATTCATTGTTAAACAACACATTGACATACTGGCACTGCGGAGTCCAATCCATACCGATTAGTTCGTTTACCCACAAGCCGTTGCGCAACATCATTTCGTAGTCGTTGAGCAAAACCCAGTTCTTATCCTTGAACTTTTTGTCGCCCCTGCAAAGCAAATCGGCTTTCGACTGCAGTTTGATTTTATACGGTTTGCGCGACTGATAGGCGCTCGTGTTACCACGTATTTTTATGGTCATGCCGGTTTCGCCTTTAACGTAATCCTCGCTATCGAATGAAACTTCGCCGTTGGGTTCATAACGCACTACGCGACCCGGAACTTTGGTTGCGTTGGTGATTCCGGCACCAATACTCCCTTCAGGCGCAGCGACGGGCGTACATGTCGGTTCCTCGGCGTTGACTGTGGTGATATTCAGAACCGGGAGGCCGAGCGCGATAGTTTGCGCCAAGTCAAGGTTTTTAAGGTCGTTGTTCCATCCCTGATCGCCTACCGCGGCAATTCGCAAATGGCGCAACTTGATGCCTACGCCCGAGCGCGAGCCAAAGTCGAGACGCATTATCGACGATTGCTGTCCCCAACCAAATTGTTTTATTTCGGATGCGATGTTCACAGTGAAGGTTTTCCATCCGGCCGAAACGGGAATTGACTTGCAACGTTTTGAGCGCGCTTCCGAATATGAAGGGCCGAAAAAGAGCTGAAGCATGTCGATATCGGCCGTGCTGCAGTATTCAAAAACAAGCACAACCTCGTCGGCCGACAAACTGCGCGACAATCCCGTTGTTGAAATGTATGGGTCGGTGCCGGACGTTGCAATTGTGTATTCATCGCCGTTGGCAAGCGTGACTCCAAGCTGGTGGGCTGTAGCCATGTTTAACATCAAGTTTAGTGAGGCAAAGGAGGTTGCCGCCGTAAAAGCCGACAGTAGAATTGCAAGGAGCGTTCTTGTCCGGATAAGTTTGCGCATCGCTGTATACATTAATTAAATGGTTTTCACTATTCGTCGATTGAATAGTTAAGGAAATCGACAAACGGCTTCAGGTAGCTGAACAGCCTGGCCGCTTCTTCAGGCCACTGAGGATTATAGAAGAAGTCGGTGCTGAGATGATGAACCTTTCCATAATCTTTCATTCGCAACAATTCGATTTGCGGATGATCTTTTGGCCACCCTTTTGGCGCGGTTTTTAACATGTTTGAATCCCATTGGGCGAAATTTTTCTTCATCTCGGGAGCATTAATAATCTCTTCAAATTCCTCGATGTTGTCGACAATGGCGTGGCGAAGCTTGTTCAGCACCGGAGCCTCTGGCATCCATACCCCGCCGAACAATCCCGATTCGCCTTCGTGGGGCGACATATGCAAATAGTACGACCCTCGGTGAGGCTGCTTCCCAAATGGAGAGAAAATTGCGGAGAAATATGTTTTGTAGGGTGTCTTGTCGGGCGAAAAGCGTACGTCGCGGTAAATACGATAGGCAAAAGCCGAAGTTGGGTATGCGGCGAGCCTTGGTTCCCACGTGCTCATGGCCATGTGCATCCGTTCGAGATCGGCCATCCACAAGCTACGCAACTGCTGGTACTCTTGCTTGTTGGCGGCAAACCATTCGCGGTTGTTGTTGCGTCCGAGTTTATCAAGAAAATCGAATAGCTGTTTTGTATAGTAGGCCATATGGGGTTGTTTAAAAAGCTTAACTAATGTCGTGCCATTCGGCATCGGTGATCTGCTCTTCTTTCTTATATTTCACTTCGGCTGAGCCGGACTTTGTATCGGACGATTCAGTCTGTTTAATTTCAACGAAGTCGACATATTCGCCGTCCGATTTATCGAAAATCTTCTTTTTTGTGGGTTTAGCGGGTTCCTGCGAACGACCGCCGCCGAAGGGGTAACCATTTCGCGGAGGGCGCCGACCGAATACGTTTGTATAGATATGCTCAGTCTGTTTGCGCACTACCCATCGGCCGAACAGGCCGAAGAGCCACCGTAATAGACGATAGCAAATATAGAAAACGCACAACAGATATATTAGACGGAACATAATTTCAAATTTGACAGATTGTTATAACGAGGAAAGATATTCATAGGGACGACTTATCCCTTCCCGCCGGTTGTGGGTATTACCGACAGCACTATATACAGGGCGATTGTCCACGCCAGCCCCCCTAGGCCGAAAGCTGCGACAAACGCTATGGCCGCAACGATTAGGATGTAGCGCATATAGTTGGCAGCAAAACCGAAGTTCTTGAATTTCAACGAGAACATTTTCAGCCTTGAAGCAAGCATCAGCGAGGCTATAATAACAACTAACGCGGCACAAAACCACGGGTTCACGCGGCACCCGCTGGCAACGACCGACGTGAATCCAATCCAGAATATAGCATTTGCCGGAATTGGCATTCCGAGGAACGAGGTTGTTTGGCGATCGTCGATATTGAACCGTGCCAACCGCAGTTCGCCGGCAACTGGAATATAGAAGGCCACCAGCGGCAACCAATCGGGACATCCTTCCATGTTCGACATCATACCAAAAACCAGCATACCGGGTGCAACTCCAAAACTGACAAGATCGGACAATGAGTCAAGCTCCTTACCCAAGGCAGAATAAGCATGGAGCAATCGGGCAACCGCGCCGTCGCAGAAATCGCAAACGGCAGCAATCAGTATCAGAACGTAGGCCCATTGATAGCCCTCAAGTCCGCAGTAAGAAGCATTGTAGTTCAGAGCAGCTACGATTGCTACGCACCCCATGAATAGGCTGGTGCATGTGATTGCGTTTGGAATATGCTGTAAAAAGGGAAGTTTCATAAGCGTAAAATTATGCAGCGCATGCCGCAATTAAATTTTGAGGTGATGCGCAAACGGGATTATTTATCGGCGACAGGCTCAAGGCGCGCCACTTCGGTAACGCCGCCCGTTGTATGGTCGCCCAATTTCACGAGAATCTCTGTTCCGAGGGGAAGGTAAAGGTCGACGCGCGACCCGAATTTGATGAATCCCATGTGGTCGTCGATAGCAGCCTCGTCTCCTTCCGTGGCATAGGTGACAATACGGCGCGCTACTGCTCCGGCAATCTGGCGCATCAAAACCAACTGGCCGCTGTGCGATTTTATTACAACCGTCGAGCGCTCGTTGTCGGTGCTTGCCTTTGGCAGGTAGGCCGACAGAAAACGTCCGTTGTGATGTCTTACGTACAGCACCTTACCGTCGACAGGATACCAGTTTGCGTGCACGTTGACGATACTCATGAAAATCGAAAGCTGGATGCAACGGCAATGCAGATATTCATCCTCAAATGTTTCTTCAAGAGCCACGACCTTACCGTCAGCGCTGGCCACTACCGTTTCGGCAGTGTGTTTACCCACAAACATTCTTTTAGGCGAGCGGAAGAAATTCAGCACCAGCAAATACATCACGGCCGAAAGCGCGGAGAAAACAACAGGAATCTCTACGGGGCGTATAAACAGCCATGCTGGCACATTGATTACCAGCAGGATGAACATCAAGATTATTAATATATTTAAGCCTTCGCGGTGTATTTTTACTTTCATTTCGTTATCATTCTCTTTCAAGCTCAATTGTGTGCTCAACAATCGCGAACAGCACGCATGAACGGGCAAAGCAACTTTCGGGTGAAGTGCTCCATATCTATTTGTACGCAAAGGTAACATATATGATTGACATTAACAAAAAAATATACATATAGAGTCTATACGTCAGGCGATGTTTGGATGCAAACAGGGATATCAGGCCGCATCGACAGTTAATTATTGTTAAGATTATTTTGCCGGAATAAGAAAAAGTCGTACCTTTGCGCACCGATTATGTCCAAATTAATGGCCTGACATAGCGCTGCCTGCGGTTTTTGGCCGAACAGCAGGATAGTTCTAGTCAATTTATTAATTTAAAAATCAAACAATTAACGTGGATACAATTAGCTACAGAACCTCAATGCCCAACGCGCAGAGCATCAACCACGAATGGGTGGTTATCGACGCAACCGACCAGCCCCTTGGCCGCCTCTGCTCCGTTGTAGCCCTGATTCTTCGGGGTAAGAACAAACCCACCTACTCACCCTTTGTTGAGTGCGGTGACAATGTAATCATCGTGAATGCCGACAAAGTTCGTCTTACCGGCAACAAATGGAACGGTCGCGAATACCTCCGCTACACCGGTTATCCCGGCGGACAGCGCGTTGCAACACCCGCAATCCTCCAGATGAAATCGTTCAACAAACACATCAAGCCCGGCATCAACCCCTTGTTTGTGAAAGTTGTTAAAGGTATGCTTCCCAAAAACCGTCTCGGTCGTAAACTCATCGAAAACATGCACGTTTACAACGGACCCGAGCACCCCCATGAAGCACAAAACCCCAAAGTAATCGATATTAACACAGTTAAATAAGAAGTATGGAAAAGGTAAATGCAGTAGGCCGCCGCAAGGCCGCCATAGCCCGCGTTATCATGGGTGAAGGTTCAGGCGTTATCACTATCAACAAACGCCCACTCGACGTGTATTTCCCATCGTCGATACTTCAATTCATCGTTAAACAGCCCCTTAGCAAACTTGCTGCCGACGGCAAGTACGACATCAAGGTTAACCTCACCGGTGGCGGCTACAAAGGACAGGCCGAAGCTCTTCGCCTCGCTATCGCCCGCGCACTCGTTAAGGTGAACCCCGAAGACAAGGCTGCTCTCCGTTCGGAAGGCTTCATGACCCGCGACCCGCGCGTTGTTGAACGTAAGAAACCCGGTCAGCCCAAAGCACGCAAACGCTTCCAGTTCTCGAAACGTTAATCGGCTGTCAACTTATTTCAGATTATCCACCGCTGCCTGAGGTCGCTCGACCACATCAGCAGCAGGATAAAAATAGTGTTTAGCATCTAAACCCGGGCGATGGACACGTTCCCTACCCCCTGGTTGATTTCAACAAAAAGAACGTAAACAACACATTATCAAAAAAAATGTCAACACCTACATTTGACCAACTCCTCGAAGCAGGATGCCACTTTGGCCACCTCAAAAGAAAATGGAATCCTGCTATGGCTCCTTATATCTTCATGGAGCGCAATGGTATCCACATCCTCGACCTCAACAAGACAGCCGTTAAGCTCGAAGAAGCCGCAGCTGCCCTCAAGAGCATAGCAAAAGCAGGCAAACGAGTTCTCTTCGTTGCCACAAAAAAACAGGCTAAGCAAGTAGTTGCCGACAAAGCTTCGCAAATCGGCATGCCCTACGTGATTGAACGCTGGCCCGGCGGTATGCTCACAAACTTCCCAACCATCCGTAAAGCCGTTAAGAAAATGGCAACCATCGACAAGATGACAAAGGATGGCACATTCGACAACTTGTCGAAACGCGAGCGCCTGCAAATCAGCCGTCAGCGCGCCAAACTCGAAAAGAACCTCGGCTCAATCGCCGACCTCAACCGCCTTCCCTCGGCTCTTTTCGTAGTCGACGTTCTGAAAGAACACATCGCTGTTGCAGAAGCAGTTCGTCTGGGTATTCCGGTATTCGCAATGGTCGACACCAACTCCGACCCCTCGAACATCGATTTCGTCATCCCCGCAAACGACGACGCTTCAAAATCGATCGAAATCGTTCTCGACACCCTCGTTTCTGCAATGCAGGAAGGTTTGGCTGAACGCAAAGCCGAGAAAATCGACCAGGAGCCCGAAGAAGCGCCTGCAGCCGCACCCCGCGGACGCCGTCGTGTGAGCCGTCGCAACGAAGAAGCTCCCGAAGCTGAAAAAGCAGAAGAAGCAGAAGAAGCTCCAGAAGCAGCAGCCGAATAAGCCCCGAAAGGTCGACACCACAAAAACCGACTCTCCTCTAATTTTTATTAATCATAACAAAACAAATTACTACAGATATGGCAGTAACAATGGCAGAAATCAGCAAGCTCCGCGCACTCACAAGCGCCGGCTTGATGGACTGCAAAAAAGCATTGGCCGAAACTAACGGCGATATCGAAGCAGCCGTAGAAATCCTCCGCAAAAAAGGTCAGGCAGTAGCCGCCAAACGCGAGGATC
This sequence comes from Muribaculaceae bacterium, assembly GCA_023662835.1. Lineage (GTDB taxonomy): Bacteria > Bacteroidota > Bacteroidia > Bacteroidales > Muribaculaceae > Muribaculum. The sequence continues at coordinate 108,316 of JAMPII010000001.1, read as the reverse complement.
GTCAAGCTGCCGAAGGTTGCGTGCTTTCAAAGAGCACAGGCACATTCGCCGCAATCCTCGCCCTGAAGTGCGAAACCGACTTCGTTGCTCAGAACGCAGGCTTTGTAGGCATGACTCAGAAGCTCCTCGACGCAGCTGTAGCAGCCGAAGTTAAAACCGTCGACGAACTCAACGCTCTCGTTATCGACGGCCGCACAGTTGCCGACCTCGTTGTTGAAGAAAGCGGCAAAACCGGCGAAAAAACCGAAATCGGCGCATACGAAGTTGTGACAGCTCCCTCAACAGCTGCTTACAACCACTTTAACAACAAACTAGCAGCCGTTGTAGGTTTCAATCTCCCTGGCGTTGACGAAAAAGTTGGCCGCGAAGTTGCTATGCAAATCGCATCAATGAACCCCGTTGCAGTTGATCGCGACGCTGTTCCACAATCGGTTAAAGACACAGAATACAACGTAGCTGTTGAAAAAACCAAAGAGGAACAAGTGAAAAAAGCTGTTGAAGCAGCCCTCAAGAAAGCCGGCATCAACCCCAACCTCGTTGACAGCGAAGACCACATCGCCTCAAACATCACAAAAGGATGGCTCACCGAAGAAGAAGCTGATAAAGCACGCAAAATTGCCAAAGAAACAGCCGAAGCTAAAGCAGCCAACCTCCCCGAACAGATGATTCAGAATATTGCAAACGGACGTCTCAACAAATTCTTCAAAGAATCGTGCCTGATGGAACAGGATTTCATTCAGGATGGTGAGCTGACCGTAGGTAAATATCTCGACAAAGTTCAGAAAGGCCTCGTTGCAGTTGACTTTAAACGCGTCAACCTCAATCAGGACTAATTCCATTAAATAGTCATAACATCCTTTCATAGTTCGAAAGAGTGTGCCGGAACAAATGTTCCTCCACACTCTTTCGTCATTTTAGGGCCCATATCATAAAATTTCAGGGCCCTTAAAGAAAAAATCGTAGTAAAAAAATTATTTGTGTTTGCATTAATAACTTTTTTGTATTCATGCTCAAGTTTTGACCAAATTAACGTCAACAGAAATGATGAAAATTCTGATTTTAAGAATTCAAATACATATTTAGAACTATGAGTAAGATTATCATAAATATGAATACTAAACAAAGTAATATAATATTGTCGTTCGTTACGGTTTGGGCACTTATAAATTCAATTGCTTCAGATGGACTTATGAGATGGACTATGATGTGCATCGCAATGGCCGCATTTATTGTAGATATTGTTTTACATACTTGCGGTAATAGAACAGGCGAAAGTTTTTGGATTTTGAACTCTAGACAATCGAAATTTACCAAAGGTTTTGTCATCGTAAATTTCATTACAGCTGTAATTTGCTTGATGTCTATAATCCTGAGCAGCAGTACTGAAACTCTATTTATAATTTCTTGGTTTTCAAACACCGCGTTGATTGTCGGATTAACCATGCTGGCAATCGGCAGTTCGACAAACACATCAGAGCCGTAAGCCGTAAAATAAAGTGACGAGACGGAATTGTCGGAATATTTGCCAATTAAGTTACGATTGCTTATCTTTGTAGCTGATACAGAATAAGAATATGATTTAAATATGGCACAGAACGAAGACCAATTTAAAAAGATAGTTTCTCACGCCAAGGAATACGGATTTGTATTCCCTTCAAGTGAAATATACGACGGACTTTCAGCTGTTTACGACTACGGCCAGAACGGAGTTGAACTGAAAAACAACATAAAACGCTACTGGTGGGAAGCAATGACGCTTCTCCACGACAACATCGTTGGTATCGACTCGGCGATATTCATGCACCCGACTATTTGGAAAGCCTCGGGCCACGTTGACGCTTTCAACGACCCGTTGATCGACAACCGCGACTCGAAAAAACGCTATCGTGCCGATGTGCTCATTGAAGATGAGATTGCCAAGTTTGACGATAAAATAGAAAAAGAAGTTACCAAAGCGCGCAAACGTTTCGGCGACAGCTTCGACGAAGCCCTGTTCCGCCAAACAAACCCGCGCATTGCCGACATAGCCGCCCGCCGCGACGCCCTACACAGCCGCTTTGCAAAGGCGATGGAAGAAAACGACCTCAACGAACTCCGCCAGATAATCATCGACCAGGAAATTGTCGACCCTATTTCCGGCACGAAAAACTGGACAGAAGTTCGCCAGTTCAACCTGATGTTCCGCACCGAAATGGGCTCAACAGCCGATGGCGCCATGACCGTTTACCTGCGCCCCGAAACCGCACAGGGCATTTTCGTGAACTACCTCAACGTGCAAAAGACAGGCCGTATGCGTATCCCATTCGGTATTGCCCAGATTGGCAAGGCGTTCCGCAACGAGATCGTTGCCCGCCAGTTCATTTTCCGTATGCGCGAGTTTGAACAAATGGAAATGCAATTCTTTGTTCGTCCGGGCGAAGAGCTAAAATGGTTTAACATTTGGAAAGAAACCCGCCTGCGCTGGCACAAAGCGCTCGGCCTGGGCGATGAAAAATACCGTTACCACGACCACGAGAAGCTTGCCCACTACGCCAACGCCGCTACCGACATCGAATTCGAAATGCCATTCGGATTCAAGGAAGTTGAAGGCATCCACTCGCGCACCAATTTCGACTTGTCGCAACACGAAAAATTCTCAGGCAAAAAAATTCAATACTTCGACCCCGAACTTAACGAGAGCTACACCCCTTACGTTATCGAAACATCGATTGGTGTCGACCGCATGTTCCTCAGCGTTCTCTGCTCATGCTATGAGGAGCAGCCGCTTGAGGGTGGCGAAACCCGCGCTGTACTCCATTTACCTGCAGCTCTGGCCCCGGTGAAATGCGCCGTAATGCCACTCGTGCGCAAAGACGGACTTCCCGAAAAAGCACGCGAAATCGTTAACGACCTCAAGTTCGATTTCCCGACCCACTACGAAGAAAAAGACTCAATCGGCAAACGCTACCGCCGTCAGGATGCAATAGGCACGCCCTATTGTGTGACAGTCGACCACCAGACTTTGGAAGACAACACCGTAACCTTACGCGAACGCGACTCTATGGAACAAAAACGCGTTAACGTTGCCGATCTTCATCGTCTGATTCACGACAATGTAAGTTTGAACGCACTTCTACGCAAGCTTGCCACCGAATAACCCAAAACAAAACATTAAAACAATGAAACTAAGTAATATACGCAATCTGGCAATAGCTGTCGTGTGCGCAATCGGTTTGTCGTCGTGCAACTACAACTCGCTAGTCGAAAAACAGCAGGGTGTTGATCAGCAATGGGCCGAGGTTGAAAACCAGTACCAACGTCGAGCCGACCTGATTCCCAACCTCGTGTCGACCGTAAAAGGTTATGCAGCCCACGAGGAAGGCACCTTCACCAAAGTTACAGAAGCGCGCGCAAAAGCCACCCAGATCACAATCAACCCTGACGACCTCACCGAGGAGAATCTGGCTCGTTTCCAAGCTGCTCAGAACGAACTTTCAGGAGCGTTAAAATCGCTCCTCGCCGTCACAGAGGCCTACCCAGATTTGAAAGCCAACGAAAACTTCCGCGACCTTCAGGTACAGCTGGAAGGAACCGAAAACCGCATAACAACCGCTCGCGGACGCTATACCGAAGCCGTGCGCGATTACAACACCGCGATAAAGAAATTCCCTACAACAATCTATGCCGGATGGTTCGGATTCACACCCAAACCGCAATTCCGGGCTGATGAGGGTGCAAGTCAGGCTCCAAAAGTTGAATTCTAGCCACGTAGATATGCGAAAACTACCAATAATTTTCATGTTGATACTGACCGGTGTGGTATTTGCCGGCACAATCTCGTCGTGCGGCGACGATGAAGACAACTGGGATCAGTATAAACAGTGGATCACTGAAAACAACAGCTGGCTCGAAGAGAAAGCCAACGAGGTTGACCCCACCACCGGCCAAAAGGTATACACCCGCGTTATCCCATCCTACAACGTAGGCTCTTACGTTCTGATGCGCTGGTTCAACGACCAGTCGAAAACCAGTATGAACCTCAAACCAATGTTCACATCGACCGTCGACGTCAAATACATTGGCCATTTGTACGATAACACCCCCTTCGATTCAAGCTACCTGCTGACATCGGATGGCGACTCTATTTTCCGAACCGACCTGAGTTCAGTTATCCAAGGTTGGCAGATAGCACTGCAAAATATGCATGTAGGCGATTCATGTGAGGTTATAATACCATTTGCATCAGCCTATGGCTCATCGACCAGCGGAATCATACCTCCCTACAGCAACCTCCGCTTCAACATGGCCTTAAAAGATATCTACACATACGAAATACGCTAAGGCAGACAACCACTTCATTACAATAACAGGGTGCGTCACAAATAATGATGGCGCACCCTTAATGTTTAATACACTCAGTAATTGCTTTATGCAATTAAATTTTTAATTTTGACAACGGAATGAGAATAATTTCATTTCATAATCCTTTAACTCCATAAAACAACTATGAACCACTTCGTTGCGGCACTGGCTTTCGCAATTCTAGCAATTTCAAATTTGCCTGCGACTGCTTTGGAAAATGAGAATCAGGTTTGTGTTAATCTGACAAAAGAATATGGCATAAAACCGGGCAAAAAAATTGATTCCGCAGCAAAAATATGCTCCGCGCTACAGCAGGTTAAATCCAAATATCAGGGTAGAAAAGTCAGTATATCGCTCGATTCCGGCGTTTACAACCTTTATCCGAAAGGCTGTGCAAAGAAAACATACTACGTTTCAAATCATGATCAACCAAATCCGAAATCGGTAGGCATCGCAATCGAAAATTGGGACAATGTAACATTATCCATGCCCGGAGTGGAATTTATGTGCCACGGCCGAATGCTTCCGATTGCAGTGGTCAGATCAAAAAATTGCCACCTTGAAGGTTTTTCCATCGATTTTGACAATCCTCACATCAGCCAGGTTGAAATCATAGAGTCAGACCGGAACGGCACGATATTTAAAACTGCGCCATGGGTTACTGCGTCGATTGAAAATGGCAAATTTTACGCCAACGGAGAAGGTTGGAAAATAAACCCGCGTATGGGAATAGCTTTCGAGCCCGACACCCGTCGCCTCGTTTATCGGACAAGCGATGTGCGCTGCCCCTTAGACAGCGTGTTGCCTACCGCTGAAGCAGGCGTTTACGTAGCCCCAAAATGGAAAAACGACCGGCTACACAAAGGCGTTATTGTTGCATTGCGAAGCGGGGAACGTCCGGCCCCGGCTATTTTTTTGAACGAGGACACAAACCCGACAATAATCGAGGTCACAGTACATTATGTTGAAGGAATGGGCCTACTTGCACAAGTATGCGACAGCGTAACGCTCAACAAATTTTCCGTAAAGCTTCGCGGCGATCAAGACCCTAGATATTTCACAACTCAAGCCGACGCCACTCATTTCTCTGGTTGCAAAGGCTTGATCAAATCAACAAACGGTTTTTATGAAGCCATGATGGACGATGCTATCAACGTACACGGCACATATCTGAAAATCATTAAAAAGGTTAATCAAACCACTGTAATCGGGCGCTACATGCACTCTCAAAGCTACGGATTCAAATGGGGCGAGGCCGGCGATTCCGTCCAATTCATACGTTCCAAAACCATGGAAGCATTCAACGCCTTGAGAACAATAAAAAACATCAAACCAACAGATAAACTAAGCGTTAACGGCGCTAAGGAATTTGAAATTGAATTTACCGAGACTTTACCTGAAGGTATTGACGTTGAAGAAGGTTGCGGCATTGAAAACCTGTCCTGGTGTCCCGAAGTATATTTCGCAGGAAATGTTATCCGCAATAACCGCGCAAGAGGTTCACTGTTCAGCACACCTCGGCACACTGTAGTGGAAAACAACTTTTTCGACCACACATCCGGTTCAGCTATTCTTTTGTGTGGAGATTGCCGCGGTTGGTTCGAGACAGGCGCATGTCGCGACGTTACTATACGAAACAACAAGTTTGTTAATTCGTTGACAAATCTTTTCCAGTTCACAGAAGCCGTGATTTCCATATATCCTGAAATTGCAGATCTACAGCATCAAACAAAATATTTCCACTCAGGCATCGTCATTTGCGACAACGAGTTCGAGACCTTTGATGCACCTCTGCTTTTTGTAAAATCAACCGACGGACTTATTTTCACCGGCAATAAGGTAACCTTCAATACCGATTATCCCCCGTTCCACAGCAACACATACAATTTCAGGCTTCTACGCTCAAAAAACATTACTATCAAAAACAACGCTATTGAATCGCCTTCATTTTTGGTAGAGTAAAATCACCTACGCAAGTTGAAGATTAGAAACTAACGATAGCAAAAGAGCTGTGTCAATAACGATTTGACACAGCTCATATTATTATATTAGCCTATTGGATTTATTTCACAACCTTAAGCCATCCCTTGCTATGGATAATGCTGTCGATTTTTATTGTTGTATTTGTTATATCCCAATCATTACGGTTGGCAATAACCATGTAATGAATATCAGCGCTAGGCCACGAGCCTTCAACAACTGAAAATCCGCCGTTCGAATTAAGATGATATTTCTTTGTCGGTTCGCCATCACATACCCTGACGGCAGTACCTAATCCGAAAACCGCATCACGTATACCTGTGCTTACGTATGGAACGCAAGTTGCCAACAACGACGAATCACTGATAATTTTTCCTTTATAAATACTGTTTTTCCATTTAACCAAATCGCGTGGAGTTGCGTATACGCCTCGGTCGGCCTTGGTCAAGAAAAATTCTGCTTCTCCGTAGTCATATTCTTCCCATTTCCCGTTGTCGGAGCGATATACATCCAAATCAACATTATCGCCTGCCAGATGATAGCCATGCGCCATATTAGGCACTGTTTTATCCGGTTCCATATAGAAAGCCGACATCATTCCGCTTGGCTCGAATATGTTTTCTTTCATCCATGAGTCGAAATTCTGGCCAGTCACTTTCTCAATCATAGGAGCTATCATAATGTATGCCGGGTCGTTCCACTGGAAGAATGTACCTGGCTTATGGTCAACTGAATCCAAGTTCAAAAACACCTGCATATGCTCTTTGTCGGAACCGTACAAACGATAATCGTTGCCCAAACCGAAAATCGACTTGTGCTGTTTAATGTACGAACTCCATTGTTTTTCATCGCGTGGACGGATATCGGGTAATCCCGAGGTATGGGTTAATATATGTCGAAGAGTAATACTATCGAAAATTTTGTGTGGCAATTCCGGGATATACTTAATCACAGGGTCGTCGAGATTTATCACCTTTTCTTCGGCAAGTTTCATCAGCGCAACTGTGGTGAATATTTTCGAAGCCGACGACAGGTTAAACACAGTTGTATCGCTAATGTGCATTCTTTTCTCCAAATCAGCAAAGCCGTAGGCATGGCGATAAACTATGGAGTCGCTACGCATCACTATAATTATAGCCCCCGGCTCTTCATCCTTGTCAGAGTCGAACAATCCCGCAAATAAAGAATCGAACGGTGCTGTGATTTCGTTAGGTGCCACGGCCTGAGAGTGGTCTGTTTGTTTTTGCTGGCGCATGCAGGCCCACATAGAAAGGAACATCACTGCAACGCAACCTAGAACGGAGTATTTCCGTACAGTTTTCTTATAGTCCATAATGGAATTCAATTAAGATGCCGCAAAATTAATAATTGTAACCTATCACCCCGCATACGTTACAATATTTTATCTACTTTGTAGCAATTTTGTAGCAAATTGCCATTTTAACAGCCAGATTGCAAGATGGAATGCAATTTTTTCATTAATTTTGTGGTATGGACCTACAGATATTTCCTCCCGACGATGGTTTTCCACAGGCTGTGGTTGATCTTCCCCTTTCAAAGAGCATAAGCAACAGGGCGCTGATAATCAACGCCCTCACACCGGATGCGCTTCCGCTGGCCAGAGTTGCCGATTGCGACGACACAGATGCAATTGTAAAGGCGCTGGACAACCCCCGGAGCACTGAAATCAATATCGGCGCCGCCGGAACTGCAATGCGATTTTTAACTGCATTTTACGCCGGACAATGCGACAACGCAACTCGCGTTTTAGACGGAAGCGACCGTATGCGCCAACGACCTATAGGCAAGCTTGTCGATGCCCTGAGGCTCTGTGGCGCAGAAATCGAGTATGCAGGTCAGGAGGGCTTTCCGCCACTCCGTATAACCGGTCGACAGTTGGCAGGCGGCGACATATCAATTCCTGCCAATACAAGCTCGCAATTCATTTCGGCTCTGTTGATGATAGCCCCGACAATGACCAACGGACTTTCGCTCACACTTGATGGCGAGATTGTGTCGCAACCATATATCGACATGACGGTTGCCATGATGAAGCAATGGGGCGTTGAATGCTCAATCCAGGAGCGCGGGCGTAAAATTGTAGTTCCACACTGCCAATATCAAGCAACTGAATTTTCGGTCGAGGCCGACTGGAGCGCGGCATCCTATTGGTTTGAAATCGAAGCTCTTTCTTACGGCGACATTGCATTGAAAGGATTGACGCCCAAGTCGGTTCAAGGCGACAGCCGCGTTGCCGATATATTCCGCACCTTTGGCATCGAGGCCAAATGGGACGACGAAGCTTTGCAACTGCAGCCAACACCCGACATTTCGGCCCAGCTGGTTCTCGACATGAGCGATGTGCCCGACCTTGCTCAAACCGTTGCCGTCACCTGCTGCCTGGCCGGACTTCCTTTCCGCATCACCGGACTCCAAACCCTGAAAATCAAGGAAACCGACCGTCTTGAGGCTCTTTGCACCGAACTTTGCAAACTATCATATCTGGTCGAAGCTGTCGACGATTGCGAATTGCAATGGCGCGGTATGCGCATACAACGCCCTATCGATGGCCCATTGGCGTTCGACACCTATAGCGATCACCGTATGGCAATGGCGTTCGCACCGGTGTCCCTGTTTGTGCCCGGCATCGTGATACGCAACGCCGAGGTGGTAACCAAAAGCTACCCACGCTGGTGGGAGCATATGCAACAGGCCGGTTTCAAGCTTATTCCCTATCCGCAGCAATGACAGTGATTTTAATCATAGCCGGTGTATTGGCAATCGTAGGAGTGATTCTATGGCTTTTCGACCGTCTTAGCCGCACCAACGAGCCGGAATCCGATTCGCAGCCCGTCCCGGAATCCGACAACAGCCAATGCTGCGGCATGCACATAACCTGCGAGAAGGACTCGCTGCTCGCTTCAGTCAATGACAAGGCCGAATACTTCGACGACGAAGAACTCGACCGTTTCGCCGGACGCGACGCCGACAGCTACACCGAACAGGAGGTCGAAGAATTCCGCGACATTTTGCTCACACTGTTGCCCGACGACATTGCGCCGTGGGCACGCAGCATTCAGTTGCGTTCAATCACACTGCCGCCGGTAATACGACAGGAGCTGCTGATGATTGTTGCCGAAGCCCGTGCCCAGCACGCCGGACAATAACAAAGCCATTTGTCGCGTTATAAAAAGTGACAGACTAAGATGAGGATTTGCGGCTACATAAAGTTTATCATAGCGACTGCTGTAATAGCGGCCGCAGTTATGCTATCTAGCTGCAGCACAAAGAAAAACACAGCAGCCACCCGCAACTATCAGGCATTCATCACACGCTACAACATATACTACAACGGCGACGAGCATTACAAGGAAACCCTGAAAGATATGGAGCAAAACTACGAGGACGATTACTCCCAGCTCCTATATGCCCACCCCGCCGACGCCCGGTCAAACCCCAACGCGCCTCAGCCGCAAGGCGACTTCAAGCGCTCGATTGAGAAGGCGCAGAAAGCCATCCAGTTGCGCTCAATAAAGAAACGACCGGCAAAAAAAGCCGGAAAAGGATCCGACCCCGCCTACAAGCAATGGCTCAAGCGCGACGAATACAACCCCTTCCTTCACAACGCGTGGATGATGATGGGACGAAGCCAATACAACAATGGCGATTTTCTGGGCGCCGCCTCCACATTTTATTATATAGTGCGCCACTTTTCATGGCTACCAAACACAGTTACCGAAGCAAAGCTTTGGCAAGCACGTTCCTACGCGGCTATGGGCTGGGACTTTGAGGCTGAAAACATACTGTCGAAAATACCAGAAAAAGCCCTCACATCGCAAAAACTAAAAACGCTCTACAACTTCGTCAGCGGAGCGTATTGGGCGCGATCGAAAGAGCCCGAAAAAGCTATTCCCTACCTTAAAGAGGCTATGCGCCACAGCAAAGGCGCTCAGAAAACACGCATATCCTATCTTCTGGGGCAGCTATACGCCCGTCAAGGAAACAAAAAGGCGGCTTACGAAGCCTTCAAAAACGCCTCCGGAGCCGGCTCAAGCTACCGTGCACAATTGAACGCGCGAATCAGCCAAAGCGAAGTGTTCGACGGAAAAGATATCAAATCTGAGGTAAACGCCCTGCGACGAATGACACGATACGACCGCAACAAGGACTACCTCGACCAAATTTATTACGCAATCGGCAATCTTTACCTGAGTCGCAACGACACAACCCAGGCAATAAAGAACTACACTCTGGCAGCAGAAAAATCGACACGCAACGGAATCGAGAAAGCAATTGCCCAGCTTGCTCTGGGCGGATTATACTACCAGCGTCGGCAATACTCCGACGCTCAACCCTGCTATGCCGAAGCCGTTCCGTTGCTGCCCGAAAACTATCCCGGCTACGACTCCATTAAAGTCCGTTCCGACGTGCTCGACGAACTGGCCGTATACGCCCAGAACATTACGCTCAACGACTCCCTGCTGCGTTTGTCGGAGATACCTCGCCAGCAACAGATGAAAGTCATCAATGCCCTCATCGACACCCTCAAACGCCACGAAGCCCAAGAAGCCGAGCGACTCAAACGCGAGGAATATCTTGCCCAGCAAGCCGCACAAGGGAATAATACGCTTCAGGGCTCAGCCAACGCCCCCACTACATTCACCCTAAACACCGACGATTCCTGGTACTTCTACAACACTGCCACACGCAACGCCGGTAAAACCGAATTCCAACGCCGTTGGGGTTCGCGCAAACTAGAGGACGATTGGCGTAGACGCAACAAATCAAACTTCTCGTTCAGCGACTTCGAATCCGACACCGACGATGAAGCGGAAAACGATGACAACGACAAAACCGATAAAACTCCGGCCGATTCCACACAATTGGCTCATGAGAACGACCCGCATTTTCCCGAATACTACCTCAAGCAAATACCTTCGACTCCCGAAGAGAAGCTGACTGCTAACGAGATAATTCAGGAAAGCATGTACAATGTTGGCCTGATTCTGAAGGACCGGCTCGATGCCACCAGCGAAGCTGCCGACGAATGGACCCGCCTGCTAAAACGCTATCCTGACAACATTTACCGTTTGGAAGTTTACTATAACATGTACCTGATGTACATGCGTAAAGGCAACAAGAATCTTGCCGAGCGCTATCGCCAGCTCATACTCAAAGAGTTCCCCGACAGCCCCTATGGCCACGCTATGACCGACCCCAACTACCTCGACAAACTGCGCAACATGGATGCCGAGCAGGAAAAGCTTTACGATAGAGCCTACCGCGCCTACTTGAACAACGCTAACGACTCGGTACACGCCGCCTACACGCTCATGCAGAAAAAATACCCGCTGAGCAAAATCATGCCAAAATTCATGTTTATCGACGCGCTGGCCTACGTTACCGAGAACCAACCTGAAAAATTCCGCGACGGATTGCGCACAATGCTCGAAAGATACCCCGAAACCGACATGACAGAACTTGCTTCGGCCTATCTGAAAGGTTTAGCGCAAGGTCGTCAACTGCATAAAGGCGCCGCCAACCTGCGCGGCATGATTTGGGACATGCGTCTCAGCAACGACACTGCGCTCGTTGCATCCGACTCCCTGATATTCGACCTTAATCCGGCCGACCGCCAGCTGCTCGTGCTCGTTTACCCTACCGACGAGGTATCAGCCAACCAACTGCTGTTCGACATTGCCCGCCACAACTTCAGCTCGTTTGTTGTCAAGGACTTCGACCTTGAGCAAATGAATTTCGGGCGTCTCGGCTTGCTGCTTATAAAGGATTTCGCTAACTTTGAGGAACTTTCCCACTATCGCAAGGTGCTTCAGCAAAGCCCTTATCTGGAACTTCCGCCTCAGGTGCGCCCCGTGATGATTTCAGTAAAGAATTTCGAGACTCTCATAAAACAGGGCCGTACGTTCGAGGACTATTTCCGGTATGTCGACCAACAGGCAGCGCAACAACCAGTTACTGCAGCCCCCGGAAGCTTGTCGGACGACGATCGGGCACAATATGGCTCGGCCATCATGGACGATGTTCCACAGCCCGACGAAGAGCAGCCTGACGACACCGACGACGGAGAAAGCGAACTGACGCTCTAAGAAATTGTTTAAAAACAAACAGGTTGTTTAAAAACAAACGCGAAAACTTATGGCACAACATCGAATTCTCTGGGCCGACGACGAAATCGACCTGCTGAAACCTCATATACTCTTCCTCAAATCGAAAGGATACGACGTAACAACAGTTTGCAGCGGCCGCGACGCCCTCGAACAAGTGGAAAACGAGCGCTTCGACCTGATTATCCTCGACGAGAACATGCCTGGACTGACCGGTCTGGAAACACTGCAACACATAAAACAGGCTGCGCCACTGACCCCGGTGATTATGATAACCAAAAGCGAGGAAGAAAACATAATGAACCAGGCTATCGGTAGCAAAATAGCCGACTACCTGATAAAACCCGTAAACCCCAGCCAAATACTACTGTCAATAAAGAAAAATCTGCATTCCGAAACTCTTGTCAGCCAGCAAGCCACAATCGACTATCGCCAAGAGTTCAGCAACATATCGCAGGCTATCGATCGCTGCGAGACAATCAACGACTGGTACGACGTTTACCGAAAGCTAACATATTGGGAGCTGGAACTGGCTTCGACAGCTACAAACATGGACGAACTGCTGCAGATGCAGAAAAATGAAGCAAACAGCGCTTTCAACAAGTTCGTGCGCAAAAACTACGAATCGTGGGTGACGACCGACAACCACCCTATGATGAGCCCACACCTGTTCAAGGAGCGCATATTTCCATTGCTCGACGAAGGCAGCAAGGTTTTCCTCATCGTAATCGACAATTTCCGCCTCGACCAGTGGATGACCATCAAGCCTCTGCTGTCGGAAATGTTCACCTTCAGCGAGGAACTTTACACAGCTATCCTGCCAACGGCCACACAATACGCCCGCAATTCGATTTTTTCCGGCCTGATGCCGGCACAAATTGCGCAGCTTTTCCCCGACCTGTGGGTCGACGAAGATGAGGACGAAGGCAAAAACCTGAACGAATCGCCACTGATAGCCACCCAGTTCGAGCGCTACCGCCGACAGGTGAAATTCTCTTATAACAAAGTGAACGATTCCAACACCGGCGACAAACTGCTGCGCGATTTCTCCAACCTATCGTCGAACAACCTCAACGTAGTTGTGCTCAACTTTGTCGACATGCTTTCACACGCCCGCACCGAATCGAAAATGATTCGCGAACTTGCCCTGAACAATGCGGCCTACCGCTCGCTTACCGAATCATGGTTCCGCCATTCGTCGGCTCTGGAACTATTCCGCCGCATAGCCTCGCAAGGCTACAAGGTTGTGCTCACAACCGACCATGGTACCGTTCAAGTTACCAACCCGATAAAGGTTATCGGCACAAAAGATATCAACACCAATCTGCGCTACAAGGTTGGACGCAACATGAGCTACAATCAAAAGCAGGTTTACGAGATAAAGAAGCCCGAACGTTTTGGTCTCCCCTCGCCCAATGTTGCAACAAACTATATCTTTGCCTCAGGGCGCGACTTTTTTGCCTACCCCAACAATTTCAACTACTACGTACAATACTACACCGACACATTCCAGCATGGAGGCATATCCATGGAGGAAATGCTCGTACCACTGATAACTCTGACAGCAAAATAAATAATTATGACTCATAAAATTAACATTTCGTCGCTCGACAAAATCGACGAAGCAGCCGCCAGTTTCGTGAACTTGATGGACTGTTTCACTGTGTTCACCTTCGAAGGAGAGATGGGAGCCGGCAAAACAACATTCATCAACGCTCTGGCGCGTGAACTTGGCGTTGACAACGATGCTACCGGTAGCCCCTCGTTCTCGCTTATCAACGAATACCGTTCCGACACAACAGCCGAGCTCATCTACCATTTCGACCTTTACCGCCTTGAAAATCTTGAAGAAGCATTCGACATCGGCGTGGAAGATTATCTGGAATCGGGCGCGCTGTGCCTCATTGAATGGCCCGGAATAATCAACGACATACTCCCCGACGACACCGTACGCGTCAAACTCAACGTGAACCCCGACCTATCGCGGACACTCGTTGTTGAAACTCCCGACGAATGAGCATTACAGGCGCATCCCGAATCCTTGCCCTGCTGTTTCTCGTCAGCGGAACATTCTCTTTAGTTGCCGCCTTAGCCGGTTGGAACTGGTTTTTCACCACCTACAACGTGAAAATTCTCACCGGCCGGCTCAACCGCAACGCCTGCCGCTTCTTATACGCATTGCTCGGCGTAGCAATAATAGCAATGGGATTATATACCTGGACTATTGGAGTTTAAAGCTTATTCGGAAAACATGAAAACAAATACTATATGGCTCGATGAGGTGGACTCAACAAGCAACTATCTTGCCCGGAATCTAGCCGCTGACACTCCGCAATGGACCGTCGTTGCCGCACATTGCCAGACAGCCGGTCGCGGCCAACGCGGAAACTCATGGGAAGCCGAACAAGGCAAAAACCTAACATTCAGCCTATTGCTGCACCCCCGCGGAATAGAAGCCTGCGAACAGTTCCGGATTTCGCAAGCCGTTTCCCTTGGCATAGTCGACACGCTTCGCCCATTGCTCCCCGGCCGGGAAGTAAAAATCAAATGGCCCAACGACATTTATGTTGGCAACAGCAAAATCTGCGGCATCCTCATCGAAAATTCGCTCTCAGGCAAAACCATATCCCACTCGATAGCCGGCATCGGCATAAACGTGAACCAACGCCGCTTTTTGTCGAACGCTCCAAATCCGGTGTCGATGATTCAGCTCCTTGGCCACGAAACCGCGCTTGAACCTCTGCTCAACTCAGTTGTTGAAAAAATTGCCCAATGTTTAGCCGAGCCTGAAGCCGAGCTGAAGGAGCGATATTTCGCCAACCTATGGTCGCGCGAGTGTATGACATACCGCGATGTTGCCACAGGCAGCAAATTCAACGCCGCCATTACGGCCATTGGCCCGCTAGGACACATCACACTCACCCGAGCCGACGGCAATTCCACTATCTACGCATTCAAAGAGGTGGCTGTTGTGCTACCTGTTTAATTTAACCAAAAATATAGTCATGAAACAAACCCCTGTATTACTGCTAACCGGCTATCTGGGCAGCGGAAAAACAACCCTCGTAAACCATATACTTACAAACCGCAAAGGTATAAAATTCGCCGTAATCGTAAACGACATTGGCGAAGTGAACATCGACGCAAACCTCATTGAAAAAGGTGGAATTGTCGATCAAAAAGACGACTCGCTCGTCGCCTTGCAAAATGGATGCATTTGCTGCACACTGAAAATGGACCTCGTGCGCCAGCTCGAGCAGCTGATTATGATGGAACGATTCGACTACATCGTAATTGAAGCCAGCGGTATCTGCGAGCCTGAGCCTATAGCCCAAACCATCTGCTCAATACCCCAAATGGGCGGGGCCTTTGCCCGAATAAGCATGCCGCGCCTCGATGCGGTGGTAACTGTTGTCGATGCCCTGCGCCTTCAGAGCGAATTCTCATGCGGCGAGAAACTACAGATGCAGAACATCGATGAGGAGGATATCGAAAACCTTATCATACAGCAAATTGAATTCTGCAACATAATTCTTCTCAACAAAGCCTCGGAAGTTACCGCCAAAGAACGTGGCCGCATTTACGAAATAATTCGCGCCCTCCAGCCCGAAGCCGAAATAATCGAATGCGACTACGCCGATGTGCCAATCGACAAGCTGATAAACACCAACCTGTTCGATTTTGAGCGCGTAGCAACATCGGCCGGCTGGATCCGCGGCATAGAGGACCGTCTCGAGCCTGACCATCACCACGACCACGACGATGATGACGACGATGATGACGAACATGACCATCACCACCACGAACACGAACATGAGCATGGACACCATCATCATCATCACCACCACCACGATCACGAAGGGGGCGAAGTTGAGGAATACGGAATTGAAACTATGGTTTATTTCCGCCGCAAGCCTTTTGATTTCAACAAGTTCGATTATTTCGCAGCGCACCAATGGCCGTCGAACATTATCCGTTGCAAAGGCGTATGCTACTTCTCAAACAACCTCGACATGTCGATTCTCTTCGAGCAAGCCGGCATACAGAAAAAAATAACTCAAGCCGGACTTTGGTATGCAACCGCCTCCGACGAAGAGCGCGAGATGCTAATGGCTCAGGACCCTAACTTCCTGCGCGACTGGGATCCCGTTTACGGCGACCGCATGATTAAACTCGTATTCATCGGACAGCATCTCAACCGCGAAGAACTAACCCGTCGCCTCGACGACTGCCTAGCCAACTGATTTCTTCAATCAGTTTGGATAATTGGTTATATTTCATTATATTTGCAAAAGATAAACCATCGAATAACTCACCAATTTATATAATGAAAAAGATATTTTGCTGTTTGGCGGTGCTCGCCGCATGCGCCATATCGGCATCGGCCGACAACAACAAAGGCGGCATAACGCCCGAGATGATGAAAACCATAAGCCAGTCGTTCAACGCTCAATCGCCAGCCGATCGTGCCATTCGCAATGCCGTGGCAGCCAACGACATAAACACCTTGTCGCTCGACGCCACAAAAGCCAACGGTTTCAACACCCACTTCTCCAACAAAGTTGAGAGCAAGGGTATAACCGACCAAAAATCGTCGGGCCGTTGCTGGCTGTTCACCGGCCTGAATGTGCTTCGCTCACAAATGATGGCCAAGCACAACCTGCCAGAGCTCAAATTGTCGCAAAACTACAACTTCTTCTGGGACCAGCTCGAAAAATCAAATCTCTTCCTCCAGTCAATAATCGACACAGCAACCCTGCCGGCCGACGACAAAACTGTCGATTGGCTATTCTCCAACCCAATTAGCGACGGCGGCCAGTACACCGGCGTGTCGGAAAACATAATGAAATATGGCGTAGTGCCTGCCGAAGTGATGAACGAAACCTTCAGCAGCAACAGCACCTCACGCCTGCGTCAGCTCATCGGCTTGAAATTACGCCAGGACGGCTTGGATCTGCGTCAAATGAAAGCCGAAGGCAAATCCGACAAAGAATTGCAAGCAGCAAAAACAGCCATGCTATCTGAAATTTACCGCATGCTCGCAATCACACTCGGCGAACCACCTGCCGAGTTCGAATGGACCCGCTGCGATGCTAAAGGCAACCCAATCGAAACAAAAACCTACACCCCTCAATCGTTCTACAACGAATACGCAGGCAACGACCTTAAAAACAACTACGTAATGCTGATGAACGACCCCACGCGCGAGTACTATAAGCTTTACGAAATCGACTACGACCGCCACAACTACGATGGGAAAAACTGGACATACGTCAACCTGCCAATCGAGGACATAAAAGAAGTAGCCATTGCCTCAATCAAGGACAGCACCATGATGTACTTCTCGTGCGACGTCGGCAAAGAATTCGATCGCAAACGCGGAGTGCTCGACACGGGCATGTACGACTACGGCGCGCTTTTTGGCACCACATTTAGCATGGACAAACGTCAGCGCATAGCCACCCACGCCAGTGCATCGTCCCACGCCATGACACTCATGGCTGTCGACCTCGACAAGGAGGGACGCCCAACAAAATGGATGGTTGAAAACAGCTGGGGACCCGGAGCAAACGGCGGCCACCTGATTATGACCGACGACTGGTTCAACGAATACATGTTCCGCCTGGTTGCCGAAAAAAAATACATTACCCCTAAAATTGCCGATGTTCTGAAACAGAAGCCCACGCTGCTCCCTGCCTGGGATCCCATGTTCGCCGACGAACTTTGATTTAAACAAACTAATTATAATATGCGACAAATTTTTGCTCTTGCAATGGCCACAGCAGTGGCAGTGTCGGCAATGGCCGACGATAAAGTGGTTGTTCCCGACTCAACCGGGTTCAAATTCACCGACGTGAAAGTAGTTAAAACAACACCCGTACGCGACCAGAACCAGTCGGGAACCTGCTGGTGCTACTCGACCAACACATTCCTTGAAAGTGAAATCCTGCGTAAAGGTGGCAAAGAAACCGACCTCAGCGACATGTTCGTTGTTCGCCAGTGCTATCTAGATAAAGCTCGCAAATATGTGCGTATGGACGGTCAGGTTAACTTCGCCCAAGGCGGTGCTGCCCACGATGTTCCCTACGTTATGGCAACCTACGGAATGATGCCCGAAGAAGCCTATCGCGGACAAAACTACGGCGAAGAAAAGCCCGTTCACGGCGAACTGTCGGCCGTTCTGAAAGCCTACCTCGATGCCGTCATCAAAATGCCCGACCGCAAACTGTCAACAGCTTGGGAACGTGGCTTTAACGGAATTCTCGACGCTTACTTTGGCCCGGTGCCCGAATCGTTCACATACGAAGGCAAAACCTACACACCCCAATCATATGCAAAATCGCTCGGTCTCAATCCCGACGACTATGTTGAAGTTACATCGTTCACCCATCATCCCTTCTACCAGCCATTCGCTCTCGAAGTTGCCGACAACTGGCTCTGGCATCAGATGCAGAATGTACCACTCAACGAACTTAAAGCCATTGTCGACAACGCCATCGACAACGGTTATCCTGTAGCATGGGGCGCCGACGTATCGGAAGGCGGCTTCAAATGGCGCAAAGGCTATGCCGTTATACCCGTTGAAAAAGGCGAAAAAGACCTGACAGGCACCGAATTGTCGCGTTGGGTACAGCTCTCCGACAAAGATCGTCGCGACCAGCGCTACGACATCAAAGGCCCGGTTCAGGAAATTGAGGTTACCCAGGATATCCGCCAGAACATGTACGACCGCAAGGAAACAACCGACGATCATGGTATGGTTATCGTTGGCCGTGCTGTCGATCAGGAAGGCAACAAATACTACAAAGTTCAGAACTCTTGGGACACCAATCAGGTTTATAACGGCTTCATCTATGTTTCCGAGCCATACCTGCTTGCAAAAACAATGGATATAATGGTTCACAAAGACGCCATTCCCGCCGCTATTGCAAAAAAATTCAAAAAATAGCCCGGCTGTGGCTCCCGAACTCACACAACGCACACTTCCGCTCCTTGGCCAAGAGGCCTTGGAGCGGTTGGCGTGTAGTCATGTGATGGTTGTAGGCGTAGGTGGTGTCGGAGCTTATGCCGCCGAGATGCTTGCACGCACAGCCGTAGGACGAATCACCCTTATCGACGGCGACTGCGTTTCTCCATCAAATCTCAACCGTCAGCTGCCGGCTCTTACCTCAACAATCGGCGCCCCCAAAGTAGAGCTTATGGCTCGCCGCATAACCGACATCAACCCACAGGCCATAGTTGAACCCATACAGCAATTCATCCTTCCCGAACAAGCCGCTGCGCTCGTGACATCGGCCAAAGCCGACTTCGTAATCGATGCCATCGATTCCATTCAGCCCAAAATAGCCCTCATAAAAGCCTGTATCGACTCCCAAACACCCATAATTTCCAGCATGGGCGCAGGAGGCCGAACCGACCCCACAAAAATAACTTATGCCGACATTTCGCATACCAGCAACGACGGCCTGGCCCGCGAAATCCGCCGCCGACTGCGCAAGGAGCACGGAATCACCTCGGGCCTGCCAGTAGTTTTCTCCACCGAATTGCCCAAGCGCTCAGCAGTTGTGATTACCAACGAAATAGCCTTTAAAGCATCGTCGTTCGGAACAGTAGCCTGGATTCCGGCTCAATTCGGAATGATGGCCGCCGCATACGCAATAACCCAACTTATCAATAGTTAGAATGATCGATATACTGGACATAAGAAAATCCTACGGAAGCCTCAATGTGCTCAAAGGAGTGAATCTCACAATTCGTCGCGGGGAGATTGTTGCCATAGCCGGGCCTTCCGGAGCCGGCAAAACAACCCTGTTACAGATTATCGGCACACTCGACCGCGCCGATTCGGGCCGTGTTGTCTACGAAGGCATCGACGTACTGTCGCTTAAAGAGGTTGAAGCCGCAAAATTCCGTAACAGAAACATAGGTTTCGTTTTCCAGTTCCATCAGCTGCTGCCCGAATTCACACTTGAGGAAAATGTCGCTCTGCCGGCTCTGATAGGCGGAAAATCGCGCTCAGCCGCCTTCAAAAAAGCAAAAGAGTTGATAGGTTATCTCGGCCTGACGGAACGTGCCGGCCACCACCCGAACGAGCTTTCCGGCGGCGAACGCCAACGAGCCGCCGTTGCCCGAGCCTTGGTCAACAACCCGCAAGTGATTCTAGCCGACGAACCATCGGGAAGCCTCGACAGCCATAATCGGCAGGAACTCCACAAATTGTTCTTCGACCTGCGCCGCGATTTAGGGCAAACATTCGTCATAGTCACCCACGACGAATCGCTGGCAGCACAATGCGACCGCACCGTTCACATGTGCGACGGCCTCATAACATCAATAACGTCATGTCCAAAACAATGAATCCGAAATTCCTCCACCTCTCAACACTTCTACTACTATCGTTATTGCTAGCAGCATGTCAGGACAATAGCGGCCCGCGCAACCATGAGTTCATGTACAGCGACATCGTAACCATAGCCTCTGCCTCGAAAGCCAATGGAACAGTATTCACGATGCAACGCTACGATGATTCGCCATTAATCACCTACACCGAACCAAACTGGGTTGCACCAGAGGAATATATTGAGCAGAGAGTACATCTTTACTACTACACAGAGAGCGACAAACCCTACACATCTGGCCGAATAACCGCCCGCTCCGTAATTGCAATAAACAACGGAAACGTAACCACCGGCAATCCCGACAGCCCGCTGTGGAACGCCGACCCTATCTGGCTCAACTCCGTGTGGCGCACAGGTAATTACCTCAACTTCCGCATACGCTTGAGCGTAAGCCCCGAAAAACGCCACTTCGCCCTCCTTGTCGACGAAACAACATTAACCGACCCGCAGCCACAGTTGTATCTGGTTCACAATATGAACGGAGTTCAACAATCATACCTGTCGGAAACATATGCATCGTTCGATATATCATCGGTATGGGAACGCGCAACATGCCGTTCCATCTGCGTCCACATAAGCGACCTCAACCTCCCAACACAAGCCTACACATTCGCCAAACCCTAAACGCAAAACGCAAAACCTTAATCATGCATCTCCGACGAGGTAGTGACACGCCGATCGCTATCGGGAAGCAGCAGTTTCGACACACCAAGCGATATGGCAACAACAATTGCCACAGGGAGTAACAACTGCTGCGAAGCCGTCATCTCAACAACAAGAAAAATTGTCATCAACGGCGCGCGGATAACGCCGGCCATCACCGCCGCCATGCCGCAAACAACCATCACATTCTCCGTCATCATCGCAAAAAAGGAAAAATCCGACACAAGCACATATAGCAGCGCGCCCGCTATGCCACCGGCAAACAGCGTTGGAGCAAAATCGCCAGCCACTCCGCCACCCGAATTCGTAGCATACGTGGCAACACTTTTCAAAGCCAGAATGCCCGCCAAAGTTAACGGCAACAGATACCTGCCATGAAACAGCACAAAAACGCTGCCATTGGTAGTGTCGGCCAGCTTACCATTGGCAACCTCCGACAGCACGCCATAACCCTCACCAAACAAAGCCGGGAACAAGAACAGCGTTACGCCTACCATCAAACCCGACACAACATTGCGCCATAACGAATCGTTCATCGCCGATAGCCGACTGCGAACCTTGTGGCCAATCACAAGATAATATACCGAATAAGCTCCCGACAAACAACCGAGCAACAACAGCGCCGGAAGCATCTCATAATCGAACTGCATCAACCCTTCGATCGACATATTCAACGTGCAACCGCTCAGCACATACGCCGTTAATCCAGAAATCAGACACATCGCCGCCAACACCAGAACTGGCAACACTCCCAGTTGCATTCTCAACACCTCGAGCGTGAAAAACATTCCGCCAATAGGCGCCTTGAAAATAGCGGCAATTCCCGCTCCGGCTCCGCAAGCCAGAAAAATCAGATGGAATCTATCCTCGAGCCTTAACATTCTAGCCAGATTACTGCCAACAGCCGCACCCGTGTAAGCGATAGGGCCCTCCGAGCCGGCCGAGCCTCCGAATCCCAACGTTATCGCACTTGTAATCATCGAAGCAACCGTAAGCCGTCGCGGCATATCGCCCTTCCCGTCGGCCAAATCCTTCTTCATCAATCCTGTAGAATGCTCCAAAGGCATTTTAACAACGTGGCGAACAATCCAGCCGACAATAACAATGCCGACCACCGGTGAAACCAGCAGCCAAAGGTTGCCCGAATCGATGACAAACCCCGACGTTACAAACTTCGAAATCTCCCGCACCATCAATTTAAGCAGCCATGCCGCTACTCCGATAGCAAGCCCAGCCGAAACAGTGGCAGCAGCAAGACGGTACGAACCTTTGTACCGCAACGAGACACGTCCGATTTTACCGCTTTTCTCCATCATACATTATAAACACCCTTTCAAAAGAACTTGTTGACACACCTCTACATATTATTTACGTATTTTTTACATAACATATTGGTGAATATTCCGATAGTTTAGTAACTTTGCTACGTTTAACACAAAATTGATAATTTAACAAAACCAAACGAATCATATGATTAAGAAAATCTTTCTCGCCATTTGTATAGCATTACCTATGCTTGCTGTGGCTCAGTCCCCCAAATTTGGAGTTGTAAATACACAGGAAGTGCTTGATGCAATGCCCGACACAAAGAAAGTGAACGAACAAATCGCTGCTGCATCTAAAAAATATGAAGAAGAATACGGTAAAATCCGCGAACAAATGGAGCGCGAATACGCCGAATTCCAGAAACTCGACCCCAGCACTCCCGAGCCTATAAAACAACGCCGTCAGCAGGAAGTGCAGGCTCTGTATCAGAAAATGGAACAGTTCCAAATGACAGCCAACGAGGATCTTCTTCGTCAGCGCGACACACTTATGGCGCCGGTTATCAGCAAGATTACCTCAGCTATCAGCGCCCTAGGTAAAGAAAAGGCCCTTACATTCATATTTGAAGCCGGTCAACCGCTCTACACCGGTACAGATGTTGTAAACGTCACAGCCGACGTTAAGAAAGCCGTTGGAGCCAACCTCACAACACCCGCTTCGGCTACCGCAGCTCCAGCAGCGACCGCCGCACCAGCAGCTGCCGCAACAACAAAATAAATCAACTCGACAAATATCCCGAACGGCATCCGGAACTCCCGGGTGCCGTTTCTGTTTCGAGCTCTGAAATTTCAAGATTCTAAGTGGTTGTTTAAATTTCATTATTTCAGTCAGTGGTTTAACGGAAATTGCTATATTTGCATTATTAAGATTATGAAACAGTTTCTTTTTAAATCAACGATAATTGCTTGCTCAATGGTTGTATTACCGACCCTCGCGCAAGTGAACACGCCGGCCGGGTCAGGATATGCATCGCGCGCTGAGCTAATGGAACATACCGGCAACTATCAAGGCGCGCTCGACCAACTGATGCTTGGCAACGCCGAAGGTGAGGATGCCGTATGGCTAAAGGCTCAGAGCAATATGCAAATGGGCCGAATCGACCGAGCACGTAATGAGTTGCGTTGCTATTTAGCGACATGGCCTGCTTCTGCAAAACGTACCGAGGCTTTTATTGCTCTGTGCGACTGCGACTTCTATCAAGGGGAATACAAGAAAGCATTGCTGGGCTACGACAAGGTGCGCAGTTCGGCTATTGACAAGGCTCTTAGCGAGGACATGAGCTACAAAATTGCCTATTGTCGCATGATGCTGGGCGAAGACAAAACGGCAATGGCCGGATTTCAGCGACTGGCAGCACAATCGAACCGATACGCCGGGGCTTCTCGCTTCTATCAAGGCTATCTTAACTATCGCAGCGGAAACTACAGCGAAGCGGTAAGGCTGTTCGAGAGTGTTGACCCTACCACACCCCCCGGCTCCGATTCCCGCTACTATCTGACTCAAATAGCCTACCGGCAAGGCGACTACAGTAAAGCCTTTTCCATGGCCACCGATGCACTCAACAGCGGTAAGCACCGTGCCGAAATGTGTCGCCTAGCCGGAGAATCGGCCTATTATCAGGGCAATTCCAACGAGGCATCACGCTATTTGAACGAATACATGCGGCTAGAAAACGCCCCCGAACCCTCGGCGATGTACATACTTGGAGCGATCGCCTACGGTCAAGGCGACTACCAATCGGCAATCACATGTCTCACCCCCGTTGCCGAAAAATGCAACAATGCCATGGGCCAGTCGGCCTACCTTTATATCGGTCAGAGTCTGCTGCAACAAGGCGAAGCCAGCGGCGCTATGTTGGCGTTGGAAAAGGCATGGAAAATGAATTTCGACAAAAACGTAAGCGAAACAGCAATGTACAACTACATTGCGGCGCGTATGGACGGAGGTCGCACCCCTTTCGGAAGTTCCGTTACAATGCTCGAGAATTTTCTATCGGACTATCCCAACTCGCAATATGCCGCCAAAGTTCAGGAATGTCTGATCACAGGTTATATGACCGACAATAACTACGACAAAGCTCTGGTTTCGATCGAGCGCATCAAACGCCCGTCGGCTCAAGTGCTTACAGCAAAGCAGCGTGTTCTATACGAACTTGGCGTGCGCGACTTGGCAGCCAAAAATGTAAAACAGGCACTGAGCCGCTTCGAGCAGGCAAAGGCACTTGAAAAATATAATAAAGAAATAGCAACCGAATGCGACCTCTGGATTGGTGACTGCTACTATCGCCTAGGAAGATACGCTGAATCATCGCGATGGTTTACAGCCTATTTGCGCAACAGCAACATTTCGGCGCATAACATAATGGTGGCCAACTACGACTTAGCGTACAGCAAGTTCGCCGAACGCAAATACAACGAGGCCCGTACAATTTTTAAACGTGTTGTCGACAACAATGAAGCCGACTCAAGCATAAAAGCCGACGCCAACAACCGCATCGGCGACTGCTACTACTACGCATCCGACTTTGCCCACGCAGGCCAACACTACGATAAGGCACTGTCGGAAAATCCAGGCTCGGGCGATTACGCCATTTACCAAAAAGCAATTATGCGCGGCTTACAACGCGACCACAACGGAAAAATTGATTTGCTCAACGACATGATGAGCCGCTATCCACGCTCGGGGCTGATGCCATCGGCTCTGCTGGAAAAAGCCGACAGCCAGATAGCCCTCAACCAGACCGAAAACGCGTTGTCGACCTACGAAAAGCTAGTAAACAACTACGGAAGCACCCAACAGGGCCGTCAAGGTTGCCTGCAAATGGCAATTACCCTGATGTCGGCAGGTAACCACGACAAAGCAATCGACGCCTACCGTCGCGTTATAAAACAATATCCGACAAGCCAGGAAGCACGCATAGCAGCCGACGACCTCAAGCATATTTACGCCGACGATGGCCGTTTGAGTGAATATATGCGATTCATTGCCTCCGTGCCTCAAGCCCCAAAACTCGAGGTTGACGAAGCCGACGAACTGACATTCCAGAGCGCAGAAAAGCAATTCCTGCAAAACGGCAATGCCGAGCGCCTGACAAGCTACATAACCTCCTATCCCGACGGCCGCTACATGGCTCAGGCTCTAGGCTATTTGTCGGCTCACGAATGGCAAAAAGGCAACGCCATTCAAGCTTTCAACTACGCAAAACGTTTAGTCGACGAATTCCCCGATGCTGAAGAAGCCGAGGATGCACTTGCTCTGAAAGGCAACATCGAACTCGAACAGGGCGACACCGATGCCGCACTGGAAACATTCCGCCAGCTGAGCAAAAAAGCTTCGGCCGCACGCAATGTGCTTGCCGCTCAGGCAGGAATCATGCGTGTGTCGCGCGACATGGGCAAATACAACGACATTATTGATGCCGCCGACAAGATTCTTGGCTCAACATCAATTTCTTCCGAACTGAAAACCGAAGCCGCCTATCTGCGCGCTTACGCACTATCGCAAACAGGTAAAGCTGATAAAGCTGTGGCAACATGGGAGGAACTGGCCAAGAACCCCAACGAAATTTACGGCGCGCAATCGGCCTACTATCTGGCACAGTACCGATTCGATAATGGCGAAACCAAAAAGGCGCGTAGCATAATCGAAAAATTCATCGACGCCAACTCGCCACATCACTACTGGATTGCACGCGGCTACATACTGCTGAGCGACATCCTGCGCAAGCAAGGCAACGACTTCGAGGCCAACGAGTATCTGAAGAGTCTCAAAGAGAACTATCCCGGCGCAGAAGCTGATATTTTTCAAATGATTGATCAACGGATATGAAACAGATTATCATAACATTACTAATTGCTTCGACAGCATTTACGGCTATTGCACAACAACCGTTGACAAAAGAGATTACAGTCGACAAAGAGATAATACCACAAGAAAAGGAGGCGCAACGCCTGATTCTTACGCCAACCGTTATCCGTCCTCAACTGCAAAGCAAGAAGCTAAACTGGAGTTCAAGAGCCGTTCAAATCGACCCCGCCAACGAGCTACGCATCCTCCCCCCGGCTCCGTGGGAGGCCTCAATTTCACCACAACCCTACCGCGGTTATGTAAGCGGAGGCTATCTGCCACTGCTACAAGGTGGTTTGTCGGCAGGCTACCGTATTATCGACAACAACACGACAACTGCCAACGCAGCATTGCAATACAACGCAGTGAGCTACAAAGGCTCTCCCCACATTATTGGTAGCTTGAAAAACAGCGACTTGCGCTATAAGTACCAGAAAATTGCCCTCGGCTTCGATATAACCCGCAATTTCGGCACAAACCGCACACTGTCGGCCTACATCGGTTTCACTGATGCTGCCAACTCAGCTCCGCGCTGGAATTACGCCATTACTGGCAAACCTTTGATCGTTGACCCCCGCTACGGGTTCGAGCATTCTCATTCAACCTACAATCGCCTTATGACAAACGCGGGCATTGACTGGCGCCATACGCTTGGCTCGTTCTACTACTCGTTGGGACTGAAAGCCGATTACGATTGTTCACTTCAAGGCAAAAGCGCTGAGCGGCCAAACGGATTTAATGATTTGTACGTCGATTTCAGCGCCAATGTCGGCTATCAATTGACTGACAATTCAAAGATAGCGCTCGATTTGTCGTACAGCATGGCCAACTACACCCAAAGCGGCTACATAATGCACAGCCTCAACATAAATAGTGACGATAGAATTATGTTGCTTCTCATGGGCGATTATAAAAAACAGGATTATTCTGCAGTCGGCGCTACAGCCTACTATAATATTGACAACGAATTTTACTCGTTGCGAATTGGCGCACACCTGAGTTCACGCTCAGGCGACGACAAAGGCCTGCTGGTTTATCCCGACCTACGACTTGCCATTATGCCGTCGCAGCAATTTTCTGCCTACATCCGAGTTGGCGGCGGCGACATTGTCATGAACACACTTGGTAGCATGTGGAAAAAAGACCCGTACATATCCGGATTCCAGCATTTCGCGCCCTCGTTTCAAAAATGGCGTGGCGATGCGGGCTTGAATATCGCGCCGCTGGCCGGACTGACAGTGGAATTTTGGGGTGGCTATAGCCGTTACGGACGCATTGTGCTACCACAAACCGAGGTGTTCAGCAACGGTGTGAGCCTGTCGCCGCTGCATAAGCAAGAGTATAATGACAACGCATCATCTTACATATACACAGGCACCTACGCCCCATACAAAAAATACACCAGCATCCACTACGGAGCCGCCGTGGGCTACAAGTACGGCTCGGTTGTCGATTTTCGCGTCAGCTATGAGGGCGCGCCCGACGACGACGACAAAGGGTATGCCCAATGGCTCGACCGGGCAAAATCGGAGTTCAAAGCCAACGTGAAAGTGAGTCCGATTAAACCGCTCGACGTGTCGCTCGGATTCACGATGCGCAACGGACGCAAAACGCAGATAGCTATCACATCAACCAACCAATTGCTTAACCACAAGCTCGGCAACTTACAGAGCCTCGACCTTGGCGCTTGCTACCGTCTGAACAGCCGGGTAAGCGTGTGGGCCAATCTGGAGAATATTCTCAACAAACGTTGGCAAATTTGCTATGGTGTGATGAACCCGGGCATCACCGGTTTGGTAGGCGCCACCTACAAATTCTGATTCATAACCAAATTTCTTATATATTATGGCAAAGTTAGCGATAATCAAAAACGACCCTTGGCTGGAACCCTATGCCAAGGCCATTGAAGGCAGACACCGCGATTTCCTCAACAAGGAAAAAGAACTGACAGCGGCCGACGGCTCTCTGAAAGCTTTCGCCAATGCTTACAACTATTTCGGTTTGCACCGCACAGCCGACGGCTGGGTGTTCCGCGAATGGGCGCCCAACGCCACATCAATCACACTCGTGGGCGACTTCTCGAAATGGCAGGAAATGCGCAAATATGCACTTAAAGGCATCGGCAACGGCGTTTGGGAACTGAAACTGCCTGAAAAAGCGCTGAGCCACGGCCAATTGTACAAGATGCGTGTAGCGTGGAACGGCGGAGGAGGCGAACGCATTCCGGCCTATGCAACCCGCGTTGTACAGGACGAGAAAACAGCCATATTCTCCGCACAGGTCTGGGCACCAGAGAAGCCTTACAAATGGGCCGTGAAGAAATTTACCCCCAACACCGAACCTCTGCTGATTTATGAATGCCACATTGGTATGGCTCAGAATCGCGAAGGCGTAGGCACATACAATGAGTTCCGCGAAAATGTGTTGCCGCGCATTCAGGCCGACGGATATAATGCCATACAAATCATGGCCATCCAGGAGCACCCCTACTATGGATCGTTTGGCTATCATGTTTCCAACTTTTACGCCCCGTCGAGCCGATTCGGTACACCCGAGGAGCTGAAAGCGCTCATCGACGACGCCCACTCACGCGGACTGGCCGTGATTATGGACCTCGTTCATTCCCATGCTGTTAAAAACGAAAACGAAGGATTGGGACGCCTCGACGGAAGCTATGACCAGTACTTCTACGGCGACGGGCGTCGCGAACATTCCGCCTGGGACTCGCTATGCTTCGACTATGGCAAAAACCAGGTGCTTCACTTCTTGCTGAGCAATTGCAAATACTGGCTTGAGGAGTTCCACTTCGACGGCTTCCGCTTCGACGGCGTAACCTCGATGCTCTACTATAACCATGGATTAGGGCAGGCATTCGGCTCATATGCCGACTATTACAACGGAGGCGAGGACACCAACGCAATCACCTATCTGACATTGGCCAACAAACTGATCCATCAGGTGAACCGCCGCGCTATCACAATCGCTGAGGAGATGAGCGGAATGCCCGGTTTGGCCTACCCGATAAAAGGTGGCGGCATAGGCTTCGACTACCGCATGGCCATGGGCATACCCGACTATTGGATAAAAATGCTCAAGGAAAAGAAGGATGAGGACTGGCACCCCACATCGATATTCTGGGAACTGACCAACCGCCGTGCCGACGAAAAGACAATCAGCTACGTTGAAAGCCACGACCAAGCTCTAGTAGGCGACAAAACCGTGATTTTCCGCCTCATAGACAAAGAGATGTACTGGCACATGAGTAAGGACGACGACAATGCCGCCGTAAGCCGCGGTGTGGCAATGCACAAAATGATACGTCTAGTAACCCTGGCAACTATTAACGGTGGCTACCTTAACTTCATGGGCAACGAGTTCGGACACCCCGAATGGATTGATTTCCCTCGCGAAGGTAATGGCTGGAGCTACAAATATGCACGCCGCCAGTGGGACTTGGTTGACCGCGACGACTTGCGCTACTGCCAGTTGCAGGCATTCGACAACGCCATGATTCATCTGGTTGAATCAGTTAAGGATTTCCAGGCTCTACCTATACAGAAATTATGGGACAACGACAGCGATCAGGTGCTGGCTTTTGAGCGCGGCGACCTGCTGTTCGTTTTCAACTGGGCACCATTCAAATCCTACGAAGGCTACGGTTTTCTGGCTCACGAGGGTGAATATGAGGTTGTATTGTCGAGCGACGACCCGCAATTCGGAGGCTTTGGCAATGTAAACGACGCCACTCACCATCTCACCATCCACGATCCGCTCTACGCCGACACCCATAAAGGTTGGCTCAAGCTGTATCTGCCGGCCCGTACATGCCAAGTGCTTCGCCGCATTCATTAATAGCAAACCAAAATCAAAAAGGCCGCGCCTCACACTACCGGAGCGCGGCCTTTTTGGTTTAAGGGAGGTTATTTTGTTTCGAATTCGTTGCGGAAACTGTTTTCGTAGCCTTTCACCGGCATTGTTGCCGAGGGTATTGTCGGAAGCCATACGCTCATCTGGCCTTGGCCGCGATGTGCCCACGCATAGTAGGGAATCAGATTGAGAGGCACTGTTTCTACCCTCAGGTAGCCTTGATTGTCGTAGGCTAACAATTGGGCTTTACCTGTCAGCTCAGTAATGCCGTTCAGTTTTTCGGATGACTGGGCAGAAAATTCTTCGGCAGGGTTTACCACTATGTTCTGGATGTTGAAATTGTTGTCGGGCCATTCGGCACAATACACAATTGGTCCGCGCTCAATGGCTACGCGGCCTCTATCGGCTTTTACTTTCTGATTTGCAACAACTTTTCTCACCGGCATGTCGAAATGCAGCTCAACTTTGTCACCTTTCTTCCAATTGCGTTTGATCTTGAAATAGCCTTTGTCGAGAGCTGCCGTCGTTGGCTGTCCGTTTACTTTCACTGTGTAAGCTGGCGTTTTCTTGTCGGCATATGCGTATAAATCGCCGGGGACAACGCTGTTGCGTGCCCAGCCCGGAATTCGCAAGCAAAGGGTGAATTCGCCGACACGGTTACGGTCTATCCCGATTGTCACATCGCCATCCCATGTGTAGTTTCCCGATTGTGAAAGCGTTACCTGTTTTCCTGCGGCGGTCAGATTTGCAGTGTTGCCGATGTATAGGTTCACATAGATATCCTTGCCGTTAACGGCATATGTATAGCCGGGAATGGATGGGATGAAACGACATAAATTCGACGGACAGCAGGCACATCCGAACCATGGTTTCCGCTCGTAATTGCCTTCGCTTGCCAATGGATTTGGATAGAAGAAAGCGTCGCCTTTAATCGACATTCCCGAGATAAGACCGTTGTAGAGCGTGCGTTCGAGCACATCGTAGTATTTTGCATCGCCGTGCAGCAGGAAAAGCCGGTGATTCACATACACATTTCCTATGGCGGCGCATGTCTCGCAATAAGCTTCCAGATTGGGTAGTTCATAGTTGTCGCCAAAGGCCTCCCCGTTGTGTCGTGCGCCAATACCTCCGGTTATGTAATATTTTTTCGAAACAATATTGTCCCATATGCGGTCAATTGCCTTAATGTAGGTCGAATCGCCGGTGAGAGCTGCAACATCGGCCATGCCGGCATACATATATGCGGCACGTACGGCATGTCCTACGGCTTCATCCTGTTCCACAACAGGTTTGTGAGCCTGACTGTAAGTATCCTTGCGCGATGTGTAGCCACGCTTGTCAAGGAAATACTTTGCTTGGTCGAGGTATTTTTTGTTGCAGGTAACGGTGTAGAGTCGGGCCAGAGCCATTTCTGCAATCTGATGGCCGGGCACTTTGGTTAGCTGCCCGTCGCCGTCGCCGATTTCGCGGCAAACACAGTCGGCATAACGGATTGCTATGTCGAGAAAGTTGCGTTTGCCCGTAGCTTGATAGTGGGCCACGGCTCCGTCAATCATATGCCCTAGATTGTAGAACTCATGGCTGAGCACTTCAACTTTTTCCCATCTTTTACCAGGCGCCATCCATGAATGAGGCTTTGAGGGGTTCATGGTGAACGATGTGTTCAGATAGCCGTCAGGCTCCTGCGCAGCCGCCACAAGCGTCAGCACACTGTCGATATATGCCTCCAGTTTCTTGTTAGGGAAGGTTTGGAGCAAATAGCTTGCGCCCTCGATTGTTTTATAAACATCGGTGTCATCGAAAGGGAATCCCTCAATCTTATATTGGTTGCTGGGGTTGGCTGCTTTAACGAAGTTATCGTAGCGGCCGGTCTCCTCACATTTGCTGAAAGCCAAAGGTATGGTTGTCTGACGGCAAGCATCGAGCCGTTGACTCCAGAACGGATCGGTTATCTTCACGCTTGTAAATTTGACCGGCTCGATAGGATAGCCAACCGGCGCATCGCCGGCCGCGATTGCCGGCACAAAAGCCGTTAACACGGCTGCTGCACACAAAATACGCACTAATTTCATATCGGTACTATGGTTTAAGATTTCCCCCGTCATTACACGGACCTACTTCACAAAGTTATAAAATTTTAGTATATGTACATCGTCGTTTTCATATATAAAAGTAAAGTAGAGGGCAGGTTCAACAGGCAAGTGCAGTTTTTTTGCGGTAAAGTGACTTACTTTTTTTGTAGTTTGCAGAAAATCGGTTAAATTCGCGTTGATTTGATATACTGGGATTTATAGTTAGAATAATTCCTTTGGAAATCAACCTGAATAATTATTTATTGCTTTTTAAAGTGTATATTAACCCAAATTATACCATACAATAATACCAAAACATGTTAAAGCATTTTGTACTTTGCACTACGCTATTGAGCGCCAGTGCGTTTGCAGCAATGGCTGTTGACGAAACCTGGACCGTTGGCACAAACACGTGGCCGGTTGAGGTTACCACTTCGGAGATTGCTCCGGGCGTCAAATACACATTTGTGAATTGGAAAACCAACCGTTCGTCAACGTTGGCTGGATCCCATTTACATGTGATTGAAGCCGATCTTACCAACCCCAAAATCTCGGTCGAGAACGTGAAACCCGACGCTATGACGGGTAACCGCACTTTAACAGACCATGCCAAAACCGTCCATAAAGCCGACCACCAGGTTGTTGCCGGTGCCAACGGTAACTTCTGGAGCACATCGCCCGAAACAGGCTTTTATTCCTGCATGGGCGCACAGCCTCACGGATTATGCGTAATGAACGGTGTGATGTACACCGACCATACCCCTTCGCAATGGTCGCACTGCGGCGGCCCTACAATGACCGGCATGATGATAGTTGATGAAAAAGGTAAATGTTACATCGACTACACCAACTATCAGAAAGCCAACAACGATATAGGCTCAGGCGTTCAATTTGCAGCCATTAACAACCGTATCGGCCACCGTATGAACCTGACAATGTGTAACCGTTTTGTCGACGCAGGTCAGGCATCAATATTCACCCGCCAGTACGGGACAAACAAGACTTTCCGCGTTGGCGACCTGACAGGAGCTGTTGGAACCTGGACTCCCACAATGGGAACCACTGGCTACATCGAGATTATTCTCGACTATGCTGAAGGCGTTACAGCCATGAACGTCGGTGGCACAACCGACTATGTTATTAAAGAGATGCGCTTCAATCCGGAATCGGTTGGCACTCTTGGCGACCACGACCTGGCAATAGTTGGACGCAGCTCATACGCTACCGTGCCCCACGACAACTGGAAAGTTGGCGACATAATCACAATCGATACCAAAGTGAACTTTCAGACTATGGGTTCGCCTGAAAAAATTGTGACCGGTATTTCCGGTAACGTGCTGGCTATGAAGAATGGAACAATACAGCCGAACACAACTGCCGCTTCGCAGTCGTACAATACAAGTTTGAATTCGCGAACAGTTTATGGCACAAACGCAGAAGGAACAAAACTCTGGATCATGACTTGCGAACACAACGTTACCGACCAGACAACAAAGAAAAAACAGTATTGCGGCTTCTCGTTGGAACAGCTATGTATAATGGGCCGCGACAAATTCGGCATTGAAAACATGACGCAGGTCGACTGCGGCGGCTCAGCACAAATGTATGCCAACGGCGGACAGGTTGCCATGTCGTACGACGCAACCGGCAAACGCGCCGTTTACAACGGTATTTTCGTGGTTTACAACGACAGCGACATAACAATTCCAACTCCCGGCTCGAACGACAACCAAGATCCCGAGCCCGAGGATCCCGATAAGGACTGGAAGGATAGCGGCGAACGCGCCCACTTTGCCTACAACCTGGGCGTTGTTGAAGGCCAGGATATCCCGACGGTAGCTTACTCACTGACAGGCAAGGTTAAAGCCGTTGATGTTATCCTGACAAACCGCGACAACGAAAGCGATGTAGTTGTGCTTGAAGGTGGAACTGCCGCCGGCGAGAACACGGTTAAGATTAACGACCCGCGACTGACAACAGGGGCAACATACGATTGGACTGTGAAGGTTTATTCGAATGCTGTTTCCGGAACTTCTCATTTCTTCCACGATGCTGCCGGCAAACTTGATTCGCGCGGTGGTGTAGGCGTCGTTACCGACCCTGAGAGCAACGCTTACGGTAAGATTATCGTTTCGCGCGGCTACGCTCAGGGATTCGCTCTCTACAATGCCGACGGAACAAAACAGGGCGACTATCACGCCGGCATGCAGCCTTGGGCCACTTCGAACCGCTCGTCGAACTATCGTTTAGCCATGCGCGACAATAAGGTTGCCTACGCTTGCGACTTCTCTGACGCCGGTGCAGGCTACTGGAAGTTCGACCCCGAAAATCCTGAAGCTGAACCTATTAACTTGGCCGGCGGTACAAACGACGGAACTGGTTGCTTCAAGATGGCCGACAGCAACGACTGCGTTGGCTCGGGCGCAACAGGCATAGGGTTCCAGGGCACGGGCGAGGACACACGTTTGTGGGTATTCGCTGAAGACTGGCCTTCAGGCAACTCTACCTACAAGGGTATACTATCGCGTTGGGACATCGGCACAGCCGACAAGGTTACCAAGGGAGTTAATGCAGCCTATGCACAATATGCCGGCAACTCGAAAATGGCCAACCAGAATGTTTGTATAACGGGAACACCAAATGGTATTTTTGCCGCTCAGCATCGCGGTGCCGGTTCAAACACAGTCAGTTGCCCGGGCTTCATATATACCGACATCAACGGTGATTTACTTTATAACTCAGGCGACCACCCCGAACTGTTCAACTCCTGCGGCGGATCGGTAGCTATAACCAACGATTTGTCGATTGCAGCCGTTGCCGGACGTTCGGAAAACATTAAGATTTTCCGTGTTACATGGGAAGACAATGTGCCAACATTCAAATACTTGGCCGACGTTAACGACACCAAGTACTGCACTGAGGTTTGCCAACTCGCGTTCGACCCCGCCGGCAACCTCTATGCATGGCAGCGCAACACAGCTGAGGAACACAGCGGTTTGTTCGGCTACTCATGGAAAAACGATAATCCTGAGGCTATCACCCCAGCTAAAGCCGACTACTGCGTTGTAGCGCCCCAGTTCTCCGCTATCGACGAAATTGTTAGCGACGGCGACGAAGCTACACCGATCTACTACACCATCCAGGGTGTTCGCGTCGACGCGTCCGCACTCGCTCCCGGCCTTTACATCAAGGTTACCGGCCGCAAATCAGAAAAAGTTATCGTGAAATAACTAATTAATTCTCAACTATAATCCACAACGGCATTCGGGAAACCGGGTGCCGTTGTTGCGTTTGTATGAGTCGGGGCGATATACAGTTAACAAATGTGAATTTTTGTATCTTTATGCAATATCTGGAATCGAACCTTTAGAGAGAGCCTTATCTTTGCCCGTGCAAACATAAACCAACTCAAATTATTATGAAAAACACAAATTTTAAAACATCTGCCGTAGCTATCAGCCCGACGCCTCCGAAAGCAAACGCGCCCGATGGGTGCAGAGTAGTGAATATGAGGCAGGAACAGACTACGGGAGGATTAGCTCCTACTGGTATATACAGCTCATCATCATCGATAAAAGGAGTTCCGCTATTGTACATGGTATGGCAAGGATCGGATTTTATTTTCAGCTGGCAAAACGGAAAACTATGGGTGTGGAACGGTATGAATGCCACCGCTGTAGCTGAAATTCAAGAGTGCCCGAAATCGGCCGTATCGCATGGCGACACGGCGCTGTTCATGCTATCGGGGGCTCCGCCGCTGAAACTGAAGCCCCGCAAGGTTACGGGTGGCTATACGATTTGGGATGATATTTCTTCCTCGGTCGTGATTCCGAAAGTACGTTTTGTTTGCACGCAAAAAACAAAGTTGGCCGCAACCACCAATGAATTCACTCTGTCGGGAGAGTATGCCCATTGGACCGGGCCGATGACCGATAGCGACATTAACGCAATTACCGCCTCTCTGGCCGATGTTTACAAGCGTTTGGCCGAACAAGCACGCACTCAGAATCTGCTTGTTCAACCGGTAATGCTCTGGTGGCGTTTGCTCGACGAGTATGGGCGCGTTGCTCATCGTTCAACGCCTGTACTGATGTCGGCATCAGGCATTCAAGGCATGGAACGTATCGAGGCTAAGGTTCATCTTCAAGGTTCGTACTTTAAAAAAGTTGGGCCGGCTACAATGAGTGTTCAAGCCTATTTGCCTGCGGTAAGCGTTTACGGAGTGTCGGCAATAGCCGGGACTGTTGAGGTGATGATGACACCGCCGTTGGAAACCGTGCGTCTCGATGGTAAAGGGAAGGCCGGCATCAGGTTTAACGGGTCAACTGCGACTGAAGCATCACTGCTGATGTCGCCGGCACAAGCTGCACCGGCTCGATTTTTGGTTGAGAGTGTGCTCGACCGGCTTGATGAAATATCGACCGTTGTTCTCCGACTTCCTGCCAATGAAACGTCGGCAGATGTATCTCTCACGCCTGTGAGGCTACGCGACACACTCTCAGAACAGTCGACACTGATGTCGGCCATCTCAAAAGCAGCCAAAGCCTCCGCCGGGTTTATTTCAGAATGCAGCTTGCCACATTCGTTTTCGGCTGCAGCGGCTGTTGCCGTAGGCGATATGGCACTATGGGGCGACATAACACCGGTGCGTTGCCGGGCGGCATCTGTTGCAGAACTTGCTACAGAAACCGATTCAACTGTGGCATGGGCTGGCGCATCGGCTGCTGAGTTGACCACCGGGGAGAGCTTTGCCGACACCGATTCGGCCCAGAACAACGCACCGCTGAAGCTGTCGGCGCTAATAGCTTATCCTCTGGGAAGCTGCAAGAAAATCACATTGCAACTGTCGTCGGCAACAACAGCCGGTCGCCGTTCCTGCGGGTTCGATTGCCAAGCTACTTCGTCGGGCAGATGGGCATTCTTTTTGAACGAGAATATGGAGCCGCTTAATCCAAACGAGTGGGGGCTGGCCGATGTAGCTATACAAGCGGTCGACTCCGGCTCTCCTACCGCACACCCATCGACAGTGCTGGCCGCGTCGGCATCGGATCCAACCAACGTTGAGTGTGGAATCACATTTGCAGCGGGGCGGGTAAAGGGAATTACTCCGGCTGCGCGAACTCAGAGCGCCTGGGATTTTGCGCGGCGCCATCTGTATGTTTTCACCGACAGCCTTATCTATTCGCTTGCTGTTAACTCGAAACGGACCCTTTGTTCTGCTCATATGATTTACAATTGCGGGGTTGATTCGGCCGAGAAAGTAGCGTCGGCTCCGCAAGGAGTTTATGCTGCTACGACAGCCGGACAGATTATTTGTGTGGCAGGTTCGACAGCTAAGGAGGTGAAACGTTATGCCGACTGTGTGGCACTGGGGTGGAGCGTTGAGAATGGAGGTGAACTATGGTGCGCCCAAGCCGATAATTCCTGCCTGCTGATCGATACCGATGGACGCGAAACGGAATTGACGGAACTAAAGACCAGATGGTTTGCTGGAAATGAGGCAGGGAAGCTGTGGCTGATAAATGCCGATGGCGCCCTTATCGACACCAGCGTTAGTCTTAACAATACTTTAACCAACGTTATATGGAGTCATCAAATCCGCGTTCCCGGCCAATGCTCAACAGCATCAAGGCTTCATCATATCGACTGGGATTTCCATTCGGCTATGGCAACGGGAACACTGACAATAAAGGGGCATAATGGCAATCCGTCGGACGCAAGGGTATTGGGAGGATTCAGCCTAAACGGAGCTGTTGAGGCTCCATTGCGTCTGCTCACGCCACAGACGGCACCACTGCGCTATATTGTAGTCGAATTTACGGGGAGCGTCACCAACGACACCCGTCTAGGCATTCTTACACTCACATTTGCCTCTCACAATGGAAACCATTGAAGAAATATTAGTCGAGAACCGGAGGCGGCATCTGGCACGGGCTTCAGATTA
The DNA here is from genome assembly GCA_023662835.1 of Muribaculaceae bacterium. GTDB lineage: Bacteria > Bacteroidota > Bacteroidia > Bacteroidales > Muribaculaceae > Muribaculum. Next base: position 69,753 of record JAMPII010000001.1, on the reverse strand, counting down.
CGACCCGATACGCGGCGCCGGATGCACGGGGGATCGCGTTGAACGCCTGTCGCCCATATCGGGGGCGCTGGAGATGATACCCTTGACTATGGCTACGGATTGCCGCATGGCGGCAGTGGAGAACAATCCGCAGGCCTGGAGGAGGCTACGTATTGAGCACGACTTTGAATATTGGGCGGCAACGTGCTGCACAATCAAGGATAAGCGTTCGGGACGCGATGTACGTTTCATTCTGAACAGGCCTCAGCGACGGGTACTGTCGCTGATGGAGCGTCAACGGTTGGATGGCAACCCGATAAGGCTGATCATGCTGAAAGCGCGTCAATGGGGCGGGTCGACGTTGGTTCAGATATATATGGCATGGATACAGCTTGTTCACCGCAGGTCGTGGAACTCGTTGATATGCGCCCATGTGAAGGACACGGCGGCAACAATTCGCGGCATGTACTCCAAAATCCTGTCCGATTACCCGACCGATGTTTGGGACGAGGAAGAGGGGTGCAAGCCGGAATTCCGGGTTTATGAGAGGTCGACAAATATCCGCTACATACCGGGGCGCGACTGCCGGGTCACGTTGGGTTCGGCTGAGAAGCAGGAATCGGTGCGCGGAGGCGATTTTTCAATGGCTCATCTGAGCGAGGTTGCTTTTTGGGGCGATACGGCAAGTCGTTCGCCCGAGGGTTTTGTCAGGGCTATCTGTGGTTCAATCATGCGCGAACCGCTCACGCTGATAGCTATGGAAAGCACGGCCAACGGAATGGGCAACTTTTTTCATAGCGAATGGCTAAGGGCATGCTCACCCGAGGGGAGCGACAAGATACCGGTGTTTGTTCCTTGGTATGAGATTGAGATGTATGCCCGGCCTGTTGCCGATTCGAAGGCTCTATGGCTGGCGATGGATAGCTACGAGCGTGATTTGTGGAATAAGCATGGCTGCACACTTGAGCAGATAGCGTGGTACCACGAGAAGCGGCGCGAGTATCCGTCGCAACAGCTGATGGCAGCCGAGTATCCAACCGACGCAGTTGAGGCATTTGCGAATACCGACACGGGAGTGTTCCCGCTCGAGCGTATCGACGAATTGGGTAAAAACTGTTGTCAGCCGATGAGTATAGCCGAATTGCTGGCCAACAAAGATAGCGGGATTCCGCGTCGTCAGCTTCAGGCTATAGCTGACGACCGCCGTGGTAGGCTGTCGGTTTGGAAATTACCCGATGCGGAAGCCCGGCCGGGGAGGTATGTTGCGGCAGTAGATATAGGTGGTCGCTCTGATAAAAGCGATTTCTCGGTGATTCTGGTGATAGATGCGGGGGGTGAGCGCGATGAAGTTGTAGCCCAATGGCGCGGGCATTGCGACCATGATATTCTCACTCAACGGGCGGCAACATTGGCTCGTTGGTACGGCCAGGCGCTACTTGTAGTTGAGTCGAACACGCTCGAGACCTCCGGGAGCGACGGCGAAACAGGATTGTCGCTGTTGGCCGAACTTGCCGAAAGCTATCCCAACATGTACCACCGCCAGAGCAGCTATGACAGGGAATTCGCTTCCGACGCGCCTTCGTCGAGGATTGGTTTCCATACAAACCGGGCTACAAAATCGATGATAATCACAGGATTGATAGCTGCCGTACGCGATGGCACATACATTGAGCGCGACGCAGAAGCGATTCATGAACTGAGTGTGTTCGAGTATAAGCATGGCGGCTCAACGGGGGCCAAGGCCGGATGCCACGACGATTTGTTGATGACCCGCGCGATAGCTCTACACGTTGCGCAGCATAATCGACCTCGCAATCCGGTTGTCCTACCCTGCCGCCGACTTCGCTGGCTCTAGCTTTTAACTGAAATTTAGTTAATTTTATTGCGATCAGAAAATTTTTACAATATTTGTTGACGGTAGAACACACAGTGGAAAAGCTCCACACTGCTATGTTTTTATGGGGCTAATAATTATAATCAATCATCAACAAAAAAAAATGAAAAAAGTATTTCTTGGGCTGATAGTATGTGCGGCTCTGATGCTGGGTGCTACCTCGTGCAGCACAGTTTCTAAGGGCCCATATCATAAAATTTCAGGGCCGCTGGGGTCGCTGGTTTGGAGGGAT
>JAMPII010000001.1:19577-67548 GCA_023662835.1 Muribaculaceae bacterium | reverse complement strand
ACCGCCTCCTTCACAGCGATTGCTGACGGACAACACCGCAGCAATCGCTTTTTTTTATGTATAGCCGGCGAATGTTCCTACTACTGACTGGTGTTATGATGCGAACGCGGAAGGCTGTGCCCCTAAAGGCGTGAATGGTGTGAAATATTTGAATTGTTGCTTGAAATTCGTATCTTAGAGGCGGAATGGTTGTGACATTTGGTGGTAACGGTTGTTTTGTTGAATGTTACTCCGGTTTATTATAATTTTGCAGTTGTTAAATGAAACATATATTTTGTTTTGTGATTTTGGTTTGGCTTTCGGTGATTGCCAACGCTCAAACTTTTTTGTATCCGGAGTGTGATACGGTTCTGACGGAATATAATGATGGCAAATTTTGGGCCTATCTTAATAAGAATGATATTGTTGTAGGGCTATCGTGTAACGAAGATGACGATGATTATGGGAAGTACTATCGGCTGGATACATTTATTATGAATCTAGGGAAAGAACCTGTAATATTTTATCCTGACAGTGTGTATTGTACGTTGCTGACGAGGAGTGATGCTTTTAAGGGCCCTGAAATTTTATGATATGGGCCCTTAATGTGCGCAAGCAGGGGTATTTGAAGACGAACACGATATATCCGCAGGATGCGATAGTTGGGTATATGAACGTTAAGAGGAAGAAAGGAAAGGGCTTGAATGTGTGTGTCCCGGTGATTGACAGCACGTTCAGCTTTGATTGGAACGTGGCGAAATAATGAATATGTGATGATTTGCGTTAGGGTTCGGGGCGATAGTTGTAGTTGTTGCGCAGGGTTTCGAAGAAGGATGGTGAGGCTTTTAGTTGCAGGGTGTCGGCTGTGGGGTTGTAGGATTTGATGATGTGGGTGAGTGATGGAGCCTGTTTGTGGCGTTTTGGTGCGGGTTCGGCCAAAGTGACTGGGGGCTTGGCGAAGTTGGTTGTAAGGGCGTTTATTGCCATTTGTGTTGCGCGCTTTTTGCCTTCGATGGAGTAGCCGGCAATGTGCGGCGTGGCGATGAATGCTCGTTTGAGCAATTGTTGATTGATGTTTGGTTCGTTTTCCCAGCAGTCGATTGCCAGGGCGCTTATGTTGCCGTTGTCGTAGGCTTGAATGAGTGAGTCGGTGTCGACGATGGAGCCGCGTGCGCTGTTTATTATTAGTGGTTGTTTTGCGAGTTTGTTGATGAACGCCGGGTTGACAAGGTGGAACGTGGGATGTGGAAGCTGGCGCGTCAGCGGGGTGTGGAATGTGATTATGTCGCACTGGGCGGCGAGGGTTTCGAGCGGATGGAATTGGCGGTTGCTGTTACCTGACAGTTGCAGTGGGGGGTCGCAGCATAGCACGTTTATCCCGTTGTTTTGAGCCCATTGTGCGACGATGCTTCCGACGTGGCCAAGGCCGACAACGCCGAGGGTTGTTTGGCTGGGAAGGCGGTTGTTTTGCTGCATCCAGAGGCCGATTGTTGAGAGTACGTATTGTGCGACGGCGGGTGCGTTGCATCCCGGGGCGTTGGCAACGGTGATGTTGTTGTCGGCGCAGTAGTCGAGGTCGATGTGGTCGGTGCCTATGGTAGCTGTTGCTATAAAGCGGCAGCGCGAATTGCTGAGCAGGTGTTGGTCGCAGTGGGTGCGGGTGCGTATAATCATTGCGTCGGCATCGGCTATGGCTTGTGGTGTGATTTCATCGGGGGCGAGATAGACGACGTTAAAATATGGTTCGAGTAGGCCTTTTATGAAGGGTATTTTGCTTTCGACAATAACTTTTTCAAACGATGTTCCAGACATATAGCGCGATATAAATAGCGATGATTATCAGAATAGGCACGTAGGAGCGGCGGCGGTTGTTAATGGAGAAGAAGTGGCCGGCTTGTATGGCTGCGCACACGTTTAGCAGGGGTAGATAGGCCAGGGTGTTGGCTGAGTCAATGAGCAACAGAAGGATTGTGGCGACGGCAGTGATTGTGATGAAACCGTTGTAGGCGCGCGCCCGACCGTTGTAGTTGTATATCTTTATAAGATTGAAGAGGGCGAATATGCCTCCGAGGGCGATTGTTGTAAGGACGGTGGCGTTTAGGGCGGGGGTGGCAAATTTCAGTGGTGAAAAAAGATTGTTAAGCGCAAATGATGATGTTTGCACATCGGTCAGGCCGAATCCCCATATAATCCATATTGGTGTGACGATGCCGATAATAGCAGCCAGGGCTGTTTTCAGGTTCAGGCAGCGCATTTGAACGCAGCCTGCAATGTAAATGGGAATGTAGATGATGGCCAGGGGTGGCATGAAGATAAGTGTGGCGGCTGTGGCAGTGCAAATGGTTAGGAAAATTCTGCGGGTTGCCAGTTGGCGCTGGTAGGCTGAAAATAGCGGAATAAGCGTGAGTACCCATGCTAGAGCCATGAATGAGCCTGAGTTGATATTGCACGACAATGATGGGACGGCGGCTGAGAATATCAGAAAAATGCCGGCGTATAGCATCGAGAGGCCGCGGATTATGTTGTAGCGGCTGTTTACGATTACGAGCATGGCTGAAATAACTAGCGTCAGCAATGTGCCGCATAAGGGGCGTGCGGTTCCCGGGGCCAGCCAATCGTTGGCCGGGGTAATTCCGAGAATCCCCTGCGTGGAGGTGCTATTGAGGAAGCTTCCTAACGAAAATGCGTGGAAAGTGGCGGCCACGGCTATCAATGCCATTAGCAGATAGCCGTAGCGCGAATGGAGGAAACGGGTTATTTCGCCGTCGTTCATGTGTGCTCTTATTAGAGAAGAGCCATAAGGTCGCGGCCGATGTCGCGGCGGTAGTATGCTCCGTCGAAGTTGATTTTTTCAACTGAGTTGAAGCTGTGGGCCAGGGCGTCGGCGATATCGGTGCCGTAGGAGCTGACGGCGAGCACCCGGCCTCCGGATGTTACGACAGATTGGTCGTCGTTGAGTTTTGTGCCGGCGTGGAATACGATGCTTTCGTCGGGGTTTACGTTGTTGATGCCAGTGATGATTTTGCCTTTTTCGTAGGAGCCCGGGTAGCCTCCCGACACCATCATTACGGTTACGGCTGTGCGTGGGTCGTGGTTGAGCGGCAGGTTGCCAAGGTTACCTTTTGCGGCGGCTTCCATAAGGGCAACGAGGTCGGCATCGACACGCAGCATAACGGCTTCGGTTTCGGGGTCGCCCATGCGCACGTTGTATTCGATTACCATCGGGTTGCCGTCAACATTTATGAGGCCGAGGAATATGAAGCCGCGGTATGTGATGTTTTCTTGTTTCAGTCCTTTAACGGTTGGCTCGATTATTCGGGTGCGCACTTTTTCCATCCATTCCTGATTGGCGAATGGGACAGGGCTTACGGCGCCCATGCCGCCGGTGTTTGGTCCGGTGTCGCCTTCACCGATTCGTTTGTAGTCTTTGGCTACGGGGAGAACGCGGTAGTTTTCGCCGTCGGTCAGTACGAAGACTGAGCATTCGATTCCTGTGAGGAATTCTTCGATGACTACTGTAGCCGATGATTGTCCGAACATTCCGGATAGCATTTCTTTCAGGGCGTCTTTTGCTTCTTGAAGGGTTGGAAGAATTAGCACGCCTTTGCCTGCGGCCAGGCCGTCGGCTTTGAGCACGTAGGGTGCTTTGAGCGATTCGAGGAATGCGTAACCTTCGTCAATGTTGTCGGCGGTGAACGATTTGTAGCGGGCGGTAGGGATGTTGTGGCGTGCCATGAACTGTTTTGCGAAGTCTTTGCTTCCTTCGAGCGCGGCACCGGCTTTTGATGGGCCTACAATGAGTAGTTTATCGGAGGATAGACGGTCGTAGATTCCGGCCACCAGCGGATCCTCGTTTCCGACAACAATCATGTCGATGGCATTTTCGGCCACGAATTGTTCGATAGCGTTGAAGTCGGTAGGTTTGAGGTTTACGTTTGTGCCGTAAGCGCCTGTGCCTCCGTTGCCGGGGGCTATGAACAGTTGTTCGGTTAGCGGACTTTGGCTGATTTTCCAGGCTAGAGCTGATTCGCGGCCTCCTGAGCCGAGGAGGAGTATGCGGTGGATTTTATTCATTTCGGATTTAGTTTTTTTTAACAACCTGTTGTGTTATAGGTTATTCGTTGTTGTCGTTGTTGTTTTTGCGCCAGCCACGATGTTTCATGTTGGGGTTTATTGACGGGCGGCGACCGATTATTGATTCGAGGGCTTTTTCGTTGCGACGTTTTGCCAGCGGGTTTTCAGATTCGATTTCGGGAGTTTCCGGTTCAGGTTGACGGCGCTGGAATTTTTTTCCTGAGTTGAAGCGGTCGAATGGTTTCTGCTTTTCGCGGTTGTTGTGGATTGGTTCGCGACGTTGTGTTTTTTTTGAGCCGGGGCGGCCTGTTTCGAAATCGCCGTCCTTACCGCCGAAGCCTTTTTTGCGTGCGTCCCGGCGCCATTCTATGTCGGTTGGGCGACGTTGTTTTTGCTTCCGAGCCATGGCTGCGCCGTTGTCGGTTGCCGATGAGCGGAGCGAGTGTCCATCGCGGCGGAACGATTTGTAATCGCCGTCGAAAATCTGGTATTCGCGCAACTGGCATTCAAGGGCACCGTTGTAAAGCGCTGTTTTCGAGGAAGGGGCCAAGCCGATGGCGCGGAACTGCTCGTCCTGATATCCGATTACCCAAGCTGTGTAGCCGCGGAACACTTTTTTGAGTTTTGTTCCGAGCGTTGAGTATAGCGAATCGATGTCGTCAACTTGCAGGCGTTCGCCATAAGGAGGGTTTGTCACGAGCAGTCCGTCGAGTGGAGCTTCGAACCACTGAGAGAGCGGTTTCACTTCAAGATCTATGTATTTTCCTACGGCAGCTTGTTTTATGTTTTTCTGAGCTATGGCTATGGCTTTTGGCGAGATGTCGGCTCCGTAAATTTTGCAAATGACGTCGCGCTCGCCCGAGTCGTCGTTGTAGATTTGTTCGAAGAGTTCTTCGTCGAAGTCGGGCCATTGTTCGAAGGCGAAGTGTTTCCGATATACACCGGGGTTGATGTTTGCGGCAATCAGGGCGGCTTCGATGAGGAATGTTCCGGAGCCACACATTGGGTCGACGAGGGGGCATTCGCCTTTCCATCCTGTTTTCATCAGGATTCCGGCTGCGAGCACTTCGTTGATGGGTGCTTCGGTTTGAGCAACGCGGTAGCCGCGTTTGTGGAGCGATTCGCCTGATGAATCGAGCGACAGGGTCACGCGGTTGCCATCGATGTGAACGTTTATCATCACGTCGGCGTCCTGAAGGCGAACGCCCGGACGGCATCCTTGGCCGTAACGATCCTGGAAGAAGTCGACAATGGCATCTTTCACGCGGTAGGTGACGTAGCGTGAGTGGTTGAACGAGTCGGAGTTTACGACGGGGTCGATGGAGAAAGTTTTTTGTGGGTTGAGCACGGAAGTCCAGTCGAATTCTTTAGTCATTTCATAGAGGCGGTCGGGGTCGGATGCCGTGAATTTGTAAATTGGTTTCAGAATTCTCAGGGCTGTACGGCAGCATAGGTTTGCTTTGTACAGAATTTCGTTGTCGCCTGAGAATGAAACCATGCGTCGGCCGGCGCTTACGTTTTCGGCGCCGAGTTGTTCCAGTTCCTGGGCCAAAACATCTTCGAGTCCTTGGAAGGTTTTGGCTACCATTTCAAATTTGTCGGTATTCATCGTTATATTGAAGTCACTATATTCAGTTGTCGTTTTTCAGGCGCAGGATGTTGTTAGCTTTGGCCTGAATGATTTTTTCGCCTGGAGCTACGTCGGTAGTTACCCAAATGTTACCTCCAATTATGGCGTTGTCGCCGATAGTGATTCGGCCGAGAATTGTGGCGTTTGAGTATATGACGACGTTGTTTCCGATAATCGGGTGGCGTGGCACACCTTTAACGGGGTTGCCGTTTTCGTCGAGGTCGAAGCTTCGGGCTCCTAGCGTTACGCCTTGGTAAATTTTTACGTCGTTGCCGATTATGGCTGTTGCTCCGATTACGATTCCGGTGCCGTGGTCGATAGTGAATCGTCGTCCGATAGTTGCGGCGGGGTGTATGTCGACGCCGGTTTCGCTATGGCTCATTTCGGAAATCATGCGTGGAATTATGGGCACGTCGAGTTGGTAAAGGCAGTTTGCGAATCGGTAGGCTGAGATAGCGCGCAGTCCGGGATAGCAGTATATGATTTCTTGCTTTGACAGGGCTGCGGGGTCGCCGTGGTAGGTTGCCGTAACGTCGTCGTTGAGCATGTCGCGCAACTGGGGCAGGTGTTTGATGAATCCGATGGCTTTTTCGGCTGCGAGAGCGTTGCGTTGATCCATATTGCCGTCGGGTTTGTCGGCGCATTCGCCCATTGACAATCCTGCATGAATTTGCTGGCAGAGGAGGGTGTACAAACGCTCGGTCCAAAGGCCGGCGTGATAGTTGATGTTTGCGCGGGTGACGGTGCTGTCGCCGAAAAATCCCGGGAAAGTCAGTGCTCTACAAAGGGTAACAATCTCTTTTACGGCACTATGGGAGGGCAATGGCTCACCTTGCCACTGCGATGGACATATATTTGACATGTCTTCGCTCCGGCTAAGCAGCCGGGCTATGTCACGAATAGTTTCTTCGTGCCGGGTATTCAGCGGATTCATAGTGCTCTTGATTTAAGTACAAAGATAGGCAATTTGCGTTATAGGGGATGAATTGGTGTGATAAAAAATGATGTACAAAAAATGTTAAAAAAAAGCATTCACCAAAGTTGAGGTGAATGCTGTTATTAATTGGCTTGCGCCGTTTATAATGTTGTCGTTGCAGAGTTGCTGCTCCGGAATTTCAGGTTTTCACAACCGTCGGTTTTACCGGGCCGGTTCTACTTGATTTTTGTTATAGAACCTTTTTGTTTGTCATTGCACTCTGAACGAGCTGCTATAAATTACTATTCAATGCAATAATGTTTCTGATGTAAATGGTAATGATCGTAAATCTTTCTAAAATCAAGCCTTTGCTTTAGGTATTGCAAATATAGAGGCTGGATGTGACAAACGAGTTACGATTGAATTACACTATTGTGAATTAACAACTCTAAATCAGAGCTCTAATTTCGACGGGGACGATACGTGCTGTTTGTTGCGGATACAGGAGCGCAGGGCGGGAAGATATATGTAGTGTTGTCCGCTTCCGCGGGTAATGGGGAACACTTTATCCTTAAGTTGCATTGCTTTAACGCAATCAGGGGCGAGCGTTGTTTTGGGATCGGGAAGCATTCCGGCGGGGATATCGTTGAGCGTCACTTGCTGCATGGGTGCGCAGGGTGGATATCCTAATGCGCACCACATGATTGGCTGACGGTTGTCGGCCGAGTTGCTTTTGCCGGCAATAGCTATGGAGGCTGAGGTGCTGTAGCGTGGTATAAAATCTTGATCGACAATCCAAGTAGCGGAGGTATCGGCTAGCATGTCGGCTTCGAGAAGGGAGTGGTAGAAACTGCACGATACGGTGTCGATAAGGAAGGCCGGGGTTATGGCGCAGTTTGATGCCGCGGGGTTGATTAGGTGGGTGGCGTTTGCGTAGCGTATGTAGCCGAAGCCGGATATCGAGTCGCCCGATTGGGAAAAGTTTGTTCTGATGAGCAGGCCTGTGGGGGAGTCGGAGAGGGGAAATTTCACGAATCCTGTGTCGCATGTTTCATAGAAAGCGGCGTCGCCGTTGGTGTCAACAACACCAAAGTTTGCTTGTACGCCTATTGGCCGTTTGTATTGGTTGAGCAGCCGTTCGAAGTCGGCCAGCGAGCGGCACGATGCCAGCGCTTTTGCCATTACGAATCCTTCCCTGTCGCGCACGGTTGCTGTGTCGGGGGCCAGATTGTAGGAAGCTGTGTTCATGATAGCGAACGAGGCTTCGTTCATGCCTATCCAGGCTTGGGAACGTAGTGAGTCGCCGTCGTTGAACAGGGCTACATAGGCAAGCGAGCCTTTACCGTCGCTGTCGACACGGTCGACGAAGTTGAGAAGAGTTCCGGTGTCGCGGTTTTTCCATAGCAACGGGCGTCCGTCGGGCGTACATTTTCCGGAGATAATAGCTGATGTGCAGCACAAGGCCGGCAAGCAGGATGCCAGAAAGGCGAGAATGATAATGATTGCAGGTGAATGTTTCATGCGCGTATAATGACGGCGGTTAAGTAGGCAATGTAGGCGAGCACCATGATGATGCCTTCGGCGCGGGTGATTGTGCTGTGGCCGATGATCCAGCCGAAGAGCCAGAATAGCAGTGAGGCTCCCAACAAGCTAAGTAAGTCGAAGTTGCCGATAGTGCCCATTGGAAGCGGGTGGATAGTAGCGGAGGCTCCCAGCACAAGGAAAATATTGAACAGGCATGAGCCGATTGCGTTACCGACGGCCATTTCGGGGCGGTGTTTGACTGCAGCCATAGCTGATGCGGCCAGGTCGGGGACCGATGTTCCGGCTGCTACGATCGTTAATCCAATCATGGCATCGCTTACGCCAATTGATTTTGCTAGTCCGGAAGCTCTGTCGACAAATATGTCGCCGCCCCAGATAAGAGCGGCAAGTCCACCGAGAATGTAAGATATGGCACGCCATAGTGGCAGCTGCTTTACCGGCTGAGCTTTAGGGTCGGTAGTTTCCGCTTCGTTTTTTGCTATTGAGAAGGTGTAGCGCATGAAAATGGCGAAAAACAGCAACATGATCAATCCGTCGGAGCGTGACAAAACGCTCTGTTGCGAGCCGTCGAGCAGCGGCGAGTTGGCGCATACCAGAATCACCAGGCATGAAAGAACAACCATCGGCACTTCGTTGAGCATAATTCCTTTGCCTATTTTTAAGGGGAGAATGATTGCCGACACTCCTACGATGACCAGAATGTTGAATATGTTTGAGCCGACAACGTTGCCGACGGCCAGGCCGGCATTCCCTTGTATGGCCGACAGTACGCTGATAGCCAGTTCGGGAGCGGAAGTGCCGAAGGCAACAATGGTTAATCCGATAACCAACTCGCTCACGCCCCAGCGTTTGGCCATCGACGAAGCGCCATCGGTGAGGAAATTAGCGCCGGCAAGTATCAGAACGAGACCACCAATGAGTAAAATTATATCCAGCAGCATAATCAGACGTTGTATAAATATCGTTTTATTGAGCGTTTGGGAGTTTTTTCAAATTCCTGCGCGATTAGCTGGATACGGTCAATTTTTTCATAGGGGGCTACCAGATTGTTGAGTTCGGCAAGCACATTGTTCATTTCTTGGGGAAGCTGCTCGTTGGTGATTCCGAAGTTGTCCATAGCTTCGTAATCGGGATAAACGAGAGCTATCAGGCGGTTGTTGCGCTCTACAACCAGGCTTTCACTAACTAGAGGCATGTTGTTCAATTTCGCTTCAATCTCTTCGGGGTAAATATTCTGGCCGTTTGAACTGAGAATCATTGTTTTGTATCGTCCTTTAATGAATATGGTGCCGTCGGAAGCGCGGGTTCCCATGTCACCGGTATGGAGCCATCCATCTTTGTCGATTGTCGCTGCGGTTACCTCCGGGTTCTTGTAGTAGCCTTTCATGACGTTTGTTCCCCTTACGCAAATTTCGCCGGGAATGTTCTCGGGATCGTCGCTCAGGATTTTGCTCTCCATAAAGCCTTGCAGGGTTCGTCCGGAGGAACCGACGCGGAACTGGCGCCAGGGTGTGTGGCTGATGAGCGGGCCGCATTCCGTCATTCCGTAGCCAACGGTGAATGGGAAGCGGATTTTGTGGAGGAATTCTTCTACTTCGCTGTTTAATGGAGCTCCGCCAACAATCACTTCCTCGAACTCGCCGCCGAAAGCGGCCACGAGTTTACGCCGGATCATCACGTAGAAGGCTTTGTCGAGGCCGGGAATGGCCAGTACCCAACGCATAGGCTTGCGCACAATCATGGGTAGAATCTGCTTTTTGTAAATCTTTTCCAAAACCAGCGGCACGCATATAACTAAATTTGGTTTTACTTTCGCCATAGCTTTCACAAGCAGCTGAGGCGAGGGCAGGCGGCCGAACACGGTGATGTGGGTGCCTACGGCCAGGGGAACCAACATGTCGAAAGCGCAGCCGTAGGCGTGGGCCAGCGGAAGGAACGACAGCGCCCGTGAGCCTTGATAGTGCAGGCGCGAACTAATGCCGTAGGCTATGTTTCCCCAAAGGTTGCGGTAGGTTAGCATGACGCCTTTCGAGAAGCCTGTTGTGCCCGACGTATAGTTCAGTACGGCAACGTCGTCGGGTTCTGTCTTTGCATAGAACACATCGTCGGGGCCGAAGCCTACGGGGTATACTTTGCGGAACGAGCGTTTGAGGCTTTTCAGAACTTTGGCAATTTTATCGTCGTTCTTGGGGTGTTCGGCCAGCATTTTGCCGTCGACCAGCGATATAACTCCTTTGATAGCCGGCATTTTTTCAAATTCGAGGTTCTCCCAAATTTGGTTGTCAATGTAGAGCAACACCGAACCGGAGTGGTTTATAATATGTTGCGCGTCGGCCGGAGTGAAATCCTGAAGAATAGGCACGATTGTAGCGCCGTATGTTATGGTGGCTATGAAGACGGTGATCCAGCGGGGTGTGTTTCGGCCCATGAGAGCTACTTTGTCGCCCGGTTTCAGGCCTGTAAGGCGGAAAAACAGGTGAAGCCGAGCAATTTCGGCTGCAAATTCACCGTAGCTGACGGTTGTATCCGTAAGATAGTCGGTGATAGCCGGCAGGCTCCAGTTGTCGCGGAAGCTCTGTGCATATATTTCATTGACTGATTCGTATTCTGCCATAATTTGAAATGTGGTCTAGTTTTGCTAATACTTTTATAACAAAAAATAGTAGCGGCTGTTTTTTGCAAAAATAACATAAGAGGTTGCTTAATGCAAAAATATAATAGCAGAAAGTGAAGGGGCGTTTTGCGTCACAATTCCCAATTTCAGCAATTTCGAGGTTAAGGGCCCATATCATAAAATTTCAGGACCCTAATTTTTATAGTTAATATTAGTTAGTGAAAGGACTGTTCATTTGATAAATACCCTAACATAAGGTATTGCGGGGACGAATAATAAATATTACTTTTGCTTAGGAAAAAATACTCGAATTTATGCTGACTGACCAATCAACCTACACGCGAACCGACTCGCTTAGGGATATAATAGAGGACAACAATCAGTTGCTTGTTGTACTCAACCGGTTTGACATCGCCCTTGGATTTGGCGACGGCACGGTGGAACAGGTTTGCGCCGAAAACGGAGTAGACACTGAAACGTTTCTTGCCGTGATAAATTTCATAAGCCGCAAGCGGTGGGAGGCGTACAATATATCGCCAATGTCGCTGATAGGGTATCTGCGGAAGTCGCACTCGCGATTTCTGGAGTATTCGCTGCCCTACATAAAGCGTATTTTGATTGAGGGTATTCACGAGAGTGAAAATTCTGAGATTGCTATTGTTATTCTGCGGTTCTACGATTCCTACATCGAGGAAGTGCGCAGCCATATGGAATATGAGGACAGTGTTATTTTCTCGTATGTCGAGAATTTACTCAGCGGCGTAATTTCCGACCGTTTCAAAATTGCCGACTTCTCGTCGAGCCACGATAATATGGCCGCGCAGCTCGACAAACTCAAGGAGCTGTTTATTTACAAATACAAGCAGAAGAATAACGAGATAATAAACACGGCGCTGATTCACTTGATGTTGTGCGGCAAGGAACTGTCGCAGCACTGCGAGATAGAGAACCATATGCTGTTCCCGCAGGTAGAGCGGCTTGAACGCGAGATACAGAAGCGGAGCACCGTAAAGGTGGCGCCGGCTAAGGATGACAGCGGAAGCGACGACACACTGACCGAGCGCGAGAAGGAGGTTTTGCGCTGGGTTGCGTTGGGGCTTGCCACAAAGGAGATTGCCGATAAGATGTGCCTGTCGATTCATACGGTGAACACTTATCGCAAAAGTATCAGTTCGAAACTCAAAATTCATTCCGTTACGGGTCTGGCTTTTTATGCCGTGCTCCACCACATTATCGATATAAACGAGGTGCAGTTGCCATAATTGAGTGTTAATTATGGTTAATTTTGTGTAAGCGCGATTTACATGGTTATTTCAATTAATAATAATAATGTAAATTTGTCATATAAGAAAGTGTAGCAACAGCACAACCTATGCTCTGAACTTTTTACAGATAAATTTGATACTTAAAATAAGCCGAGAGGCAAAAACAAAACTCAATTTCCATTCCAACAACTTTAATATCTATGGACATTAACGAAGAAAAGAGGCCTAAACGACCCAGAATAGGGGAAAACAGAATTGCAGGTTCGTCGGAAGGTGAACGCAGTTTCAGTAAAGTAGATTACAACCAAAATTCATCGTCGGAACAAAGCGATCAATCGACAGGCTATCAGCCTCGTTCCTACCAGCCACGACAGAACGGCTACAACCAAGGCGGTTACAACCGTCAGGGCGGCTACAACCAGAACCGCCAAGGGGGCTACAATAATCAGGGAGGTTACAATCGCCAAGGCGGTTACAACAATAACAACCGTTACAACAACCACTATAATCAGGGCGGCTATCAGCCGCGTCAGCAGTATCAATCGACAAACGACACGACCGACGCCACTGCCAAGACCGATTCAACCGAGGTTACCGGCGAAACCTCACAGCAAAACAATTACGGCCAAGGCGGCTACAACCGTTACAATAATCAGGGCGGTTATAACAACCGAGGTTACAACCAGAACCGCCAAGGCGGCTACAACAACCAGGGCGGATATCGTCAGAGCGGCTACAACAATCAAAACCGTCAGGGCGGCTATAACAACCAGAACCGCCAGGGCGGGTACAATAGCTACAACAATCAGAACCGTCAGGGCGGCTATAACAACCAGAACCGTCAGGGCGGTTACAATAACTACAATAATCAGAACCGCCAGGGTGGCTATAACAACCAGAACCGCCAGGGAGGCTACAACAATCAGAATCGCCAGCAGGGTGGTTACAACAATAACCGAAACCGTCAGCAGGGTGGTTTCATGCCGCGTCAGGGCAAGAGTTTCACGCCGCGTCCGAAACGCATCGAATACGAGATGCCGATACCGGATCCGAATGAGCAGATTCGCTTGAACAAATTCATGGCAAATGCCGGAATTTGCTCGCGCCGCGAAGCTGACGAATTTATCCAGCAAGGTCTGGTGAAAGTGAACGGCAACGTTGTCACCGAGTTGGGTACAAAAATATCGCACGCCGACGTTGTTGAATACGATGAAAAGGTAGTGACACTGGAAAGCAAGTGCTACATCCTGCTCAACAAGCCAAAAGATTGTGTAACAACTTCCGACGACCCCAATGGTCGCACCACAGTTCTCGACCTGGTTAAAGGTGCATGTAACGAACGCATCTATCCCGTTGGCCGTCTGGACCGTAATACAACCGGTGTGCTGCTGCTGACAAACGATGGCGACCTTGCTTCGAAACTGACTCATCCCAAATATGTTAAGAAAAAAATCTATCATGTTTGGACGGATAAGGATATCACCGAGGACGACATGCAACAGATTGCCGACGGTATAGAACTTGAAGATGGACCTATTCATGCCGATGCTATATCTTACGCAACCGACACCGACCGCAATCAGGCCGGTATTGAGATACACTCGGGTCGCAACCGCATCGTGCGCCGTATTTTCGAGAGCCTCGGCTACCATGTGACAAAACTCGACCGCGTTTACTTTGCCGGATTAACAAAGAAAAATCTGCCCCGCGGACGCTGGCGCTACCTCACTCAGGAAGAAGTGAACTTCCTGAAAATGGGATCGTTCGAATAAATTGAAGCTAAAAAGTAACAGAAAATGATACGCAACAAAATATCAGCCTTGATAGCCGACAAAGCTTTTGTCGGCACCAAGGTTACCGTAATGGGCTGGGTTCGTACACGTCGTGGCAACAAACACGTTCAGTTCGTTGCGCTCAACGACGGCTCGACGGTAAAGAACCTGCAGATTGTGTTCGACATGCAGAACTTCAACGAGGAACAGCTTAAGCCTATCACAACAGGCGCCTCAATCAAGGTTGAGGGCTTGTTGGTGGAATCGATGGGTAAGGGGCAGAGCGTTGAGGTGCAGGCTGAGACGCTCCATGTTTTCGGCACAGCTGATCCGGAAACCTACCCATTGCAGAAGAAAGGCCATACGCTCGAATTCCTTCGCGAGAAAGCCCACCTTCGTCCACGCACAAATACTTTCGGCGCTGTGTTGCGCGTGCGTAGCGCTTTGGCATTCGCCATTCACCGTTTCTTCCAGGAACACGGTTTCTACTACCTTAACACTCCACTGATTACAGCCAGCGACTGCGAGGGCGCCGGCGCGATGTTCCAGGTTACAACACTGCCGTTGTCGAACCTTCCTAAAACAGAGGATGGTGCTGTCGACTATTCGCAAGACTTTTTCGGAAAACCCACAGCGCTTACAGTTTCAGGCCAGCTTGAGGGTGAACTAGGCGCAACAGCGCTCGGAGCCATTTACACATTCGGACCCACTTTCCGCGCCGAAAATTCGAACACTCCGCGCCACTTGTCGGAGTTCTGGATGATTGAGCCGGAAATGGCGTTCTACGACATAGACGATAACATGGATCTTGCCGAGGACTTCTTGAAATATTGTATACGCTACGCTCTCGACAACTGCCGCGACGATATAGAATTCCTTGCCGAGCATTACGATAAGGAGCTGATGGCACGTCTGGAGCATGTGCTTGAACAAAAATTTGTGCGACTCACCTATACCGAGGGTATTGAAATCCTGGAGAAGTCGAGCCATAAATTTGAATTCCCTGTTAAATGGGGTGTCGACCTGCAGAGCGAACACGAACGCTATTTGGTTGAGCACCACTTTAAATGTCCGGTAATTCTGACCGGCTATCCCAAGGAGATAAAAGCCTTTTATATGAAGCAGAACGAGGATGGGCGCACGGTGCGCGCCATGGATGTTCTCTTCCCGTCGATAGGTGAGATTATCGGTGGCTCGGAGCGTGAGGAGAGCTACGAAAAACTGCTTCAGCGCATCGAAGAGCTGAACATACCAATGAAGGATATGTGGTGGTACCTCGACACCCGCCGTTTTGGAACAGTTCCCCACGCCGGATTTGGATTGGGTTTCGAACGCCTTGTGCTTTTCGTTACCGGAATGACCAACATCCGCGACGTTATTCCATTCCCACGAACACCGAATAATGCTGAATTCTAGGATGTTGGCATTTGACGGCATCTATCATATCAGCAATTAATAAAACGAAAGAGAAACGACCTCTAATATGACTTCTTCTGTTCAACAGACAATGGAGCAGATTCTCCGTCAGGAGAGCGAGGCAGTACTCAGCATCCCCGTGAGCGACGCATACGACCATGCAGTCGAGCTGATACACAAGCATGTGCATCAGCTCGGCGGCAAACTCGTCACCTCCGGAATGGGCAAGGCCGGCCAGATAGCCATGAATATTGCCACAACCTTTTCCTCGACGGGTACACCGGCTGTAAATCTCCACCCTTCCGAAGCTCAACATGGCGATTTGGGTGTGCTTCAGCCCAACGATGTTATGCTGCTGATTTCCAATTCCGGAAAGACGCGCGAGATTATTGAACTGGTTCATCTGGCTCATAACCTGTACCCTCAGTTGCCGCTAATCGTGATAACCGGCAACCCCGATAGCGAGCTGGGGCGTCTGGCAAATGCCACGCTTGCAACCGGCTGCGCTCCAGAGGTGTGTCCTCTGGGACTGACGCCTACAACCTCGACAACAATGATGACAGTTATCGGCGATGTACTGGTTGTGAACATGATGAAACTCATCGGCTTCGACCGACATCAGTATGCGCTGCGTCACCATGGCGGCTACCTTGGCACAGTGTCGCGCGGCGACAACCAATAATAGAAATATGAATACGGAATCAACCCGTTTATCGCCTGTCGGGCCTCAGGAACACAGGAAGACCATTGTTATAGGCGAATGCTTTCTGGAAATAGGATTCCGGCAGTCGCAGCCGGTTGGTTCGCGGGCTGGCGGCTATCTGTTGCGCGCAGCATGCAAAGCCGCGCAAAAAGGTGTGCCGGTTACGTTCGTAGGCGAAACAGCACGCGATTGCGCCGGGCAAATCATCGTCGGGCAGCTGGCATCTGCCGGTGTCGACACCCGTTCAATTGATCTTTTCACGGAGGGAAGTTCGGCAACCCACCTCACTTTCGACACTCCGGAACAAACTATAGCTTATGGAACGTATCCGCAGGAGGAAATGTCGGTTGTTTGGCCGCGCATCGATGCCGACGATGTTGTTGTTTACGGCGGCGCGTACGTTGTTGACCAGCGGGTGCGCCCGCAAGTGAACGACATACTTCGTTATGCACGCGACCGACGCGCCATGATTATCTATGTTCCGGCATTTAGCCCTTGGCTGGCCCATAGGATTACACGTCATATGCCTGCTATTCTGGAGAATCTCGAATCGGCCGACATGACAATTGCGCTTCCTACCGATTTGAAAATGTTGTTTGGCCAGGCAACGGCCGAGCGCGCCTTCAGTGAGCGGGTGCGTTTCCATGCCGACCGTATGTTGAGCGTGGGGAGCGAAACGCTGGAGATGTTCGGCCTGCAGAACATGCATGCCTCGGCTCCGGTTGGGAATAGCGATATCCCGGCAGCATTGGCTGCTGTGATAGAAACACTTGTCAACAGCGAAATTAATCACGAAACAATAGCCATGGCCGACAACGATGCCATGAGCGCATTCGTTAACGATATAGCCTTACACATATAATATATAGTATGTCAACTGCATTAACACAAAGTGCACCCTCAGGGTCGCTGCCTAAACTCAAGGCCGGAAAGAAAGTGGCCGTGGTCAAAACACTGTGGAACGCAACGGTGACCGACGCTCTTTGCGAAGGGGCTGTCGGGTTGCTTGCAAAGGAGGGTGTAGAATACGAGGTGTTCGCGGTGCCCGGCGCTGTGGAGCTGACCTATGCTGCGGCTCGTTTGATTCGCAGCTATGATGCTGTTATTGTGTTGGGCTGCGTGATTCGCGGAGGCACACCGCATTTCGACTATGTTTGTCAGAGCGTCACGCAAGGCACAACGCAGCTTAACGCTACGGCTGTAGCGCCGGTAGTGTTCGGGGTGTTGACGGTCGACGCGCTTGATGATGCACTTGACCGCGCCGGCGGTAAGCTTGGCAACAAAGGAACCGAAGCGGCCGAAGCGGCTATACATATGATAGATTTCACCGACAATTTGTAGGATATGAGCGCACAACTGAAGGTGTTCGTCAAGAATATAGGCCGATATGTCGACTTTAACGGCGGCGATACGTTAATGGATATTTATCATACTCTGGCTGACGAAATCAGGGAAAAACCGATATGCGCCCGCGTTAACAACAAGACAGAGGATTTGCAATATCCGCTGTTCTCGCCAAAGCAGGTTGAGTTCATGCCAGCCTCGACTGAGGATGGCCGTAAAGTGTATGTGCGCACACTTGTGATGATTCTTTACCGCGCTATTGTCGAGCTTTTTCCGGGCGCACGGCTTGAGGTTGAGCATTCCATTTCCCAGGGATACTTCTGCAGGCTGACTGGAGGAGGATTTCCGGGAGTGAATGATGATACAATTGCGGCACTTAAGCAGGCCATGACGTCGCTCATCGATCGCAATTTGCCGATTGTGCGCAAAGAACGCTTATGTACGGATGTTGAGAAACTATATGCGCGCCAGGGACTTACCGACAAGAATAGGCTGCTGGAGACGCTTGGCGAACTGTATACGGTTTATTATACGCTCGATGGTGTAGTGGACAGTTTCTATGGCTGTCTGGCTCCTCAAACCGGTATGTGCCCTGTGTTCAATCTGGAGCCGTTCAAGGATGGATTGTTGCTCATGGGACCCGACAGCAAACGTCTCGATATGCCGTCGACGCCTAAGGCTCAGGAGAAACTGTACAAGGCGTTTACCGATTATCTGGCTTTTAACCGCGTTGTTGGCGTTGACGATGCCGGAACGTTCAATCTGGCAGTCAGAAAGCATGAAACGCCGATGCTCATCAATGTTGCCGAGGCTATGCACGACAAACGAATCGGACGTATTTCCGACCAGATTCTCGAACGCTACGAAAAGGGTGGGGCGCGCATTGTGTTCATAGCCGGGCCTTCGTCGTCGGGCAAGACAACATTTACCAAGCGTCTGGCTATCCAGTTGATGACCAACCTGCTGGAACCTTGTATGATTTCGCTTGACGATTATTTCGTTGACCGTACCAAAACGCCGCGTGATGCCGATGGCGACTACGATTATGAGTCGCTTTATGCTCTGGATCTTGAAACTTTCAACCGCGATTTAACCCGTTTGCTAAACGGCGAGGAGGTTGAATTGCCAACGTATAATTTCGAGCTGGGACAGCGTGTGTATAAGGGGAACAAATTGAAATTGTCGGATCGCGGAGTGCTTCTTATTGAAGGTATACACGGGCTTAACCCTGAACTGTCGGCTCAAATAGCGCCCGAGCGCAAGTTCCTGATTTATGTTTCGGCGTTGACAACAATATCGATCGACGACCATAACTGGGTGCCGACAACCGACAACCGATTGCTGCGCCGCATAATACGCGACTTCAAGTATAGGGGAGTGAGTGCGGTTGACACGATAAAACGCTGGCCGAGCGTTCGCCGCGGCGAGGACAAATGGATATTCCCTTATCAGGAGAATGCCGACGCTATGTTTAACTCTTCGCTCATTTTCGAGCTTGGCGTTATGCGTCCGCTGGCCGAGGATGTTCTTCACTCGGTTGCGCGCAATGCCGATGAATATGCTGTTGCATATAGGCTGATGCGTCTGCTCAGCTACTTCAGTCCTGTGCCTGAGCGGCTGATACCCTCCACTTCGCTGTTGCGCGAATTTTTGGGAGGATCGTCGTTCCGTTATTGATAGGGCTACATAGCTGGCAGTTCAAGAAGCATCCAGCGGTTGAAGAGCAGACCTTCGAGTATGTTTTCCATGCAAAGGTTCCAGCTGACGAATCCTTGTATTTTGCCTTCCGGCGTACGGTATTTAAAGTTTGACGGGGCCAGTGGCTCGCCGGTTTCGGCATGGTAGGTTTCGTGCATGGTTCCGTAGTTGTCGAGGTCCTTAGCCATAAGTCCGCCAACTTTTTCGGCCATCCAGGCAATTTCGTCGTCGAATCCATAATGGTGAAGGCCAATGGAATAAATATAGCTAGTGATTCCCCATACGGGACCTTGCCAGTTTGAGAAGGGCACTATTATGTTTTTGTTGTTGTAGTCGACATCGCTTTTCGAAAGGCTTCGGAAACCGAATGGAGATTTCATTTCCTGGGGCGAGAGCATGTGGCGCTTGAGCATTGCACGTCCGCGCTCCAGGGGCGCCATTTTGTACATCAGCGGCACGAAAGTCGAGTAACCTACGCGCCGGTATTGCTGGCGCGTTTCGCGGTCGATGTTGTAGTAGCATTCATCCTCCTGGTTCCAGCAAAGTTTGTTCAGGTTCTCTTTTATTGCTACTGCTTCCTTGCGCAGGGCGAGGGCATCGGCTGTGTAGCCCAGTTTTTCGGCGATAGCGGCCTGGGCCAGCAGCTCGCCGTATTGGAACGCTGTGGCGTCGGTTGATATGAATGAGCGGCTATCGTCCTTGAAATAGTTCATGGCAGGATTGTTGTCGGCACCGCTTTGCATGGCAATCTCCCAGTAGTACAAACCGGATATGGAGTCGCATTGGGTTCGTTTACGATAGTCGATAACGCTTTTAAGAGCCGGATATATCGGGCGGAGCCATTCCCAGTTGCCGGTGGCTTTGGAGTAGTGGTAGGCGCCTTGCGACAGGAATGGTTTCATGGCGAAACGGCCGCTGTAAACATTTCTTGGGCCGTCTTTTGTCATGCATCCGGCTACGTAGCCGTCGTTGTCGATGCCTTGTGAGAAGGTGAGCACCCAGCTTTTCATGTATTCGGGCTGTCCTTTGGAAATAAAGTGATTAGCCATAAAAAATGCGTCCCAATCCCATAGCTGCGAATAAAATCCGGCAGGAATCAGATAGGGGTATTTGATGAACCCGTCGGGTTGCTTTACAACCTGCTTGCGCAGGTCGACGAATCCTGTTTTGAGTTTGTTGTAAACTGAATCGAGCTGGGCAGCCGAAGCTGTAAAAGCCAATGATGCCATAATTATTGTTATAATCTTTTTCATGATAAACAACCGCTTAATTGATAATGCAAAGATAGCGACCTCTAAGTAAATTTTCGTAACTTTGCGGCTGAAAATAGCGATAGCGATATATCACGATGCTAGACCCTGAAGCTTTTCCGGGCTATAAAGCCCTTTATCACACATTTGGCTGCAAGCTGAACTTCGCCGAGACATCGACAGTGGCGCGGATGCTGTCGGAAAAAGGCATACGCCGTGTTCAACAGGGCGAAGTGCCCGATATTGTAGTGGTGAACACATGCTCGGTAACCGAAATGGCCGATAAAAAGTGCCGTCAAACAATCCGCAGTTTTGCCAAGCGCTACCCGGATGCGGCGATTGTGGTGACAGGTTGCTATGCCCAGTTGAAGAGCGGAGAGGTTGCTGCCATTCCGGGAGTCGATATAGTTGCCGGCACTGACCAGAAGCTCGCTTTGGTCGATTATATCGACTCGTGGCTGAGCGAAACATGTCGTTCGCGACGGATGGAGGTCACGCCTACGCGCGATATACGACAATTCCGCCCATCATGTTCGGGCGAGGATCGGACACGCTATTTCCTTAAGGTGCAGGATGGTTGCGACTACTGGTGTACGTACTGCACCATACCTATGGCGCGAGGACGTTCGCGTTCGGGCACAATCCCCGAGCTTGTTGCGCAGGCCCGCAGGGTGGCCGAAGAGGGAGGCCGCGAGATAGTGTTGACCGGGGTTAACGTAGGCGACTTTGGCAAGGGACGCGACGACACGTTCTTCGACCTCATTCAGGCTCTCGACCGCGTTGACGGCATTGAGCGTTTCCGTATATCGTCGATTGAACCGAATTTGCTGACTGAGGAGATTATAGATTGGGTTGCCGGTTCGCGCCATTTCATGCCGCATTTTCACGTTCCGCTGCAGGCAGGGAGCGATGAGGTGCTGAAGCTGATGCATCGCCGTTACGGAACCGACTTGTTCCGCAGCCGCATTGAACATATAAAGAAGGCGATGCCTCACGCTTTTGTTGGCGTTGACCTGATTGTCGGGGCACGTGGCGAGACCGACCGGCTTTTCCGGCAGAGCTACGACTTTGTTGAGAGTTTGCCGATATCGCGGCTGCATGTGTTTCCTTATTCCGAACGGCTCGGGACTCGCGCTCTAGAGATAGACAATCCGGTGGCGCAGGAAGAGAAGCACCGGCGTACCCAAATAATGCTGCGCCTTTCCGAGCGAAAGTTGGCTGATTTTACATCGCAGTTTCTGGGTACAGTGCGCCGGGTGCTTCCCGAACAACTTCGCGACGATCACCCTATGGGCGGATTCACTGACAATTATCTGCGCGTGATTATACCTCCCCGCCCCGAATTGGCCAACAAGATAATAAATGTGCGTCTCGACTCCGTAGCCGATGAGGTTGAACAAACAATCAACGCAACAATCATTGAAAATGACTAAAAAACGTTCCGACATTATTTATTTACCACTCAAGTGGATGCTTGGGGCTGTTTCGCGTCTCCCTTTCGGGGTGCTGTATGCAATTGCTGATGTGATATTTTTTCTGGCCTATCATGTTGTTCACTATCGTCGCAAGTTGGTCAAAAAGAATCTGTGCGAGTCGTTCCCCGAAAAATCGGTTGATGAACTGACCGCGATTGAGCGACAATTCTATAGGAACTTTGCCGACTATATCGTAGAAACAATCAAGCTTAACCACGTTAGCGACAGTGAAATTAAGGAACGTATGGAGATTGTGGGCATTGAGACCGTCGATCGCCTGTTCGACGAAAAACGTTCTATAGCAATGATGTTTTCCCACTGCTTCAATTGGGAATGGGCGCCGTCGATAACGTTATGGAGTCGCTATAAACCATCCGACAAGGTTGTTTACGCTCAGGTTTACCGCCATTTGAAAAACCCATGGTTTAACGATTATTTCCTTAAGTTGCGTTCGCGCTTTGGATCGGAGTCGTACGACAAGCGCGTCGTGTTGCGCCATTTGCTGCAGTTGCGTCGCGCCGGAGTGCTGAATATCACGGGATTCATGAGCGACCAGAAGCCCAGTCATGGCGACACTCTCCATGTTGTTAACTTCCTGAACCATCCTACTGCAATGATTACCGGCACAGAAACGTTGGCTCGCAAACTCGATATGGCTGTGCTTTATTGGGATGTGGAAAAACCTTCACGTGGTCATTATCGCCTGACTGTTAAGCTCGTTGCCGAGCATCCAGCCGATCTGCCTGAGTTCGGCGTAACCGATAGCTATGCCCGCCTGCTTGAACAAACTATACGACGCACCCCGGCCAATTGGCTATGGACCCATAACCGCTGGAAACATCGCGTTGAAATTCCCTTGACCGAAAACTCAAAAGCTACCGAAAAATGAACCAGACAGTGAAGCCCGTGGCCGTGATAATCCTGAATTGGAACGGCGAAAAAATGTTGCGACGCTATTTACCGGCGGTGATAGCTACCACCCCGGCCGATGCCGCCGATATCATTGTTGCCGACAATGGCTCGACCGACGGGTCGCTGAAGCTGTTAACTGAAGAGTTTCCGCAGGCTAAGGTTATACGATTCGACAAAAATTATGGTTTCGCCGAGGGTTACAACCGGGCGATAGCGGCAGTTGATAATAAATATGTTGTCCTGCTCAATTCCGATGTGGCGACCGGCGAGAACTGGCTGCGGCCTATGTTGGCGTTCATGGAAGCGAATCCCGCAGTTGGCGCATGTCAGCCCAAGATATTGTCGGATGCCGACCACGGTTTGTTTGAATATGCCGGGGCATCGGGCGGATTTCTCGATAAGAATGGGTTTCCCTATTGCCGCGGGCGGCTGTTTGATGTTGTTGAGGAGGATCATGGGCAGTACAATGATATTGTATCGGTCGATTGGGCTTCGGGCGCATGCTTGTTTGTACGCCGCGATATTTACCTCAAATCCGGCGGGCTCGACAGTTCGTTTTTTGCCCATATGGAGGAAATCGACTTGTGCTGGCGCATACGCCGGCTGGGCTACGATGTGGTTGTGATGCCCCAGTCGGCTGTTTATCACCTAGGCGGCGGAACGCTCCCTGCCGGAAATCCGCAAAAGACATATCTTAATTTCCGCAACAATTTGTTGTTGCTTCATAAAAATCTTCCGCAGGCCGTGCGGCGCCGCCGTTTGTTTGTGCGACGGCTGTACGACACAGTTGCGGGGGCGATGTTTCTGGCAGCAGGGAAATGGGCCGAGGCTAAGGCGGTTGCCCGCGCCCACCGCGATTTTATCCGCATGCGCCGTAGGGTAGCAGCTCCGACGGGCATGGCTGAAATTGACCTTACGGCCGGCCGTCCAAACATTATTAGCAAATTTTATATTAAACGTTGCCGTAGCTTTGCAAACCTATAATATCGTTCGGGCGTTCTAATTTCAAAACTTGGAATTATGCTTAGAACAGATTATCAATTTGGCGAGGTGGTTGATTTGGAATCACACTTTAACTTCAACCACGAAAATATAGGGTTTAAAAATGTGTTGAGCGATGAAAATGGTGGAGTATCGCTACTGTCGTTTGCCAAGGGACAATCGTTGCCTGAACATCTGGCGCCGGCCAATGTCATGCTAACAGTGATTGAGGGTGATATCGGCTTCACAATGTTTGGTAGGCTCTCAAACTTGAAAAGAGGTGAATTCATTCTTATGGGGAAAGGAGTTCCTCACAGCATCCACGCTAACGCAGATTCGAAAATAATGCTGATTAAAATCAAGTAACAGCAAGCGAATTTTTGTAGGGAAGAGTCCGCGCCTCGTACGAAGCGTGGACGCAGGATGTGCGTATAAGAAAGAGTCGCCGGGATGGCGATAAACTGAGCAGAAGGGGCAAAGCGAACGTTTTGCAAGCCTGTTTGAACGATTTTGTCGCATAAATTTGGGGAGTCAGTGTGTAAATTTGTAGCCGTTAATTAGGCAGAAAATTGATAGAGGCGAGAATTTCCCCCTCAATTTAACCTTAAACTATACGGTACAATTCGGATAAAGGAGTTTTATTTAGGTTTTAATTGAAATTTACCTTAAATTAATAGATACAGTAATGAAACGCATCTGTGTATGGTTGTTTTCTCTGATATTCGGAGTTGCAACTTTAGCCGCCCAGAGCTATACGCTCAAGGGCGATGTGGTAGACGAAACTGGCGATCCGCTGTTGGGCGCCTCTGTCATCGTTAAAGGATCGGCAGTAGGAGCATCGACCAACATCGACGGTCAGTTCGCTCTCATAGTAAAGAACGGCGATGTCGTTCAAGTGACTTACATCGGTTATCTCAGCCAGGAGCTGACAGTTACCGGACAAAACAACGTTACCATCAAGATGGAGCCTGACAATCAGTTGCTCGACGAAGTGGTTGTTGTTGGTTACGGTACCGTATCGCGCAAGAACTTCACCGGATCGGTTTCGTCGGTGAAAGTTTCCGATTCACCTCTTTCAATTATGCCAACATCGAATGCAATGGACGCACTTCGAGGCACAGTGACCGGTATCACCGTGTCGCAGCAGCAAGGCGCCGGCCAGGATCCCTCGATGCAGGTACGCGGCCAGAAATCAATCAATGGCGGTTCCGACCCACTGTTGGTTGTTGATGGTGTGATTTACCAAGGAAGCTTACGCGACATTGACCCCGGCGTTATCGAGTCGATGAGTGTGCTTAAGGACGCTACTTCACTTGCTGCCTACGGTTCGAAAGCTGCAAATGGTGTGATTATGATTACCACCAAGAAAGGAGTTGAGGGCAAACCTGTTGTTAGCCTCAATGCTTCATGGGCTTTTTCGAACGCCGCTGCCAAGCCCGACCTCCTGAGCCCGAAAGATTATGTTCGTAAAAACAACTTGCTTGCCGGATTGGCAGAAGATGCCGACCCCACATGGATGGGTAAGTTTGAATATGAGAACTATCAGGCCGGGCGCACAACCGACTGGTTCGACTATGCAACACGCACTGGCGTTATGCAGAACTACGGTGTAACCGTTTCGGGTGCAACCAATAAGGTTAACTACTACGTTTCCGGATCGTACACCAATCAGGAAGGTGTTGTTCGCGGCGACGATTACGAACGTTTCGTGATGAACAGCCGTTTGACTGCCGACCTCACCGACTGGTTGCAGATTGGCACTCAGATGAACTACGCGTTCAACGATTATTCAGGCGCCAGCGTTTATGACCTTTATCAAACAACGCGTTTGAGCCCTTACGGACAGCCTACCCGCGTTAACGGCGAAGTGAACAAATATCCTTGTAACGAAGGCGTTTATCGTACAAACCCCTTGTGGAACGTGCTCAGCAACACTATCGACGATCACGACACTTACGCTACTACAACACTCAAGGGCCACTTGATTCTTAAATGCCCGTGGGTTAAAGGTTTGCAGTTCCGTATGAATGGTAGCTTCTCGACAGAAAATATCGAACGCGACTACTTCACACACGAAGGCTATTACATTAAAGAAATGTCGGGTCTGTCTATAGAAGAGGCTGAAGCCCGCTACGCCGACTCAGAGGTTGGTCAGTACCTGTCGAATGCAAACGGTTACAATAACCATACAAAATATCGCTCGTGGGTTTGGGATAATATCCTGAGCTACACCGGACAGTTTGGCAACCACTACGTTGACGCAACAGCTGTTTACACTCGCGACTCGCGCCGTTATTTCTTCCGCGGTATGACCGGTTCCGACTATAAGGCACTTGGAAATACAATCCTTGGCTACGATGGTCTTAACCTCGCCGCTACCCAGAAGGTGAGCAACCCGGGCTACTGGAAACACAACGACGTAGGTTATCTGGCTCGCGTTAACTACAACTACGATCAGCGCTATCACCTGAGTGCTTCAATCCGCCGCGACGGTTCGTCGGTGTTTGGTGACAAGCATAAATGGGGTAACTTTCCCGCTGTAGGTGTGGCATGGACCGTATCGAACGAAAGCTTCTGGGAAAAAGTTCCCGTTGTAAATAACTTGAAGGTTAAGGCTTCGTGGGGTAAAAACGGTAACCAGTCGCTCAGCCCCTACGGAACATTGTCGACAATCACTCTCGGCCAGAAAGGTGGCTTCCCTTACCCCTTCGGCAACACATCGGAAACCAGTTGGGGCCAGCGCATCACAGCTATGGGTAACGAATCGCTCGGTTGGGAAACAACAACATCGTGGAACTTCGGTTTCGAACTCGGCGCTTTCAACGACCGCATCCTCTTGGACGTTGACGCTTACACATCGAAAACAACCGACCAGATTTTCAACCGTACAATCCCTGTAATGATCAACGGTTTGACAAGCATGGCAGCAACAATGGGTCGTGTTGACAACTGGGGTATCGAAATCAACCTTAACACAACCAATATCCAGACACGCGAATGGATTTGGACATCGAGCTTGAATTTCTATCTCAACCGTAACAAACTGAAAGACCTTTACGGCGACGGTAAAGATGATATCAGCAATGCACGCTTCATCGGTAAATCGCTCGGCGCTATATATGGCTACAAAAACATCGGTATCGTACAAGAAGATGATGTTGACTATATCCAGGCTAACGGTGCTCAACCCGGCGACGTTAAGTTCTACGATAAGGATGGTAACGGCAAAATCACATCCGACGACCGTATGATTCTAGGCTACAGCAAAGAGAACTTCCGCATGGGCTTCTCGAATACAGTTAAGTACAAGAACTTCACTATGTATGCAATGTTCACCGGCGTATTCGGTGGCAATGGTTACGGAAAAGCCCAGAATCTCTATGCTTACCGCACACTTTCTGACGTGAACATGGATAACAACCTTAACCATGGTTGGTGGACAGCTGAAAACCGAAGCAATAAATATCCGCGCATCAACTATACAGACGGTCGTTACACACCGCTGCAGAGCTACACATTCGTTCGTTTGGCCGACCTGAGCCTCTCCTACGACTTCAATCAGTCGTGGGTTAAGAAGGCCAAAATCCAGAACCTGCGCCTTTACGTAGCAGCCAAAAACCTGTTCACAATCACAGGTTGGGATGGTGGCGATCCAGAAATCCAACAGACAGTCGGCACAGGCTACAGCTATGGTTATCCTCTGGCCCGCACCTTCTCGCTCGGTATCAACGTAACTCTTTAATCAAGGAATTATCATGAAACTTAATAAATTAGCATTATATATAGCTACCGGTGTAGCTTTGTCAGCTTCGTTAGCCGCTTGCGACGACGATGAATTCCTGACCGAAAAGCCACGTACAATCTACACCACAACCAACGCCTATGAAACGGTGGATCAGGTGAAGGCTTGTATTACCAATATGTACGTGCATATCCGTTACTGGTACGACGTAGACAACTTTCTTAAAGGTCTCGGTGCCGACGTTGCCGACACCCCTAACTGGCGCGCCAGCGGTAACTACATAAGCACTTTTGCCAACTGGAGTACTAGCTCAAACCAGTCGAATAAAATCTACGATGCCATGTTCCAGTTGGTTAACTACGCCAACCAGTCGCTGGAGGGCGTGAATAAGCCCGGCCTGGCATGGTCAAGCGATGCTGAAAAGAATCAGGCTTATGGCGAAATGATGTTCATGCGCGGTTACGGTTATCT
The DNA here is from genome assembly GCA_023662835.1 of Muribaculaceae bacterium. Lineage (GTDB taxonomy): Bacteria > Bacteroidota > Bacteroidia > Bacteroidales > Muribaculaceae > Muribaculum. The sequence goes on along the minus strand of JAMPII010000001.1, from coordinate 39,761 downwards.
GCGTTTGGCTGAAATGTTCGGCGGTGTGCCCCTGGTTACAGAATTTTATCAGGGTGTTAAGCTCGATTTCGTTCGCACCTCACGCGAAGAGACTTATCAGCAGGCTATCGCCGACCTTGAGATTGCGGCCAACGCACTCTCCGAATATCCCTACGAAGCCGGTCGTGTGGCTAAAGGCGCAGCCTACCATTTCCTTGCTGAAGCATATTTGGCTCTGGCAACAATTAAAAATAATGATAAAACTTTGCTTGCCAAGTCGATTGAATATGCCGACAGAGTTGTTGCAATGCACCCGCTGATGCAGCAGCGTTTTGGTTCGCGCGCATTCCCTAGCGACAAGAAGGTTAACGGAACAGATGCCTACCGTCCCGACGGTAACGTGTTCTTCGACCTATTCCAGCGCGACAATCAGGACCGTGAAAGTGGCAACACAGAATCGCTCTGGGTGTTCCAGCACGATTATGATGTTTATCACACAGATGGCGGTAACCACAGCGAATCGCCCCGTAACTGGTCGCCCGTTCTACGCGATGCTTACTGGAAGGATCAGTACAAGGAAAATGGAGAAAACTGTCCGTGGAACGGAGCAGACGAATCGGTTTATCCCGGTGGCAACATCTGCGCATATGTTGGTGGCCGCGGTATCTCAGGCAACTCGCCGACAAACTATGTAATCAACGAAGTGTGGGCCGACGACTATGCAAACGATATTCGTAATGCACAGTGCAATATTCACCGTAACTTTGTCTGCATCGACAAACGTCACTCAATGTACGGCAAAGTAGTAACACTCGATATGCTCGACCCCACCCGTATCGATCGTTACTATCCTGTATGGGAAAAATGGGCATCGGCCGACGATTACAATTACGACGACCTTTCAGAAGGCTGGCAACGCAGCTCATACTACCTCGACCAGTATGCATGCCGCTCGGCTGAGACAATCCTTCTCCGTGCCGAGGCAAACCTTCGCAACGGTGATGCCGGTAAAGCAGCTGATGATATCAACCTTCTTCGCGACCGCGCACAGTGCTCGAAAAGAGCTCAGGCAAGTGACATTACACTGCAGTACATTCTTGACGAACGCGTACGCGAACTCTTCTTCGAGGAACAGCGCTGGCCTACACTGCTTCGTATGGGACAGGACGGCATAAAGAGCATCAACGATCATGCTATGGCTATCGCCGACCAGTCGGAGGCTTGGCCCGGATGCTTCCAGTCGACAGCTGGTAAGATTACATCGTGGACACTCTTCCCCATTCCACAAAATGTAATCGACTCGAACACAGCTGCTGAAATTACACAGAACGACGGCTGGGATTAAGAGTGTGTTTACTTTTAACTTTATGAAATCTTAGAACAGCCTTTTTGGCCTGTTTCCAACTTTCATTCAGTCATTATGGAACCCCATAATTCCTTCATTCAAGTTAAAAACATATTCAAAAATCCATGTTAAATCTTAACATAAGCCAAAAGTAAACATACTCTAATTAGAACATGAAAAAGACTTGAAGTTTATAAAATAATTCATGTTGCACGTTGGGTGTCGGCAAAGTTATGCCGGCACCCGATTTTTTTTGTAATTGTGAGGTGGCGAAGGTTAGATACGGGCGTGGCAAGAGCTATTTTGTGGGAAATGGACAATGCGAAACAACCTCATAAAACATTTGTTTGGAATACAGCTATTTTGTAACTTTGTGCTATGATGGGTGAGCTACCACCCTAAAAACTTATGCGACCAATAATCTAATAATTAATACCACTTATCATGGCAGAAAAAAAAGAAAAATTGTTCGACATGTTTCCTGAGTGCTCCTACCAAGAGTGGCGCACCAAAGTCGAGGCCGATTTGAAAGGCGCCGACTTTAACAAGAAATTGGTATGGCGAACAAATGAAGGCTTCAACGTCGAGCCGGTTTACAGAGCCGAAAACATCGCCGACCTGAAGACAACCGACTCTCTCCCCGGTCAGTATCCTTACGTTCGCGGTACGCGCGACAATAACGACTGGCTTACACGTCAGGAAATTCTGGAGCAAGAAGTTACAGCCGCGAACAAGGCTGCGAACAATGCTGTTGCTAAAGGCGTGACCTCGCTGGGATTCAATGTTGAGTTGACAACTGCTGCTGAGGTGGCAGCTCTGCTCAAGGGTATCGATCTGGAAAAAGTAGAAGTTAACTTCAAATCTTGTCCTCGTAAGGCTAACACATTGGCTGCGGCTTTGGTACAGTACCTGACCGAGCAGGATAAGCTAGATGTGTTCAAGGGTTCAATCGATTTCAATCCGATGCGCCGGGCTTTGAAGCATGGCACAGAATTCCCCGGCGATGTAAAGGCCTTGTCGCTCGAACTGCTCGCGACAGTGAAGCCCGCCAAGAACCTGCGTGTGTTTTCGGTTGACTCGTTCATGCTTTCCGATGCAGGAGCCTATATATATCAGGAACTTGGCTACGCTCTGGCGTGGGGCGCACAGTGGATGACAATGCTGACCGATGCCGGCGTCGATGCCGACACAGCAGCTAACCGCGTTAAGTTTAACATGGGGGTTTCGTCGAACTATTTCATGGAAATTGCCAAATTCCGCGCAGCCCGCATGCTCTGGGCTCAGATAGTCGAGCAATATAAACCTGCCGTAAAGGAATCGGCAAAAATGATGGTTCACGCTATCACATCGCGCTACAACCAAACAATCTACGACGCACACGTTAACCTGCTGCGTTCGCAAACCGAATCGATGTCGGCCGCTCTTGCCGGAGTCGATTCAATCACAACAACCCCCTTCGACGTGCCTTACAAGCAGCCCGATGAATTCTCGGAGCGTATCGCACGTAACCAGCAGTTCCTTCTGAAGGAAGAAAGCCACCTCGACAAGGTTGTTGACCCAGCCGGTGGGTCATATTATGTTGAAACACTTACAGTGTCAATAGCCAACGAAGCCTGGAAGCTCTTCCTCGCAACAGAAGAAAACGGTGGATTCTTGGCTGCCGTTAACAACGGTACGGTTCAGTCCGCAGTTAACGAGACGGCAGCTAAACGCCACACCGACGTTGCCCGCCGCAAGGAAATTCTGCTTGGAACAAACCAGTACCCCAACATCAACGAAACAGCTGCTGCGAAAATAGAGACAACAGGTTGCGCTTGCGGTTGCGGTCACGGTGAAGCTGAAGGTAACGGCGGCTTGAACACCAATCGTGCTGCCAGCGACTTCGAAGCACTGCGTTTGCAAACTGAAGCCGCCGCCAACCGTCCGAAAGTGTTCATGCTGACTATCGGCAATCTGGCCATGCGTCTTGCCCGCGCTCAGTTCTCGACCAACTTCTTCGGATGTGCAGGCTATGAAATTATAGACAACCTTGGCTTCAACAGTGTTGAAGAGGGCGTTGACGCCGCACTGGCAAAAGAGGCCGACGTTGTTGTTCTCTGCTCGAGCGACGACGAATATGCAGAACTTGCGCCCAAGGCTTATGCCTACCTGAACGGCCGCGCCGAGTTTGTAGTAGCCGGTGCGCCCGCATGCATGGAAGAACTCAAGGCAGCAGGCATCGAGAACTTTATCCATGTTCGTTCGAATGTGCTCGACACGCTGAAAGAGTTCAACGCCAAACTTTTAAAATAACCAACAACCACACTCAAAACTATGAGACCCGATTTTAAAACCATTGATATCACAAAAGATGCATTCGGCGCTCAGCAGCCCGAGGTGGCTGCAGGCGAAGATTGGCTGACCCCTGAACTTATACCCGTAAAATCGATATATACAAAAAGCGACCTTGAAGGTCTGGAACATCTGAACTTTATGTCGGGTATTCCACCGTTCCTGCGTGGCCCGTATAGCGCTATGTACCCCCTGCGCCCGTGGACAATCCGCCAGTATGCAGGCTTCTCGACTGCAGCTGAATCGAACGCTTTCTATCGCCGTAACCTTGCTTCCGGCCAGAAAGGTTTGTCGGTTGCTTTCGACCTTGCTACCCATCGCGGCTACGATGCCGATCATGAACGCGTTGTAGGAGACGTTGGCAAAGCCGGTGTGTCGATATGCTCGCTCGAGGATATGAAAGTGCTGTTCGACGGTATTCCATTGAACAAGATGTCGGTGTCGATGACAATGAACGGTGCTGTGCTTCCGGTGCTTGCCTTCTACATCAACGCCGGTTTGGAACAGGGCGCAAAACTCGAGGAAATGGCTGGTACAATCCAGAACGATATTCTCAAGGAATTCATGGTGCGCAACACATATATCTATCCGCCTGAGTTCTCGATGCGAATTATCGCCGATATTTTCGAGTACACATCGCAAAACATGCCTAAGTTCAACTCAATTTCGATTTCCGGCTACCATATGCAGGAAGCCGGCGCTACTTGCGACATTGAGTTGGCCTACACTTTGGCCGACGGTCTGGAATACCTCCGTGCCGGTGTAAACGCAGGCATGGATATCGACTCGTTCGCTCCCCGTTTGTCGTTCTTCTGGGCGATAGGTATGAACTTCTTCATGGAAGTAGCCAAAATGCGTGCCGCCCGTATGCTCTGGGCTAAAATTGTTAGCCAGTTCAACCCCAAGAACCCCAAATCGCTTGCTCTTCGCACCCACTCGCAGACATCGGGATGGAGTCTTACCGAACAGGACCCGTTCAACAATGTTGGCCGTACATGTATCGAGGCTATGGGTGCCGCTCTTGGCCACACACAGTCGCTGCATACCAACGCTCTGGACGAAGCTATCGCGCTACCTACCGATTTCTCGGCCCGTATCGCGCGCAACACCCAGATCTACATTCAGGAAGAAACCATGGTTACCAAGCAGGTTGATCCATGGGGAGGTAGCTATTATGTTGAGGCTCTGACCAACGAAATTGCCCATCGTGCATGGGAGCATATTCAGGAAATCGAGAAGCTTGGAGGTATGGCCAAAGCGATCGAATCAGGGCTGCCCAAAATGCGTATCGAAGAAGCTTCGGCTCGCACACAGGCTCGCATCGACTCCGGTCGTCAAACAATTGTTGGTATTAACAAGTATCGTCTCGAACACGAAGATCCTATCGATATCCTCGAAATCGACAATACCGAGGTGCGTAAGGACCAGGTTGCCCGTTTGGTCGACCTCAAGGCTCACCGCGACGAGGCCGCTGTTAAGAAAGCGCTTGCCGATATCACCGAATGCGTACGCACGAAGAAGGGCAACCTTCTTGATTTGGCCGTGAAAGCAGCCGGATTGCGAGCAACATTGGGCGAAATCTCCGACGCTTGCGAAGAGGTAGTAGGACGTTACAAAGCAGTTATCAGAACAATTTCAGGAGTGTACTCTAACGAAACAAAACAAGACCCCGATTTCCTCCGCGCTCAGCGTATGTGTGAGGAATTTGCCCGCAAGGAAGGTCGTCAGCCCCGTATCATGATTGCAAAAATGGGTCAGGATGGTCACGACCGCGGTGCGAAAGTAGTAGCGACCGGTTATGCCGACTGCGGATTCGACGTTGATATGGGACCTCTGTTCCAGACACCGGCCGAAGCTGCTCGTCAGGCTGTTGAAAACGACGTTCACATTCTGGGCGTTTCATCGCTGGCTGCCGGCCACAAGACTCTGATTCCGCAGGTAATTGCTGAACTCAAGAAGCTCGGCCGCGAGGATATTATCGTAACCGCCGGTGGTGTAATTCCAGCTCAGGACTACGACTTCCTTTATAAGGCAGGCGTTGCTGCCATCTTTGGCCCGGGCACGCGTATTCCTCTGTCGGCTATAAAGATGCTCGAAATCCTTAACGGCGAAGAAGCATAATTCCTTGCCGAACACAATAAAAAAGCCCGCGAAAGCGGGCTTTTTTATTGTGTTCGCTTAGTGTTATAAGCGAGGCTGCGATGGGTTATTTATGGCATTCAACTGCGGCCTTTTCGATAGGCAGATCGGCTGTGTAGCAGGCTATGTAGCGGTTAAAGCCTTCAACTTCGTCGGCTGTAGGCTGAATTCCCATTCCGGCGTTTCCTTTGAACACAACGTTTTGCAGATAATCGGCGAGCGACATGGCTCCGGGATTGTTCACAACATAGCTGGCGAGCAGCGCGATGCCCCAAGCTCCGCCTTCGCCTGCGGTTTCCATTACGGAGATTGGCGAGTTGAGGGCGGCCGCTAAAACGCGTTGGCCTACGCCCGGGGTTTTGAACAAGCCACCGTGGGCTGTAAGGCGGTCGACTGATACGTGTTCTTTGCTGAATAGGATGTCGTTGCCGATTTTCAGCACGGCAACAGAGCCGTACAGGTGGGCGCGCATAAGGTTGGCTAAGGTGAATTTGTCGTTAGCTGAGCGTACGAACAGCGGACGTCCGGCTTCAAATCCGGTGATGGGTTCGCCGGAAACATAGTTGAACGACATCAGTCCGCCGCAGTCGGTATCGCCGGTGAGGGCGTTGTTGTAGAGCTTCGAATAGATTAAATCCATGTCGACAGGGATTCCCATAAGTTCCTGATATTCGCGGAACAGCGACACCCATGCGTTGAGGTCGGAGGTGCAGTTGTTGCAATGTACAAGGGCCACGGGCGCGCCGTCGGGTGTTGTCACCATATCGATAGCTTCGTAGGGTTGCGACAGCTCGTGCTCGAGAACAATCATTGAGAATGAGGATGTTCCGGCCGAGACGTTTCCTGTGCGGGGCATTACGGCGTTTGTTGCGGCCATACCGGTGCCGGCATCTCCTTCGGGTGGGCATAGAGGGGCTCCGGGGTTAAGATGTCCCGAGACGTCGAGACGTTTTGCGCCTTCTGCCGTAAGCGTTCCGGCGTTTTGTCCGGCAAGGAGTATGCGGGGAAGGATGTCCTGCAGTTGCCAGGGGTAGTTGTTGGGAGCGATCAGCTGGTTGAACTTCTCCACCATTGGGGCTGAATAGTTCTTTGTTGCCGAATCGACGGGGAGCATACCGGATGCGTCGCCAATGCCAAGCACCTTTTCGCCGGTGAGCTGCCAATGGATGTAACCGGCCAGGGTTGTTATGTATTTGATTTCGGCTACGTGGGGCTCGTTGTTCAATATTGCCTGATACAGATGTGAGATGCTCCAGCGCAAAGGGATGTTGAAGTTGAATAGTTTCGACAGTTCTGCGGCTGCGGCTGCTGTGTTTGTGTTGCGCCATGTGCGGAAGGGCACGAGAATCTGGTCGTTGTTGCCGAAGGGCATGTAGCCGTGCATCATCGCACTGATACCTATAGCGGCGAGCTGTTGGATTTCAACTCCGTAAAGCGTTTGCACGTTGTTGCGTAGATCGACATAGCATGATTGAAGTCCGAACCACACGGTTTCGATGGGGTAGGTCCACAGGCCGTCGGCCAACTGGTTTTCCCATTGGAAAGAACCTTGGGCTATAGGGTTGTTGTCGGGATCGATAAGGACGGCTTTGATTCGGGTCGAGCCAAACTCGATACCGAGAATGGCGCGACCAGATTCAATTATTTGTTTAGCGTTTGCGTTCATGGGCTACATGTAGAGGGATTTGTTGAGCATGTAGTACACTTCGTTCCAGCGCATACGGTCCTTGAAGGCGGGAATAGTGGTGTCCTTGTCGATGTGAAGTATCTCAATACCGGAAATTTCGGCATAGTCATACCAATATTCGGCTGTTAGGTCGTAGGAGAAACATGAGTGGTGGGTTCCGCCGGCCAGTATCCATGCTCCGGCTCCGATTTCGAAGTTTGGCTGGGGAATCCAGAGAGCCGAAGCTACAGGGAGCATTGGCAGTGGTTTGGGTTTGATGCATTCAACGTCGTTGACAATCATACGGAAGCGGTTGCCCATGTCGACAATGGTTGCTGCCACGCCGGGGCCTGGTTTTGAGGTGAACACCAGACGGGCAGTCTGGCTTTTGCGGATGCCGATGCCGAGGAAGTGAACTTCGAGGCGTGGACGTTCTGCAGCGATAAGGGGGCAAACTTCGAGCATGTGTGACTGTAGTAGCGACGAGTTAGAGCCTTCGAAGTTGATGGTGTAATCCTCAAGGAAGGAGCATCCTTTTGTCATTCCCTGTTGCATGAACCAAACTGTGCGGTACAGTGCGGCTGATTTCCAGTCGCCTTCGGCGCCGAAACCATAGCCTTCGGCCATAAGACGTTGCGATGCCAAACCGGGAATCTGGTCGAATCCTACGAATTTCGGGTCGTTGATGTCCTGGGTACCGAGGTCGTCGAAGTTGGTAGTGAATCCTTTTGCGCCTTTTGCTGTTAGGATTGCGCGCAGGGCCAGTTCGGCGTGGGCTGAGTTACGTACTTTTTTGTAGGCTTCGGTCGATTTGTCCTCTAATTCGGGAGCGTGGGCGTAGAGTTGGAAGTATGTTTCAACAAGTTTGTCGATATCTTCGTCAGCAATTTTTTTGTAGTACTCCATGAGCTCGCTGACGGGAGTGTAGTCGACGTGATAGCCTAGGCGCATTTCGGCTTCCACTTTATCGCCGTCGGTAACGGCAACGTTGTTCATCTGGTCGCCAAAACGGAGAATCAGCATGTCCTGCGAGTCGGCCCAAGCTGCAGCAACGCGCTGCCAAACGGCAATCTTGCGTTGTGCTTCAGGATCGGTCCAGTGTCCAACCACAACTTTGCGGCGCATTCGCAAGCGCGCGCATATGTGGCCGAATTCTCGGTCGCCGTGGGCGCTTTGGTTCAGGTTCATGAAGTCCATGTCCATTGTGTCCCAAGGAATTTCGGCGTTGAACTGTGTGTGGAAGTGGAGCATCGGTTTTTTTAGTTCCTGCAAACCGTGAATCCACATTTTTGCGGGTGAGAAGGTGTGCATCCAAGTGATTACGCCAACGCAACGGCTGTCGTTGTTGGCGGCCTTCATCAGGTCGGTTACTTCGCGCGAGGAGTTTGCGGTGCCTTTATATACAATTTTTACAGGGAGGTTTCCGGAGTTGTTTAGTCCGTCGACCATTGCTTTTGAATGGGAGTCGACTGTTACAACGGCATCGCCACCGTAAAGGAGCTGTGCGCCGGTAATCCACCATACTTCGTAGTTTTCGAATGCGTTCATGATATTTTCGTTTATATATGTTATTTTTTTTGTCCGTAATAAGCGTTGGGACCGTGCTTGCGTGAGAAGTGTTTTTCAACAAGCAGCGGGTTCATGGTGAGGGTGGGATTCACGCTATAGGCGATGAATGCCATTTTTGCTACTTGTTCCATGACAACGGCGTTATGGACGGCTTCGGCCGGTGTTTTACCCCAGCTGAAGGGTCCGTGGTTTTTGACTAGAACGCCGGGAGTGTGGCTAGGGTTTATCTGAGCTTTGACGAAACGGTCGACAATAACATTGCCAGTTTCCAATTCGTAGTCGCCTTGAACTTCGGCGGCTGTCATATCGTCGGTGCAGGGTATGTCGTTGTGGAAATAGTCGGCATGGGTTGTTCCGATGTTGGGGAGGTCTTTGCCGGCTTGAGCCCAAGCGGTTGCGTAGGTTGAGTGAGTGTGGACAATTCCGCCTATTTCGGGGAAGGCGCGGTAAAGTACCAGATGTGTAGGAGTGTCGCTTGAGGGGCGTAGGTCGCCTTCGACAACGGCACCGGTGTTAAGGTCGACGACAACCATTTGGTCGGCCGTCATTGTGTCGTAGTCGACGCCGCTGGGTTTGATTACAACCAGCCCTTTTTCGCGGTCGATTCCCGAAACATTTCCCCATGTGAATATTACAAGACCATGGCGTACCAGATCCATGTTGGCTTTGTATACTTTTTGTTTAAGTTCTTCAAGCATTTTAAACAACTTTTTAGAGTTTGAATTTAGGGTTCGATTTGTAAGTTTTGTGGTTGAAGCGGAATAGTTGTGCGCCGCGGCGCGAACCGGATTTGTCGATTATGCCGGTAGGCTCGATGCTCGGAATTTCGGATACGCGTTTACGGAAGTTGCGTTTGTCGATTTCTTCGCCGATAACCACCTGACATATAGCTTGCAGCTGCGATAAGGTGAAGGTTTCGGGCAGGAGTCTGAACGCGATCGGGCGGGTGAGAAATTGCCGGCAAAGCCATTCGCGGGCTGATGCTATCATTTTTGGGTGGTCGAATCCGAGTTCGGGAAGTTGGTCGAGGGGTGTCCAACAGGCATTATGTGCTTCTATTGCCTGTTGGTTTGTTTGGTCAACGTTCACTAGCGCGCAGTAGGCTACGGATATTACGCGTTCGCCGGGGTCGCGATCGATTTCGCCGAAAGCACCAACTTGCTGCAGGGCAATGTCGTCGAGCCCGGTGTGTTCGGCGAGCACTCTTGCCGCCGCTTCGTCGACGCTTTCGTCGTTTCCGACGAAACCGCCCATGAGCGACCATTTTCCCATTTCCGGTTCAAAGGCGCGGTGGGAGAGCAGGATGCTCAACCGTCCGTTGTTCAGGCCGAAAATGATGCAGTCGACTGCAACATAATGGCGGGGGTGTTGGGAATAGTAGTCGCTCATGTCGATGTTTTTACCAGAAGTAGATGTAGAAAGCAGCTGTTATAGCGAGGATGATGATTGTGTGGATTACATCCCATGCATTCCAGCTTTGGCGTGTGGCCAGGCGTTGCTCCGGTGTTGATGTTCCCATGACCAGACCTTTGATTTTTTCGGGGTCGGGGGCTTTTGTGCAGAGCGAAACAACCAACACAACCAGGAGGCAGAATAAGAGCATCCAGCCGCAGAAGAAGAGCCAGTTAACGTCGTAAAAGAGGTATTTGAACAGGTTTTGGTCGCCGGGCATAAGGGTTGCGTTGCTGTAGTATATTTTAGCGCACAAACGTGTAAGGCCAATAACCATACCGGCGATAAGGCCCCACATGCCGCCCTTGGCAGAGGCGCGTTTCCAGAGTATACCCATTAGGAATGCAGCGGCGATGCCCGGGGCGAGCACTGACTGAACGTCCTGAAGGTAATTGTATAGCACGTCGCCTACGGATCGCATTACCGGAATCCATAGAATACCGAGTGCTACTATTACAACCGTGGCTGCCTGGCCGATACGTACAAGCTTTTTGGGCTCGGTGTCGGGTTTGAAGCGCTGGTAGAAGTCGATTGTGAACAGAGCGGCCGAGGAGTTGAATAGCGATGCCAACGAGCTCATTAATGCTGCGAGAATTCCGCATACAATCAGACCTTTCACGCCTGCTGGGAGGAGCTTGGCAACAAGAGTGGGGAATGCTGCGTCGGGGGTTGACAGGCGGAACACTTCGCCGTTGATGGTTATGCCTTGGTGAGCGAGGGCGAAGGCAATCATGCCGGGAATGAGGAAAAGGAACACGGGGAGCAGTTTGAGGTATGCGCCGAAAATTGTGCCTCGGCGTGCTTCTTTTTCATCTTTACCTGAGAGAACGCGTTGCACAATGAACTGGTCGGTGCACCAGTACCAGAAGCCGATGACTGCCGAGCCGATGAGCGCTCCGAGCCAGGGATAGTTGGCGTCGCGGTTGTCGCGGATGAGGTTTGTCATTGTGTCGCCATATTCGTTCACTTTCTCGATTGAGCAGATGCGCATCATTTCGTCCCAGCCACCGAGGGCTTTCAAGCCGAGCACGAGAATGATTAGCGAGCCGAGCAACAGAATGGGCGTTTGGAGCACGGAGGTGTAGAGCACTGATTTCATACCGCCAACGATTGTGTAGATGGCTGTGATGAAAACCAGTCCGATTGCGGCAATCCAGAAGAAGTCGATGCCCCAGAGGGAGTCGATTCCGAACACTTGCTGGAACACGAGGCCACCGGCATAAACGGTCACTGCAACTTTTGTGAGTACGTAGCTGATTAAGGAGATAAGTGACAGAATTGTGCGGCTTTGGGAGTTGTAGCGTTTTTCGAGGAACTCAGGCATGGTGTAGACCATTGAGCGGGAGTAGAAAGGTACGAATACCCAGCCTAGTATAAGAATCATCCAGCCTTGAATTTCCCAATGGGCCATTGCTAGGCCTGAAGAGGCTCCAGCTCCGGCTAGACCGATGAGGTGTTCCGAACCGATGTTTGATGCGAAAATCGACGCACCGATTGCGATCCAGGTTGCGTCTTTGCCGCCGAGGAAATAGTCGGCAGCGTTGTTTTGTTTTTGGCGCATTACCCATACGATGATGCCGACCAGGGCAACAAAAAACAGGGCAATGACAATCCAGTCGAGTAATTGCATGATACTGAGTTATTGGTTTGTTATGAGGGAATGTTTGAATTGGGGTGTTTGGGTATCTAATATACACTATCGGTTTTTCATGATTGTGTAAGTAGGGTTGCTACCAAACGTAAAATTAGTTAGCAATTCAGTGGTATCCAAATTTATATGTATGTTTTAAAACATATAAGTGTAGCTTTTACACTTATATGGTGCGCCCTGTGTGGTTGTTTGCTGAAATAAAAATAGGAACGCCCATGGCTGAGCGTTCCTATTATGATTGTAAGGGATTGGGTTAGAGTTTGGGGCCAGCTTCAACGAGCGCAGCGCCGGCGGCGTTGTTTGTGTATTTATTGAAGTTTTTGATGAAACGGCCTGCAAGGTCTTTTGCTTTTTCTTCCCATTGTGTGGGGTCGGTGTATGTGTCGCGGGGATCGAGTATTTCTGTAGCCACGCCGTCGAGTTGTGTGGGGATTTCGAAATCGAAAATTGGGAGTTTCTTTGTCGGTGCTTTCAGGATGGCGCCGTCGAGAATTGCATCAATGATGCCGCGTGTGTCGCGGATTGAGATGCGTTTGCCCGTTCCGTTCCAGCCGGTGTTGACCAAATATGCTTTTGCTCCGCTCTGGTTCATGCGCTTAACGAGTTCTTCGGCGTATTTTGTGGGGTGGAGTTCAAGGAATGCCTGACCGAAGCAAGCTGAGAATGTGGGGGTTGGTTCTGTGATGCCACGTTCTGTGCCGGCAAGCTTGGCGGTGAATCCGCTCAGGAAGTAATATTTAGTTTGTTCGGGTGTGAGGATTGATACGGGGGGAAGCACGCCGAATGCGTCGGCCGACAGGAAGATAACATTCTTTGCTGCGGGACCAGCCGAGATTGGGCGTACAATTTTTTCGATATGTTCGATGGGGTAGGAAACGCGTGTGTTTTCGGTTACGCTCTTGTCGGCGAAGTCGATTTTGCCTTCGGCATCAACAGTGACGTTTTCCAGGAGCGCGTTTCGGCGGATGGCGTTGTAGATGTCGGGTTCGGAATCTTTGTCGAGGTTGATAACCTTGGCGTAGCAGCCGCCTTCGAAGTTGAAGACTCCTTTGTCGTCCCAGCCATGTTCGTCATCGCCGATGAGCAGACGTTTGGGATCGGTTGAAAGGGTTGTTTTGCCTGTTCCTGACAGACCGAAGAAGATTGCGGTGTTTTGGCCGTTGAGGTCGGTGTTTGCAGAGCAGTGCATTGATGCGATACCTTTGAGCGGAAGGTAGTAGTTCATCATTGAGAACATACCTTTTTTCATTTCGCCGCCATACCAGGTGTTTAGGATAACCTGCTCGCGTGATGTGAGGTTGAAAACAACAGCTGTTTCTGAGTTCAGGCCAAGTTCTTTGTAGTTTTCAACTTTGGCTTTTGAAGCGTTGTAAACAACGAAGTCGGGTTTGAATTCTTTGAGTTCTTCGGCTGTCGGGCGAATGAACATGTTTGTAACGAAGTGAGCCTGCCAGGCAACTTCCATGATGAAGCGTACGGCCATTCGTGTGTCCTTGTTGGCGCCGCAGAATCCGTCGACAACATAAAGTTTTTTATTTGAGAGTTCCTTAGCGGCGAGTTCCTTAACTGCGTTCCAAGTTGATTCGGTAACGGGCTTGTTGTCGTTTTTGTATTCTTCGGTAGTCCACCATACGGTGTTTTTCGATGTTTCATCCATGACAATGAATTTGTCCTTGGGCGAGCGGCCGGTGTAAACACCAGTCATAACGTTAACAGCACCGAGTTCGGTTACTGTGCCTTTTTCGTAACCTTCGAGCGATGGGAGAGTTTCTTCTACGAACAGCTCTTCATAGGAAGGGTTGTGAACAATTTCAACGGTACCTGTGATACCATACTGGGTAAGATCGAGTTTGCTCATTGTTTTGTAGCTTTAATATTGTAGTTTAAATATATACTTTCTTGGCGGTTTCTTGTGAACTCTATGTTATAAGTGAGTTGTCATAGGCTCCGACTTGAATGCTGATGCAAAGGTAATACCTTTTTTTAGAGAGAGAGTAATAAAATAAAGAAATATTTCCTTAATGAACATTTTTTAACTTAACGGGCGGGTCAAAAAAATGTAGCAGTTCCTAGCTTCGGCAAGAGCCGCATTTGGTAGGCCGAGGGATAATTGAGATACAATAGAATCGATGGAAAAGTTGATTGGATTGTAGCTATTTAACTAAAATTATCCGGCTTTATGGACAGGTTCTAAAGATTTCGGAGAATGTCGAGCGACTGTAAACGGGACAGTGGGGCGTAGTGGAGAGTGTAGTATTGCAGGGTGAGGTCAAGGGCGCGTTGTCGCTGGGCGCGGCTCATGGTGAAGAGGTGGGAGTTGGTTAATGTTATTCGTTGGAGCGAGTTCAGTGCTTCGGCATCGGAGGCCTCCAGCCAGTGATTGTGGGCTATCGGAGGGGAATCTAGGAATCGTCCACCGGCCATGTCGAAAACTCGACCGGGCCGGTAGGTGGATGAGTCGGGGGCTATGCCCAGGAAATGGCTCATACCCATGAGCATTGCCAGGTGGATGTTTGCGATGCTGTTGTGTGTGGCGTCGAGAAATGCGATGGCGTCGGCCAGAAAACGCCATAATCCTTTGTCGGCATCGCCTTCGGGGAGCACATGCCAGAGTATTTCGGCCATGAACATAGCTATGGATATGCGTACGGGATCGCTGTGGAGCATCGGCAGTGGGAGAGTGGGGCGTAGGTCGCGAATGGGGCTTAGTTCGCGACCGGGACGGTTGCGAACCACACATTCAATCAGGCTCAGCGGCATTGTGAGGGCGCGACGGCGGCGCGTGGCTGCAGAGGTGCCGGCTGAAACCAGCACCGACATGCGTCCTAATTCGGCCGTGTAGAGCGACAGTATGTCGTTGCGTTCGTTGTAGCGTACGGTGCGGAGGGCTATGCCGTGAATCAGAGTTGAATCCATGTTATAAGTCAGTGGGCTTCAAGCCAGTTTGCGCCAACGCCGGCTGCTACCTCCATCGGAACCGTGCCTTTGTGGGCTTCGGTCATGAGCCTGACAACGGTTTGCTGCACGATGGGAAGCTCATCGGGGATGACATCGAACACAAGTTCGTCGTGAACCTGAATAATCATTTTTGATTTTAGCCCCAGACGGTTAAACTCGTTGTAGATGTTCACCATAGCCAGCTTTATGATGTCGGCGGCCGAACCTTGTATAGGAGCATTGACGGCGTTTCGTTCGGCATAGCCGCGCATCACGGCAGAGCGGGAGTTGATGTCGGGGAGCATGCGTTTGCGTCCGGCAATCGTGGTTACGTAGCCTTTTTCGCGAGCCGATTCGATAGCGCTTTCAATGTAGTTTTGTATGTGGGGATAAGTGCGGAAATATCCGTCAATCAGCTCTTTGGCTTCATGTCGAGGGATGCGCAGCCGCTGGGCGAGTCCGAAAGCCGAAATTCCGTATATGATTCCGAAGTTGGCGGTTTTTGCGCGGCGCCGCTGTTCGGGGGTCACGCTGTCGAGCGACTCATGATAGATTTTTGCTGCGGTTGAGCGGTGGATGTCGGTGTCGGATAAGAAGGCTTGCGTCATTTCCGGGTCGTGGCTGATATCGGCAATCACGCGCAACTCAATCTGGGAATAGTCGGCGCTTAGCATCAGGTGGCCGTTGTCGGGAATGAAAGCTCGGCGAATCTCGCGTCCGTCGTCGGTGCGTACGGGAATGTTTTGCAGGTTTGGATTGGCCGACGAAAGGCGTCCGGTTGCGGTGAGGGTTTGATTGTAGGTGGTGTGGATTTTGCCGGTCGCGGGATTTACGAGTTGCGGCAGAGCCTCGATGTAGGTTGACAGAAGTTTGCGCAACCCTCTGATTTCGAGTATCAAGCCTACTAATGGATGCGCATCGCGGTATTTGTCGAGAATCTCCTCGGTTGTTGAGTAGCCACCGGTTTTTGTGCGTTTGGCCTTGGGATCGAGCGCCAGTCGTCCGAAAAGTATCTCGCCAACTTGGGATGGTGAGGCAATGTTGAACTGTACGCCGGCCAAGCGATAGGCTTCCTGCTCCATGGTGTTCAGGCGGGCTGTGAAATTGCGTTGCAGCTGGGCGAGAGTGGGCATGTCGACGCGCACGCCGTCCCATTCCATTGATGCTAGAACGCGCACCAGTGGGAGCTCGATGTCGGTTATGAGTTTTTGAAGGCCCTGGCTGTTTATTTCGGCGTTGAGCACGGGGTAGAGGCGTAGGGTTATGTCGGCAGCCTCACCGACGCGAACAGATTCTTCGCCCGAAGGAATTGGCTGACCTCGTCGGCGCACGCGGTCGGTGTCGGCGGTGAAATCGATTGTGTCATAGGCTAGTTTGGCTGCAGCAACGCGAGCGAGGGCGTGGTTCATTTCCGGTTCGAGCAGATAGTGGGCGACGGATGTGTCGTAGTAGGGTGCTGTCATTACCAGCGATTCGCGTCGCAGTAGTGTTATAAGGCGTTTTACGTCATGGCAAACGATTAATGGGGCGCTGGAACCTGTGAACAGGGGGGTCAGTTGCTCTATAAGTGCACGGCGATCGGCTTGGAAGGCTGGAATGGTGATGTAGAATGCTTTTGCAGTTGCGGTGGAAATTGCAAGGCCTAGCCATTTTGCTGTCATGTCTTCCTCGCCGACGGCATATACGGCCACGCCAACGGTTTTTGCAGCGGCAGCGGTGGCGATATCTTTGGCTGTTGCCGCGGAGTAGGTTGCTGTTTGTGTATCATAGCGGACGTGGGTAGCCGGTGCTGTTTCGGCAGTAGGGTCGGGTATGTCGAACAATGATGAAGCTACATAGCCGTTGGCCGGTTGTTTTTCTGCTGGAGCCTGCTCGGTTTTTGCGGTTGGCAACCGTTTAATCAGTTGTCTGAATTCCAGCTCTGTGAAAATCTCGGTAAGTTTGGCGTAGTCGGGTTGGCGGCATACCAGCTGCTCGGGCGTAACGTTCACCGGCGCGTCGGTGCATATTGTTGCCAGAAATTTTGAGAATAGAATCTGTTCGGAATTGTCGGCCAATTTCTTTTGAACGGCGCCTTTGATTTCGCCTATGTGCTCGAGCATGTTTTCGACCGAGCCCCATTGCTGGATGAGCGAGGCTGCTGTTTTGGGTCCGACGCCCGGACAGCCGGGGATGTTGTCGGCAGTGTCGCCTTCCAAGGCAAGTATGTCGATTACCTGACGTGGTGAGGCTATTCCGAATTTCTCGCAAATCTCCTTAGGCCGTCGAATTTCGACTTCGCTGCCTTTAAGACCAGGTTTGTACATGAACACGCGGTCGGTGACCAGCTGGCCATAGTCCTTGTCGGGCGTCATCATGTATGTGGTGAAACCGTCGGCCTGGGCGCGACGTGAAAGGGTTCCGATCACATCGTCGGCTTCGTAGCCCGCTACTTCTACGGTTTGAATGCCGTAGGCTTCGATGATTTGTTTGATAATGGGAATTGAACGGGTGATATCTTCGGGCTGTTTGTCGCGTTGAGCTTTATATTCGGGGTATGCGTCGTGGCGGAATGTAGGCCCGTGTGGGTCGAAGCATACGGCAATGTGGGTTGGCTGCTGATTTTTCAGCAGTTCCTGCAGGGTGTTGACAAAGCCGAAAATTGCCGATGTGTTGAAGCCTGTTGAGGTTACTCTCGGGGCGCGTATCAAGGCGTAGTAGGCGCGGTACACTAGGGCGTAGGCGTCGAGTAAAAACAGTTTTTTTTCTGTTTCCATAGGTGATGTATTTTGAAAAGCACTTTCTGTAGGATTAAAGAAAATGCGGATAAAAATATATAAAAATTACAACTTTTACTAATTTTGCAGAATCAAAATTCACTACATGACAAGTTTCGACGACATACGCAAATCGATAGCACCCGAACTTGATGAGTTAAACCGTAATATACGCCGGGGCTTGCAGGCATCAAATCCCTTGATGAACGAGATAGTGGATAGCTATCTTAAAACCAAAGGGAAGCAAATACGGCCAATACTTGTACTGTTGAGCGCCAAGCTGCTGGGAAGCATAACGCAGTCGACAATAGCGAGCGCGGCGGCAATCGAGATGCTTCACAATGCTACGCTTATCCATGATGATGTGATCGATTTGACGACGGAGCGCCGTAATGTGCCGACAATCAATGCTGTGTGGGATAATCATGTGGCAGTTCTTGTAGGCGACTATTTTGTGTCGTCGTCGCTTCAAATGGCTTTGCAAACCGGCTCGAAGGATTGTGTAGAGATTATAGCCCAACTGGGTCGTACGCTGTCGCTCGGCGAAATCGACCAGATTGACAAGGCGCGTTCTCACCAGCTTTCGGAAGATGCGTATTTTTCTATTATAGAGCGTAAAACGGCATCGTTGTTTATGGCCTGTGTCGACATGGGCGCAATCACGTCGGGCGCTTCGGGCGAGGGGAAGGAGAAGATACGCGAGATTGCTCGGTTGCTAGGGCTTTGCTTTCAGATACGCGACGATATTTTCGATTATTTCGACGGCGGAAACACGGGCAAACCTTCGGGCAATGACCTGCGTGAAGGTAAAGTGACTCTGCCGCTGTTGTATGCGCTGAAGCGCAGCGATATGGCTGAGTGTGAGGCAATGAACGAGCTTATTGATCGCCCGGAGCTTTGCCAGGATGAAATTAAATTGCTTATCGATTACGCGCGCAGAGCCGGTGGCGTTGACTATGCTTATAATATAATGTGTAAGTTACGCGACGAGGCTATGGCTATTTTGTCGGCGTTTCCTGATTCGGAAGCACGTCAGGCTTTTGCGTTGTTGTTCAGCTTCATAATCGACCGCGATTTTTAGGCGCCGTATTGGTATTATTCAGTTTTGTTTTGGCGTTGTTGGTCATCCATACGCCGGCAATTATTATCAATATTGCCAATGGCTGATCCCATTGAAGGCGTTCGAGTTTCAGAATCAGACAGCAAATAATTGCTATTACCGGTACCAGATACTGATATAGACCAACAATCTCGCTGCCAATTAGTTTTATGGCTGGTGGAATTAAGATGTAGGCGGCGTATGTTGCCAGTATGACTACGAATGCAGTGTAGCCCCAAGCTTGAGCTGAACCGTGAGCCACCAAGGGGGCGTGTAGCAGCGAGGGAACAAATACTGCTGCCGGTAGCAGCGCTGCTAAGAATATCCACCGCATTAGTGTGATGGGTTTGTATTTTCCGGATACCTTTCCGCTAAAAATCAGATAAAGAGCGTAACAGAGGGCGCTGCCTAGCGCCAACATGTCGCCCAGCAGCGGGTTTGAGGCTTGCGAGCCACCTCGATTACCTTGCGATAGAATCACGACAACGGCTCCGGCAAAGGCAACCAGTAGTCCGGCTACTTCAAGGGCGTTTATCTTATGATGGAAGAAGATTGCGTTTATGGCCACAACAAACATTGCTGGCAGGGTCATGATTATAGAGATGTCGATGGCAGAGCCGTAGCGTAGCGACAGCGCGAACAGATAGAGAAACAAAAATAAAAATACGGCTCCGCTGAGAAAAACTGTAAGGCGGTCGCCTTTCTCGATGGGTTTGCATTTAACCATGAGCGAGGTGAGCCAGATAAGCAGAGTGGCACCGGCAATGCGCAGTACGACCATGTCGATTGCCGATAGCCATTGAGGGATAAGAATTTTCTGAGCCGGCAAATTTATGCCGAAAAAGATTGTGGCAATTAGGATGAACATGTTGCCGCGCAATTGATTCGATGTTGAGAGGTTGTTGTTCATGTGAGTAACAGAGTATATAGTCATAATAAAGAACACGGACGACTAGGCAATTGTTGGCCAGCCGTCCGCGGGTGTAAGTTTCCATAGAAAGATTATGTCAAAGATTCATTACCATTAGACATTGAATTAGTAAGAGTGGCATTGCCATCGCGGCAACAAAGATTAACCAATCAAATATTATAACAATCATCTAAAACCAATCATATTTCTTTTCTAAAACCAATCTTTTTTATCTTGAAATTGTATGTTGAAACAATATCTTTAAATGCTTGAATCAGGTTGTGAGGGAGTATGAGCATCAACGATAGTCCTTTAGAGTTTGCTGCAGGCGCTGGCGAGCGAAGAAAATG
>JAMPII010000001.1:14487-19477 GCA_023662835.1 Muribaculaceae bacterium | reverse complement strand
TTTTTCGGAGTGCAAAGATAATGAAAAATCCTGATATTAGGAAGAGTACGGACACTTATGACGTTAAACAAACTATTTGGGTGCTGTGATATGTAATAAAACGAAACGCATATGAAAATCATAGCTATAAACGGAAGCCCTCGCAAGGGTTGGAACAGCGCAAAGCTGCTTGAAAAGTGGAAAGACGGTGTTCTTTCGGTAATCCCGGATGCTGAAGTCAAGGAGACCAATATCTATGACCTGAAATTTACCGGTTGCCGTAGTTGCTTCTCATGCAAATTGAAGGGGGGCAAATTCTTCGGCGCTTGTCCTATTCCAGATGGCATACATGACCTCCTTGCAGAAATCCGAGAAGCTGATGCTGTAGGAATTGCGTCACCTATATATTATATGGATTTGAATGCCTATACGAAATGTCTGTTGGAGCGTATGATTTTCTCTGTGGCGCAATATTCCGCACCGCCTAAGAGTCTTGCGCCTAAGCGAGTATCATTCACAATATTATACTCGATGAATGCCACCGAAGAAGCCTTCAAAAACTACGGCATAGAGAGCCGATGCGCCATGACGGAAAGATTTCTGAATCTTTTCTATTTCATGCCGACACACCGTGTGACGGCATTCGACACTTACCAATTCACTGATTACAGTAAATATGAGTCGAGCGCATTTTCCGAGCCACATAAACGCCGGCAGCACGCCGAACAATTCCCAAAGGACTTGCAGTCGGCATTTGACGAAGGCGTGAAGGTGGCTCACGAGATACAAGACCCTACTGTCAAAGGTGAGCCAATTGACCATACTGTCCATTTCTAATTGATCTAAAATGAGAAAGTTAATTTTATTAGCGATGGCTATAATTACATCAGTATTAGCAATTGCACAGCAATCATATCCCGTGGAGATTGAAGGTTCTGTCGGGAAATTGGCAGCACGGGTGCAACTGCCGGAAACGGCTAAAGATGCTAAATGCCATGTAGTGATTGTATGCCATGGCTTTACCGGGAATATGGATTCACCTCTGTTGACTGACCTCGCCAATGATTTGGTTGAGGGGGGTATCGGCGTTGTTCGCTTCGATTTTAACGGACATGGCAAAAGCGAAGGCAAATTTGAGAACATGACTGTGCTAAACGAAATTGAAGACCTGAAGAAAGTAATTGACTGGATAAAGAATCAGAATTTTACTGAAGACATTTCCCTTGCCGGACACTCACAAGGCGGAGTCGTAACTTCGATGGTAGCTGGTGAGCTAGGCTATCCCGAAATCAGGTCACTTGCAATCATGTCGTCAGCAGCCGTACTACGCGATGATGCCCTGCGAGGCAACACGCAAGGTTCCATATATGATCCTTGGAATGTGCCAGAACGGATACCACTGTATGGCGGCGCGCTCAATATGGGCCGTGAT
Source organism: Muribaculaceae bacterium (assembly GCA_023662835.1). Classification (GTDB taxonomy): domain Bacteria; phylum Bacteroidota; class Bacteroidia; order Bacteroidales; family Muribaculaceae; genus Muribaculum. The sequence continues at coordinate 18,066 of JAMPII010000001.1, read as the reverse complement.
TATGTTCTTTCGGCGCAGACGCTTCCAATCTATGAAACCGCTGAAAATTATACCGGCCCGGTATTCATTCTTCATGGCACGCATGACACAATTGTGCCGTACACATATTCTGAGCGATACAAATCAATTTACAAAAATGCAGAACTGAAACTGATGCCTGGACAAGATCACTCTTACACCACTGAGACCGAAGAAGCCGCACTCCTAGTCAGCGATTTTTTCAAAAAGGCTCTTAATCCGAGCCCAGACTCTTAGCCATGCCGGTGCACCGCTCAGACAGCATTTGTCAATAGTCCCCATCATTTTCTTTAGACGGCAACGCGGTATAGAGAATGTTAACTCGTCAGATCGCATAATAGGGCGATCTGAGATGTCAAGCATGCTGATGAAACACCTGTAGCCGTCGATTTCATTTTCTCGTACGAGATTTGCAATTGTTGAAGAACACCCGGATCCGAAATTTGCAACGACCGAGTCGTCCTTGTTAATGTCGAAGTTAGCCCATGACCAGAGTCTGGCAAGCATGTAGGGATTGACGAAGAACACTATTCCCTCTGATTTATCCATGTTAACCAACGGATTGTCAATACGGATAAAATTCAGATATTTACCATATTTTTAGGCAGATGCAGGCAGCGACACACACGGCCACATCTTCCGGTTTTGCCTTGTATTTTTCAAAGCCCAACATCACAAAAATTAGGTAGAACACTTTAAGTGTTTTCATCCCTTTGATTCCAAGGCTATTCATAAATCGTTATTTCTAATATTTTCAGATATCAGCTCCAGCTCCTTCATGAGCCTCTCTATTTCCTTTTGCCTAAACCCCGAAGTGGCCTTTCTCGAGGCGGCTTTTGCTATTGCAATTGCATTTGGCATTATTGATTTGCCTTCATCTGTGATTTGCACGGAGTTTTTGAGTGTGCGAACAGGAATTCTCCTTACCAGTCCTTTCTTTTCCAGATTGTCGACAGTGCGCTTTACAGCGGCTGCATCTTTCGATAGCAATCGAGCAATGTCAAGTTGGCTCATATCGCCTTTATAATATAGACATCTGAGTACAATAAACTGAGAATAAGGCAGGTCGATCCCAGCCTCGATCAATGCGGCATTGAGTGCTGACGACATCGCAGTGGCAGTTCTGTTTAATAGCAATCCTAGCAAGAGAAACTCATCCATAACGTTATTGAATAAACACTAGCGCAAAAATACGAAATAATATTGATTAATCAATATTATTTCGTATTTTTGTACAACAAGAACCAATATCAAATATATGAAAGATATGAGCTTTGATATAGAATGGGGAAAAATGCTCCATGGTGAGACGTATGATGCTGTACATCCCGAATTTATACGAAGATTGGCATTGACGCGCCGACGGCTTTGGGAATTCAACGGAATGGATCCAACGGATTCAGAAGGGCTAAAGGCTATGTTCCGAAGCATAGTGGAGGATTGCGGAGAGAAAATTCACGTCAATCAGCCTTTCCGCTGCGACTATGGATGCAATATACGCATAGGTAATAATTTCTTCGCCAACTTCAATCTCACAATCATTGATGAGGCGTTTGTTACCATTGGAGACAACGTATTTATCGGCCCCAATGTAAGTATATACACAGCCTGTCATCCGCTGGAGCCGGAAGTGCGCAACACTGGTGTGGAATGGGCAGAAGCGGTAACGATAGGGGATAATGTTTGGATTGGCGGCAGTGCCACAATTTTACCTGGTGTCACCATAGGCAACAACTGTGTAGTAGGTGCCGGAAGCGTCGTGACAAAAGATGTCGAAGCGAATAGTCTCGTAGCCGGTAACCCGGCCCGGTTCATAAAAGCAATAAAAACTGGAATGTAGAAACTGTCATTGCGATGAGATTATTCTCATGTCAGCGAATATGAAAAACGCCACAAACCATAATGATTTGCAGCGTTCGTGTCCAAAGTTGAGGTAGCCCATAGGAGAATCGAACTCCTCTTTCAAGAATGAAAATCTTGCGTCCTAGCCGATAGACGAATGGGCCATAGGATGCCAGCACATATATAGCCGGCTATATTTCAATTAATCTTTGGCTCCCAGCTTGTTAATGAAGAGGGCCATTTTGCTTTTTAGGTTCGAAGCTTTGTTTTTCGAAATTACACCCTTTGCGGCAAGGCGATCGAGCATAGAGGCAACCTTAGGCATTGCTTTCTCTGCTTCGGCTTTGTCAGTAAGTGCACGCAGACGACGCACAGCGTTGCGAGCGGTTTTGTTATAGTAGCGGTTGCGCAAACGGCGAGACTCGGTCTGGCGTATTCTCTTAATGGATGATTTATGATTTGCCATTATTAAATAACTCTTTTGTCTGTTTGAATTTTATTTCCTATGTAGCCCATAGGAGAATCGAACTCCTCTTTCAAGAATGAAAATCTTGCGTCCTAGCCGATAGACGAATGGGCCTTAAATATGCTCTTCGGGCAAAAGCGAGTGCAAATATATAAACTATTTCCCTTTCATGCAAATTTTTTTTTACAAACTTGTCTTTTTTTTCAATATATATACTCGATAGATATACTCGAAAGCATATCGGTCTGAAGGAAAAGTCTCACTTGCATGTGTGTTATTCCTTCATAATCTTTAGGCTTACTGATATAATCAATGTATATTTGTCGTGAAATGATTTCCATGATGCAAAGATCAAAGATGATAGTTTTTTAGTGGTCAGTAGTGATGCAAAATTACAAAAACATTTTGAATGGAATAGCCTTAGCCCAATGTATTTAGCTAACTTTGTAGAAAACTTTGTACTATGGGATAACTGTCAGGATTCTCCGGGAGGTTGTCAGTTTGAGTGCGTAACGTTCTGAAAAACTCCTGTGTCAAACTTCCGAAATAAAAAGCCTGTATACTATTGAGATTTAGAAGTCTAGCAGTTTTTTAATTTAATGAGCAGGGAAATTATTCCAAAAAATAGTCAAAAAAATTTGCATTGTACACATGTATTTTGTAACTTTGCTCTCGCTTTTGAAAAAGGCGGCAAAATTGATTCGCTAGCTCAGCTGGTAGAGCACAACACTTTTAATGTTGGGGTCCTGGGTTCGAGCCCCAGGCGGATCACTGAAAATCAAGCAGTTAGATGAAAGTCCGACTGCTTTTTTATTCTATATATACTATGGTTTTACTATGCGCCCATGGGTCGTATGCGCCTGAAAAGGAAGTAAGGTGTGTTTGTAACACGTTGAAATTATGATCGGAAAGCCTTGTCCATTGAGATGAACGATTCAGCAAAGGCGTTTATGGAACGCCTGTCAAAAATATGTCAACGACGCCAATATAGAAATTTTATGGCTTTCTCTGATCGGGGAATTTTTAGAAGAGGAATTTTGTGTGTGCAGATTGATGTGTAGATAGATGCTCATTCCATTTGGATTTGTGTTTGAGAACGGTTGGTGGCTGCGGGCCAAAAAGTGCGGCATGGTCTCAGATGGCATGTTTTCATTGTCGCGCAGGGCTTCATGTTCTTGTGGCACAAGCCGTTGCTGCGGTAACTATTCAGCCAAAGGGTAATCGGTAACCGTCGGCATCTATGTAACAGGTAT
>JAMPII010000001.1:0-14387 GCA_023662835.1 Muribaculaceae bacterium | reverse complement strand
AGACTTTATTTGTAAACGGCGGAGGTGACCAGACGCTTGATTGAACATTGATACTTAGGTTATGCCGAAGTCAAGACCTTATTTATGAATTCAGTCTTTGCTACGGTGTAGCCGTCGCGGTTGTTTCGGTATTTGGGCAAAAGGCTTAGTTTCAAGGTTTCGTATTCCTTTGCGACAGATGGATTCATTCTGAGATAGTCGCGAAAACGGATCTCGTCATTGTCGCCCGGTGCGTGAATATGAACATGAAATACTCTTTTTGCATAACCTGTTGGAGTATAGCCTTTGTTGAAACTCATTCTGTTGTTTGACTCCGACATACAGATATAGCCGGCTTTTTCCATAGTTTCCTTCACTAAGGGCCCTGAAATTTTATGATATGGGCCCTAAATTCCAATCGCAATCGGGAGAAATTTCCACAAGAATATCGACAATCGGTTTCGCCATAATGACGGGAATTGCCGTGCTTCCGATATGATTTATAATCGGAGTGAAAGCAGTGAGAAGTTCTGATAATGATTGAATCTCATCCTTAGCCCACACCATCCACTCCGGATTATGAGGCATAAGAGTTATGAGAAACAGTTCCCACAGTTCTTCAAATTTCATATTTTTCAGTATGTCAATGTAGGACTGGGTCATTTCTTCTTGGTAAATTCTCTTTTGCGGTAGCTTAGAGCTGTGATGTCGGTTTAGATTTGATGTAGCCGACGAGATAGTATGATGATTGGAAATCAATTGGTCGGCTATTTCTGCCACCGAAAGTGATATGCAGTCGAGCAGATTCTTTATTCCAGAATTTATGCAGTTGTTCAAATAGCCTTTTACGTTGGTAAAACACCCAACTTTACAGTTTGGGTGTAAAATTGGGCGTATATACAACAAAAGCCTGATAATCAGGCTTTATTGCGGAGAGAGAGGGATTCGAACCCCCGGAGGTGTTACCCTCAACGGTTTTCAAGACCGCCGCGATCGACCACTCTGCCATCTCTCCTCACGAATTTGGTTGCAAAGCTACGTTTTTTTTATGAGTTAAACAAATTTGAGGACAACTATTTTTGCGATATTTTGTATAAAAGTCGTGATTATAAGTGTGCAACACGCTTCAATTTACTGATTTAGTTATCGTTGTGCTGCATTATATCGATGGAGCCTACTCTACCTATTTACGTTAAATGAGCGGTCGAATTATCCAAAATTCCGATTACTACTTACGGCATCAGATTCTATCGCAGCAAGAAAGAGACTATCATTTATTGTATACGATCATACATAGGCAGATAAAGTTACATAAATTCTCAGGGTTTTGTTGTAAATTTGCCTCTTGAAGGATAACCATATAATTTAGCTAGAGCTAACAGGCTAAATATCCATTTTAATAAAGAATAATCAATTCTAAGAAGTTATTTAACTAAAAATGTCAACCTACACAGAAGATCAGCGCAAAGTGACAACGCGCCGTCTTATAGAAATGAAAGAGCGCGGCGAGAAAATCGCTATGCTAACCGCTTACGACTACTCTATGGCCCGACTAATCGACGAGGCCGGCATGGATGTCATTCTCGTTGGCGATTCAGCCTCGAACGTAATGGCCGGCAATATGACTACACTTCCAATCACCCTCGACCAGATGATTTACCACGCTAAGTCGGTAATCAAAGGCACACGCCGCGCGTTGGTCGTTGTTGATCTCCCCTTTGGTTCATACCAAGGCAACAGCAAGGAGGCACTGGCATCTGCAATCCGCATCATGAAGGAAAGCCATGCCGAAGCTGTAAAAATGGAAGGTGGCGCCGAAATTCGCGAAAGCATTGAGCGTATCCTTTGCGCCGGAATCCCGGTAATGGGACATCTGGGCCTTACACCGCAGTCGATCAATAAATTCGGATCATACAACGTGCGTGCCAAAGAGGAGGCCGAAGCAAAAAAGCTCATCGAAGATGCTCTCATGCTTGAGCAGATAGGATGCTTCGCTGTCGTTCTGGAGAAAATACCGGCTAAACTTGCCACAGAGGTGGCTTCGAAACTCACCATACCAGTAATCGGAATTGGAGCCGGGGGAGGAGTTGACGGTCAGGTGCTGGTGATGCACGACATGTTGGGCATAAACAAAGGATTCTCACCACGGTTTCTGCGCCGCTATGCCGATTTGTCGATGATTATAAACGATGCTGTCGGTCATTATATAGCCGATGTAAAAACGTCTGACTTCCCTTCGGAAAAGGAACAGTATTAATTTTTGTTAATGCGAACAATTTTTACCTTGAGAAATTTGTAGTTTTAAATTATAAATTTTACCTTTGCAATAAGTTTTTCATGGTATTAGATTTAAGGTAAAAAGATTATTCGTCGTGATGACGAGTAATTTTTTTTTGCACCAACAACAAGTACCAACAATATCTTAAAAACCAGACTATTCCTGACAAAAGCGCATATGACTAAAAATAATCCATACAATTACAACGTGCTTTCGAACGGCATCAGAACAATTCACACACGTGTCCGCTCCAATGTGGAATACTGCGGCGTGTGCGTTCGCGTCGGCTCACGCAACGAGCTGCCCGACACCTTTGGACTTGCCCATTTCGTAGAACACACAATTTTCAAAGGCACTCAAAAACGGCGCTCGTGGCACATTATCAACCGTATGGAGGCAGTCGGCGGCGAGCTTAACGCATACACCTCCGAGGAAGTTACTATGATCTACTCCATTTCACCTCGCAGCAACCTTGCGCGCGCCTCAGAACTTATAGCCGACCTTATTGCCAACTCCGTATTCCCTCAACAGCAAATCGATCGCGAACGCGAAGTTGTGCTCGACGAAATAGCGTCATACCTCGACTCTCCTTCCGAAGCCATATTTGACTCATTCAACGATCTTATTTTTGCAGGTTCTCCGCTAGGCCACAATATTTTAGGCAACGAACAAACCATACCAACCTTCACGCCGCAGGTGTGCCGTAACTTTTTGGAGCAATTCTACACTCCGCAGAATATGGTATTTTTCTACATGGGGCCGATGCCGGAATCGCGTGTCATCGTCATAGCCGAGCGCTTCTTCGGCAAAATAAGCCGGCCAGAATGCGAGATAAAAACAATTGAGCCACCCATACTAAAACAGTTCAACGAGTACAAAAACATAGGTACCCACCAGTGTCACACACTAATGGGAGCACGCATACCAGGCATGTTCGCCGACAAAAACCGCACCTTCGCCCTGTTGAACAACATTATCGGCGGCCCGTGCATGAATTCGCTACTAAACGTTGAACTACGCGAACGCCACGGCTATGTCTACGCTGTCGACTCATACACATCGTTGTTCAGCGATTGCGGCGAGCTGACAGTTTACTTCGGTTGCGACCCCGAGCATATCAAGCCATGCAAACAACTGGTCGTTAAAGTGCTGAACGATTTAGCCAACAGTCCCATTTCTGAACGCCGCTTATCAGCCGCAAAAAAACAATACCTAGGCCAGATGACCGTCAGCAGCGAGAACCACGAACAAATAGCTCTGGCCGCAGCCCGAGCGACATTGTTTAACGGACATGTCGCTCCAGCCGACGAAATCATAGATCGGACCAACTCCATAACCGCCGAACAGCTGCGTCAGGCAGCTGAACATATTGTTAGCCAAGGGCTGTCGGTACTAACTTTCGGATAGCAGTTATAATCTTATAACCCTTTAATCCTAAAGTTTCATAATACTGAGAAATTTGAATCTATATACAACAGCATTAAGGGCCCTGAAATTTTATGATATGGGCCCTAAGCCGGGCGCTTCAGAGTGTTTCAATACCGCTCTCTCAGCGCCGGCTCATATGTCATTTTACTATTAGCATCCGTTAAAACATTGTTAAACTGCTATTTTAACCTAAAAAAGTTTACATTTTTCATCCAAAAATTTCGCTATTTGTATCATTTTCCCATATAAATATTTGAATCCCAAATACTTTTAGAGAAAAACAGGCAAGTCGTTATTTTATAGTTAATTGACACTCAGAATATTGGAAAATCGAAAACTTTGCATTAACTTTGCATCAGCTTGATGAAAGTTACTTATGCCGGAAAACACAGCCGCAAAATTATTCTGAAAACGAATCCATGTGATGCCGCCTGTTATGATTATTCATATCTCCAACAGTTTTCTTCTGCCGGAAAAGGGCGCGCTATCGGATGGTTTCAAAACCGGAAATTAGTGTTCTCTTCATTCTCACATCTGCCATGCGGCTGAAAGTTCCGACAAACAAAGTTGTTGACTGTTTGCAACACATTTTGTTCGATTACCACTAAATATATACTTGAATTTTGGTTATGAGGGAGTGTGCTTCTGTGAAGAAGCGCACTTCATTTTTATATATACCTAGTACATTGGTTTAAACGGAGCGTGGGGTACAAGCTTGCTAGTCGCGTCACCGGCAAATTCCTTGAGCGATGATGTGTCGAGACGCATTACCGAGGCGCCGCTGCTGAGATTACATTTCTTCAGATCGATGTAGAAATAGCCCAGATTGCTAACCAGCTCGAATCCATATTTAAGGTCGCGCAAATTGGAATACGATCTCCATTGGGTTGACGAAACATTTGGCTCACCATTCACTGTGTAGTGGTAAGGAACCGAAACGTTAGCCATAATCGAACGGGTAATAGCCAGGCCGTTAAACAGGTCGTTAGTATGAACCACATTATTGTCGAAAAACCATGCGCGCACAAAACGATCGGCACTTGTCACTGTGCCGGGCAGCATATGCACTCCGCCGATTGCTTCCCAGTATTCATTTATTGCCTTCATCTGCGGGTAGGTAGGAGTGTTTGTCAGTACACACATACCCATATCTTTGCCTTGATAAATATTCAGATCGCCTTTATCGAATTCAAATATGGCCGTATTCCCTTTGGCGTCGGTGACTCCAAAATGAAGAGCCGACACTGTTCCACCGTCAAATGTTGCGCCTGAAATAGAGAAATTTCTCTCCCTAAGCACCGCCACTACTTCGTCGGTCGTCGCATTCATATCGAGAAGCCAGCCAACAAACACCGCCAGCGACATCTGCGCACGGTTTTCCGTCTCAGCATTATTATAGATAGCACCTTTACAGAAAAGGCTATTGATACACAATCCCTTTTCGTTCATACCCTCAGTTATGCCGCCGTCGTAGCTAACGGCATATACAGCGCCGTAGCGCGAGGTCCAATGCACCGAATTCTCACCCACATTACCTTGCTTCGCCATTCCTCGCGGATATACATAGATGTTGGTCGGGATAGGAGTGCGCCAGTCGAGCGAGCGGCCGACAATGCGCAAAATGCTATCCTGATTCTGAACCGTAGTATCACCCACATAAAGCACCCTCGAGCATGCATCAGCCCGATTTCCAATAGCTACGGCAGCCAACAGCGCCGAAGCAAACACAGTAGTAAAAAGTTTCATAAACAATAATTTGAGCGTTATTACTATATAAACACATATCATCCGTTAATGTTTACCGTCTAGCTCCCCTACGCAGCAAGGCCAAAAGTTTCCCGCATTGGTCAAATAAATTTGGCATTGCCAACAACTTATTCGTATATTTGCAGTGGAATGACCGACGATAAACAAAAGCAGGCAGCAAAACTTAAGCTCGATGCCTTTCTGAAAGCTAACAGCTTGCGCAGAACCCCAGAAAGATATGCCGTTCTGGACAAAGTGACAGACACAGCCCGTCCTTTTGGGGTGGACGAAATAACAAATGCTCTCGTAGCCGAAGGATTCATGCTCAGCCGAACCACTGTTTACAGCACTCTCAACCTGCTGGCAAAATGCGGAATCATACGGCAGCACCGCTTTGGTTCGCTACGAGCCTCTCGGTTCGAACGCGAGAACAACGCAAACGGAAGCATCCACCTCATTTGTTCCCAATGCGGGAAAATAAAGGAGGCAAAAGACACCGAACTGATGGCTACGCTAAACGCAAAAACATACTCTGCATTCCACCCGGCACATACGTGCCTCTACGTCTACGGAATTTGCTCGACATGCTCCCGTAAAAACCGCAAGTCAAAACAAGAGAACAAAACCACTCATACACAACATAGCAAAAAGAAAACATGAAAGTTGACGTATTGCTCGGCCTGCAATGGGGCGACGAAGGAAAAGGTAAGATAGTTGATGTGCTTACTCCCCGCTACGACATTGTGGCCCGTTTTCAAGGAGGGCCAAACGCCGGACACACCCTTGAGTTCGAAGGTAAAAAATATGTGCTCCGCTCAATTCCATCAGGAATTTTTCAACACGGACAAACAAATATAATCGGCAACGGCGTTGTGCTCGACCCCGTTCTTTTCCGACAGGAAGCCGAAGAACTTCTCAAATCAGGCACCGACATTAAAAAAGCCCTGAAAATTTCAAAGAAAGCCCACCTTATCATGCCCACCCACCGCCTGCTCGACGCAGCAAACGAAAAGGCAAAGGGAGGCGCAAAAATCGGAACAACTGGAAAAGGAATCGGCCCTACATACACCGATAAAGTGAGTCGCAACGGATTACGCGTAGGCGACATCCTCGACGGCTTCGACGCTCGCTATCAGAACGCCCGCAACCGTCACATCGGTATGCTCAACTCCCTTGGAGTTGAACCCGAAGGGCTTGAACAACTCGAAAAAATATGGTTCGAGGCCATCGACTATCTCCGTTCATTCGACATAATCGACTCCGAACACTATATTAACAATCAGCTTGCCTTGGGCAAGAGCGTGCTTTGCGAAGGCGCACAAGGAACCATGCTCGACGTCGATTTTGGCTCCTACCCTTTTGTAACGTCTAGCAACACAGTTTGCGCTGGCGCCTGCACCGGATTGGGCGTTGCCCCCAACCGTATAGGCGAAGTATTTGGAATCTTCAAAGCTTATTGTACACGCGTTGGTTCAGGCCCGTTCCCAACCGAACTATTCGACGAAACCGGAAAACTGATTCGCGACCTGGGGCATGAATACGGAGCCGTAACTGGACGCGAACGTCGTTGCGGCTGGATCGACCTCGTAGCATTACGCTACGCAATAATGCTCAACGGAGTCACCCAACTGATTATGATGAAATCCGATGTGCTCGACGGTTTCGACGAAATCCGTGCCTGTACAGCCTACGAAATCGACGGAAAAACAGTTACCGATTTCCCTTACACAGTCGACGGAATCGACCTTAAACCAATCTACACCACACTCCCCGGGTGGAAAACCGACATGACCAAATTCCGAAGCGAGGAGCAATTCCCAAAAGAATTCAGCAACTACATCGAATTCCTCGAAAAAGAGCTGCAAACACCTATCACAATCATATCGATAGGTCCCGACCGCGAGCAAACAATATTACGAAATAAAAAGTAAAAAGCGTATACATACAAGTGACTTAACCAAACAACAACAGATACCATGGCAAAAGTAAAACCATTTAAAGGCATCCGTCCCCCGCGCGAACTCGTCACCGAAGTTGCATCGCGCCCCTACGACGTTCTCAACTCCGCCGAGGCACGCGCCGAAGCTGAAGGTAATGAAAAATCTCTTTACCACATCATAAAGCCCGAAATCGATTTCGGACCCGAAGTAGACGAGCATGATCCCTGCGTTTACGACAAAGCCGTTGAAAACTTCAACGCTTTCCAGCAAAAAGGATGGTTGAAACAGGACGAGACCGACCGATATTACATTTACGCTCAAACAATGGATGGTCGCACACAATACGGCTTCGTTATCGCAGCAAACGTCGACGACTACCTAAACGGCGTAATCAAAAAACACGAGCTAACACGCCGCGACAAAGAAGAAGACCGCATGAAACATGTTCGCTGCAATAACGCCAATATCGAGCCTGTTTTCTTCGCTTTCCCCGACAACGAAGAACTTGAAACAATTATCAAGAACGTCACAGCCAATCCAGCCGAGTACGACTTCGTTGCCCCCGACGGTTTCGGCCATCACTTTTGGGTGATTGAGGATCAGCCGACAATAGACCGCATCACCGAGCTTTTCGCTGCCATTCCCGCGCTGTACATCGCCGACGGTCACCACCGCACAGCAGCAGCCGCACTGGTCGGCGCCGAAAAAGCCAAACAAAACCCCAACCACCGCGGCGACGAGGAATACAACTACTTCCTTGCTGTGGCGTTTCCTGCATCCCACCTGAAAATCATCGATTACAACCGCATTGTACGCGACCTTAACGGCCTGACACCCGAGCAGTTCCTCGACAAAATAGCCGAGAACTTCACCGTTGAGAACAAAGGCACCGACGAATATAAGCCCTCCGGATTACATAATTTCTCGCTCTATCTCGGCGGAAATTGGTACTCACTCACTGCAAAGGAAGGCCGCTACGACGACAACGACCCAATCGGACAACTCGACGTAACAATCTCCTCCGACCTGATTCTGCGCGACATACTGGGAATCACCGACCTGCGCTCCGACAAACGAATCGATTTTGTTGGCGGTATCCGCGGACTTGGCGAACTCAAACGCCGCGTCGATTCTGGCGAAATGGCAGTTGCTCTGGCCCTCTACCCCGTTTCTATGAACCAACTCATGCGTATTGCCGACACCGGCAACATCATGCCCCCGAAAACAACTTGGTTTGAACCTAAACTGCGCTCAGGCCTTGTTATTCACAAACTAGTATAAACAGGTAAAAAGTGGACTACGAAATAAAACATACAGGGACAATAACGAGTTTAGACACAAAAAAAAGAACGGCAACCGTGAGAGTAACCGACTCATCCGCCTCCGATTGCGCCGGCTGTGCCATTCAATCGCTGTGTCATCCAAAAGGTAAAACCGAATCTGTCACTGAAATAACCGTAGCCACACAATCCTATCCGGCCAACCTAACCCCGGGAATGAAAGTGGAAATCGGATTGCCGGCAGCCAGCCGCTATCGCGCTCTGATAACCGCACTCGGCATACCCTGTCTGTTGCTGCTGGCCGTTGCCGTCGGCCTACCGGCTACAGGAACATCACAAGCAATTGCAGCTCTAGCTGCAATTGCTGTTGTGTTTGTGTACTACAGCGCGCTTTACCTGCTGCGACACACAATTAACCAACGCTTCCGCTGGCAAATCATTGGCGTCGTATAAAAAAACATATGTAATCAATAAGAGGTTGCCTAAACTCAACCTCAATTCAAACAATCATCACTAACCTTTCAATTAAATGCCTATTTTAACAGCAATTATTGTATTAGGCGGCATTGGTATACTTGGAGCCGTGATTCTTTATGTGGTCTCGAAACGATTCTTCGTAAAAGAGGATCCGCGCATCGAACTTATCGAGCAACTACTGCCCGGAGCAAACTGCGGGAGCTGTGGACGTTCCGGATGCCACGACTTCGCTTGTGCCTGTGCCAAAGCCTCTTCGCTCGACAATCTGGTTTGTCCGGGCGCCGGCAACGAAGCTATGGGCAAAATCGCCGCCATTGTCGGTCTGGCACCGGTTAAATCCGAGCCGATGGTAGCCGTGCTCCATTGCAACGGCTCCTGCGAGAACCGCCCCGTCACCGCCCATTTCGACGGGCCATCATCGTGTGCAATCGTTCAACAACTTGGCGTTGCAACAACAGGATGCACCTACGGATGCATCGGCGAAGGCGACTGCGTTGCCGCTTGCCGCTTCGGCGCCCTAAGCATGAATCCCGAAACCGGACTTCCGGTGATTAACCCCGACGCTTGCACAGGCTGCGGTGCCTGCGCAAAAGCCTGTCCCCGCCACATCATCGAACTGCGCGCAAAAGGGCCACGCGGAATGCGCGTATGGGTTGCCTGCGCCAACCGCGACAAAGGCGCTCTGGCTATGAAAGCCTGCAAGGTAGCCTGCATCGGATGCGGCAAATGTTTCCGAGCCTGTCCCCACGATGCCATTACTATCGAGAACAACCTTGCTTACATCGATTTCAAGAAGTGCAAACTCTGCCGCAAATGCGTGCTCGAATGTCCCAAAGGGGCTATCGCCGATGTCGGTTTCCCAATGACCGCACAAGCTATGGCCGCACTTGCCGCTGAAAAAAAACGCCAGGCCGAAGCAAAAAAAGCCGAAGCCCAAAACGGAGCTAACGAAAACAAGTAATTATCGAATATGCATACATTCAGAAAAGGCGGTGTTCATCCGCCTGAATACAAAATAACAGCGGGCACAGGTATAAAAACCGTCGAACTCCCTCGCGAAGTTGTGCTCACTTTCGCACAGCATATTGGTGCCCCCGCAGCATGCTCGCTCGTTAAAGGCGACAAGGTTGTACGCGGACAAGAAGTTGCCCAAGCCGGCGGTTTCGTTTCAGCCGCCGTACATTCGCCTATCACAGGCACGGTTACCACCGTCGGCCAAACAAGGAATGCCTACGGTCAGCTAGTTGCTACAGTTGCCATTGCCGCCGATGAGGCCGACCACGAAGCCGACTTAAAAGCAATCGCCGATGCTAAACCTGCGCGTACAGCAGAGCAAATCAACGACCTTCAGGCAAAAGAGATTATCGACATTGTAGCCCAGGCAGGTATTGTTGGTTTGGGCGGCGCCACATTCCCCACACGCGTCAAACTGTCGCCCCCTCCCGGTTCAAAAGCCGACATCGTGATTATCAACGCCGTAGAGTGTGAGCCATTCCTCACCAACGACCACGCTCTGATGCTGGCCAAACCCGACGAAATCATTACCGGTGTAAAACTTCTCATGAAGGCGGCCGGCGTCGACCGCGCCGTAATCGGCATCGAGGCAAACAAGCCCGACGCAATTGCGCTGCTTGCCGAAAAAGCTGCTTCAGCTGAAGGAATCGAGGTAATGCCCTTGAAAGTTAAATATCCTCAAGGAGGAGAAAAGCAACTGATAAAGGCCGTAACCGGCCGGGAGGTACCGGCCGGAGCCCTACCGATTGCAACCGGCGCAATAGTGCAAAACGTTGCCACAGCTTACGCCGTTTATGAAGCTGTTGTGTGGAACAAACCGCTTATCGAACGAGTCATAACAGTAACCGGCCCCTCGGTATCCAATCCCGGCAACTATCTTGTTCCGCTTGGCTACCCCATCGCTAAATTAGTTGAAATGGCAGGAGGCGTACCCTCCGACACCGGCAAGATACTGTTTGGAGGTCCGATGATGGGACGTGCGGTCACAAACCTCGACACACCCACGATAAAAGGTATTTCCGGAGTGCTCATGCTCCCACAATCAATGTCGGAACGCAACAAACCGGAACCATGCATCCGCTGCGCATCATGCGTCAGCGCATGCCCAATGGGACTACAGCCCTATCTGATAAGCACCCTCGCGCGCCTCGGCCAGTGGGAACAAGTGGAAGTAGAAGGAGTGATGAACTGTATAGAATGCGGTTGCTGCAGCTATACATGCCCCTCTTCACGCCCCTTGCTCGACTACATTCGCCTTGGTAAAATGACCGTAGGCGGCATCATCCGCGCACGCGCCCAAAAACAATCATAATCCGATTAAAACGTAACAAAATATGAACCAATTATTAACCGTTGCGGCTTCGCCACATTTACATACACGTCGCTCCGTGGCTACATGTATGTGGAATGTGATCATAGCCCTACTGCCGGCTTTAGTGGCCTCGCTATGGATTTTTGGCGTGGGAGCCGCCATAGTGATCGTCACAGCAATTGCCGGATGTGTTGCAACTGAATATGTAGTCGACCGCTGGCTCCTCGGACGCCCGTCGTCGATTCTAAACGGAAGTGCAGTACTGACCGGTCTGCTTCTGGCCTTCAACCTTCCATCAAACCTTCCCATATGGATTATCCTCATCGGCTCCGTAGTGGCAGTAGGTATCGGCAAAATGGCATTCGGAGGTCTTGGGTGCAACATATGGAACCCAGCCCTGGTTGGCCGTGTTTTCCTACTGATATCATTCCCCGTTCAAATGACAACCTGGCCCCTGCCTTTGGTTAACCGATGGAACTACGCCGATGCCACAACCGGCGCAACAACCCTACAATGGCTCAAAATGGGCGACGCCACAACCGGCGCAACACCCGCTCAGGCCGTTGCAGAGAATGTTGACGTACTCAACAATGCCATCGGCGCTATCGGCGGCTCGCTTGGCGAAGTAAGCGCTATTGCACTTTGCATCGGTCTTGCCTACCTGTTACTGACAAAAACAATTACATGGCACATTCCGGTTGCCGTTGTCGGCTCGTTCACCCTGTTCACATGGGCTATCGGAGGCGACGTAATAGTTGAACTGCTCTCAGGAGGATTGCTACTTGGCGCCTTCTTCATGGCCACCGACTATGTTACATCGCCAATGACCCACAAAGGCATGCTCCTGTTCGGCGCAATGATCGGTATTATCACCGTTATTATACGCCAATGGGGAGCCTATCCCGAAGGTATGTCGTTCGCCATTCTGTTAATGAACAGCTTCGTGCCCCTAATCGACCGTTACATCAAGCCGAAACAGTTCGGAGAAAGGAAGGTTGCAAAATGAAAAAACTAACTTCAACCCTGCCAAACATGGTTATGTCGCTAGGCATAATCACAATCGTAGCCGCAGCGCTGCTGGCATGGACCAATTCAGTTACCGCCGAACCTATCGCACAAGCGGCTAAGCAGAAACAAATCAACGCCATCAAGAGTGTCGCGCCCAAATTCGACAACGACCCCCTTGCACAAGCATGGAGCTACACCCCACAAGGAGCCGAAGAACCATTCACCGTATTCCCCGCATATGAGGGCGACGAATTTACCGGTGCAGCCGTCGAAGGTTATACAATGAACGGATTCTCAGGCGAAGTGCGTGTAATGTACGGCTTTGCCGCCGACGGAACAATCACAGGCTACGAAGTGCTCTCGCACTCCGAGACCCCCGGCCTGGGAGCCAAAATGAACGAATGGTTCCGTTCCGATGCAGGCAACCGTTCCGTAATCGGGCGAAACCCCGCCACTGCCGACATGCATGTGTCGAAAGACGGCGGAGAAGTCGATGCCATTACAGCCGCGACTATCTCATCGCGAGCTTTTCTGGATGTCCTGCGCGAGAGCTACAACGCGTTTATGGCATATAACAACGAAAATAAAAACTAAATCATGCCGACAATGAATAAGCTACGTATAATATACAACGGACTGGTGGTTGAAAACCCATCGTTCGTTCTGCTGCTCGGTATGTGCCCAACACTCGGTACTACCGGCTCGGCCACTACCGGACTGTCGATGGGCCTGGCTACCGCCGGCGTACTCATCTGCTCCAACATGGCAATTTCAGCCATCAAGAATTTCGTCCCCGACCGTGTGCGTATTCCGGCATACATTGTTGTGATTGCTACGTTCGTAACCCTGCTTCAAATGTTCATGAAGGCCTACCTGCCAGCCCTCAACGAAAGCCTTGGTATTTTCATACCACTTATCGTTGTAAACTGCGTTCTGCTTGGCCGCGCCGAAGCCTACGCTTCGAAACATTCTGTTTTAGATTCGCTGATGGACGGAGTCGGAATGGGTCTCGGATTCACAGCTGCCCTGACTCTCCTTGGTGCCGTACGCGAACTGCTTGGAACCGGCTGCATATTCGGTGCTCGCCTTTTCGCCGAAACCTACGGCTCGCTCGTCTTCGTGCTCGCTCCCGGTGCGTTCATCGCTCTTGGATTCCTGATTGCTATAATTAACAAACTACGTAAGCCATGCTGACCTATATATCAATTATCGTAACAGCCATATTCGTAAACAATATAGTGCTGGCCCAGTTCCTGGGAATATGTCCATTTTTGGGAGTATCCAAAAAACTCTCATCAGCTACCG
Organism: Muribaculaceae bacterium; assembly: GCA_023662835.1. Lineage (GTDB taxonomy): Bacteria > Bacteroidota > Bacteroidia > Bacteroidales > Muribaculaceae > Muribaculum. The sequence goes on along the minus strand of JAMPII010000001.1, from coordinate 620 downwards.
GTATGGGAATGGCAGTGGCTTTCGTAATGACTCTTGCTACCTGCGTGACATGGCTCATCCAGAACTACATCCTCAACCGTTTTGGCCTTGATTATATGCAGACAATCGTCTTCATTCTAGTAATAGCCGCACTGGTTCAGATGCTGGAAATCATCATCAAGAAAATCGCGCCGCCACTCTACGAAGCCCTTGGCGTGTTCCTGCCGCTCATCACAACAAACTGCGCAGTGCTCGGCGTTGCTATTCTTGTGATTCAAAAAGGATTCGACCTTGGCCAATCCGTAGTATATGCTATAGCAACAGCCATCGGCTTCACGTTGGCACTAGTAATGTTTGCCGGCATCCGCGAACATCTGGAAATGATTGAAGTGCCCAAAGCCATGCGAGGCGTGCCAATCGCGCTCATATGCGCCGGTTTGCTGGCAATGGCTTTCATGGGCTTCTCCGGAATCACCATAGGCTAATCCTAACCTTCCTATATATCTAGGCGGTGCGTCGTAATTTACGCATCGCCTTTTTTAGTATTGTTTGCTGAGATCTTTTGTATGACGGAGTTCAACCGGATTAAGGGCCCATATCATAAAATTTCAGAGCCGCTGGGGCGGCTCCGGGCGAGTGAT
>JAMPII010000019.1 GCA_023662835.1 Muribaculaceae bacterium | reverse complement strand
AATCAATTCATTAAAAATTCGTTCTTGCATTCTATTTTTAAATGAAAGAGCCGTGTTTTTGATTTACAATCGCAAATTTTCCGCCTCGAAACAGGCCCTACATTATTTATATAAACAGCTAATTTTCTGCGTAGTATACAAATTCCAAAACAACCATAGGCAAACAAAAGCAAAAGCGGTTTGGCTTGAAAGTAGCAGTTATAAGCGCAAAGAAAAGTCGAACCAATAGAACGCCACATTTGTTATATCGGCAGTAACAAAATTATGAGAAATGAAAGAATTCGGAATTTTTTACGGCTCAAACACCGGGGTGACAGCCGAGGTGGCCGCAGAGATAGCGAAAAAACTTGGGGTCGAAACGAGTGATGTTCATGATGTTGCCAAAACCAGTCCGGATGCCGTTGGCAATTATAGGACTTTAGTTCTCGGTTCTTCAACCTGGGGAGTCGGTGAATTACAAGACGACTGGTACGATTTTATCGACGGATTGGAGATTCTTGATTTGAACGACAAGAAGATTGCATTGTTTGGTTGTGGCGACGAAACGATGACGGATACATTCTGCGCTGCCGTTGGCGAATTGTATCGCCGACTTAAGGGAACCGGAGCGAAGTTTATCGGCGAATATCCGGCCGACGTTTACGACTTTAACGAATCGCCGGCATTTGTGGACGGTGTATACGTCGGGCTATTGCTCGACAATATAAACAAAGAGGAATTATCGGCCGACCGTATCGCGGGTTGGATCGAACAAATAAAAAAGCAGTCGGCTAAGTAGTCATTGCCGACTTAACATCCAGTTCGCCCAGTGCGGGAACTTGGATGGCAACGGATGCCGACTGCACGAATGCAGTCCGGTGTCCGTTTAGGTTTCTTGCCTCAAGCAACATTCCGAAAAATTATACGTTATTAATTAAAGGCTGTTAGAAAAACGCCCTCGACATACAACTATTTACTTATGGATGCAAAACTTGTAATTTTCGACTTCGACGGTACGTTGGCCGACACTCAGTCCATTATTCTGAAAACATATGGTGCGACAATCGAATCGCTTCAGTTACCGATACGAAAAACGCCCGAATTGCAGGCAACAATCGGATTGCCATTGCACCAAGGCTTTGAGCAGCTCTATCCCGATATGGACAAAGAGGGTATTGACAAATGTGTCGACACCTACCGCACTATTTTCAACAAGAACAAAGAGGATGACACGCCCGAACTGTTTCCTGGTGTTGTCGATACGCTCGAGCTGCTTAAAAGCCGTGACATGCTGATGACCATTGCTTCGTCGCGCACCCACGACACCTTGTTGGAATTCTGTAAAGAGAATAAAATCGAGAGCTACTTTGCACTGATTTTAGGAGCCGACGATGTTGAACGTCACAAACCCGACCCGTGGCCGGTAAAATACACTCTTGAGAAGCTCCATATCGCCGCAGAAGATGCCGTAGTTGTCGGCGACATGCCTTATGACATAAAAATGGGCATGGATGCCGGATGCCGCACGGTTGGTGTCACATACGGCAACTCAAATTTATCCGATCTGACTCAAGCTGGAGCTAATCGCGTCATCAGCCGCATCGACCTGCTTCCCGATCTGGAATTATAAGCGACTGTTTATTATTCATACACACAATAAGATTAGCTCATAATGCTTTTGTAAGTTGAATTATTTCTGTACATTTGTCAGCACACACATTACTTTTTATGAAGACTATTATCCAGTATCTACAGGACTCAATACGGAACAATTGGGAATTATTGGCCTTGACCGATTTTAACGGTCCATCCTATCAGTACCGCGACATCGCTCGTAAAGTGTCAAAACTCCACCTAGCTTTTGAAAGCGCCGGAATAAAAAAAGGAGAAAAAATAGCATTGTGCGGGCGCAATTCAGCGCAATGGGCGGTCGCTTTCATTGCTACAATAACCTACGGGGCTGTTGCAGTGCCGATTCTTCATGAATTTAAATCGGACAATATCCACCATTTAGTCACCCACTCCGAGGCTCGTTTGCTTTTTACCGACGATGCCATTTGGGAAAACCTCGACCCGGGCGCTATGGAGAAATTGGAGGGCGTTTGGCGATTATCCGACTTTTCTCTGATAATGTCGCGCAACAAATATCTTACCGAAGCACGCAACAACCTCAACGAAATGTTTGGCAAGCGCTATCCCGAGCGATTCACGCCAGACGATGTTGTATATACCAACCGCAACATTGACGACATCGCTGTTATCAACTACACATCCGGCTCTACCGGTTTCTCGAAAGGTGTAATGCTGACCATCCGCAATTTGACATCAAATCTAAGATTTGCGGTCGACAATTTGAATTTCTTCCAGCCCGGCGATTCGCTTGTTTGCATGCTGCCGCTGGCACATATGTACGGTCTGCTGGTTGAGTTGCTCCATCCTCTGGCAAAGGGGTGCCATGTCTACTTTCTTACCCGCGTACCTTCGCCAAGGGTGATTCTCGAGGCGTTCGCCACAGTGAAGCCGAAACTAATCGTCACCGTACCGCTGATAATCGAGAAGATTGTGAAGACAAAAGTATTCCCAATGCTTGAAAAGCCACTTATGAAGGTGCTGATGCGTGTACCTTTGGTCGACGACAAACTTCTGGCAAAAATAAAAGCCGGATTGCTCGAGGCCTTCGGCGGCAATGTCGAGGAAATAATAATTGGTGGCGCCGGATTAAACAAGGATGTTGAGGATTTTCTGCGTCGCATTCAATTCCCCTACACCGTTGGTTACGGAATGACCGAATGCGGGCCACTGATAGCCTATGCACCTTGGCAAGATGCACGGGCGCAGGCATGCGGCCGACCGGTTGATCGTATGGAATGTCGCATCGATTCGCCCGACCCGGAACATGTGCCAGGAGAACTGTGGGTGAAAGGCGACAACGTTATGGCCGGCTACTTCAAAAACGACGATGCTACAAACAGCGTTATGCGCGACGGTTGGATGAACACAGGCGACCTTTGCACTATGGATTCCGACGGCTTCATTTATATCCGCGGACGAAACAAGAACATGATTCTTGGTCCGTCGGGGCAGAACATCTACCCCGAGGAGATTGAACAGAAGATAAACAACTTGCCGTTTGTGTCGGAATCGTTGGTCATCGACGACCATGGTTCACTGGTTGCGCTGGTTTATCCCGACCTTGAGGCTGCAGCCAAAGAGGGTATTGACGACAAAGGCATCGAAAAACTGATGAACGACAATATCAACGCTCTCAACAAGGAATTGCCGGCTTATTCTCAGATTAAACGCGTGAAGGTGAATTATCAGGAATTTGAAAAGACGCCTAAACGCTCTATTAAACGATACCTTTACATTCCGGCTAAATAACCGTAAATTATGTCGAAGACGGAGCTACGCAGATTTATTGCCACACTTACAAAAGAGCAGCTGGCCGAGGTGCTAATGGATGTATACACGTCCAGAAAGGAGGCACGCGCGTACCTTGATTACTATATAAATCCAAACGAAAAGGAGGCTCTGGAAAAATATCGCAATGTACTAATTAAGGAATTTTTACCCGAGAAAGGCAGAGCCAAACGGCGCGTCTCCGTATGCCGCCGAGCCATTAAAGAATTTATGACACTCCAACCATCGGGTTCGTCGACAACCAACATACTTCTGACCTATGTTGAGATGCTCATAATCCATTTCGTGCGAGACATATACGAAATTACCGAAACGCAGAAAAAAGAATTTTCAGCACAGCTCGAAGCTCTATCAAAAACGATGTTGGCGGAGGGAACAGCTATAGAATTCCAGCATCGGCTGAAATCATTAATTGCAACAGCGCCCTACGCCGGCGATGATATTGAAGAAATAGTCAAACACTTCTTTTCAACCGATTCACAAGCGACACCAGCCGAACCTATAGTTACTGAAAGCGCTCCGATTCGTCGCAAGCGTCGCCGAAGATTCTGGTAGCAGAATAACAAATCAATTAACAATCTGTGTTAAAATTGACAATTTTAATAAACAACACCTTTGATTTCATCTTTTTTAATCACTTTTCAGGCAAAAACCGCGTTTTGACATACATCAAACGCGGTTTCAATTTGTTATAAGTACAAAAGACGAGAAATTAATATATTCAAATCAACGAACAAATGAAATAGTGACATACCCGCTTTTTCACATCCCTCGTCCTCATTATCTGGTAGTGATACCCGGCATTGAGGTTCTCATAAATAAATAGTTGAAACGTGGGCAGGCATTCCGGTTCTATCGGGATGCCTGTCTTACATTTTGCAAACTAAAAAAAGATGAGTATCTTTGTAAAACAAGTATGTACACATGTAATTATGCTATGCTAACCTCTCATTATCGAAAAAGAACAGGTGCTTTCACTTCATCTGCGCTAGCTCTTGCCTTTCTATGGTCTTGTAGTTTACCTTCGTTTGCAGCCAAAAATGAAGGAAGGGATGTATCAAATCACACCTCGCTGGCAAACAGAATGATTATCGAATCATGGGAAGACGGCGACGGTGGTTTCTCAACAAACGAGGCTCAGGCAAAAATAAAGAACAGCAACTCCGTTCAGGGTTGGTCAACCAATGTTTTTGACGGGAAAAACTGCTTGTCGATCAGTTATACAAAAAATGAACCCGCAAACAAACTGCGTACCATAGCGAAAGACTTTCCTCAAGGACTCGATCTAGGAGGGCGAACAATAATAGAATATGGCATTCTAGCCATGGAAGGGCCTGGCAAGGATTTTTTCACAAAGCTAACATTGTTCAACAAAAACGGAGACAAGTTTGAAAGCTGCGCTTACTTCATACCAACTTTATGGCGTGGCATACTTTTCGACGTGTCGGATTGTAAATTTTTGAACGACATCAGCCGTATTGAAATAGCAGCATGGTGCGATTCGCCCAAACCCTGGGAAAACTCAAAACTCTTATACGACGGACTTTGTGCCGGTAACCCTGTCGACCTTGACTTCAATGTTACAGGTTCGGAGAATGCATTCTCTACACTGAACAAAGGGAAAATCGACCGCCGCAACGGAACCCTATTGTTCTATTTTAAAAACGGCGCTGTACTGCAGTTCAAGTCCGACACATCATACAACAATCTCTATAATCCACCCCTGCAATTGCGCAATACTTTAAGGCTTGTCATGCAAAACAAGAGCAACGCAAAGCAGATGCGAGTGCGGTTCATTACCGAAAGCGATACTGTTTTCGATAACAAAAAATCTGTCACCACAGCTATCGCTCCCTATTCTCCAATGAGCGTTGTTCAAATAAACCTTAGCGGGAACGCATATGCTCAGGGACATTTGAAAGGCCTCCAACTTCAGCCCCTCGACGGAAAAGGACGTTTGATTATCGACCGTATATCTTTCGAACAGGAAACCCCGATAGCCGGTAATGCCGGGAAAATACTGTCGTGCCGAGCCGACCAAAAACATATCACAGTTCGTGGTCAATTAAACAAGGACCAGATTACAAAAGATGCCCGCCTGCAATTACGTCATGTTCCATTATGGAAAACCGATTTTGCAGTCGATAGTTTCGAGATTCTAGGAGAATGCGCGGCAACTAACAACTTTATCATAGCAGGAGTTAAGAACGCCCGTTTAAACGAAAAAATGACTCATCTCAGCTCCCGCTTCGCCGTATACTATAAATCGCCCGACGGCAAACTCACCCCTGTCGGCGAACCATTCTTCATAGAAAATTGGAAAGACTTCACTTCCAATCCGTATGAGTTCGATAACCCCGATGTGACCTTCAATGTCGTTGATTTCGGAGCAAAAGGCGATGGCTTCACAAACGACAATACTGCAATTCAACGCGCAATTGACGCAGCAGGCATTGCTGGCGGCGGCACAGTTCTGTTTCCGGCCAGCAACTCCGAATGCGATCGCGAATATATCGCCACAAACCTCGAGTTAAAGCCGAATGTCACATTGTTTATTCAGCCCGGGGCCGTGCTGCGCCAATCGGCAAAGCCGGAACATTACACCGCCTACCGTATCGACTATGGACACGACAATTGCATACCTGGCGTACCTTGGACCCACAGTATGTACACAAACATGCCTTTCATTTTAGCAAAAGATATTCATAACATCAAAATTACCGGTGGCGGAAAAATTCGTATGGACGACACTTATTCAGAAAACCCGGCATGGACCCACTACGCTAAAAATTGCTCCGACCGAATTCACATCGTTCCAATTGCCATTTGTAATACTAAGCACGCTGAAATTTCCGACATAAATATAGTTCGTTGCAACAACTACCACACTATATTCTACCGGGCCGATTCCATTTACATTGGCAACCTGAAACTGCTCGAAGTTGCATGCCTCAGCGGCGATGGCATCAGCCTTGGCAATGCCGTGACAAACGTGCAAATCGACCGTCTGATTTATGAATCTAACGACGACGGCATAGTGCTGGCCAGCAGCTATAAAGACCCCCGAGGCGGAAACTGGCGTATACGCGTTGACTCTATCGACTCGTCGGTTCGCAACATCTGCGTTCAGCACTCCTACATCGACTCCAGCCGCAAAGGCGCCGGCAAAGCCATAGCCTTCATTCCATGGGGTTCAACAAACCCTCGTCAGGACTTTAATGAGATTGACAACATACGCGTGACCGACTGTGTCTTGCGCGGAGGGCACTCCGTTGGCACATGGCCCGACAACCCGTTCGACGGCAAACCCTTCATTGGGAACGAACAGGATGATTATGCTCCGGTGAAAAACATAACCATTGTAAACAACGAATACCTCAGTTTATGCGACCTGATGTGGGTTGAGCCAACAACTTTCATTACAGATTGCGGAATAAAAAGCAGCCATGCTATTAAGAATGGCGATTTTGCCGACCGTACGGCCTACTGGGCATCAATTGGAAACGTAACCGCCCCAGCCAAAGGCTCCGTTAATCTCGACAACGCAGCTATTTACCAAGGGCTTTCGCTCCTCCCCGGAAGCTATCGTTTATCATATATAGCCGACGGACAAGCCGAACCGTATATCACAACAGCAGATGGCAAGTCGATAACCGTCGACGAAGGCGAATTCGACGTAGCGACTGAAGCGGTTTATCTCATCGGTGTGACATCGGCCGATAAAGCTAACGTCAAAAAAATCTCATTGGAAAAACTTTAATCTATAAATAATCTTAATATGAAACTACAAAAACTGATTGCCGCGGCAATGGTGGCCGTGTGTTCACTGACAGCTGCTGCACAATGGACTCCGACAGCTAAGGTGTTCGACATCGCGAAACCTGAAATGAAAGTATTCCTCCCGAATAAGGATCTGGCGACAGGACGCGCTGTTGTTGCATGCCCCGGCGGTAGCTATCTAGGCCATGCCATCGAGCATGAAGGCTATGGCTGGGCTCCGTTCTTCAACAAACAGGGAATCGCCCTTATCGTGCTGAAATATCGTGTTCCCGGCGGCGACCGCAACCTTCCTATCTCTGATGCCGAAGCGGCCATAAAAATGGTACGCGACTCAGCTCAGGTCTGGGGTATCAATCCCGACGACATAGGCATCATGGGCTCGTCGGCCGGCGGACATCTTGCATCCACAATAGCAACACATTCGACAGGCAAGGCAAAACCCAATTTCCAAATTTTGTTCTACCCCGTGATATCGATGGAAAAACCTCTCACTCACCAGATGACTCACGACAACTTCCTTGGTCCGAACCCATCGAAAGAACTCGAAACTCTGTATTCCAATCAAAAGCAAGTAAAAAAAGACACACCCCGTGCCTTCATAGCCACATCCGACGATGACGAAGGTGTGCCCGCAGCAAACTCTGCAGAATATTATCTTGCGCTTGCCAATGCCGGTGTACCAGCGACTTTGCATGTTTATCCTGCCGGACGCCACGGCTGGGGCATCCTCGAATCGTTTGTGTACAAAAACGAAATGCTAGCCGATCTCTCATCTTGGCTACGCAGTTTTTAACCGATAACTGAACTTAAAAAGAAGTGCAAAAGTGAAGCTAATTCCTTTTGTACTTCTTTTTTTCTGCCTAAATTTGTCCTTACCAACAAAATAATATGACCCAACAATCTTTGAACAGCTATAAAAACATCTTCCGCGGAATGAAAATATTCGGGGGTGTACAGGCTTTTCAAATGTTTGTTTCCCTCTTGCGAGGCAAATTTGTTTCGATATTTCTTGGTCAAGGCGGTATGGGCATATCAACATTGTTCACCTCTTCAGCCTCGACTATTCAACAGCTCGCAGCCTTAGGTGTTCCCATTGCAACAGCACGCGATGTTGCCGGTTCGGTCAACAATGTCAATGCCTTGAGCCGCCTGGTTGCAGCCTCGCGTTTGGCAACTTCAATCACGGGGCTATTAGCAGCTATCGGATGTGCTGTTTTTGCCTCCACTCTAAGCAACTTCACTTTTGGCACATCCGACCAAACCTACAATTTCATAATGCTTGGAGCTGTTGTATGGCTACAAATGGCCGGGGCAAACGAAGTTGCCTTGATGCAGGGGATGAGACAACTGAAACGATTGGGTCGTTCATCACTGGCCGCTTCAGCCGTAGGGCTGTGTTTTGCCGCTCCTATGTATTATTTATGGGGAAACAGCGCCATCGTTCCTTCATTGCTGGTTATGGCAACTATTGCCTTCGGCCTTTACCGATACAACAGCAGCCAAGCTCTTCGCCAAGTCGGTATAATAACGTTTAATGGCATAAAGTTTGGCAACATGTGGAACGACGCCCGCTCGCTTCTTAGCTTCGGTATTATTCTGACTTCAGCAGCTGTCGCAACACAGGCAACAATGTATCTTGCCAACGTTTTTATAAGCAGTGTCGGCTCTTACGACGATCTCGGCTTATATAGCGCCGGAAGTTCAATTTGTACCCAATGTATAGCTATGATATTTGCTGCAATGGCAATGGACTATTTTCCAAGGTTGGTTAAATGTATCCAGTGCCGCGACGAATGGCTTACTGCTGTACAACGTCAGGCTGAACTTGTCGCCCTTTTCGCTTCGCCCATAGCTATAGCACTGATCTTTGCCGCGCCATACGTCATTGAGATTCTATTCACCGACGATTTTCTTCCCATGACCACCATGTTGCGCTACATGGCCGCGGGCATCTTCTTACGATCACTCTCCTACCCCTTGGGCTATATAACCTTAGCCAAAGGAAACAAAGCCTTATACTTCTGTTTGGAAGGCATAGTATGCAATATTGTTTTCATACTTGCTATGTGTCTCGGCTACTTTGCCTGGGGAGTTAACGGGCTTGGCATAGCTACGATTATAATTTATGGCGCCGACACAATAGTGTATTATGTTGTTAACCGTTATGCATATGGATTCAGATACGGCTCCGCATGCCGACGCACATTACCCATATTGCTACTTCCTGTTGTGCTTTCACTAACTGCATCTGTTGCCTTGCCTACGGCATGGGCTAACGTATCTGTTGCTATTCTATTTATTGCCACATCGGCATATGCCATACGTAAATTGAATAATTTACTTAAAAATTAAGGCTTTATATCAACAGTTTCAATGCCCGATATAAAGTTTGGCGCTTAGGGATTGTCAGTCTATGAAAAGAAATTGCTAACTTTGGGTTATATTATCAAATTTAAATCTTAGTCACCATGTTTAACGACGAAAACTTCCTTCTGACATCCGAGTCAGGTAAAAAACTATACCATGACTATGCAGAAGGCCTTCCTATTATAGATTATCACTGTCACCTGATTCCACAGTACGTTGCTGCTGATCATAAGTTTGAAAATCTCAGCCGCATCTGGCTCGAAGGCGACCACTATAAATGGCGTGCTATGCGTACAAACGGTGTAGATGAACGATATATAACCGGCAAAGACACTTCCGATTGGGAAAAATTTGAAAAATGGGCAATGACAGTGCCTTACACAATGCGCAATCCCCTATATCATTGGACACATCTAGAGTTAAAAACCGCTTTTAATGTCGACAAACTATTGTCGCCGAAAACAGCAAAGGAGATTTACGACCATTGTACAGCCATGCTCCAAACCCCGGAACGCACAGCCCGTGGCCTAATGAAACATTATGGAGTTGAGGTTGTATGCACCACCGACGATCCGGCCGACTCGCTGGAACATCACATTGCGGTTGCCGCTGATCCAAATTTCAACATCAAAATGCTCCCAACGTGGCGCCCTGATAAAGCTATGGCTGTTGAAAGCCCAGTTGTCTACAAAGAATATATTCATAAATTGGCCGCCAGCGCCGGTATGGCCATAAACAGCTACGCCGACCTATTGTCAGCCTTACAAAAACGCCACGACTTTTTCGAATCGGTTGGATGCCGCCTTAGCGACCACGGCATTGAAGAGTTTTATGCCGAGAATGTGACGGACGAACAAGCAGCAGATATTTTCAATAAAGTATATAATAACGGAGAGCATCTTAACGCCGAAGAGATTGTCCGTTTCAAAACAGCAATGATGCTGGCATTCGCTGAAATGGACCACGATTCAGGTTGGACCCAGCAGTTCCATTATGGCGCTATACGCGACAACAATAGCCGTATGTTCCGCCAGCTTGGTCCCGACACCGGTTTCGACTCAATCGGAGACTTCACTGTTGCCAAAAAGATGAGCAAATTTTTCGACACACTCGCTATGCGCGATAAACTGGCAAAAACCATAATTTACAACCTCAACCCACGCGACAACGAACTAGTTGCAACAATGTTGGGCAATTTTCAGGATGGACGCTACGGTGCAGGCAAAATACAGTTTGGGAGCGGTTGGTGGTTTCTCGACCAGAAAGATGGTATGGAGCGCCAAATGAACGCCCTCAGCAATCTGGGCTTGCTAAGCCGGTTCATTGGTATGCTCACCGATTCCCGCTCGTTCCTAAGCTATCCTCGCCATGAATATTTCCGTCGCACTTTATGCAATTTGATTGGCACAGATATCGACAACGGTTTGTTGCCAGCATCCGAGATTGATTTTATTGGTAGCGAAATAGTAGCTGGCGTATGCTACAATAATGCTAAAGAATACTTTAAATTTTAAACCATGAGCAACACTAAACCGTCGTCTGTTAAGATGACAAATTTTCGTTGGGTCATTTGCGCATTGCTGTTTCTGGCCACAACTGTCAACTACATGGACCGTCAGGTTCTATCGCTGACATGGAAAGATTTTATCGCACCCGAATTCCACTGGACCGACACAAATTATGGCTATATCACCGCTGTTTTCTCGCTTGTCTACGCAGTTGCCAACTTATTTGCAGGCCGCTTCGTTGACTGGATGGGCACAAAGAAAGGTTATCTCTGGGCGATTTTCGTATGGTCGCTTGGCGCATGCTTACATGCCCTTTGCGGATATGCTACGGAACTTACACTTGGAATAAAAGACGCGGCTGAAATGATCGGTGCCACTGGAGCCTTAGCTTCCACTATAGCAATAACCAGCGTATATTACTTTATTGCCGCACGTATTGTGCTCGGTATAGGAGAATCCGGCAACTTCCCTGCTGCAATAAAGGCAACCGCCGAATATTTTCCAAAGAAAGATCGGGCATTTGCCACATCAATCTTCAATGCAGGGGCAACGATTGGCGCTTTGATCGCCCCACTTACAATTCCTACACTTGCACGTTTCTTTCAAAAAGCAGGCGTAGGCAACGGCTGGGAAATGGCGTTTATAGTGATTGGTGGACTTGGCTTCATATGGATGGGTCTATGGATATTCTACTATAAAAAACCGGCTCAAAACCCTCGTGTCAATAAGGCTGAGCTGGAATACATGGAACAAGATAGTCGCTTGATTGGAGAAACCGCCCGCCAGCAAGCCGACGATGAAGACTCTAAAGAAGCAACCATTCCATTCCTCCATTGTTTCCGTTATCCACAAACATGGGCTGTTGTTTTCGGCCGATTGCTGACCGACGGAGTATGGTGGTTTTTCCTCTTCTGGATTCCGGCATATATTTCCGACGTTTACGGTTTTGCTTCCGACACAGCCACTGCGCAGATGCTTATTTTTGTGCTATATGCCCTCACACTACTATCCATATACGGCGGTAAACTACCGACAATCATCATCAATAAAACCGGGCTGAACCCTTACGCTGCCCGAATGAGAGCGATGTTAATCTTCGCACTGCTACCACTGCTCACTATATTAGCACAACCTCTGGGAGCCTACTCTTACTGGTGGCCCGTCATTATTATCGGAATAGCAGGAGCGGCTCATCAGTCATGGTCGGCCAACATTTATTCCGTTGTAGGCGACATGTTCCCCAAAAGCACGATAGCCACTATTGTCGGTATCGGCGGTATGGCAAGCGGAATCGGAGCCTCAACGTTGAATCTCACCTCAGGAATACTGTTCGACTATGCATCGGCAACAAATCTACAATTCGTTGGCTTTGAAGGTAAACCCGCCGGCTACTTCATTGTTTTCTGCATATGCGGCGTGAGCTACCTGCTCGGCTGGTGTGTGATGAAATTACTCGTTCCCCGTTACAAAGCTGTTATTTACAATGGCAAATGAACTAAATAGGACAACAGCCGGCATTGCCGCATCAAGCCGGCCGTTAAAAGTACTTCAGTTTGGCGAAGGCAACTTTTTGAGAGCTTTTGTCGACTGGATGCTACAGATTGCAAATGAAAAAGGCTATGTCGACTCATCGGTCGCCGTAGTCTCACCTCGTTTTTCAGAAAACAATTCAATAAAAAAACTTCAGGCTCAACAAGGGTTATACAATGTTGTCCTCGAAGGGATACGCGACAACAAACCAATTTGCGAAACAAAGCTTGTTGATGTAATTACAGAAGCGTTCTCACCTGCCACCGACATCAACCGCTACGTTGAAATTATCGAATCTGACGACCTGCGATTCATAATTTCAAACACAACCGAAGCCGGCATAAGCTATATGCCCGACAGAAATTGCACGCTGATGTCTCAATCGTTTCCTGCTAAAATCACAGCTCTGCTTCATCGCCGGTTCATGCATTTCAACGGTGACAAATCAAAAGGTCTGATTTTTATATGTTGCGAATTGATTGAGGATAATGGGACAACTCTTAAAAAATATGTGAAGCGACATGCCGAAGAAAACAATTTTGGCTCCGACTTCATCAACTGGATTGACAATGCCTGTATTTTTGCCGACACTCTGGTTGATCGCATCGTGCCCGGATTCCCTTCCGACGATGCAGAAGCTGTGGCCGAACAAATTGGATTCAATGATAAACTCATGGTTAAAGGCGAGCTATATCATGTTTGGGCTATCGGAGGTGACGGCTGGGAAACAATTCAAAAAGAATTACCTCTCGATAAAGCCGGGCTCAACGTACTGTTCATGCCATCGGTGAAAGAATTCCGCGAAAAGAAGGTCCGCATACTCAACGGCTCCCACACAGCCATGGCGGTTATCGGGCTACAACTCGGCATTTCCACCGTGATGGATGCGTTTGATAACAAACAGTTGAACCGGTTCATCACAGGAATGGTCAATAACGAAGTTATCCCGACAATCGAAGGCGACAAAGCTGAATTAAGGCTCTTTGCCAATGGTATTCTTGAACGTTTCTACAACCCATACATCAAGCACTACCTCAAGAATATCGCCTTAAACTCACTGTCGAAATGGGAGGCACGCAATTTCCCGGTTGTTGCCGACTATTGCAGGAAATTCGGCATATTTCCCCAACATGAGCTATTCTCGTTTGCTGCGCTGATAAAGCTATATTCACCTGGCTCAGGTTTTACTCCCGATGATAATGCCGCGCACATAGCTACAATTGCAAATGCATGGAATGAGGGAACCGATTCGACCGATATCATCAAACGGATCATACACGGTGGCGTATTCAGCATTGATTTTGAAACTGCGGCTCCTGGATTTATTGCTGCTGCCGCAAAACATCTCGATTCGATACGCAAAAATGGGATTGCACTATCTTAATCAACACGCGCAAAAGACAACACAAACAATGGAACGACTGATCCGGATTCACCCCGACGATAATGTGGCTGTAATACTTGTCGACAACGATCCAATAGCACCACGCGGTCATAAAATTGCGCTTCGCGACATAGCTCAAGGAGAAAATATTATAAAATACGGATTCCCGATTGGCCACGCTACCCATCCAATCAAGGAGGGCGAATGGGTCCATTCACAAAATCTGGCAACAAATCTTGGCGAAAATTTGGAATACACCTACTGTCCGTCTGAGTCAGCAATAAACCTAGAAGCCAAAGAGTGTAAATTAACGTTCAATGGCTATGTACGCAAAAATGGCGACGTTGGCATACGCAACGAGCTGTGGATAATACCAACCGTAGGATGCGTAAATTCGCAGGCAAACCTAATTGCAACACGCTTGCGCAACGAACTATCGGCCAACAATATCGATGATATCCGCGTATTTTCCCACAACTACGGGTGCTCGCAACTGGGCGATGACCTCGCTAATACACGAGCAGCCTTGGCGGCCTTGGCCATGCACCCTAATGCCGGCGGAGTTCTGGTTCTTGGGCTCGGATGCGAAAACAACCAGATTTCAAAGCTGAAGGAAGAGATGAACAGCTACGACCCCGACCGCGTCCGCTTTCTGACAGCACAAGAAGTCGACGACGAGGTTAGTGCCGGATTTGAGATTTGCAGTCAGCTAATCAGCAACATGTCGCACGATAAGCGTACAGTCGTTCCAATCAGCAAACTACGCATTGGATTGAAATGCGGCGGCTCCGACGGATTCTCTGGCATAACCGCCAACCCGTTACTAGGGCGTTTGTCCGACAAGTTGGTTACATGCGGTGCAACGACAATTTTAACAGAAGTGCCAGAAATGTTCGGTGCCGAAACTATTCTTATGAATCGCGCCATAGATAAAACCATATTCAACCGTACAGTAGAACTGATAAATAATTTCAAGGACTATTTCCGCCGTGCCGACCAACCTATCTATGAAAATCCGTCGCCTGGCAATAAAGCCGGAGGAATAACAACCCTTGAGGAAAAATCGCTGGGGTGTGTTCAGAAAGGCGGGTCGGCTCATGTGACCGATGTGCTGGCTTACGCACAAAAAAGCAAGCAATCAGGTTTGAATCTACTAAACGCGCCCGGTAACGATTTGGTTGCATCAACAGCTCTGGCCTTGTCGGGTTGCCATATGGTTTTGTTCACAACCGGACGCGGAACACCGTTCGGCACAGCTGTTCCTACATTAAAAATATCCACTAACACGCAGCTTGCCAACTCTAAACGCCATTGGATTGATTTCGATGCCGGGCGCCTTCTATCAGGATTAAGCCGCGATAAAGCCACCGACGAATTAATGCAGCTTATCATAGCGACAGCCAATGGTGCTAAAGCCAAAAACGAGTTAGCGTCGGCAAAAGAAATAGCTATATTCAAAACCGGCGTAACGCTATAAACTTATATATTCCATGAACGACTCAAACCTATGCCTTAAATCCATATTTGTTGCAACCATATCATCTTTATTTATATTATCGGCTAATGCCAAGGATGTTGTATGGTTCGACAACAGTAAACCCGTCAGCGTATATTTTGATTCAGAAACCGACCTTGTAGTAGGCACAGCATTTGATATGTTCTGTTCCGACATACAAGCTGTCACAGGAACAGAGGCCGTAAAATCCAATAAAAAAAATAATGCTACAATAATTGCAGCCCAGCTTAACCGACTTTCGAAATCGCAACGCAAAGTTTTAGAGCGAGCTGGAGTACCGGTTGCTCAGCTCGACACTTTAATTGACGGCTTCGATATCCGCCTGTATAACGGAAAGATATTGGTCAGTGGAACTAACGGCAGAGGAACTGCCTACGGCTTGCTTGAGCTATCGCGCTTGGCTGGTGTCAGTCCGTGGATATGGTGGGGCGACGTTATTCCTGTTTCTAAAAACAAGCTTACAATTCCCGCTGATTACCAAACCACACAGGGAGCCTCCGTCGAGTTTCGTGGCATATTTATCAACGACGAAGACTGGAGTATACGCCCTTGGAGTGCCACTACTTTCGAGCCAAACAAATCGGGCACCATCGGTCCGAAAACGAACAAGGAAGTATTCAAGCTGCTTATGCGTTTGAGAGCTAACGCTGTTTGGCCTGCCATGCACCCGGGCACCGAAGCATTTTTTAAAAATCCGGACAACAAACTTGTTGCCGACAGCTGCGGCATAGCCGTTGGCACATCGCATTGCGAACCTCTGTTGCGCAACAATGTCGATGAATGGGACGTTAAGGAGCGAGGAGCCTTCAATTATATCACCAATCGCGATGCTGTACAAAACTACTGGATTGAGCGTCTGCAGCAGGTGAGGAACTCGAGTGGAGGAAACATCTTCACAATAGGTATGCGTGGTATTCACGATGGTTCGATGGAAGGCGTGAAAACAACAAAGGAGAAATTCGATGCCCTCCAGCTTGTTATTAACGACCAACAGCAACTTCTATCAATATACATCGGTGCCCCGGAAAAACAGATGCAGGTTTTCGTGCCATACAAGGAGGTACTGGATTTGTACGAATTGGGACTGGCAGTTCCAGAGTACGTAACATTGATGTGGTGCGACGACAACTACGGCTATATCACACGCCTTTCCAACGTCGACGAACAAAAACGGATAGGTGGTGGCGGAATTTACTATCATCTCAGCTATTGGGGACGCCCCCACGATTATCTATGGCTCACTACGACCCAGCCGGGACTGATTTATAATGAGCTGACTAATGCCTACAACCACAATGTTCGCAAGCTATGGATTGCGAACGTTCACGATCCTAAGACCGCGGCCTACGATCTTGAGTTGTTTCTCGATCTGGCCTGGAACATTAATAGCGTCGAATCGGAAAATGTTGGCAAACATCTTGAGTCATGGTTAACTACCAACTTCGGCCGAAAGGCAGCTAAACGTTTATACCCGGCTTTACGCAAATATTATCAACTCTGTGCCCAGCGCCGGCCCGAATTTATGGGCTGGAGTCAAGTCGAGGTTGATAAAAAACTTTTCAACAGAGGCTTAAGTCCTGTGTCAAACACTGAATTCAGCTTCTCGGAATTCGGCTCGGAGGCCGACCGTTACATGAATGAATTCCTTCAGATTGCTGCGGTAGTCGATAGTGTTGAAACAGAGATTACACCACAACTGCACGATGCATTTTTCGCTGCTATAAAATACCCTGTAGCTTCAGCGGCCAACAACGCAGTAAAAATGCTTGAAGCTCAGCGCTCCCGTCAGTACGCATCAGGGAGCGATAACATCGCCTTAATTGCTGCGGCCAAAAGCCAAAACGCATATCAGAATATAAGGCGCTTGACCGAATATTACAACAACAAAATGACCGGCGGTAAATGGCAAAGGTCGATGGATATGAGTCCGCGCAACCTACCGGTTGCAGGCGCTCCGGCCCTACCTGTCCTACTTACCGATAGCGAAATTGAACACTGGTTAGCACAAGAACCGTCCGCACAAACCCAGTCGCCCAGCCACTACGGAATAATCACCTCTGATGCAAGTTCATACAGAAACAGCAACGGAAAAATCCGTGCTATTGATATGCTTGGCCATAGTAACAGGGCCGTTGAGTTGGGAAAAGGGAGTAGTTTGACCTATGAATTCAGTGTCGATGAACCCATGAAAGAACCGCAACTGACAATCGCAATGATTCCAACTCACTCAACCGACAATGGCGATATTCGTTATAGCGTGACAATAGACAACGGTACGCCCATTGAATTCAGCCTTAAAGAACCTTTCCGCTCCGAAAGGTGGAAGCTGAATGTGCTTCGCGGACAGGCATTGCGCACTGTTGAATTGCCGGAACTATCAATAGGTTCGCATACGCTAAAAATTACGGCTCTCGACAAACACATCGTAGTTGACCAGTGGATGATCGACACTAAGAAAGGCCGGAAATTCTATTTATTACCTACCGGAATTCAATAGCGTAATTTACTGCTCCGACGAGACATGCGCTTCAGCATATGTCTCCTTTATAGCGAAAACACAGAAGGCTCCTATTATCAAAAGCACACCGGCAAACACAATCATATAGGTCTGATATTGGCCACCAAACAATGAGAATATCACACCACCGAGAACCGCAGCAACAATTTGCGGTATGGTTATTGTCCCGTTAAACAGACCAAGATATGCGCCCATATGTTTGCCGCTGATTGAATTTGTCAGTATGGTGAAAGGCAAAGCCAACATAGCAGCCCATGCAGTTCCAACGAGAAAGTAGCTCAGGAAGAGCATCCATTTGTCGTGGAAGAAGAATGTTGATATAAAACCGAGACCACCAATCAATAGGCTGATACAATAAGCTAGTCTGCGATTTTTAAATCTAGGAAGCAGGGCAGCCCAGACTACTGAACCAACAGCCTGAACTGCAAACAGAATGCCATTCCAGTTAGCCGCTTCTTGATAATTGAGTACTTGCGTACCCTGTGTATGGTTCCAACCAAAAGCCTGTTCGGCTACAGCTCCGGCATTATAGGTCCACATGTACATGAATGCTGCCCAACAGAAAAATTGAACAAGGCCTACCGTCCAGAACACTTTAGGAGCTTTTACAAGGAGGCTGATAAAATCGCTCTTATCGTCTTTCGAATTTTCATTTTCAGTTATACCGTGATATTCAGCGTACTTCTTGGGCGGCATTTCCCGAACTTTTACAAAAGTATAAATAACACAGATAATCAGAATCAGCGCCCCGCCGTAAAAAGAATATGTCACTGAATCAGGCACCTTATTCCCTTCAGCAATATTGCTTACACCCATCCAAGCCAGCACAAACGGGAAAATAAAACCGACTACCGACCCTGCATTACACAAAAAACTTTGTATTGAATAGGCCAAACCTTTTTGCTTTTCGTTCACCATATCGCCTACAAGCATTTTAAAAGGCTGCATTGATATGTTAATCGACAAATCGAGAAACATAAGCGCACATGCGCCAAATATCAAAGCGCCTGAAACTGCCAGATGGAAACTTCCGGCGTTAGGCAACAATGCCATTACGATTACTGCCATAATTGCTCCAAAAAGCAAATACGGCAAACGACGGCCAAAGCGATTCCACGTACGGTCGCTCATACTACCTACTATTGGCTGTATGATCAAGCCGGCCAACGGCGGCAAAATCCAGAAATAACTCAACTCATGGGGGTCGGCGCCTAATGTCGCAAATATTCGTGAAATGTTGGCACTCTGCAGCGCATAAGCTATCTGTACACCAAAAAAGCCGAAGCTAAGATTCCAGAGCTTCCAGAAGCCCAAATCGGGTTTTACCTTGTTTACCATGTAAGTAATTTTATTTGTTCAAAATATCCATCTGATAACCGGTCATTTTTTCTTTTGTTTTTAAACAACCTTTTAACTTCTTAAACAATTAAACTTCGCCAAAAGGTGATTACAGTCATAATTTTTGCAACTTTTAACTACCATAGATTAATATCTACCTTGCTCGTCTTTGTTTGTATTTAACAGGATAGCTAATTTTGTGGCTGAATCGAACCAAACTTTCAACTTATGGCACGTATATACAACAGTTTAACAGAATTGATTGGCAACACCCCATTGCTAGAACTTCATAAAATAGAAAAATCGGAAGGCCTTAAGGCTCATTTAATAGTTAAACTCGAATACTTCAATCCCGGCGGCAGCGTAAAGGATCGTGTGGCATTGTCAATGATAGAGGATGCAGAAAAGAAAGGTTTGCTAAAGCCGGGAGCAACAATAATTGAGCCAACCAGCGGTAACACCGGCATAGGGTTGGCTTGGGTTTCATCGGTTAAAGGCTACAAGCTGACGCTTACAATGCCTGAAACAATGAGCAAAGAAAGGCAGAGCTTGCTGAAAGCTCTGGGCGCAAACGTAGTTCTCACCCCGGGTAGCGAAGGAATGAAAGGTGCGATACGCGTTGCTAATGAATTAAAAGAACAAATACCCGGTTCCATAATCCTGCAACAATTCGATAATCCGGCCAATCCGTCTGCACATAAGCGCACGACAGCCGAGGAAATATGGAACGACACAGCAGGAAAAATCGACATATTTGTAGCTGGCGTTGGCACTGGGGGAACAGTTAGCGGAACAGCTGAACGGTTAAAAGAATATAACCCCAGAATCAAAGCCATTGCTGCTGAGCCCGCCGGCTCACCTGTATTATCGGGAGGCAACCCCGGCCCTCACAAAATTCAGGGTATCGGTGCCGGGTTCGTTCCAAAGAACTATAACGCAAGCGTTATCGATCAGATTATCCCCGTTGACGACAACGACGCAATAAAGGCATCGCGCATGCTCGCAAAAGAAGAAGGTTTGCTTGTTGGAATTTCGTCGGGATGCGCTCTGTATGCAGCCATACAATTGGCAAAAAAGGAAGAGAACTCGGGTAAAACCATAGTTGCATTGTTGCCCGATACCGGCGAACGCTATCTGTCGACAGTACTATACGCCTTCGACGAATATCCGCTTTGATTTTACTCAGTTTATTTATACCTTTGTGAGGCAAACAACCTAAATCTATTTTATTACAAACAAACCATGAAAATAACTAAACTTCTGACTATTGTTGCGTTGATAGCTTCAATGGGAGTTTCCGTCTCGGCTCGTGAAAAATATAATTTCAACAGCGACTGGAAACTTCAAATCGGCGATTTTAATGGAGCTGAAAAGAGAAGTTTCAACGACAACGACTGGAAACGTGTTACCCTGCCACATGCTTTTAACGAAGATGAAGCGTTTAAAATTCCCATTGCAGAACTCACCGACACTATTGCTTGGTATCGTAAACATTTCCGTTTGCCAAAGGATGCAAAAGGGAAAAAGGTATTTGCCGAGTTCGAAGGTGTTCGAATGGGCGCCGACTTCTATCTCAACGGTCATCATCTAGGCTTCCACGAAAACGGCGTAATGGCTGTCGGATTCGACCTCACCCCTTTTATTAACTATAATGGCGAAAACATTATTGCCGTACGCACCGACAACAATTGGGCATACCGTGAACGCGAAACAAACCAACGCTACCAATGGAACGACAAAAACTTTAACGCCAACTACGGTGGCATTCCAAAAAATGTTTGGCTACACGTAACCGACAACGTTTATCAAACGTTGCCTCTTTACAGCAACCTGAAAACCACCGGTGTGTATGTTTATGCTACCGATATCGAAGTTAACAGTCGCACAGCCATAATCAATGCTGAATCAGAAGTTCGTAATGAATCGGATAAACCGGTTAATGTCGGCTATACGGTTGAAGTTGTCGACCTTGACGGTAAAACCATTGGAAAATTCAGCAGTGATGCCGTTTCAATTGCCCCCGGAGCAACAGCCATAGTGAAAGCATCCGACAAATTATCCGATCTACACTTCTGGAGCTGGGGTTACGGGTATCTGTATGACGTTAAAACTGCTCTGACAATCAACGGAAAAACGATCGATGAAGTAGTTACCCGAACAGGTTTCCGCAAAACTCGCTTCGGAAACGGTATGATATGGCTCAATGACCGTGTGCTACAAATGAAAGGTTATGCCCAACGTACGAGCAACGAATGGCCGGGCGTAGGTATGTCAGTGCCACCATGGATGAGCGACTATTCAAACGGAATGCTCATCGACCATAATGCCAACTTCTTCCGCTGGATGCACGTGACTGCCTGGAAGCAAGATGCCGAGTCGTGCGACCGCGTAGGTGTTATGCAAATGTTGCCCGCCGGCGACTCGGAGAAGGATGTAACCGGACGCCGTTGGGGTCAGCGCACCGAACTGATGCGCGACATGATTATCTACTTCCGCAATCACCCGAGTGTAATCTTCTACGAATCAGGCAATGAATCGATTAGCCGTGACCACATGCTCGAAATGCGTGCTATTCGCGACAAATACGACCCCTACGGCGGACGCGCAATCGGCTCGCGCGAGATGCTCGACATCCGCGAAGCCGAATATGGAGGGGAGATGCTTTATGTTAACAAAAGCGAGCATCATCCAATGGTGCAAACAGAATATTGCCGCGACGAAGGCTTACGTAAATACTGGGACGACTGGAGCTATCCCTACCACAAACATGGCGACGGCCCGCTCTACCGCAACGCTGATGCAAGTGCATACAATCAGAATCAAGACCAACTGGCTATTGAAATGGTTCGCCGTTGGTACGACTTCTATCGTGAGCGTCCTGGCACAGGACGACGCGTAAATTCCGGCGGCGCAAAAATTATATTTTCAGACACCCAAACCCACTGTCGCGGTGCTGAGAACTATCGCCGTAGCGGTGTTGTCGACCCAATGCGCATTCCAAAGGATGCATATTACGTCCACAAAGTGATGTGGGACGGATGGGTTGATGTTGAAAAACATTCATCTTATATAATTGGTCATTGGAACTACACTCCCGAAGTTGTTAAACCGGTTTATGTTGTTTCAACTGGCAACAATGTTGAATTGTTCGTTAATGGCAAATCGAAAGGAAAGGGAAAACGCGACTATGAATTCCTTTTCACATTCGACAGCATAGCATGGGAGCCAGGAGTTGTTGAAGCTGTAAGCTACGACACTGCCGGCAAGGAACTTAGCCGCGCTTCGAAACACACCGTTGGAGAGCCAAAATCGCTGAAGCTCACCCTAATGCAAGGTCCAGAAGGAACATATGCAGACGGTGCCGACATTGCGATGGTTCAAGTTGAGGTTGTAGATTCTACCGGACAGCGCTGCCCATTGGCCAACAATATGATATCATTCTCGCTAGAAGGGCCGGCAGAATGGCGCGGCGGTGTAGCGCAAGGCGAAAACAATTTTGCGCTTGCAAAGGAACTTCCGGTTGAATGCGGCATAACACGTGTGCTTGTTCGCGGCGGCTTCGAACCGGGTAATGTTAAAGTCACGGCAACAGCCGACGGTCTTGGATCGGAGTCGGTTGAATTCGCGACAATTCCGGTTGAAGTGAAAAATGGATTGTCGGCTCACAACCCGGCCACAGCTTTAAAATGCAAGCTTGACCGTGGTGAAACTCCGCTTACTCCTTCATATTACGACAAAAAGGTGGATGTTAAAGTAAAATCAGCCAAGGCCGGCTACGCTTCCGACAAAACTATCCAAAGCTACGACGACAATGAGTTGAGCGAATGGCGAAACGACGGTCGCGCTGAAACGGCCTGGATTACCTACGAACTTGAACGTCCTGCCGAAATCGACGACATTTGCGTGAAACTTACAGGTTGGCGTCAGCGCTCATATCCGCTTGAAATATATGCCGACGACAAACTGGTTTGGAGCGGAGAAACAGATCGTTCGCTTGGCTACGTGCATCTTAATCTGCGACCGGTTCTATCGCGTTTCTATACAATCAAACTTAAAGGCACGGCGGCCGATAGCGACGCCTTCGGCCAGATTGTTGAGGTTGTGGAACCCGCCGCCGGCGAACTCGACTTGTTCAAAGCTGAAGGAGGCGACAAAACCAACCACGAATTACGTATTGTCGAAATAGAATTTCTCGAATCGTTACGCAAATAATTACAAGTGAAATCAATTTATCAATTCAAAGCCATTCTGATATGCGCCATTGCGACAATAACATTTGTCGCAAATGGCGCTCAGGCTCAGCAACCCAAGCGCTTAGCGAAACCGGTAGTTTCGATTCTGGGCGACTCGTATTCCACATTTCTAGGTTACATTCCCGACGACAATGCCTACTGGTACAGTTCGGCGCCCGACCGCAACCGAACCGATGTTGACGATGTTACACAAACCTGGTGGTGGCAACTCATCTCGGAAGGCGGTTATATTTTAGGCAAAAACGATTCGTATAGTGGCGCTACAATATGTTATACCGGCTATCGGGGTGAAGATTATGCCGACCGATCATTCATCACCCGCCTGCCTCGACTGGGCGAACCCGATATAATTTTAATATTCGGTGGCACAAACGACAGCTGGGCACGTGTGCCAATGGGCGAATTTGTTTATCGCAACCTTACTCGCGGGCATTATTATGAGTTTCGGCCTGCCCTAGGGAAGCTGCTCGACGAAGCAAAGAAACGCTACCCGGGCACCGACGTATACTTCATTCTCAACAGCGAGTTAAGCGACGACGTTAACGATGCCGTACGCAAAGAGTGCAAACTGTTCAACGTGCCGTTGATTGAGTTGGAAAACATTGACAAAAAGGCCGGTCACCCCACAAAACTTGGCATGACACAAATCAAGGATCAGGTGCTCAAAGCACTCCAAAAATAATTCCAACACATCATTTATGCAACGTTCACTGCAAATATAAATATTCAAGTTAACACATTCCTGATAGCACCTTAAAAGGCGATGCACCGTAACGATGCACCGCCTTTATTTACATACTGGGTTAACCCAAGAACTATAATGCAAGCGGAGTGTATGGCATATCGAACGCTTCAGCAACGGCTTTAAAGGTAATTTTTCCGTCAACAACGTTTACACCGAGAGCCAATGCCGGATCGGCTTTACATGCTTCTTTCCAGCCCTTGTCTGCTAGTTTTAATGCATAAGGCAATGTAGCGTTTGTGAGAGCCAGTGTTGATGTGCAAGGAACCGCGCCAGGGATATTGGCAACAGCATAGTGAACAATTCCGTCAAGTGTATAAACTGGCTCAGTATGGGTTGTAGGATGAGAGGTTTCGAAGCAACCGCCCTGGTCGATTGCTACGTCAACCATCACCGTACCGGGACGCATGAGCGACAACATTTCTTTTGTTACCAGGTGGGGAGCTTTAGCACCGGGAACCAAAACAGAACCGATCACAAGGTCGGTAGTGGGTAATTCTTGTTCTATATTATGCTTCGACGAGAACAATGTCTTCACATTTTTCGGCATAACTTCCGCCAAATGGCGCAATGTTGGGAGCGAAATATCAGTAATTGTAACGTCAGCGCCTAAACCGGCAGCCATTAAAGCAGCATTGCGGCCTACCACACCGGCACCAAGCACCAGCACTTTTGCCGGTTTCACGCCCGGCACGCCACCTATGAGCATACCACGACCACCCTGAGGTTTCTCCATGAAGCGTGCGCCTTCTTGAACCGACATACGTCCGGCAACTTCACTCATTGGAATGAGCAACGGCAAACTGCGGTCAGCCAGCTGCACTGTTTCATAGGCTACGCAAGTTGCTCCGCTTTCGAGCATTGCTTTTGTCAAAGGAAGGTCGGAAGCAAAGTGGAAATATGTGAAAAGTAACTGACCTTTTTTCACCAGTTTATATTCCGGTTCAATCGGTTCCTTTACCTTTATAATCATTTCAGCTATAGCATACACATCTGCTATATCTGCCAGCATTTCAGCGCCTGCAGCAACATATTCGTCGTCAGAAAAACCACTGCCCTCACCGGCTGTTTTCTGCACATAAACCTTATGGCCATGAGCTACAAGTTCTTTCACACCTGCCGGAGTAACGGCTACTCGATTCTCATTGTTCTTAATCTCTTTAGGAACACCTACTATCATAATTACACATTGATTTTGGTTAATTCAAAATGGTGTATTCTCTCTGCGCTACATTCTTAAGCGCGCCATCAAATGTAATTATTTTTTCGGCTAACAACAATGAATTTTTCTATGTTTTAAAACACAAACATAGAGCATATTTATCATTGGGCAACAACGTGTAATGGGCCGACGTTCGTAACGCAGGCACCCATACAATTTCCCCCCCGCATTCCACAACCCAAATGCTCCGTTTTTGAAGCATGCTCAAATGTGCGTCGCTGAATATATCGCTCAGCAAACGCGACCCTTTCATACCGAAAGGCTTCATACGGTCGGCCGGTTGCCAACGGCGGAAAACGAACGTTTTTCCAATTGCCGAAGGCGACAGGTAAACCGCTTTAGCTCCTCGCGCAAACTTTACATCGGCCAAATCTACCTCTTTAGCGTAGAAACCTTCGGGCAATTTATCATGCAGAATGTCGTTGACCTCGTATCGGACTTGACTATCCACCGCTATACCGATAATAATATACCTACCCGACGTCACGGCAACATATTCATCGGCAAGGAACGAGCGTCCAGATTCAGATGTAGCAATAATATCGCGGCATTGCGCAAAATTAAATCCATAGCGGCGTATCATTTCAAAGAGCAACGATGTAGGTTCTGTCGAAATAGCTTTAAGTTCGCGCAAATCGATGTGTACGTTTCCGTCGGCCTCTGTTGTGCACAAATTTTTCTGGCAAATCCCAACAAAGTCCGCCAAAAGCGATTCGGTTCGACCCATGTTACCAATCGTTGCAGACAAGCCTTTCCGCGCCTCAGGGAAAAGCCTATATATTTCTGGGAGAACAATGTTTCGCAGCCTATTACGCAAAACGTCATTCTCCAGATTGCTACTATCGGTTACATACCCAATATTCTTCTCGTTCAAGTATTCCAAAATCTGCCTTCTCGTAACTTGGAGAAATGGGCGAATAATCCCTCGCTCCGTAACGGGCAACATACCTCTCAACCCTGACACACCGGTTCCACGCAATAAATTCAACAACACGGTTTCCACATTGTCGTCGAAATGATGCGCAACAGCAACAGGCAATGGTTTAGTTTCTGATAGTTTCGATGCGAGTTCACCAAACCAGCGGTAACGCAAATCGCGGCATGCCATTTCAACCGACACACCGTTCCGGCGCTGATACTCAGCAACGTCGAAATGCACTTCATGGAACTCGCAGCCGAATAATTCGGCTGTTTTTTGGGCAAATGCCCTGTCGCGTTCCGATTCATCACCGCGCAAATGGAAGTCACAATGAGCCGCTACAACCTGATATTTCAAGCTACAAAGAACAGCCAGCAACGCCACCGAATCGGCACCTCCGCTTAAAGCAACTACAGCCCTACCCCCCGGAGGGAGCAAATTGTAACTCCGAATGTATGATTCAATGAAGGTTTCAAATTGTTCGGTATCCATATTTCTTTACATTAGTCATGCAAATGTAGTTAAGCGGTCGTTTAAAAACAAATATGAAATCCCACAATATCAATATATTTGTTTAACGACCCTGAAAAATTTAGGGCCATAGCAATTTAGTATTTCACATTTGTATTGAATGAACGCACAAGTTACACGAAAAATTAGTAAATTCGCAAGCTAATTGATGTTCGGCAACAAAACCGAACTTTTTATGAAACTGAAGCCACAAAAAAAATAAGCCATGCTGGAAAAAATAAATGCGCTACGAGCCGAAATAGAGCAACTCACAGCTAAAAACGCTGCTGACGTAGAAGCACTACGAATAAAATATCTGAGCAAAAAAGGATTAGTATCGGCACTTTTCAACGATTTCCGCACCCTTTCGACTGAGCAGAAACGCGAGCTCGGTTCGCCACTGAACGAGCTCAAGACTCTGGCAACCGAACGGATTAATTCGCTTCGCGATTCGCTGGAATCGGCCGACGTTACCGAAAATGCGATCGACTTCACCCGCACAGCAGCCCCACTGCCGCTGGGAACACGTCATCCTCTTTCACTTGTGCGCAACGAAATAGTCGACATCTTTGCCCGGCTTGGTTTCACCATTGCCGAAGGGCCTGAGATTGAAGATGACTGGCATCTTTTCTCATCGCTTAACTTTGCAGCCGACCACCCCGCCCGCGACATGCAGGATACATTCTTCATCAACCGGTTGCCCGACGTGTTGCTTCGTTCCCACACATCGAGCGTACAAACCCGAGTGATGCAAAATACCCAACCCCCGATTCGTATAATCTGTCCCGGACGCGTCTACCGCAACGAAGCCATATCGGCACGCGCCCACTGCTTTTTCCATCAGGTTGAGGCATTGTACGTTGACAAAAACGTGTCATTCGCCGATTTAAAACAGACCTTGCTCTACTTCGCCCGCGAGATGTTTGGTTCAAAAACCGAAATACGTTTGCGTCCAAGCTACTTCCCATTCACCGAACCGTCGGCTGAAATGGACATTTCCTGCAACTTATGTGGCGGCAAAGGATGCTCATTCTGCAAACACACAGGCTGGGTGGAAATTTTAGGTTGCGGAATGGTCGACCCCAATGTGCTACGTGCATGCGGAATCGACCCTGAGGTTTATTCAGGATTCGCACTTGGCATGGGCGTTGAGCGTATCACAAACCTGAAATATCAGGTTAAAGACCTGCGCATGTTCTCCGAAAACGATGTGCGGTTCCTTGAAGAATTCACTTC
Organism: Muribaculaceae bacterium; assembly: GCA_023662835.1. GTDB lineage: Bacteria > Bacteroidota > Bacteroidia > Bacteroidales > Muribaculaceae > Muribaculum. Next base: position 12,701 of record JAMPII010000019.1, on the reverse strand, counting down.
TGCCCGATAGCGGACAGATCAACGTAATGACAACCAAGGAACGGTATCAGCGTGTCATTGAATGGTTCCGGACAACAATGCCCGTAGCCGAGACTGAGCTTCACTATGAAACTCCGTTCCAGTTGCTCGTTGCCGTGATCCTGTCGGCCCAATGTACCGACAAGCGCATCAACCAAGTGACGCCCGCACTGTTCGCAGCCTACCCAACACCGCAAGCAATGGCAGCTGCCTCGCTCGACGATATATTCAGCTTTATAAAATCAGTTTCATACCCCAACAATAAAGCCCGCTCGCTAGCAGGAATGTCGAAAATGCTTGTTGAAGAATTCAATGGAGAAGTACCGTCAGATATCGATTCATTGATGCGACTACCCGGAGTTGGCAGAAAGACGGCCAATGTGATGCTGGCAGTAGTGTGGAACAAAGCTGCTATGGCGGTCGACACACACGTTTTCCGTGTAAGCGAACGAATTGGTCTTACTACCGGCTCACGCACGCCGCTCACAACAGAAAAGACACTCTGTAAAAACATTCCGCAGAAAGATATTCCCTTAGCCCATCACTGGCTCATATTGCATGGACGCTACGTGTGCAAAGCACGAAAACCCGACTGCCTCAACTGCGGATTAACATCAGTTTGCCGTTTTTACAATCAAGAGAATAAGAAAAATCAAATAGACAAATAAATAGCCAGCATGGATTTTGAACAGACATTTTTGTTCGTAATTGAAATGATAGGCACAATCGCCGCAGCCATAAGCGGTATACGAATGGCTGCAGCAAAACATTTCGACTGGTTTGGCGCCTATTCCGTAGGATTGGTGACTGCTATTGGAGGCGGAACTATGCGCGACCTGCTAATTGGAATTCCGGTTTTCTGGATGCAGTCATTATGGTATCTGTCAGTAACATTCATGTCGTTGGGTGTGGTTATACTCTTCAAGCGCGTGCTTGTTCACACTCGTATATTATTCATATTCGACACAATCGGACTGGCTTTATTCGTGGTTATCGGCATACAAAAAAGCTTGGCCGCAGGCTATTGCATGTGGGTAGCCATAGTAATGGGAATAATCACCGGTGCATGCGGCGGTATGCTCCGCGACATACTTCTCAACCAAGAGCCGTTACTGTTTAAGAAGGACCTCTACGCGACGGCTTGCCTTATCGGCGGACTTGTTTATTGGCTTATGATTGAATTGGGCGCCGGAGTTCCTGTTCAAGGAATGGCATGCGCAGCCACAGTAACACTTATGCGCATTCTGGCCGTACGCTACAGTTGGTCGCTGCCGGTAATGAAATCAGATATTAAAACTACAACAAAATGAATAAGATAACACAAAGCACACAGTTCGCCCAATTCATAAAATACGCATGCGTTGGTGTGCTAAATACCCTCGTTACTCTTGTATTCATCTTTGTATGCAAATCAGTTTTTGGCATAAACCCTCTGGTATCTAATGCAATCGGATATATAGTCGGTGTTATCAATTCATTTTTATGGAACAAAAACTGGGTGTTCAAATCGTCGGGGAGCTACACTCCCGAAGCGATACGATTTATAGTGGGCTTCCTGGTATGCTACGGACTTCAGTTACTAACCGTCTGGCTATTGAGCTACAAATCGGAGTTAAGCATGTTCCGCTGCAACATAGCCGGATTCGTTTTGTCGGGTTACGGCGTTGCAACACTAATAGGCAATGTTGTTTATACGCTCTCGAACTTCGCATTCAACAAACTGATAACGTTTCGTCGCAACCGATAAGGTTTTCTTTAGAAGAGAAAAAAATAGAAAAACAGCGCAGAATGTTTGGAAATAAAGTAATTATCCGTAACTTTGCACCGCTATTCGCAATCTCTGGCAAGACATGCAGCTTGCGTATATTGCGTATTACTCACATATTTAATTCATTACGAACTAAAAATGGACTTAATTAAAGTAGCCGAAGAGGCATTTGCAACAGGCAAGCAGCATCCGGAATTCGGCCCGGGCGACACAATCACAGTTGCTTACCGCATTAAAGAGGGTAACAAGGAACGTATCCAGATGTACCGCGGTGTTGTTATCCGCATTTCTGGCGAGGGTAACAAAAAACGCTTCACCGTTCGCAAAATGAGCGAAAACATTGGTGTTGAACGTATTTTCCCCATCGAATCACCTTTCATCGACTCTATCACAGTTAACAAATACGGTAAAGTGCGCCGCGCTAAACTTTACTATCTGCGCAACCTTACAGGTAAAAAAGCCCGTATTAAAGAACGCCGTGTAGTTAAATAATTAACTGCTTGATATCAGAAGACATAAAAGCCGATAATCATGAATGATTATCGGCTTTTTGCTGTCATTAGTCCTTCACATATCTTTATGCAAACGCATGGTCGGGTCGGTTTGCAGATTAAATGTAATATGATTAACTTTGCGTAAAGAAACAAAGTCATATATGGCTCGAATTAATTTAAAAGGTATGGGCGTTGCCCTGATAACCCCTTTCAAGGCTGACAAGACAATTGATTTCCCGGCCTTGGCTCGCTTGCTTGAATATCAAATTAAAAATGGTGTCGACTATCTTGTTGTTCTCGGCACAACCGCCGAAACGGCAACCCTTAACGCTGAAGAAAAAGCCCGGCTAAGAGTGTTTGTTGTTGAGCGTGTTGCAGGGCGCATTCCACTGGTAATAGGAATTGGCGGAAACAACACACAGGCTGTTATCGACGAACTTAATAATACACCGTTAGATGGCTACAGCGCGATATTATCGGTAGTTCCGTACTATAACAAGCCCTCGCAGGAAGGAATTTACCAGCACTATCGTGCTATCGCTTTGGCATCGAAACTGCCTGTAATTCTCTACAATGTGCCTGGACGTACCGGTGTGAACATGCTTGCCGAAACCACATTGCGGCTCGCTAACGAATTCCCAGGTAAAATCATAGGTGTGAAAGAAGCCTCCGGTAACATTCAGCAAATGGATGAAATAATAAAGAAGAAATCCGACGAATTTCTGGTAATATCGGGCGACGACGGGATAACTTTCCCACTTATAACTCTCGGTGCCGTAGGCGTGATATCCGTAATTGGCAACGCATTCCCCCGCGAGTTTTCCCGCATGGTACGCTTGGCTCTCGATGGCGACTATCGGCGTGCACTCACAATTCATCATCGCTTCACAGAACTGTTCTCATTGCTGTTTGTCGACGGCAATCCCGCCGGTGTAAAATGTTTACTTCACGCAATGGGCATGATAGAAAACGTGTTACGTTTGCCGCTGGTTCCGACCAGAATAACAACCTACGAAAAAATCCGTAACGTCCTCCAGGATCTTGGCAGCAAGCTTTGAACATAAAATAAAAACGATGTGCCGCAATCGGCACATCGTTTTTATTTTATTGAACTAGATAATGTTTAGCTTGCAGATACTTTGGGCGTTACAACACTAGAACCTCCAGTAGGAGTTGTGTCGGGATTTTCATCTTCAGGAAGCACAACGAGTTCATATGTGATAACTGCCCGCATCACACTGTAGTCAACTGCGAATACAGGGAATGTGATTTGGAAAAGATGACGGCCAACAGGTATAGCAGATGTGTCGAACGACATTGCAAAAGGCTGCAAATTAGTTGTGAGGCCAACACCGTAATCTAGTTGATAAGTTACTGCGCCAAAAGCGATTTCCTTAACATCAGCGTTTTCAGGACTAATCGATTCGATAGTGAAAGGCTGTCCCTGTGTAACTGTGATAACATTATTTTCAACGGTTACCCCCTGGCCAAAAACAATATTCACATCGAATTGAGGAAATTTGTCATCATCGCTGCACGACAGCAAAAACATTGGCAGTGCCAAAAGTAAACATAATAGCTTTTTCATAATTAACGTAGCTTAGAGTTGATTATATTACTATAACAACTTTTTCCTCATTTGGTTTTAAGTTGATGCTGTTTAAATCTCCAATCGGGATACTTCTGTTTCTAGTCGTCACACTATCACATTACAAAGTAGCACAATACCTAAATATAGCGATGAAAATCCATTCCTATATATAATTCGAATTAAGCCCGGCCAATTTTCCCCCATTTTTAGGTATTTCACAAGCGTAAAGTTACTTTTAAATTTGTACCATGATTGTTGAATTGATTACAGACCTCAGCCGGTCGCAATGTAATGAATGTTTTATAGGGGAAAACGCAGAAAGGATACTTCATTGTTGGAGTATCTTTTCTGCGTTAAGCGGTGATTTCATCAATGAAGAGCATTGCCATTACTCCGGCAATCAAAGCATATGTGGCAAATTTTTCGTAACCATGGGAATGCGTTTCGGGAATCATCTCATCGGATATGACATAAAGCATCGCACCTCCTGCCATAGCCAACAGAAATGGGAGCATCACTGTCGACAATCCACCCAGGGCGTACCCTAGGTATACGCCTGCAACTTCAATAGCAGCAACGAGCAAAGCCACCAGTGATGTCCGTAAATATCCCATACCAATCATTATCAGCGGTGTCACAACCACCATTCCCTCTGGAATATTCTGTAAAGCGATTGTTAATGATACTGCTATAGCGTTGTTTTGATCCGGACCCTCAAACACAATGCCGGTAGCCATACCTTCGGGCAACTTATGCAATGCTATAGCCAGTACGAACAACAATACTCGGTTTATTGTGTGACTGTTGTTGGAATGCTTCTCCATGTCGATGCCCGTAAGCCGATGAAGGTGAGGCGTTACATAATCGAGGGCTCCGATTAGCGCCACCCCGGCAACTACGCCGATAAGCACCTGCCACCAACCCGAAATATCCACCATCGTTATCGACGGCATAATAAGACACACAACCGCAGCGGCTAGCATCATACCCGCACAAAAACCCAAAAAAACGTCGTTAAGCTTATGCGAAATGTTTTTAACCAACATCCCGATTGCCGAACCCAACAACGAGGCTACTCCTAGACCGAGAGCACTGACTAGCACCTGATGCATACCATTAATAAGGTGTTAAATTTTCTTATATAACAGAAATATTCTACTAGGAGTTCATATTTAAAGTTTCTCGGCAAGGTACCGACCCGTGTGCGATTCAGGGCATGTAGCCACCTGCTCCGGAGTGCCACACACGACCAGGTTGCCTCCATTGTCGCCCCCGTCCGGTCCTATATCAATCACGTGGTCGGCACATTTAATCACATCCAGATTGTGTTCGATAATAACAACCGTATGACCTTGTTCTATTAGTCTGTCTAGTGATTTCATCAAAGTATTTATATCGTTCAGATGCAAACCGGTCGTAGGCTCATCGAATATGAATAGTGTAGGCGCAGGTTTTTCCTGTCCGATATAATATGCCAACTTCACGCGCTGGTTTTCGCCGCCCGATAATGTTGACGACGATTGTCCTAGTTTAATATATCCCAGACCGACCTGCTGCAAAGGAAGTAAACGGTTCACTATTTTCCTTTCGTTGAAAGAAGAATCGCCATTTCCGAAAAACTCAATAGCTTCGTCAACGGTCATATTGAGAACATCGTTGATGTTTTTTCCACGATATCTAATCTCGAGAATTTCCGGTTTGAACCGTTGTCCGTGGCATGCCTCACATGGTATCACAATATCAGCCATGAACTGCATCTCGATTGTTATTGTCCCCTCACCTTTACATTCCTCACAACGTCCGCCTTCAGTGTTGAACGAAAAGTGACCAGGGGTAAAGCCCATTTGCTTCGATCCTTGCTGCTCGGCAAATAAACGGCGTATTTCGTCATATGCTTTCAAGTATGTTGCTGGATTTGAACGTGACGATTTTCCTATAGGGTTCTGATCAACAAATTCTACGCCGGTAATACGATGCAAATCGCCGCGAATGGCTTTATGCCGGCCGGGGGCATCGGTTGCCGTATCGAAATGTCGCGCTACGGCACGGTATAGGATGTCGCGTACAAGAGTCGATTTCCCTGAACCACTCACGCCGGTAACCACAGTCAATACACCCAGCGGAAATTTCACGTCAATTCCTTTCAGGTTATGCTCTGAAGCGCCCAGTACCTCTATATTATCGCGCCACTTACGTCGATGCTTAGGCACAGGTATCGACATTTCTCCATTGAGATAGCGCACTGTATACGATTCTGAACTGACCGGTAGTTTATCCAAAGCTCCACTCCAGATGATATCGCCACCTTTGTTACCCGCATCCTTGCCCACATCAATGAGATAGTCGGCAGCAAGCATGATATCCCTGTCGTGTTCAACAATCACCACCGTATTGCCTATATCGCGTAAATGTTTAAGAACCTTTACCAGCCGGTCGGTGTCGCGAGAATGCAATCCAATACTCGGCTCGTCGAGAATATAGAGCGACCCCATAAGCGAACTGCCCAACGATGTTGCCAGATTTATTCGCTGGCTTTCTCCGCCCGAAAGTGTATTGCTCGTACGATCGAGAGTCAGATACCCTAGACCTACGTCGCAAAGAAATTCCAGACGGTTGCGTATTTCTGTAATAAGCCGCGAGGCTATAAGCTCCTGCTGTTTATTCAAACGCAGGTTGTCGAACCAAACTTTAAGGTCGGCAACAGGCATACGCACTAGCTGTGAAAGCGCACGATCACCAACACGCACATAATCCGTATCGGGTTTTAACCGCGAGCCCCCACATACCGAACAAACTGTTTTACCCCTGTAATGGGCACGCATTACACGATACTGGATTTTATGCTGGTTCTCGTCGATCATCTTGAAAAATCCGTCAATACCTGAGAATGGCCCAGTGCCGTGCCACAGCAAATCGAGTTCGCGTTTCGACAATTCACAGTACGGTTTATGAATCGGAAAGCCAATAGCCGGCGCAATATGCTGCAACGCTCGCTTCCACTCACTCATTTTTTCGCCTCGCCAGCATTTTACAGCATCTTCGAAAACCGATAATGTCGGGTCGGGCACTACCAGCTGTGGATCAATACCCAACACCTTACCGAATCCTTCGCACTTTTCGCACGCACCGTACGGGTTGTTAAAATTGAACATCAGGTCGTTTGGCTCACGGAATACGATACCGTCAGATTCGAAGCGCTTTGAAAAATAATGCTGGCGTACTGTTCCACTGTCCCATACAAGAAGCATCATCTCATCGTGACCTTCAAAGAACGCGGTTTCCGATGAGTCGGCCAGACGACTGATACTATCCTGCGATTTGCTTGCCGACAAACGATCGATTAGCAGATATGTACGTTCCACATCTATATCATTTGCCTGTCCTGAAGAAAGCAAATGTTCCATTTCAATGAAATCCCCGTCGGAGGTGACCAACCTCGAATATCCACCCTTCATCAGCACCTCGATATGTTTGGCAGTTTCGCGTCCTTTTGGAATCAACAGCGGCGCTGCAATTGCGAGTCTTGTTCCTTCTGCGTAGGTTGCAACTGTAGCTACCACATCCTCGACAGTATGTTTCTTCACCTGCTGTCCTGAAACGGGCGAATATGTTTGGCCTATTCGTCCGAACAGCATACGCAAATAGTCGTAGATTTCAGTTGATGTTCCGACTGTTGACCGAGGATTGCGCGTGTTCACCTTTTGTTCTATAGCTATTGCCGGCGGCAAACCGCGAATAAAATCCACCTCTGGTTTTGCCATTTTTCCGAGAAACTGACGGGCATAAGCCGATAAACTCTCAACATATCGACGCTGTCCCTCGGCATAGAGCGTATCAAAAGCCAACGACGATTTACCGGAACCACTAACGCCGGTGATAACAACAAGCTTTCCGCGAGGCACCTCTACATCCACATTTTTTAAGTTATTGACTCGGGCACCTTTTATATATATATTTTCCTGATTCATTTTAATCTGATTAGAACCTGTAAAGTTACTAAATTAGTAGCAAAATCCAATCAGCTGCGTTGCCATCGTTTTTATAATAAAACATAATTTATACTATCGAATTATTCCCGATTAAAATAAAAATTGATATATTTGAAAAATGATTAATCGCATATATGAGACTTATAATAACGAACGATTACGAAGACATGTCGGTCTGGGTGGCCAATTATGTGATTGATAAAATCACCCGACACACATCCGGAAAACCTTTTGTACTGGGATTACCAACAGGTTCAACCCCTTTGGGTGTGTACGCGGCGTTGGTCAATGCCGTAAGTGAGAGACTGATATCATTCAAAAATGTTGTCACATTCAACATGGACGAATACGTAGGGCTACCTGAATCACACCCCGAAAGTTACCATTCGTTCATGAAAACCAATTTTTTCAGCAAAATCGACTGCCCGCCTGAAAATATAAATATACTCGATGGCAATGCCGACGATCTGGAAGCTGAATGCTCCCGCTACGAGGAAAAAATACGCTCCTACGGAGGCATCGACCTTTTTCTGGGGGGCATTGGCGTCGACGGTCACATCGCTTTCAACGAGCCGTTTTCGTCGCTTACGTCGCGCACACGCGTAAAGACTCTGACCCGCGACACCCGCATAGCAAACTCGCGATTTTTTGGTGGTGATCCCGAGCAAGTTCCGCAATATGCATTAACTGTCGGCGTAGGCACAATCATGAATGCCCGGGAAGTAATGATAATGTGTAACGGCCATGCAAAGGCTCGCGCTTTGAAAGCCGCCGTTGAGGGATCTGTCACACAACAATGGACCATTTCCGCGCTACAAATGCACCAAAATGCCACTATTGTTTGCGATGAAGCGGCTACTGACGAACTAAAAGTTGGCACTTATCGTTACTTCAAACAGATTGAACAACCCTAATTCCCAAACATAATGAATCTACATCTTTCAGACAAAATAAAACTCTATCCAAAATTCGATGGGGTTCTTCCCGACGACAAATCGCTCTGGACCGATAAACTGGTACTTTCGGCTGTTATATGGCTATCGCGCAAACTCAACAAGCCCATTTTGAAGCTCACATCACGCGACTATAAAGATGCCGAGCTCGAAGAACTGGCTTTGTACAACGGTTCAGCCTACGACCTGAACATAAAGGTGTTCGACGCTTTGCAGCGAACAATAACCGGTTGGCCCGGCGGAAAACCGGGAACCGGCAATTTCAGCCGTCCTGCACGCGAACTACCATATCCTAAACGCATACTCATTTTCTCGCCCCACCCCGACGACGACGTTATATCTATGGGGGGCACAATTGCCCGTCTTGTAAAACAAGGTCATGAAGTGTACATTGCCTACCAAACTTCTGGAAATATCGCTGTAGGCGACGAAGAAGTGGCACGCTTCATGCACTTCATAAACGGATTCAACCAGTTGTTCGGCGACGAAACTGACCTACAACCAGAGTCAGTGATTCCGTCGATGTATCGTAAGGTAAAACAATTCCTTAAAGAAAAACAGCCCGGCCAACTCTACACAAAGGACATTCTAGCTATAAAAGGATTGATTCGCCGCGGTGAAGCCCGCACAGCATGTACGTACAATGGAATTCCACTCAACCGTGTATTCTTCCTCGACCTGCCATTTTACGAAAGCGGAAAGATTGAGAAACTACCAATGACAGAAGTCGACGTCAATATCGTATCCGATTTACTTCGCAAAATTGAACCTCATCAGATTTATGTGGCCGCCGACATGGGCGACCCCCATGGAACGCACCGCAAATGCACCGATGCCGTGCTTGCAGCAATCGACGAAGCTAAACAAAAAGGCGAAAAATGGCTCGACGAATGTCGCATATGGATGTACCGAGGAGCTTGGGACGAATGGGCAATCGAAGATATCGAAATGTGCGTTCCGATGAGTCCGGAAGAACTACGCCAAAAAAGAATGGCTATACTTAAACACTCATCCCAAATGGAGTCGGCACCCTTCCTTGGAAACGACGAACGTCTTTTCTGGCAACGCGCCGAAGATCGCAATCGTGCAACAGCCGCTCTTTATGAATCGCTGGGCCTTGCATCCTACGAGGCTATGGAAGCATTCTTCCGCTATCAACCATAAATACGCACATTGCACCTTATAACAAACTCGGGAGTCTGGTAAAGGCGTGTTCACACCGACCAGACTCCCGAGTTTGTTTGATGAATGCTTCCTATAAAGTCAGACACTCCAATACTCGAAAATTGTAAGCCAAAGAATGAGCAATATTACCAGCACGCTCACTCCAATCCAAAGCCAGGCGGTTGCCTGACCAATTTTTTTGTGTTTATAGTTATCCCTCTCCATAATTATTGTTGAATTTAATATGATACAATTAAAACAACAAAACTGAGGGTTTGTTTTCACTCGTAGCTGAAATGCCGGCAAAAGTTGCCTTCCGTGAATTTAGAATTCGTAGTCGACACAAGCTCGCTCCAATTTATTCTTGGCTATAAGGCCAGCCGCTGCAACATGAGACGGATGCTTGGCATATACGTCTACATCAGCCATTGTTTCGAGAACAGCTGTCAGAACCAGTGTCCACGTTTCGGACGGATTAGCGTTAATTCCAACTTCTATACTTTTCAAGCACGGGATGACATCAGGCAAATTTAATAATGCTTTTTTAAAGCTCTCAGCAACTTCTAATGCATCATCTCCGCCCAGTTTGAATATTACAATATGCTTCACCATATCTTTTAAAATTATTGATACATTCTTTCTTTAGCCGCTGCAACCCGCTCATCGCTGATATAATCATCATAGTCCATCATCTTATCGATGATGCCATTTGGGGTGAGTTCAATTATTCGATTAGCAACGGTTTGTATAAACTCATGATCGTGAGAGGTGAATAAGATGTTCCCTTTGAAAGACTGCAAAGTGTTATTGAAAGCTTGTATTGATTCTAGATCCAGGTGGTTTGTGGGAGAGTCAAGGATGAGAGTGTTGGCATCTTTCATCATCATGCGCGCAATCATGCAACGCATCTTCTCACCTCCCGACAATACTGAAGCCTTCTTAAGTACTTCTTCACCTGAAAATAACATTTTCCCTAAGAAACCCTTCAAATAAATCTCACTGGAATCATTACTCCATTGACACAGCCAATCAACCAAATTTAAATCGGTATTGAAAAATTCGGAATTGTCTAATGGCAGATAAGCCGTGGTAATTGTCTGACCCCAGTCGAACGTTCCTGAATCTGGCTTTCGGCGACTGTTGATTATCTCGAAGAGTGCTGTCATTGCACGTGGATCCCGCGACAGAAAGCAAACCTTGTCACCCTTTTCCACCGAAAAGTTAACATCGTTAAAAAGCACATCGCCATCAACCGATGCCGACAAGCCATGTACTTCGAGAATTTTATTACCCGGCTCGCGCTGAGGAGTGAATATTATACCTGGATAGCGACGCGATGATGGCTGAATTTCCTCTATGTTAAGTTTCTCAAGCATCTTTTTTCGCGAGGTAGTCTGCTTCGATTTTGCCACGTTTGCCGAGAATCGCTGAATAAATTCAAGAAGCTCTTTCCGTTTCTCCTCTGCCTTTTTGTTTTGTTGTTGTTGTTGGCGGAGCGCTAACTGCGACGACTCATACCAGAAGCTATAGTTCCCGGCAAAAAGAGTCATCTTGTTATAATCGATATCAAGTGTGTTTGTACAAACCGAATCAAGGAAGTGACGGTCGTGCGAAACTACCAACACAGTATTCTCAAATTTTGACAAATAATCTTCCAACCAAGCAACTGTCTCCAGGTCGAGGTCATTTGTAGGTTCGTCGAGCAACAAGTTGTCGGGATTGCCAAAAAGAGCCTTTGCCAACAATACACGCACCTTTTCATTACCACTTAAATCACGCATCAGCATATAATGTCGATTCTCTTTAATGCCTAAGCCACTGAGAAGAGCTGCAGCATCACTTTCTGCGTTCCAGCCCTCCATTTCAGCAAACTTTTCTTCAAGTTCAGCGGCTCTTACTCCATCTGCATCCGAGAAATCCTCCTTAGCATAAATAGCATCCTTTTCCTGCATTATATCCCAAAGCACAGTATGCCCTTTAAGCACCGTTGTTAACACAGTATCATTATCATGCTTAAAGTGATCCTGTTCAAGAACCGACATACGCTCGCCTGCACCTTGAGTTACTGAACCTCTTGTCGGAGTCAACTCACCAGAAAGAATTCGCATTAACGTTGACTTTCCTGCTCCGTTGGCACCGATAATACCGTAACAATTGCCCGGAGTGAATTTCAAATTAACATCCTGAAAAAGGATTCTTTTTCCAAATTGCTGCGTAAGATTGTTTATGGCAATCATATCAAAACATATTAATCAATTATAGTCATACAAAATTACAAAAAAACATGATTACCGCCAATAAACAACCGCCATCCAACATAGCATAAAAATAAAAAAGAGGACTTACCTTTAAGATAAGCCCTCCTATAAGAGCCACACCAAAGGATGCGATGAAACTCCGAATGACAGGATTTGAGCGCTCGCCATCCTTTGTAATCCGCCTGAGCTAAAGCTACCCCTAAAAGGGGGTGGGGCCCGCCATTAGACAGCTAAGCTTGTCTCGGTATTTCATATAAATTTGATGAGTTTCCCAATCAACTTTGATGTGGTAATTTTCAATGTTCTTTAAGCAAAGCGTTTAGAAATTCGCTTTATCTTATAACACAAAGATAAAAGATAAAGTTGAAAAGTGCAAATAAAAATTATATAAAAAAAGCGATTGCTACGGTTTTGTCCGTCAGCAATCGCTGTGAAGGAGGCGGTTACCTACTCTCCCGCTTTCGCA
>JAMPII010000018.1 GCA_023662835.1 Muribaculaceae bacterium | reverse complement strand
TCACATAGCTCGCTATGCTCCTGAGCCTGCAGGCCAAAAATCCCTCCAAGCCAGCTACCCCAGCGGCCCTGAAATTTTATGATATGGGCCCTAAAAGCGGACAACGAATTCGGCTACAATCTTGTCGCCGTCGCCGATAGCCACGTCGGTTCCGCTGTGGTAGAAGTACTTCTCGTAGTTGAGGCGTATGTCGGTGAATACAGATTTATGAGTGTAGGTTAATGTTGAGCCTACTGTTATTCGTTTGCGCTGGGGCAGGGTTTCGCTTGACTCCTGTCCTGACCATTGGCTTGTCATTCCGTCGAAGCGGCCCTGTACCGACCATTGGTTGAAAATTCCTGCTTTAACAGGCTTGTGATAGTCGATGTAGGCGCAATAAGAGTGGGCATCGCTTCGGGCATGTGAACCGTAGTGCTCGTTCATGTATTCGGCGGCAATGATGAAGTGGGAGTTTTGCCACGAAACGGCTCCGTCGTACATAAACATGCGCACCGTTTCGGGACTGACCGACATAGCTCCAGTTGCTAACTTGAATTGGCCCAGGGTTAGTACGGCTTTGGTGGCGTAGGAGTAGGTTTTGTTCCATTCGTCGTGGCTTGACATCGCTCCTGAGTTGAATACACCGGCTTCGAGGGTCAGCGGGCAGGTTGTAGGCAAATCGTAGGTGAGCTTTGCTCCGACACGCCGGTAGTTGCACATATATTTTCCCATGAATGAGCGATTGGCAAACAGATAGTTGCGCGGCGAACGGAACGACTCAATGCCGAATGGCATTCTGAACTGTCCGGCTTGGAACGATAGGCCGTTGATAATGCCCAGTCGGCCATATGCATCCAAAATTTTCATTTTTCCTTTGTCGCAAAGGTCGGTTTGAAAGAAGTATCCCACCGAAGGTGCTATTTTGCCGTTGAGAATCAGTCGGGCGAAGCGCACTTGAAAGCGTCCTTGTCCCGATTCTGTGTCCATTTCCCAGCGAGTGCGGATTGCGCCGTTGATGGAAGGCATGTATTGTGACAGGTCGGTTGCGCTTGCAATTGAGGCTAAGGCGGCTGCTATTGTAGATATAAAAATCCGGAAGTTCATCTTAACTTAAAAATTTTATAGGCTAAGTTGTTGTCATATTGTGGCAGGCGAGAGGCTATTTGTTGTAGGTTGACGGATGATGTGTCGGTTTCGATCAGCAGCCGGTCGGCGGGAATTATCGTGGCGGCTTGTTCATTGAAATATTCTCCAAGCGAAATGAAGAAACCATGGTCGAGCAATTGCTGGGCCAGCTCCGCTTTCCCGCGGAAGCCATGAATAATCCATTGTTGTTCTGGACGGATTTGCTTTTTTAGCTCGATTATTGTGTTATAAGCCTTTACAATGTGGAGCACCAGCGGTTTCCCCAGCTCCTCGCTGAGGTTTATATGGGCTCTGAGCAAAACTTTCTGCATCTCCACATTGGGGTAGTTTGCGTCGATTCCGGTTTCGCCGATAGCTTTTACTTGTGGTAAGCGGGCCTGTGTGTCAAGTTGTGATATGAGGCTTTGTGGAGTTGTGGCGGCATTCCACGGATGAATGCCGAGCGAGTAGTAGCGGTCGGGCAGCGGGGTGAAAGGAGGCTCAACGTTGATGAGGGCGTCGGGCGAATTCAGGTTGTGGGTGTGCGAATTGAAAAGAGGCTTGTCCATAGCGTTGTTTAAGGCACGGGGTCGTATCCGCCCGGGTTCCAAGGGTGACAGCGTAGAATGCGCCGAATAGCAAGATATGAGCCTTTGAATGGGCCGTGGCGACGCAGAGCTTCAACGGCGTATTGGCTGCATGTTGGCACGAATCGGCATGATGGAGGTAGCATCGGCGATATCGCTATTTGATAAAAGCGCACAGGAAGAATCAGGAGCCAAGTCAGTGCATTTCTAATCATTTCAGGCGTTAGTCGTTGCTGATGGGTTGGTTGCTTCGTTAAGGCGCTCGCTCAATCGTTGAAGCAGCTTGATAACGGAAGCGTGTACGAGGGTGGAATTGGTGAGTTTGTCGGCTACGTAAATAAATGCGATGTCGAGCGACATTTTTTCGATGGGCAGCGAAATGTGATGTCGGTTGAGCCGATATGCTTCGCGTATGCGCCGGCGCATAGCTACGCGGTCGACTGCATGGTGGAGCCGCTTTTTTGGAACGCTGATTAAAAATTGCACTCCGTAGGGCGAGACGCGTTTGGGGTTCAGGCGCCACACCATTCTGATAGGATAGGAGATAAGCGCGCCTTGTGAGGATTTGCTGTTATCTTTCCGTACGGAAAAAAGGCTGTCGATAGCCGTTACGGAACAGAGTTTTTCCCTTTTGTATAGCCTCAGCCCCATTGTTTGCAGGAATCAATCTTTAGCTTCCTCTTTGAGGTACTGGTCGAGTGCGGCAGTCATTGACGGAGCTTTTTCGGTCGGGGCCTCAATGTCGAGTCGCAAACCGGCTTCGCGGGCTGCTTTGGCTGTTGTTGCGCCGAAGCATCCGATGCGTATGTCGCCCTGCTTGAAGTCGGGGAAGTTTTTCGACAGCGATTCGATACCTTGCGGGCTGAAGAAGAGCAGCATGTCGTAGTCGAACTTCTCGTCGGGACCGAAGTCGTTGCTGACGGTTCGGTACATGACCGCACGGGTGTAGTTTATGTTGTTTTTATCCAGTATGTTGTCGGCGGGATTGTTTACGTCGCTAACGGCATAAAGATAGCGCTCTTTGTTGTGCTTTACAAGAGCTGGTATGAGGTCGGCCAATTTGCCGGTGTTTACAAAGAAAATTTTGCGTTTGCGGTATATGATGTATTTCTGCAGATAGTTTGCTATAGCTTCGGACGTGCAGAAATATTTCATTGTGTCGGGCACGCTATAACGTGTTTCTTCGCAAATGCGGAAGAAATTGTCGACAGCCGTGCGGGCAGTGAATATAATGGCTGTGAAATCAGGTATGTTAATTCTGGACTGACGAAATTCCTTAGCGCTTAACCCTTCAACTTTTATGAACGGACGAAAAACAATTTCCACTCCGTATTTATCTGCAATTTCGAAATAAGGTGATTTTTCCGACGCGGGTTTAGGCTGCGATACAAGCACTTTTTTTACTTTCACTGTTCAAAATTTTGTTAGGGTAAGGAATTTTTAGTTATTTAAACGCTTATCAAAAAGCAATTTTGATGTTGCGACAGCTGAGATAATCAGTTTAATGAAATACAAATTTGAGCACTGCATCTGAACAACAGAAGCAAAGGTATGATTTCGAGACTGCAAAGGTACAAAATAAAATAGACTAAAGAGAAATAATTGTGAAAAAAAATCCTAAATCCCTTGCAAATGAAAACTATACGCCAGCAGATGTAGATAATTGCGCCGAGGGTGACAAATTGCATGCTGGCTCCCGGATAGAACATGGCTACCATGGCGGGAAGAAGAAGCGACAATCCGAGCGTTGATTGTACGGCACTGAAGCCTGATAGCCATTGTGTGCGCATAGTGCGCGATGTGAAAACGTAGCCTACGATCCAGTAGGTTGCGTATTGCAGAACCACATACAGTGCCATCAGTGCAGTTAGGGAAACAAGGGTGATAAATACTCTTGACTGAACCAGAGTGACGGTATAGGAACGACTTTCCCAGCACATCAGCATTATAGCCTCGCATACGCATGCCATGAGGTTGAGCGCTACTACTGTGCCTGACTCGTCGATTGTGTGGTCGTCGAATGCGTTAATACGTTCGCGAACGGTTGTCAAACTGCGCCAGGTGCCGGAGAAGAACCTGCGATAGTGGCGCATGCCGAAGAGTGTCAGTAAAAATATGCCTACAATCAATGTGAGAATTGATGAATCGAAGCCCCAGATGCTTGTGCGTGCGGTGGCTTCAAGCCCTTGGGTGAAGGGAACAACGCCCTCGACAATGCTGTCGGGACGGGCGATGTAGTCGAAATAGAGGCAATATTCCTGCTGGGGGTTAATCATTTTTTTTGCGGTCGGGCATTTGATATTGCACTCCGGGGTCGGTTGCGGGCGCGAGCGCCATGTCGACGGCTTCGGTAGCGTTGTTCGCGACTAACCACAGTTTGTCGGGAGCCTCACGACGCATGAATCCGCTTTCGGCAGTGTAGCGTAGATGGTCGAACAAAAGGTTATAAAAGCCATTGACATTGTAAATTACCACATTACCGGTAAATATATGCAACTGACGCCACGTGATTATTTCGAATAGCTCGTCGAGTGTACCGACGCCGCCTGGAAGGGCTATTGCCGAGCGCGACATTTCGGCCATCATCAGTTTGCGCTGGTGCATGGTTTCGGTGACAATGCGGCGCGACAGCATGGGATGATCCCAGCCTTTGTCGATCATGAATTGTGGCAGTATTCCGATTGTCTCGCCGCCGGCCTCAGCGGCTCCTTCGATTACGGCAGCCATTAATCCGGCACTGCCGCCGCCGCTGATTATGGGAACGCCGGCTTTGGCCAGTAGCCGACCTACCTGACGGCCTTGACGAAAATATTCGTCGGCAATGTTGCTCGACGATGCGCAGTAAACAACAACACCTTTTTGTTTGATGTTATTCATTGCCTGCTACCTCCATTAGCCGGGCAAGATATTTGCCTATAATGTCGAATTCCAGATTAACACGGGTTCCCTTGTCGATTTGGCAGAAGTTGGTGTGCTCGAACGTGTAGGGGATGATAGCCACACGGAACGAGTTGGTTTGTGAATCGCACACTGTCAGGCTTACACCATTTACTGTTACGGAGCCTTTTTCAACGGTCACGTAGCCGCGGCGAGCCATTTCGGCCGGAACGTCGTAGTTGAAAGTGAAGTAGCGGCTTCCGTTGGCTTCCTCAACATTGGTGCATATTGCAGTGCAGTCAACGTGGCCCTGCACGATATGTCCGTCGAGACGGCCGTTAAGCATCATGCTGCGTTCCAGATTTACCAGCGAACCGGGTTTGAGGTCGCCCAGGTTGCTGCGGTCGAGGGTTTCGCGGATGGCTGTGACGGTGTAAGTTCCGTTGCCGGGCAAAGCAACTACGGTCAAGCATACACCATTGTGCGATACTGATTGGTCTATTTTAAGCTCGTCGGTGAATGAGCATTTCAGCGTAAGATGAATGTTATCTTTATCTTGTTCAACGGCTACTACTGTGGCAGCTTCTTCTACAATTCCTGAAAACATATTTCAAAGTTTTTATTTGTTATCGTGTTCGCCGGCCAGCATTCCGCAGGCGGCTTGTATGTCCTCACCGCGCGAGGTTCGTATGGTGGCTGTAATGCCAAGTTGGTTCAGACGGTCGCGGAATGATTCCATTGTTGCGGGGTCGGAGCATGCCGGTTCATTGTCGGACACCCCTGAGCTGTGATAGCGGATTAGGTTTACGCGACAGTCGAGGCCGTTCAGCAATCGGGCTAGCGACTGGGCGTAGCGAGGCGAGTCGTTTATTCCACGCCACATTATGTATTCGAAGGAGAGGCGGCGTTGGTGGGAGAAATCGTAGTTGCGCAGCAACTCGAGCACCTGCTTTATCGGGAATGCTTTCTCCGAAGGCATCAGCTCGGCGCGTTGTGCGGCTACGGGATTGTGCAGGCTTATGGCTACGTGTGCTTTTGTAGCTTCGAGGAGGGTTTGCAACTGTGGCATCTTGCCTATCGACGACACAGTTATGCGCTTCGGGCTCCATGCCAAACCCCACGGTGCGGTAAGCACCTGAATTGCTTGCAGAACTTCGTCGAGATTGTCGAGTGGTTCGCCCATACCCATGAATACGATGTTTGTCAGCGAGCGGCTTTGTGGTATTGCTAGGACTTGATTTATAATCTGATGGGCTGAGAGGTTGCCGTGGTAGCCTTGACGCCCGGTCATGCAGAATGTGCATCCCATGCGACATCCGGCTTGTGACGACACGCATAGTGTGGCGCGGTCGTTGTCGGGTATGTAGACTGTTTCAACCGACCGGCCTCCGCAACCGCGGAAAAGGAATTTTATGGTTCCGTCGGCCGAAGTGGCCTGCGCCAGCGGTTTCTCCAGCCCGATGGTGTAGCTTTCGGCCAGACGTTGTCGGGCCTGTTTCGACAGGTCGGTCATCTGCTCGATTTCGGTGACCCGTTTTTCGTAAAGCCAGCGGCACATCTGTTTGGCGGCGAACCGTGGCATGGCGCATTGTGCGGCAACTTGTTGCAGCTGCTCGAGAGTCATGCCTATCAGTGGGGTACGTGTATCCATAAGGAAAACTTCTATTGTAGCATCGGGGCAATACGGCAGAGGGCATCGACGAATGCGTCAGCCTCGGCTCGGGTGTTATAGACGGCGAAAGAGGCTCTTACTACGCCTTCAACTCCTAACGAGTGCATCAGCGGTTGGGCGCAATGGTGGCCGGTGCGTACGGCAATGCCGAGTTTATCGAGAAGCAGACCGGTGTCGTAATGGTGGGCTTGGCCGATGAGAAATGATATGATTGCGTCCTTTCCGGGCGCTGTTCCGAAAAGCCTTATTCCAGGAACACGGCTGAGCATTTGCTCTGTGGTGTATTGCAACAGGTACTCTTCTTGGTTGTTTATGAGGTCGTAGCCGGTCGATTTTATGAAATCAATAGCTTGCGACATAGCTGATATGGCGGTGAAATCGGGAGTGCCTGCCTCGAATTTGAATGGAAGGTCGGCGTAGGTTGTTTTTTCGAAGGTTACGTGCCCAACCATTTCGCCTCCACCTTGATATGGCGGCATTTGTTCGAGGTAGCTTTCGCGGCCGTAGAGCACGCCGACGCCTGTAGGTCCATACATTTTATGGGCTGAAAATGCGTAGAAGTCAGCGTCGATGTCCTGAACGTCGATTGGTCGGTGGCTAATAGCCTGGGCGCCGTCGATTAATGCGGGAACTCCATGCTTATGTGCTTGAGCAACAATTTCTTTTACGGGGTTGACGGTGCCGAGCACGTTACTTACATGGGTGGCTGCAACCATTACGGTGTGCTCATTGAAAAGGCTTCGGAAGGCATCCATATTGAGCACGCCGCGGTTGTCGGCCGGCACTACGCGCAGGTGTATCCTGCGGTCGGGGCGCGACAGCAATTGCCATGGAACAATGTTGGAGTGATGCTCCATGACGGTTACAATCACCTCGGATCCGTCGGGCCAGTCGCGGCCTAGCGATGCGGCTACGAGATTTATGGCCTCGGTGGTGCCGCGTGTGAAAATAACTTCCCGGGTTGAGGGCGCGTTTATGAATGCCCGTACATTTTCGCGAGCCTGTTCCTGGAGCGCGGTCATCTGTTGCGACAGTGTGTGCACACCGCGGTGAACATTAGCTTTTGGCCCCATATAAGCACGGTCGATAGCTTCGACAACTTGCCGTGGGGTTTGCGATGTTGCTGTGTTGTCGAGGTATATGAGCGGATATTTCCCGATGCTTTGCGCCAGAGCCGGGAATTGGCTGCGTATATGTTGTATTATATCGTCGGTTGGAATTTGCATTGTCGTTTATATATTGTCGGGTTCGGTCGAAGTGAGCGAACAATCGGAGCAAAAGGCAGCTTCGCCGTGAAGGTGCTTTTCAACAAGATGGCGGAGGCGTTGACGCAAACCTTCCATTTCGACCATGTCGATAACGTCGGCCATGAAAGCCTGCATAAGCATCGTTTTGGCAGTTTTCTCGCTGATGCCGCGCTGGCGCATGTAAAATAGAACATTCTGATCGAGTTGACCGGTTGTCGCTCCATGGGAGCATTTCACATCGTCGCAAAAGATGAGTAGTTGCGGTTTTGTGTGCATCCGTGCGTCGGCTGAGGCCAGCAGGTTGCGGTTGCTTTGATAGGCCTGCGTTTTTACGGCTCCTTGGTTTACGTTTATTCCACCTTCGAAAGCGCCTGTGGCTTCGTCGTCGAGTATGTACTTGAACATCTGGCTCGATTGGCCTGCCGGAGCGCTGTGGGTGACTTGTGAATTATTATCGATATGCTGTTTGCCAGAGCCGATAGCCATACCTCCTAATTTGGAAGTGGCGTGCGAGCCGGCAATGTCAATTACGAAATCGTTGCGCGTAGTTCCGTTGGCAAGTGTGATGCCGTCGATTAGCAATGTTGAATCGTGCTGTTGGCGGGCGAATAGCCGCGAATAGCGCGACGTTAGCGGCGACGATTCCTCCATGTCGTAAAAGTCGATTTTTGAACCGGGACCTGCGTAAATTTCAATGATTTGCGACGACAGGTATTGTTGGGTGCTGTCGTTGGTATGGTCGCACAGCAGGATGGAAGCCTTTGAGTTGTCGTCGGCTATAATCAGCATGCGACGGAATGCAATCAGGGGGATGGGCGAACTGAAGATGTTTACAATCTGCAGTGGCTTCTCAATGGTAGTTCCTTTGGGAATATAAAGGAACACGCCGTCCTGAGCGAGCAGGTTGTTGAGAGCGACGGTAGGGTAGTTGGCCGGGGCAAGCTTGCCGTAATATTCGGTTATTAGCTGAGGATAGTCGGCAGCGGCTTTTGCTAATGAGCAAAAAATCACTCCCTCGGGGAGGCGGTTGCTCAAATCGGTTGAGGGCACGAATGAGTCGTTCACGACGAATGCGTTGAGTGTGCTCATTCTGGGCACATCGCAACGGAATGTGGACGCTAAATCGACGGGGAGGTTCTTGCGTAGGATGTTCACACCGTAGTCGGGGGCAAAAAGCTCCTCAATCGATGTTTTTTCAAACCCTTCGGTGTGTTTTGTGGGTAAAGAACCGGTAGCTTCCAAAATGGCCAGCGCTTTGGGGCGTAGGGCGTTCAATGCTGGGGCTGAACCGCTGTTTACCAGCTCGGCATTGTCGCGGTACAATTGGGTGTATTGTGATATGCTGCTCATTTGTCAACGCTTTCGTTATACTTGCCCTTAATCCAATCGTAACCTTTTTCTTCCAGCTCGAGAGCCAGTTCCGGACCGCCGGTCATTACAATGCGGCCTTTGTACAGGACATGAACGAAATCTGGTTTTATGTAGTCGAGCAAGCGTTGGTAGTGAGTGATTACGATAGTGGCGTTGTTGCTTGTTTTCAGCTTGTTAACGCCGCCGGCAACAATGCGCAATGCGTCGATGTCGAGTCCGGAGTCGGTTTCGTCGAGAATTGAGAGCCGGGGCTCGAGTACGGCCATTTGGAAAATTTCGTTGCGTTTTTTCTCGCCTCCCGAAAATCCTTCGTTCACGGAACGCGAAGCCAGCTTGTTGTCCAGTTCGACAACGGCGCGTTTTTGTCGCATCATTTTCAGGAATTCGCTGGCCGACAGTGGCTCCTCGTGAAGGTATTTGCGTTTTTCGTTAACGGCGGCGCGCATGAAATTCACCATAGAAACCCCAGGAATTTCCACGGGATACTGGAACGACAGGAACAAGCCTTCGTGGGAGCGATCCTCAGGCGACAGGGCCAGCAGATCGATGCCGTGGAATGTTGCGTTACCTCCGGTCACACTGTAGCCGGGAGCGCCGGCCAGAACCATCGACAATGTAGATTTCCCCGAGCCGTTTGGCCCCATGATAGCGTGCACTTCGCCGGGACGTACCTGCAGGTTTATCCCTTTCAATATCTCTTTGCCTTCAACCGAAGCCTGAAGGTTATTTACATCCAGTAATAATTCTTTGTCCATATCTGTTACTTGATTTTGGCATCAGCCAACTGAGCCTTCGAGAGTTATTTGTAAAAGTTTTTGAGCCTCAACGGCAAATTCCATAGGCAGTTTGTTCATTACTTCCTTGGCGTAGCCGTTAACAATCAGTCCGATAGCTTCTTCTGTGGGGATTCCGCGTTGGTTGCAGTAGAATAGCTGTTCCTCCGAGATTTTGGAGGTTGTGGCTTCGTGTTCAACAATGGCTGTGTCGTTGAGCACGTCGATGTAGGGGAATGTGTGGGCACCGCAATGGTCGCTAAGCAGTAGCGAGTCGCATTGGGTGTAATTGCGACATCCGTCGGCGTCGGGCGCTACCTTGACCAGGCCGCGGTAGGAGTTCTGGCTGCTTCCGGCCGATATACCTTTGCTGACTATCGTTGAGCGGGAGTTACGTCCGAGGTGAATCATTTTTGTGCCGGTGTCGGCCTGCTGGTGGTTGCGTGTGACGGCTACAGAGTAGAATTCGCCGACTGAGCCTTCACCTCGGAGCACACATGAGGGATATTTCCAGGTGATAGCCGAGCCGGTTTCAACCTGCGTCCACGACAATTTTGAGTAGTCGCCTCGGCAAAGTCCTCGTTTGGTTACGAAGTTGTAAACGCCTCCGCGGCCGTTTTCGTCGCCGGCATACCAGTTTTGCACGGTTGAGTATTTTACTTCGGCATGATCCTCGACGACAATCTCGACGATAGCGGCATGAAGCTGGTTCTCGTCGCGCATGGGGGCTGTGCATCCTTCGAGATAGCTCACGTAGGCTTCGTCGTCGGCAACTATCAGAGTGCGTTCAAACTGGCCTGTGCCGGATGCGTTTATGCGGAAGTAGGTTGATAATTCCATCGGGCATCGAACGCCCTTGGGTATGTAAACGAATGAGCCGTCGGAGAATACGGCTGAGTTCAGCGCAGCAAAGAAATTGTCGCGGTAGCTGACCACGGAGCCAAGATATCGGCGCACGAGGTCGGGATAATCTTTCACAGCTTCCGAGAACGAGCAGAAAATAACGCCTAGTTCGGCGAGTTTTTCGCGATGGGTAGTTTTTACCGAAACGGAGTCCATGACGGCATCAACAGCCATTCCGCTGAGCTGTTTTTGTCCCTCCAGAGGTATGCCCAGCTTGTTGAAGGTTTCAATCAGCTCAGGATCCACTTCGTCGAGGCTCTTGGGTGCGTTTTTTTTCTTTGGAGCGGCAAAATAGGATATGGCTTGGAAATCGATGGGCGGTATGTTTAGTTGCGCCCAGGTCGGCATCTTCAATGTTAGCCAATGGCGGTAGGCCTTTAGCCGGAACTCGAGCAGCCATTCAGGCTCGTTTTTCTTGGCCGAGATTAGACGGACAACATCTTCGCTGAGTCCGCAGGGTATGACATCGGTTTCGATGTCCGATACAAATCCATATTTATAGTCGGATTGTGTGGCGGAGTCGATTACCGAGGCGTTGTTGCTGACCGCCGCAGCGGCTTTGTTGTTATCTGGTGTCATTGTCAATTGACTGTCTGATTTCTTTAGTTACAATTCAAAATAGTTGAAAAAGTTCATTTTGAGTGCGTCTACGTTATTGAGTCGAACGCGACGCCCAGTTGGTCGGATGTGAATCCCAGCATCCAGGGGGCCAGCCGTAACAATGCGGGCATCATCTCGCCGTCCATTAGCGTCGATTGAGTGAATATTGCACTCGACGGGCTCACAAGACGCCAAAGATTTAGCAATATGCTCATAACCAGTGCCCATTTAAAAATAGCCACGACGCCACCCAGAAGATGGTCGAGCCACCCGAGCATAAGCGCGTTTGTCAGTTTGCGGGTGAGCGATGCCAGAGCGCCTACGGTGAAATAAACAAGCAAAAACAGCAGTATGCACCCTACCACCTTTGCCGATCCGGCCGAGCTGAACACCCCGGGCATTAGCCGTTGAACTAGCGGGCCGACGTGTTCGGCAAACAGCCGACATGCAATCACACCAAGAACTATGCCGCCCAGCGATGCTATTTGCTTGATTACACCGCGGATTAAACCGTAAACCAGCGCTGCCGCCAGCACTACAATGATAACTATGTCGATTGTGCTTGTTTGCATAGAGTTTGATTAGCTACTAATGCTTCGTGAATAATTTAACATTAGCATTCGGTTTCACGACCCAAAATTACAACAATTACGCGGATAAAGCAAGTAAGGAGAGGCCTCACGGCTTCTCCTTACTTGTTAATAAACCAATCATTATCACATTTCTTGCAATGGAAAAAGTAATTTTGCTATGTACTACTAAAACACACGATAGTCAAAAAGGTTTGGTTGAAAAACGATTTTTTTTGAAAAATTTTTTCGAATCAGTGTAAATGGCTAATACCCAGGCGATTTTCTGATATAAAAATTTTTATTATTTTTGCGGAAAAATTATGTGATGATAAAAAATTTGCTTTTCGACCTTGGCGGCGTGATATGCGACATACGTCGAACCGATTGCGAGGAGGCGTTCCGCGCAATGGGCTGGAACGATATCGGTGATTTTTTGGGCGATGCGGCTCAGAAAGGTTTTTTTATGGATCTTGAAAAGGGTTTGATTACCCCCGGACAGTTCCGCGACGAGATACGCATCCACATTTCGGACCATAATGCACCCGACGAAGCTATCGATCGTGCCTTTTGCCGGTTTATTGTAGGTATACCTGAACAACGGCTGCGTGAGCTTGTCCGGCTCCGCGAAAGTTATAATATATATATGTTGTCGAATACCAACCCTATAATGTGGAATTCTGTGTTGCGCGACGAGTTTACCAAGCTTCCCGGCAAGCAGCGTGAGGATTATTTCGATGGCATAGTGACATCGTTCGAGGAGCATTGTGCCAAACCTGAAAAGGAAATTTTTGAGCGTGTTATTGAGAAGTTCGACATCAAAGCCGAGGAAACAATCTTCTTCGACGATTCGCTGCTCAACTGCAAAGCCTCGGCCGGCTTGGGCTTCGGCTGGCGCCATGTCACGGCCGATGCGGAATTTTATAATCTCATTTAACAACCTATTGATTGAGTACTACATCTTTTAACCCAAGCTATTTGTTACTAACAAAAACTTCAGTCCATGGAAATCATTAATTTCGACAAAACCCCCTCTCTGGTCAGCCAATATATGATGGAGCTGCGCAATACTTCCGTGCAGACCGACCGTATGCGTTTCCGCCGCAACCTCGAACGTATAGGCGAGCTGATGGCGTATGAGATATCGAAAACTCTCGACTACGACATTCAGTCGACAACAACACCGCTGGGCACAGCGCCATGCCATGTAATTGCTGACAAAATAGTCCTCGGAACTATTTTCCGTGCCGGACTGCCGTTCCACCAGGGATTCCTGAATACGTTCGACCAGGCTGAGAATGCTTTCGTGTCGGCCTACCGAAAGTACCGCGAGAAAGAAAATTTTGACGTTTTTATCGAGTATATAGCATCACCACGCCTGGAGGGTAAAACTCTGATTCTTGTTGATCCGATGCTGGCGACTGGCACATCCATGGAGTTGAGCTATCGCGCTTTGCTGACAAAAGGCACTCCTGCGAAGATTCATGTTGCATCGGTGATCGCATCGGAGGCAGCGGTTGAATATGTGAAGAAACATATGCCCGACTCGGTAACCCTATGGGTGGGTGCTATCGACCCCGAAATCAACGACCATTCCTACATCGTTCCCGGTTTGGGCGATGCCGGCGACCTGGCCTACGGCACCAAGGAGTAGCTTATTTCGCCAAAAACGCACTTTGATATGCAAAAACCGCAAGATTTTGCATAAATTTGTTGCTGCAATAACATATTACTCCATGATACCATTCAACAAGCCTTTCCTTACGGGAAAAGAAAATGAATATATATGCGAGGCCGTCAGTAGTGGCAAATTGTCGGGCAACGGTGTTTTTACCAAGAAATGTCAGGAATTTTTTGAGAGCGAATATGGCTTTCAAAAGGCGCTGCTCACAACTTCCTGCTCCGATGCCCTCGAAATGGCGGCTATACTTTCGGGCGTCGGCCCGAGCGATGAGGTGATTGTGCCGAGCTATACATTCGTTTCTTCTGCCTTGGCGTTTGTGCGTCAGGGCTGCCGCATTGTGTTTGCCGACTCGTGTGGGGATAACCCCAATATCGACGCCGACAAACTGGAGAGCCTCGTAACAGAGCGCACGCGTGTGATTGTGCCCGTACACTATGCGGGAGTGGCTTGCGATATGGATAAAATTATGGATATTGCCAATCGCCACAACTTGATTGTGGTTGAGGATGCCGCTCAGGCTATCGACTCATATTACAAAGGGCGACCTCTAGGCTCTATTGGACATATGGGATGCTTCTCGTTCCACGAAACTAAAAACATTATTGCCGGCGAGGGCGGAATGTTGACAATAAACGACCCGCGTTTCTTTCGCCGCAGCGAAATCATATGGGAGAAGGGTACGAACCGCTCCGAATTTTTCCGCGGCGAGGTGAATAAGTACGGGTGGGTTGAT
The DNA here is from genome assembly GCA_023662835.1 of Muribaculaceae bacterium. GTDB lineage: Bacteria > Bacteroidota > Bacteroidia > Bacteroidales > Muribaculaceae > Muribaculum. Next base: position 27,520 of record JAMPII010000018.1, on the reverse strand, counting down.
ACAGGCTCCTCGTTCCTCCCTTCGGAGCTGGTTGCTGCATTCCTGTGGGCTCAGATTGAAAACATGCCTGCCATACAGGCGCGACGCAAGCAACTTTGGCTGCAGTATCACGACGGGCTGGCGCACCTGGCCGCTGAAGGGAAGGCGACATTGCCCGATATCCCTGCCTATGCCACGAATAACGCGCACATGTTCTATATGGTGTGTCGCTCAATAGAAGAGCGCACGGCGTTGATCGCGCATCTGAAGAGTAGTGGAGTGTTGGCTGTGTTCCACTATCTTAGCTTACATAGGAGCGCTTTCTATACCTCTCATCCCGAATATCGCCCCGAACGGTTGACGGAAATAGCCAAGGAGGGTGATGAGGCAGTTGTTGTAGGACTCGATCTGCCGAATTGCGACCATTTTGCCGACTGTTTACTGCGGTTACCGATGTTCTACGAGCTTGCGGACGAAGAGGTGCTATATATTATATGTAAGATAAACGAGTTTTACGCCGGCCGGTGATGAGCGAACGAGGGGTCGGAAAGGGTAGGGTGTTGGTGCTATCGTCGGCAAATCCGATGGTAGGTCCCGGAACATTGGCTTACGACTATACTCGTGCGCTGCAAATCGATGGCTATGAAGCCGATTTGCTAACTTTAAACTCCGTTGATGGCCATTCCGAAATACTGTCGCTCTATAGAGGGCCTTACAGCCGGTTCCATAACTTGCGTTTCAAGATATGGGAGAAACTGCGCCATCCCGACCCTACGGGAGAGCATCGGCTGTTCTACTGCCGCGAAGAAGATATGCCGGTGCCGATGAGCCGCTTCCGCCGGGCTATCAGGAAGAACTACGACTATGTGTTGATAGTGTTCTGGCAGGAGATGCTTACGTTCAAAACGGTGCTCCTACTCAAAGAGCTATTGCCCGGCGCACGTTTCATATTCGTTTGTGTTGATTTCTCACCAGCCACTGGCGGTTGTCATTTTATAGGCGACTGTCCGCGCTACGATATGGGTTGCGGGCTGTGCCCGATGCTCGGCGGTAGATCGTTGAACGATGCTACCCGCCATAATGTGGCATACCGTTCGGAGGTGTACAGCCGCGTTGATCCGGTGCTTATGGCCAATACGTACATGCTCGATATATTCCGCCGTTCGAAAGCGGTTCCTGAAGCTACAAAGATGGTGCGTGCCACATTGCTGCTCGATCTTGAACAGTTCCGCGAGCTTCCCTGCAACGAGTCGCGCCGCGCTTTGGCAATTCCCACGGGCAAACGGTTTGTGATTTTCTTCGGCAGCCAGGATATGAACGACAAGCGGAAGGGTTTCGGGCTGTTGCTCAAGTCGCTGGCACTGTTTAAACAAAAATTAACCACGGCTGAGGCCGATAGCGTGCATCTGCTTATAGCCGGACGCGCTATCGATTCGATTGTTCACGAGTTGCCGTTTTCATACACCTATGTGGGCTACGTTGCGCCTTCCGAGCTGCCGCGGCTCTATTCGACAGCCAACGTGTATCTGTCGCCATCGGTGAGCGATGCGGGTCCATCGATGGTGAACCAGTCGATAGCTTGCGGAACGCCTGTGGTAGCATTCCGTATGGGCACAGCTCTCGATGTTATCGACGGGCAAGGAACCGGCGTTTGCGCTCCATTAGGCGACGTTGAGGCTTTTGCAGCCGGGATCGACACGATTTATCGCCTTTCTCCCGAGGAGTATGCCGCTATGCGGGCATTGTGCCGAGAGGTTGCGCAAAATCGTCATTCCTATCAGGCATTTGCTCGTGATTTCCGCTCCGCGATCGGGGGCGAATAGTTAAACTTATGTTATGAAGTGTTATTTTTACACTAATTTATTGTGAGGTAATGTGTTGGTGTGCAGGATGCTATCAAAAGGTTAAATGTGTATGTGAAAATTTTACTGTTAAATATTTGCGTAGTTTCTATAATTTGTATTAAATTTGCGTACTAAGCGTAAATGAAATACCATGCTCAAACTTTGCGCGACCATGATGTATTACCGCTATGCCATTGAAAAAGAGATAGTAGAGTCTATTGTAAAGACCAAAATCTATATATAGTAATTATTTTATAAACCAAAAAAGGAAACCTTATCATGAAAGACGTAAAAAGTCTCTTCTTGTCGGTCCGTAGTTTAAAGAATGCTATGGGAGGAGGTATGAAGTTGCTTGTCAGCTTCGTGTGCCTGTTCGCAGCAATGGCGGCTTATGCTCAGGATACGACAGTGACAGGTACTGTTGTCGACGACACAGGTGAACCTATTATCGGCGCTACTGTGATGGTAGAAGGTACCAGCAACGGTACAGTTACCGACCTTGACGGTAATTTCTCTCTCAAAATGAAGCCCGGCTCAAAAATTAAAGTATCGTACATCGGCTACGATCCTCAAGTGGTTACAGCCAAAAATGGCATGACTATTACCTTGAAAACCAACTCGGTTGTTCTTGGTGGTGTTGAGGTAGTTGCCTATGGTGTGCAAAAGAAAGTAACCGTTACCGGTGCTATCTCCAGTGTTAAGGGCGAGGAACTTACCCGTACGCCGGTGGCTTCGGTTGGTAACGTGCTTGCTGGTCAGTTGACCGGTGTGACCACTGTACAGACTTCAGGCGAGCCCGGTGCCGACCAGGCAACTATCTATGTGCGTGGTAAAGGTACATTCAACGGCGAATCTCCCCTTATCCAGGTTGATGGTGTTGAACGTTCGATGAACGATATCGACCCTGAGGATATTGAGAGTATCACAGTGCTTAAGGATGCGTCGGCAACGGCTGTGTTCGGTGTGCGTGGTGCTAACGGTGTTGTCCTCATTACAACCAAACGCGGTAAGGAAGGTCAGGCTAAAATTGATGTAAGCACGTCATTCTCAATAGTTAAACCTGTTAAACCTATCGAACAGGCTAACTCGTATGAGTATGCCACATTCTACAACCAGATGCAGTTCAACGACTATGAAGGCGATCCCGCCAACTTCGTACCGATGTTCTCGCCCGAGGTTGTTCAGAAGTTTAAAGATGGTTCCGACCCGATTCGCTTCCCGAGCATTGAATGGGCTGACTACACAATGAAGAAACATACTCTTCAAACAAAGAGCAATATCAACATCAGCGGTGGTACAAAAGAGGTTCGCTACTTCGTATCGGCCGGTTTGACAACTCAAGAAGGCGGTTTTAAAAACTTCGGTTACTCTGAAACAGCCGGTTACGACTACACCCGTTTCAACTATCGTGCCAATTTGGATATCGACGTTACTCCTACAACAGCAATTACTCTGGGTGTTTCGGGTATCGTAGCCAACATCGAGAAACCTATCTCAAACGAAGGTACATCGGCCTACTTCCGCGCTTTGTATCAGGCTGTTCCCTTCTCAACAGCAGGTATTATCGACGGTAAGCCAATCTTCACTACAACGGAAACCGGTGCCGACGGTCTGGCTCTACCTGTGACCGGTGGTTCAGGTTTTACCTACATTTTGGGTTCGAGCGGTAACACATCAGGTGGTTACTACGACAACACCAACACCCTGCAGGCCGACGTTCAACTCAACCAGAAACTTGATTTCATCACCAAGGGTCTTTCGTTCCGTGTGAAAGGTGCCTACAACAGCTGGTTCGGCGCGCGTAAAACATATACCCGCGAACGTGCAACGTACACTCCTATCTTCACCCTCGACGGCGAAACAAAACTTCGCAAATCGGGTCAGGATGGTCTTCTGTACATTTCCGAAAGTCAGAATGGACGCGGTCGTGACTGGTATGCTGAAGCAGCTTTCAACTACAACCGCACATTCGGTCTTCACTCAGTTGGCGCTCTTGTTCTTTACAACCAGAGCAAGACCTACTATCCTAAAACATTCTCCGACATACCTCAGGGCTACGTAGGCTTGGTTGGCCGTATTACATACGACTACGATAACCGCTATATGGCCGAATTCAACATCGGTTACAACGGTTCAGAAAACTTCCATCCTGATCGTCGCTTCGGTACATTCCCCGCTGGATCAATCGGCTGGATTATCAGCAACGAAAAATTCTTCCAGCCTATAACTAAGGTTGTCGACTTCCTTAAGTTCCGCGCATCACTTGGCCTTGTAGGTAACGATAAAGTTGGTGGTAACCGTTTCATGTACACAGCCGACCCATTCGTACAGAACACTGCAATCGCTGCTCGTTCAGGCTATTCCTACAACTTCGGTATCAATACCCGCGACGCTGTTCACGGCTGGATCGAAAGCACAAAGAACAACCCCAATGTTGGTTGGGAAAAAGCCTTGAAGCAGGACTACGGTGTTGACATCTACGTTCTCAACTCGCGTCTGCGTGCCAACTTCGACTACTATCGTGAACACCGTACCAACATTCTTCTGCAGGACTGGACAGCTCCAAGCTATATCGGTTACACTGTTCCTTATGCAAACCTTGGTGTTGTTGACAGCTGGGGTTGGGAAATCAGCCTACAGTGGAACGATCAGATTAACAAGGATTGGCGCTACTGGGTTAACGTGAATCTGTCGCACAACCAGAATGAGGTTAAAGAGAAGAAAGAAACTCCCTACACCAACGAATTCCAGTATGAACGTGGCCACCGTATCGGTGCCCGCTATCAGTACCAGTTCTTCCGTTTCTACGACGAAGAAACTCCCGCGCTTTACGAAAAGAAATTTGGCCAACCTTATCCTGAACAGCTGATGGATCTCAAGAATGGTGATGCTGTTTATGTCGACCTCGACGGCGACGGTAAGATTACGCCCGACGACCGTACCCGCGCATTGGGCTACACCGACGATCCTCAGTACGTTGCCGGTTTGAACTTCGGTGTTGTATGGAAAGGTCTTGAACTGAGCATGCAATGGACCGGCGCATGGGATGTGTCGCGTATGATTGAGGACGTGTTCCGCGAACCGTTCAAATCGCGTACAGGTAACACCGACGGTGGTCTGCTCCGCTACAACGTTTATAACAGCTGGAACGCAGAGAATCCCGGTCAAAACTACGACTTCCCCCGTCCATCATGGGCAAGCTACAGCAACAACTACCAGCAGGCTTCAACTCTGTATGAAAAGGATGCCAAATACCTTCGCTTGAAAACTGCACAGTTGTCGTACACTATCGATGCTCCTTTTGTTAAGAAAATCGGTTTGCGCAACGCAATAGTTGCACTAAGCGGCTACAACTTGTTAACATTCTCACCCTACAAATGGGGCGACCCCGAATCGGTTGGTAGTGCCACACCTCAGTACCCCGTTCAGAAAACATATACTGTAAGTCTTAAACTTAACTTCTAATATACACGATGAAACTAAATATAAAACATCTGCCGATAATCGGTATGCTCGGGCTCGCCTTGAGCATGGGTTCGTGTACCGATAAGGTGGCTTTCGGAAATGCTTTTCTGGAAAAAGCCCCCGGTGGAGCCGCAACAGCCGATACCGTGTTCCACAACCCTGAGTACACGCGTGGCTTCCTGGCTGCTATCTATAGCCGTCAATTTTATGGTCTCCCCAGTGTGTCTTCGTCGAATATCGCCCAGCACTTGAACTACTGGCATGGTAATGCCGACGGTTTGACCGATATTCACCAGAACGTTTATGCTGCTTCGAACCTATACAGTCAGTACTATCAGGGAATGTTGTCAGCATCGTCGGGCAACCCAGTTTATCCTTACAACGGTGAGGAGCTCTGGGAAATGGTGCGCCGCTGCTGGCTGCTGATCGAACGCGTGAATGAAGTGCCCAACATGGAGCAGTCGGAGAAGGATCGCCTGCGCGACGAAGCTAAGTGTTTGCTGGCATCATTCTATTTCACCGCTTTCCGTTACTATGGTGGTATGCCAATACTCCGTGCCGCATTCGTCGGCTCGGAATCGAGCTACTCGGAAGGTAGAAGCACAGTTCAGGAAACTGCCGACTTCATGCTAGGTCTTATCGACGAAGTTCAGGCTGCAAACGCTCTTCCATGGGCATATACCGGTGCCGACGCTCTGTCGCAAACCGGCCACTGGACTATGGCCGGTGCACGCGCGCTGAAAATTCAGATTCTTCAGTTCCTGGCTTCGCCTCTGTTCAACTCGGAGCGCCCCTATTATGAAGCATCGGGCTATACAATGGAGAAACCTGAATATGTTTGGCTCGGCGGATACGACGCAAGCCGTTGGACCACTCTTAAAAATGAATGTGCCGACTTCCTGTCGAAAATTGAATCGGAAGGAAGCTATGGCCTGACAGAGCCCCTAGGCGATACGTTCGAAGATTATCGTTTCGCATTCCGTCAGGGCTACCTGCTCGAGGATAGCAAGGAGGTTCTCCACTCAGTACGTATTTCTTCCTACACACAGGGTAACGACTACAACTGGTACAACCTGGGCTGGCCCGGAGGAAACGAACGCGTAGAGCTTTCGCCTACACAGGAATATGTTGAAATGTTCCCCTGGGCCGACGGTACACCCTTCGATTGGGACAAAACCGAAGCTGAAGGAAAACTTGACGAAATGTTCTTCAAAGGTGAAAAAGTTCAGGGCCAGCGCATGATGGGCAACCGTACGCTCACTCGCGACCCCCGTCTGTACGAATCATGTGCTGTTAACGGCGCTCTCGTTGGTCTCGTGCTTGAGGATGGTACATCGAGCGGCGAGCCTTGGGAAGCTTACATTGGCGGACAGCATGCTTCGACCAACCCCTCGGTTGAAAACCCGATTTGGAGTACCGGTTATCGCAACCTAAAATATCTTGTTGGTGAATGCTTCCGCCGCAAACAACCTCAATGGAGCTGGCTGCAGCTCAGCGATGTTTATCTAACCTATGCTGAGGCTATTCTTCAGTCGGGCGGAACAATTGCCGACGCAATGGTTCCCGTCGACAAAGTGCGTGCTCGCGTCGGTCTTGGTAAAATGTCGGTTTGCGCACCTGAAAAGATTGCAACCCGCGATGGCGCTCTCGAAGAAATTATGCGCGAGCGCTGCTGCGAATTTGCTCTTCAGGAAACCCGCTACTACGACATGGTTCGCTACAAACGTGCCGACCTGTTCACCAAAAAACTCCATGGCTTGCGTATCTATCGTCTCGACGATTCGGGCAACCGCATAAACCACTCTTGGTACTCGCAGGAACAGACACAGATAACCGACCCCAACAACCCATTGTACTACGAACCCACACATTTCGAATACGAAAAATTCGAAGTTGACAAGTGGAAACGCGTATGGTGGAGTCAAGATGCATCAAGCTTCGATGTTAAATGGTACCTGTGTCCATTCCCGATTTCGGAAATCAACAAAGGCTACGGTTTGGTTCAGAACCCAGGATGGTAAACCGAAACCACATCAGCATTTAATAGCAATGTTAATAAAGGAAATTAACTATGTATAAGAAATATTTATCTGCGATTGCTCTTGTGGCTACAGTTTCGGCCGGGGCCTTCGCTCAGAACGATACAATAAAAAGCAGCCTGTCGCCGCAGCAGCTTGCCCAAATAGGCACCGATAAGGTGTTTACTATCGGCGAGACAACCGGTGCGGTGTCTGTTATCGGTGGTGACCAGCTCAACCGCCGAAACGCCAAGAATATCGGGAACGATATTCTCGGCCAAGGTAGTGGCTTGATCTCGCTTCAGGGTGCCGGATTGTATGTTGACGAAAATCCTACATTTTATGTACGCGGTTTGCAGACATTGAACGGCAACAACTCTCCGCTGTTTGTTGTTGACGGTATTGAACGCGACATCACTCAGATTGCCCCAGAGGAAGTTGAAACGGTTGAAATCCTAAAGGATGCGGCCGCAACAGCTCTCTATGGATACAAGGGTATTAACGGCGTGGTTGCTATTACAACAAAACGCGGTAAAGCTAATTCGCGCGAAATCATTATCAGCTACGACCATGAATTCCGTTCGATTCCCCACCGCCCTAAATTCGTTGACGGCTACACCTACGGTTTGGCTATCAATGAAGCCCGTCAAATGGACGGATATGAAACTCCCCGCTACAACGCCAACGAGCTTGCAGCTCTGCGCGACGGAAGCTATCCCGAACTTTACCCCAATGTTGACTGGCTTGGCGAAACAATGAACAACTCGGGCCACAGCGACAAGTATTCGATTCAGTTCCGCGGCGGCGCCGAAAAGTTCCGTTACTATACGGCTATCAACCTGCAGAACAACTGGGGCTTCATCAAGAACCCTAACGAGAACTCTGGTTATTCAACCCAGGATAAATTCTCGCGTGGAAATATCCGCATGAACCTTGATATAGACATCACTCCCACAACATTAGTTAAGGTTAACATTTTCGGTTCGTTGCAAGAAAGCCAGCGCCCCGGCGATCAGGCTAACTTGTGGGATATGATCTACACTGTTCCTTCGGCTGCATTCCCAATCAAGGGCCCGGACGGCAAGTGGGCAGGAAGCGACACATGGGCCGGTACACTCAATCCCGTTGCCCAGTCGCAAGGCGCTGCCTACTACAAATGGCACCGTCGCGACATCCTTACCGACCTCACAATCCGCCAGGACCTCGGTATGATTCTGAAAGGTTTGAGCGCACAGGCACGTATTTCATACGACAACTGGTCGAACATTTACGAAAACCACAGCAAAACCTACCAGTACTCCGTAACCGTTCCTTCTTGGCCCGCTACAGCTGCTGAACCTACCTACACAACCAGCCTCTATGGTACTGATTCTGAAATGAGTTCCGACTCGAAGCTGAGCACATGGTACCGTCGCAGCCACATCGATGCCGGATTGAACTACGAGAACCAGTTTGGCGACCTCGGACTTTACAGCCAGTTGAAATGGGACTACGAATATTTCGATCCCGACGGAACAAATAATACAGTTTACCGTCAGAACATCTCATGGTGGACCCATTTGAACTACAAAAACCGCTATTTGCTCGACCTCACATTGGTTGAAAGCGGTAGTTCACGTCTGGCTCCAGGTTCAAAATGGAACTTCTCACCCACATTAGGTTTGGGTTGGGTTATCTCGAACGAAAGCTTCTGGAGCAACCCCGACCGTTATTTGAAGCTCCGCGCATCGGCCGGTATGCTTAATGCCGACTACCTGCCCGGCGATAACCTCTGGACATACTACAAAGAACAGTACACAATTCTTTCGGGCGGTTTGTACCCATTCGATGATTCATGGAACCCCACAAATCAGACCTACATCGACCAGATGAAGACTGAGAATCCCGACCGCGAAAAAGCTTACAAATATAACGTAGGTATCGACGCATCGCCTGTTAACGGCCTTAACTTGAGCTTGGATTTGTTTGCACAGCGCCGCAATGGCATCTGGGTTTCCGGTGCTGGGGAATACTCAGCCCTGATAGGTTTGACAGCTCCTTATATCAATGGTGGCGTTGTTGACAGCAAAGGTTTGGAATTCAGCGCCGACTACAACCGCACATTTGGCGACTGGACATTCAGCGTAGGTGGTAACTTCAGCTTCAACCGCAGCAAAATCGTTGACCAGAAAGAAGAACCTCAAACCTACAAGAACCTAGAATCGACAGGCAAACGCGTTAGCCAGCTCTTTGGTTTGGTAGCTATCGGCTACTTCAAAGATCAGGCAGATATCGACAATAGCCCCAAGCAGACATTCTCGGATGTTGTTCCCGGCGATATCAAATACAAGGATATCAACAAAGACGGCATTATCGACTCAAACGACAAAACTGCTATCGGTTACACAACCGTCAGCCCTGAAATTTACTACAACTTCCGCCTGGGTGCAGAATGGAAAGGTATCGGAGTATACGCATTCTTCCAGGGAACAGGCAACTACAGCGCGGTGCTCAACACAAAGAGTATGTATTGGCCAACGTTGAGCAGCACAACAGTGTCGCAGTATTACTACGACCACCGTTGGACTCCCGACAACCAGAACGCCGAGTTCCCCCGTTTGAGCTATGACTCGAACAAGAACAACGAGCAAACTTCAACCCTTTGGCTGCGCAACCGTTCGTTCCTGAAATTGCGTAACCTTGAAGTTTACTACAACATCCCCCGCGCATTCCTGAAAGAGAATCTGAAGGTTGTTAACGGTGCAAAATTCTATGTCCGCGCAATCGATCTGTTCGCCACCAGCAATGTGCCCAAGAACGACCCCGAATGCTACGGCATCAACCCTGTAAACCGCAGCATAGCTCTGGGTTTGAGCGTTACATTTTAATCTTAATTCAATATCGGAATAAGACATGAAAACTAATAAAATATTTATTCCTCTGGTAGCGCTCGGCCTCGCTTTCACCGCGTGCGACAAGATGGATTATATCGAAGTTGATACCGCCGGTAAAGACTTTACAGCTGAAAAATTTGAAAACGTAGCCGGTTTCATGACTCAGCTCTACAAAGCCATAGAATACGACTTCGGAAATTTCAGCGGCGGTGCAATGAGCGCCTGCGCAACCGACGAAGCTGAATTCAGTCGCGCCGGTAACGCTATCGAAGATTTCTACAATGGTTCATGGTCGTCGACCAACGCCAAGAACACACAGTGGAACTCCATGTTCAAGGTGATCCGCGCTGCTAACAACTACCTCGATGAATTCACCGGACTGAAGTTTGAGGATTATGAAACAACCGCGAACTATCAGAAGGAGATGCACCGTTACGAGAACTATCAGTATGAAGCCCGTTTCTTGCGTGCCTACTTCTATTTCATCCTAGTTCGTCAGTACGGCGGTGTGCCTATCATGAAGCACACAATGTCGGCTGCCGAGGCTAACTCGCTTGCCCGCAACACATCCGACGAAGTGTTTGAATTTATTCTTGATGAACTAACCGAAATCAAGGATCTTATCATTGAGGATTATAGCAAGTTAGGCGACTATTCAATGGGTATCACCGAAGGTGGTCGCGCCGACAAATATGCAGTGCTCGCACTTCGCGCCCGTGCCGCAATGTACTGGGCAAGCCCATTGTTTAACCCAACCAACGATCAGGAACGCTGGCATACAGCTGCAATTTACAATAACGAACTTATTAAGGCAGCTGAGGCCGGTGGTAAAAAACTTGCCTCGAAATACGAACAGGTTTGGGATCCCGAAAACTACAAGAGTCCGCGTATCAAGCCCGAAATGTTGTTTGGCTATCGCTACTACAAAGATACTGATGGCGATAACTATATTGAGTCGAATTCATATCCTGTAGGTATCGAAGGTGGCAACGGCGGTAACTGCCCTACACAAAATCTTGTTGATGCTTACACAATGAAGAATGGTAAGAGCATCGACGATCCAACATCGGGCTATGACGAAAACAATCCATACAAAAATCGTGACCCACGTCTGGAAGTTACAATCGCTGTTAATGGCGACAAATGGCCGTCTTACTCTGGAGCTCCTAATATCGAAACTTTCGTAGGTGGTAAAAATGGACAACCAGTAGCCAACGCAACAACAACCGGCTACTACTTGAAAAAACTCTGCAACGGCGCAATCAATTTGAGCGCAAACTCAACATATAAGAAATCGTTCCATGTTTATCAAAACTTCCGTATGGGCGGTGCATATCTTGACTATGCAGAGTGTATCTATCGTTGGCTTGGCGATTCAAACAAGAAAACAGCTGATTTCGAATACACAGCTCTCGAAGCAGTGAACAAGGTGCGCAAACGCGCTAAGGTAAGCAATATGACAGCTACCGGCGACGAGTTCTGGAAAGAATACAAGAACGAACGTATGGTAGAGCTGGCATTCGAAGGCCATCGTTTCTGGGACGTTCGCCGCTGGAAAGAAGCTGACAAGTATTTCACCAGCATCACACGTATGGTTATCGAAAAGGATCCTACCGACGACACTAAGTTCACTTACCGTCGACAGGTAGTAAACCGTCAGTGGGAGGATAAGATGTATCTGTTCCCGATTCCTCTGACCGAAATAATGAAGAATCCTAATCTGAAGCAGAACGACGGCTGGTTGTAATATCCGCCCTCGTACAATATAAGAGGCGTGTCTATCAGGGCACGCCTCTTTTGTTATATAGATATGAACCCTTGCATCATTATTAAATTTGCGGTTTAGGGTAAATTTCGTTAGCTATTTTTAATTATGAGGAAGGGGTTGATGTTGATAAAATTCGATATATTTGTAAATTGTTTTCGAACTATTTCACGTAAATGAAACCTGAACTAAGATCCAAGATAATATCGGCCATGTGGATTGCGCTTGCTTCCATTTTTGGCTTCACCTTTTTGTTTCTCTTCCTCATTTATAATGGTATTATAGGATATATGCCGGATATTGAGGAACTTAAGAATCCGAAAGACAAATTTGCATCGGTGGTATATTCGGCCGACGGCCAGGAACTCGGCCGTTTTTTCAGCGGTACGGGTAACCGCGTGTATGCCGATTACGACGATATATCGCAGCACATGATTGATGCGCTGATAGCAACCGAGGATTCCCGTTTCGAGGATCATTCCGGAATTGACGTACGCGCGCTTGTACGTGTGGCGGTGAAAACCCTAATATTACAGCAGAAGAATGCCGGCGGTGGTTCCACGCTCACCCAACAGCTCGCCAAGCAACTGTATTCGCCTCAAAGCGACGGCATTTGGGAACGCGCTCTGCAAAAGCCAATCGAATGGATGATTGCCGTTAAGCTGGAGCGTTTCTATTCGAAGGAGGAGATTCTCAAGATGTACCTCAACCAGTTCGACTTCCTGTATAATGCCGTTGGGATAAAGTCGGCTGCCTATGTATACTTCGGTAAGGAGCCCAAGGACCTGAATATAGAGGAGGCTGCGACGCTGGTCGGTATGGTGAAAAATCCGTCGTTCTATAATCCCGTCAGAAAGCCAGAGCGCACTCGCGATCGCCGCAATACCGTTCTTGAACAGATGTATAAGAACGATATGATTTCGCGTCAGGAGCTTGATTCACTGTCGCAGCTGCCTCTGACGCTCGATTTTCATAAGGTTGACCACAAGGAGGGTTTGGCTCCGTATTTCCGCGAGGAGTTGCGCCGCATTTTGCGCGCCAAGCGCCCCGAAAAATCGAACTATCGCGGTTGGGAGCAGCAGAAATTTATCGACGATTCGATAGCCTGGGAAACCAACCCGCTTTATGGCTGGATCGAGAAGAATCCCAAAGCTGACGGAACGCATTACGATATTTACACAGATGGCCTTAAAATTTACACGACAATCGACTCGCGTATGCAACGCTATGCAGAAGAGGCCGTTGTTGAGCATCTAGGCCAGACATTGCAACCAAGTTTCTTCCGCGAGAAACGCGGCGTGATCGGTGCGCCATACACAACCAACCGCGAGGAGCTTCCATCGGCGCAGCTGGCGTCGCTTATCGACAAAGCTATGAAGCAGACCGACCGCTATTATGCGATGCATCGCGCCGGCGCATCGGCCGAGGAGATAAAAAAGGCTTTCAACACCCCGCAGGAAATGAAGGTATTCACCTACAGCGGCGTCGTAGACACGGTGATGACTCCAATGGACTCGATGCTTTATCAGAAGCACTTTCTCCGCTCCGGATTTATGTCGATGGATCCCGTGACTGGTCATGTGAAAGCCTACGTTGGTGGCCCGAATTTCACATTCTTCCAGTACGATATGGTGAGCACCGGCCGTCGCCAGATAGGCTCGACAATAAAACCGTTCCTTTACACGTATGCCATGGAAGAGGGCTACACACCATGCGACATGTTCCTCAACACACAGCCTACGATTTTAGACGAAATAGGGCGCCCGTGGTCGCCACGCAATGCCGGCAGCGCGCGCGTAGGCGAAATGGTTGATTTGCGCTGGGCTCTCACAAACTCAAACAACTGGATATCCGCGCGGCTTATGAGCCAACTATCGCCGGCAACACTGGTGCGCAATCTGCATAACTTCGGAATAACCAACAAGCTCGACCCGGTGATGTCGCTCTGTCTGGGACCATGCGATGTGTCGGTTAAAGAGATGGTGACCGCCTATTCAGCGTTTGCCAACAAGGGAATGCGCGTCGACCCGCTGTTCGTAACGGCCATAGCCGATGCCTCGGGCAACATTATCAGTGAATTTGCTCCCCGCCACACTGAGGTTATCTCGACTGATGCCTACTATAAGATATTGTCGATACTGCTCAATGTTGTTGACAGCGGCACGGGTAACCGTCTGCGCCGTCCGCCGTACAATATCACGGCCCAGATGGGAGGCAAAACCGGAACAACTAACTCCAACTCCGACGGCTGGTTCATGGGATTTACCCCACAGCTTGTGTCGGGCGTATGGGTAGGTGGCGAAGAACGTTACATCCACTTCAACGGCATGGCAATGGGACAGGGCGCGTCGATGGCTTTGCCAGTTTACGGAAAGTACATATCGAAGGTTTATGCCGACTCGACTTTGCCCTACAAACAGGACGTGACCTTCACTTTCCCCGAGGGAATCGATCTTTGCCAGAAGGAGTACTATGGCGAGTATGATGAACCGGCCGTACAGGAAGAGAGCATAGAGGGTGTATTCGACTGATGTCGGGCGAATAATTAAAGAAATATTTCCTTAATTGTATCGTATTATATATATTTGCGAAAACATAACCAAAAAAGTTTATCATTATGGCACAACGTAAACTTAAAATCAGAGATTTGACTCTACGCGACGGGCAGCAGTCATTGTTTGCTACCCGAATGAAACAATCGGATATCGACCATTTACTTCCCCTTTACGAAAATGCCGGTTTCTATATAATGGAGGTTTGGGGAGGCGCAGTACCCGACTCGGTGATGCGCTATCTCGACGAATCGCCTTGGAATCGTTTGCGCACAGTGAGCAAGGCCATGAAAGGGCATTCGCTGCTGTCGGCTCTATCGCGCGGCCGCAACCTGTTCGGCTATGTTCCCTATCCCGACAGTGTGCTTGAGGGTTTCTACAAGGAAGCGATTGCCAACGGATTGAACGTAATGCGTATTTTCGATGCTTTGAACGACCTCGACAACGTTAAGGAGTCGATAAGAATGATCAACGAACTTGGTGGCATTGCCGATGGTGCTGTATGCTACACTGTCGATCCAAAAGATGAGAAGCCAAAAGGATTTTTCGCCAAATTGTTTGGAAAAGCTCCAGAAAAGATATTCACCGACGAATACTTCGTCGAGAAAGCCGTTGCGATGGAAAAATACGGCGCGAAAATCATCACGCTCAAGGATATGGCCGGTTTGGTTAACCCGGCGCGCATAGCAACCCTGATGTCGGCGCTGAAAAACGCTGTCAGTGTGCCGGTTGATTTCCATACACATTGCACACCCGGCTATGGTTTGGCATCGTCGCTGGTAGCCATCATTAATGGCGTTGACATTCTCGACACAAATATATGGTGGTTCGGCGAAGGCTCAGCCGCTCCGGCTATAGAACTGATTTATGTGTTCTGTAAAAAACTTGGCGTAGAAGTAGAGGTTAACATGGAGGCAGTAGGCCGTATTCGCGACGAATTGTATAACATACGCAAGTCGCTTGCCGCGTTCGACCTGAATAAGGACCATTTCCCCAAGGCGTTCAACCCGCTTACCGACGTGCTTCCGGCTGAAATCGACGCTCTGTTCGACGCCGCAATCATAGCAGCCAAAGCAAATGACGAGGGTGCGTTGCTCGAAGCTTGCCACGCGATTGAGGCTTACTTCGAATTCCCCAAACCAAACGAATTGGTTAAAAACGCTGAGGTTCCTGGCGGTATGTACTCCAACATGGTGGCTCAGCTGAAGGCTCTTGGCTCGAGCGACCTGCTCGACGATGCTATGGCTCTGATTCCTAAGGTGCGTCGCGATGCCGGATTAGTTCCGCTGGTAACACCAACATCACAGATTGTCGGTTCGCAGGCCGTTAGTTTTGCTATCGACCGCAAGAAAGGAAATAAGGATTATTCGACTCCGTCGAACCAGTTTGTATCGCTTGTGAAAGGGGAGTATGGCCATACACCTGTGGCTATCGATCCGGAATTCCGCGCAGCAATCACGGGTAGCCCCGAAGAAACTCCATATGATGTTTCCAAATACCGCAAACCGGAAAATCCCGAACTGCCCGAATACGGAGGGGTGAAGTTGGCTAAAAATCAGGAAGAGTACCTGCTGCTCGAGTTGCTCCCAACGGTTGCCAACACGTTCCTGCGCAAGCGCCGTGCAGAAGAGTATGAGGCGCAAAAACCTTCAGAACCGGAGCTTCCAGCAGCCGGCGAAGAGGCAGAGCTTCCAGCAGCCGACGAACCTGTTACAGGTCCGGTAACGCTGGCTCCGATGCCCGGCACGATTATTTCCATCAATGTAAAACCGGGCGATAAAGTTTCGGCAGGCGAATGCCTTATGGTGCTGGAAGCTATGAAGATGGAAAATGAGATAGAGGCCGAAAGCACACATACTGTTAAACGCCTGTTGGTTAAACCGGGCGAAACAGTTGCTGCCGATCAGGCACTAGTAGAATACGAGTAAAAATAAAGAAAATTATACATTATGCGGTGGCATGCCTGTGAAGGTGTGCCACCTTTTTTTACAATAAATAGGTATGTGGGTGCGTTAATATATAAAATTGAAACACAATGCGTTTATTTATATATACAATCATATGTTTGGCGGCAAGTGCGTTATATTCGTGTATCGACGACAGTATAACACATTCGCCGTCGGTACAACCAATTTATTCGACCGATACTCTGCGCATAGGCTATACATTTGCCGGCGAGGGAACGCCCACTCGTACATTCAAGGTATATAATCGCAACGGCAAAGGGATAAGCATCAGCAGTATATCGCTGCGCGAGGCTGACACCGATGTGTCGTGGCGAATCAATGTTGACGGCATCGCCGGGACGCAATTCCAGAATGTTGATATACGTAGTAACGACTCGATTTTTGTGCTTGTTGAAGCAACGTTCCCCAGTAACCCGTCGACAGGCCCTGTGGAATATAACGCGCATCTCGACTTTGTTGTAAACGGAGTGGAGAGTACAGTTGTGCTTAACGCGATTTCGGAGAATGTAAAAACGATTACTTCGCTGGAAATCAATTCAGATATGACGTTCACAGCCGAGTCGCCCTACAGGATAATGGAAGGCATAATCGTTGCGCCCAATGTCAAGCTTACGCTCGACGAGGGTGTGCGGCTTCATTTCCACGACAAGGCATATTTGCAGGTCGACGGAACGTTAGTGTCGAACGGGACGGCACAGAATACCGTGCTCATGGATGGCGACCGCTTTGACCAGGTTGTAGGCCGTATACCATACGAAATTATGTCGGGGCAGTGGAGTGGGGTTCATTTCGGACCTGAGAGCAAGAACAATTACTTGCGTAACACCATTATACGAAATACAGTAGGGGGCATTACATTCGCCCAGCGCTACGATGAAGACGAGGTTGCCGAACCGGAACTTGTATTGATAAATTCCCGTTTAACGAATTCGCAGTCGACGGTGCTTACTTCAGAAGCACGTAACGTAACGGCGATAGGATGCGAATTCTCCGAAGCGGGCGCAGGTCTGGTTAATCTCGCCGGTGGCAGGCATGTGCTAAACCATTGTACATTCTCAAACAACTATCTGTTTTCGGCCATAGCCGGAGCCGCTTTGACACTAGCCGGCATGGACATATCGGCGCGCGTTGATAATTGTATAATATACGGACTGGGAGCCGATGTAAGTCCCGGCACGCTCGACGGAATGGATGTACTGATACGCCGGTGCCTGATTCGAAGCAACGGAACCGACGATGACAATTTTCTGGAAACGATATGGGGGCAGGACCCGCTGTACTACACCGTGCGCAATGATTATTATTTCGACTACAGGCTGCGCTCCGGCTCGCCAGCAATCGGAGTGGCCGACGCGGCATTGACTCTCCCCGAAGCGGCGGTCGACTTTTACGGTAATCCCCGGTCGATGTCGATGCCCGACCTTGGGGCGTACGTGTATGTTGAACCAAACTATGGGCCCTTAGGCAAAACAGGCTCTTAACGAGGTGTGAATTCCGGGGTCTGCCGCTTCGCGAATGCATAGTATTGAAGAAGAATTTTGTCACCAAATTGCTTATTTCTCAACTATTATCCATAACTTAGCGTTAGTTTATGAGGTGTGTTTACGCTAGCTGCTGTTTAAATAAGCACCGCGATTCAATTAATTGAGTAAAATGAACCGAAAAGGCAAACTATATTTCCGATATGGTACCATGGGGTCGGCAAAAACCGCTCTACTCCTTACGCAGGCCTATAATTTTGAGGAGCGTAACTTGTCGTACGCGTGCCTCAAACCTATTGTCGACACCCGTGAGAAGGATTGTGTTATACGCTCGCGCATAGGCATTGAACGCCGCTGCAGCTGGATATATGCCGATACCGACTTGTATTTGCTTGCACAGGAGATGTTTGAACGCACGATGTCGGTAATCGATTGGTTTCTAGTTGACGAGGCCCAGTTTCTTACCGCCGAGCAGGTTGATCAGCTTGCCCGTATTGTTGACGATTATGGCTCGAACGTTGTTTGCTATGGGTTGCGAACCGATTTTCGCACCCGCTTGTTTGAGGGGTCACGACGACTTTTTGAAATTGCCGACTCGATCGACGAGATAAAAAGTACGTGTACCTGCGGACGAAAGACGATAGTGAATGCCCGTATCGATTCAAATGGTGATTTTGTTACGCAAGGCGACCAGGTGGAGATTGGCGGCGACGACCGTTACATAGCTGTTTGCCGCAAATGCTGGCGCAACAACCGTATTGAGCAAGCTACCCGTCACACTCTTCCTTTCCCTGACTTTCCCAAAACTACATGAAACCTATGACAAATTGCTTTAAATATCTGATAGTCTTTATTGCCATCTTACTTGTTTTTCCGGGCTCAGCGGTGACTTTGCCCGACGAGGATTTGCACTATTCGATAATGTACAAATGGGGGTTGATAAATAAGGAAGCCGGTACGGCCACTCTATCGCTGCGTAAAGCCGGCAACAAGTACAACGCCATGCTGGCGGCAAGGACAGTGCCCTGGGCCGACAAGGTTTTCCGTGTGCGCGACACTCTGAAAACGAAAATGGACATTCTCACTTGTGCCCCAACAGAATATATTAAACTAACCCACGAAGGGAATCTTAATAAGGTTGACCGCTTAACGTTCAGACAGATAGGTAATACGGTAACCGTTAATGCTCACCGTCAGCGTCAAAAGAACGACGGGCCTGTAATAGTTTCCGATACAGTGCTTTATGGCAGCGTGCCAGCAGTTGACATGCTGTCGGTTTACTACTACATGCGCCAAATCGACTTCCCTTCAATGAAGCTGGGTAGCGAGCTGACTTTCGATGTTTTCTCAGGGAAAAAGGTTGAGCGGCTCACACTGATTTATCGTGGCCCCCGCACTATAAAAATCGACGGCCGCAAACATAACACCTATGAAGTAACTTTCACTTTTACACAAAACGGGAAGGAGTCGGACGCACCGATGTACTCTTGGATCTCGGCCGACGACCAGCGCATCCCGATAAAACTCGAAGGGCAGCTTCCCTTCGGAAAAGTTCAGGCCTTTTGTACCGGCTCAACGCTCCGATAGAACAGGCTCCAGGGAGCCTTACATTTTATGATTTGCGGAGTTGTATTCAATATCCTAACGCAAGAGTTAAAGCTGCTCATATACCAATGTTAATTTTAATTTAATGAAACAATCATTCCTTTTCTTTTTGATTTCCATTTTCAGTATAACTTGTCTTGCGCAGGAAATCAAGGTCATAAATTTTGCGTCAAATCCTATGGACTTGACAGCAAGCACCCATCAGCGTAAGGACTTTAACGGACAGCCATGTGCGTTAGTGAAAGTAGGGTTGCGAGCCCCGGGGGCTACTTTCGAAGGTAATATAATCGGTGATACCGAATTTCACACCAACGAATACTGGGTATACATGACAGCAGGTTCGAAAATGTTGAATATAAAACATTTGTCAGCTAAATCGCTAATGGTAAAATTTCCCGATTACTACGTGGATAAACTTCAGTCAAAAATGACTTACGTTCTTGAACTAGAACTCCCATCGACTGATGAACCGGAAGTACAACAGAACGTATTCATCAATTTCTCACCCTCATCAGCGGTTGTTCTTGTCAACGGAAAAATCTTGAAAACAACCAACGGTTCGGCGACAACTAAGTTAATCGCCAACAAGGAATATAATTATATTGTTGCCGCAGATGGCTATGAATCGTCGGAAGGCAATTTCCTTTTGAAGGCTTCGGCTCCTACGCGGTTAAACGTACAATTGTATCCGACATCGTCGGAGGAAACTCCGGAGATAGCTCACCCCATACAGCCTATACAGCAGCCCGAGCCTACAATTGTCCAGCATCCGGAGATTGACACAAGCGCGCTATGTCAAGAAATAGAGACGGCCTATAATAATGGACTGTATAATAATGTTTTCGAATTGTGTTCGAAAATTGAATATTCCCCATGTGCCCAGAAAAAACTAGGTTTGTTGTATAAAAATGGTTATGCGGTGCGGCAAAGCAATCAGGAGTATGTTAAATGGTTCATGAAAGCGGCCAACCAGAACGACGAAGAGGCTCAGTACGTTCTTGGTACGCATTTCGAAGAGGGTTCGTATGGAGTATCAAAAAGCAATTCAAGGGCTTTGACTTGGTATCGTAAGGCAGCCGAACAAGGACATGCAGAAGCACAGTACAAATTGGGCTACATGTTTGAAAACGGCAAAGGTGGGAAGAAAGATCTTTATGAAGCTACTCGCTGGTATAAAAAAGCCGGAGAACAGGATGTTGAACAGGCACAAGTACGTTTGGGCATGCTCTATGGCTACAGCAACGACATTAAGCGCGATTATGAAGAAGCGGCTAAATGGTTTAAAAGGCTTGCAGACAAAAACAATTCGATTGGTTGTGCCTGCTATGGTGTGGCGCTATTCTATGGCAATGGAGTTGCAAAAAATTTGAAAGAATCATATACTATGCTCACAAAAGCGGCAGATATGGGTCACGAAAACGCAAAATACTTTCTGAAGAGCCACAAAAAGGATTTCAAAATATTCTCGGGCAAATAATTGCCAATGGGAAAATACAAAAAGAGCTTTACCCTTATAACAGTCAGTAAAGCTCTTTTATGCCATTATTTAGAAGTTATATCCAAATCCGAGCGAAGCCGCTATTTGGTGTTCACCACCATAAGGATCTTTAGTTGTTTCTAGCAACCCGTAACCTCCTGTTAGGCTAATCATCCATTGGTGGAAATGAATTGAAAGATTCAGATTCCATTTTACATCGAAACGTTTTGCCTTTAAATAATCATTATCTGCATATGCATTAGAGCTTCCCCCAAATTTATCTTTTAACCTTCCCCAAATGCCTACATTCAATGCCGGTCCAGTAGAGACGGTGAATATGCCTGTTCTTGTTTTATACTTTAAACCAATGTTTAAGGGGATATTCATTTCAAATTGTTTCAGCCTAATTAGATAATCGACTTTAGAGTCAAGAAATCCCAAATTTAAGCCGGGTTCAAAGAACACACGCTTAGATAGCGACATGTTGTATATTCCCCCAACAGAAAAAGCGCAGCCGGTATTATCAGCAGAACCGTACTCAACGATACCAACATTTGCCCTCACACCCCAAAAGTTAAGCGGTGTTTCTCCGTCGAAATCATAATATCTGTTGCCCGTTTCCTGGCTAAAACCATTTAATGCAATCGCCATAAAAGCAATCGCCATAGCAATAATTTTTTTTCCCATTTCATTTAATTGTTTCGTGAATTTTTATAAATAATTGATAAAGTTAAACATTGTCACTTTATTACCCAAATAAATTCGCATGCTGCCGTGGGTTTCTGCGGATTTTTGGTTAATGGTGATTATTTTTGTAATTTTGTTTTGTTACGAATCATCGGACAATGCAAAACCTTGTCAGTTGGAAGGTGTTGCCAAACACGAACAGAAAGGACGATTAGTTTTGCCGCTCCGATTCTACAAAAAGAGTGAAGCCCAAAGCGATTTCACCCTACATACTGAACTATTGAATATAAACCGATTAAAATTAACGTTTTGTAATGTGTATTAGTAAGATAAGTTGTAAAGTGGTTGGTGTATGTGCCGCCGCTCTGTTGTCGTTCGGCGCCATTCATGCGACAAAACCAGTATATAAGGATTCGTCGAAACCTATTGAGGTTCGTGTAGCAGACTTGCTTGGACGTATGACTATAGATGAGAAAATAGGCCAGACCAACCAGCGCAGCGTTGCCGTCGGTATGCAGGATCTGGGTGGCTGGATTCCACAGCTTAAGCAGGGACAGATTGGTTCGATAATGAATGTGTCGTCGCCACAAGTTGCCGACTCGATACAACGCATAATGATGAACGAGAGCAGGCTAGGCATACCGGTTCTGATAGCGCGCGACGTGATTCACGGCTACAAAACGATATTTCCCATACCGTTGGGTCAGGCAGCTACTTTCAACCCGGAAGTTGCCCGCCGCGGGGCTCGCATTGCTGCAACCGAAGCGTCGGCCGACGGGATACGCTGGACCTTCGCTCCGATGCTCGACATTGCCCGCGACGCCCGCTGGGGCCGTATTGCCGAAGGGTGTGGCGAAGACCCCTATCTGACAGGGGTAATGGGTAAGGCTATGGTTGAAGGTTTTCAGGGCGATTTGGCCGCCGACCCAACCTCGTTGGCTGCTTGCGCGAAGCATTTTGTTGCCTACGGTGCAGCCGAAGGGGGTAGGGATTATAACCACACATCGGTGACAGAACGCGAGTTGCGCGAGGTTTATTTGCCGCCGTTCCATCAGGCTATCGATGCCGGGGCGATGACGGTTATGGCCTCGTTTAACGAGAACGACGGAGTTCCGGTTTCGGCCAACCGTCACCTGCTGACTGATATTTTACGTGGCGAATGGGGCTTCAAAGGTTTTGTCGTTTCCGATTGTTTCGCTGTTCGCGAACTCATTGTTCATGGAGTGGCTGAGGATGAGGCCGACGCTACCCGTCTGGGCATGAACGCCGGGCTTGATATGGAAATGGAAACAGGTCATTATCTTGCAACACTGCGCAATTTGATAAAAGAAGGACTTGTCACCGAGGCTCAACTCGACTCAGCTGTTGCCGCGATATTGTACGTAAAGTTTGCTATGGGATTGTTTGAGAATCCTTACGTGAGGACGCCTCAGAATGTTAAGTATGCGGCTACTCATCTTGAAGCGGCTAAAGAAGCCGCACTGCAAAGTGCGATACTGTTGAAGAACGAGAGCGCAATTCTGCCGCTCAATCCTGTCAAACATAAAAAGGTGCTCCTAACTGGACCATTGGCCGACGCAGCCTACGACCAGCTTGGTACCTGGATTTTCGATGGAGAGAAACAGCATACGGTAACTTTGCGTCAGGGACTTGACAGCTTGTGCCGAGCAAAAGGTATGGATATGGATTATGTTGAATCGCTCAAATACACCCGCCACAACAATCCTGCCGGAATAGATGCTGCCGTTGAAGCTGCCGCCGATGCCGATGTGATAGTAGTGGCTGTCGGCGAAGAAGCAATCTTCTCGGGCGAAGGTCACTGTATGGCTTCGCTAAATCTTGTAGGGCAACAGGGCGAACTGGTGAACAGACTTGCCGCAGCAGGCAAGCCACTTGTAATGGTGGTAATGGCCGGGCGTCCGCTTACAATCAAACCCGAGATTGACCGGGCGGCTGCTGTACTCTACGCATTTCACCCCGGAACGATGGGCGGTCCCGCGTTGGCCGAATTGCTTTTGGGCGAAACATCCCCCTCGGGCAAGACACCTGTTACATTCCCTCTCGTGGCTGGTCAGGAACCTATTTATTACAACCACACAAGCACCGGACGTCCGGCAAATGGATCCGAAATCGGACTCGACGGCATTCCTGAGGACGCGGGAAACACGTTCCTCGGCTGTACAAGCTACTATCTTGATGCCGGTCATAAACCACTGTTCCCATTCGGGTTCGGCTTGAGTTACGGCAAATTCGACTATAGTGATTTGACACTTTCGGCCGACGAATATGGCAAGAATGCTGTAGTAAAGGCCTCCGTTAAGTTGACAAACAACGGTGAAATGGATGCAACGGAGGTTGTGCAACTATATGTGCGCGACCATGTTGCGTCGGTTTCTCGCCCGGTGAAGGAACTCAAACGCTTCGCCCGCGTGAAGCTCAAAAAGGGGGAAAGCCAAATCGTTGAATTCGAGCTTCCGGTGAGCGAACTTACTTACGTAGGAACCGACTTGAACAAACATCTCGACGCTGGACTTTTCTCAATTTTCGTTGGAGGCGATTCCGACAATACATTATCAAAGCAATTCAAGGTAAAATGAAGATACTCAGATTCGCATCATTTATAGGTGCAATTGCCACATGGTTTGTGGCTTCGGCTGTGCAACCTACGGTTGATACCCACACTTTTGCAATAAAAGGGAGCGACACCCTACAGCTTGATATTCTCCACACCCCCGCAAACGGCCAAAAGCGTCCGGCTGTAATATTCCTTTCGGGCGGTGGGTGGGAAGGTCAGGCAAGACGCACAGCTATGACCGACACCTATCCGCTATTGCCATTTTTCGTTGAAAAAGGGTTTGTTGGAATTGCGGCAGACTACCGTTGCGACTTCGCCCGCGCCCGCAAATCAGGCAAAATACCCGACAAATGCATAGGCGATTTCGTTGGCGATAAACAGCTCGATACCCCGGGAGTAGTAAAGGCAATTGACCGCGCCGTAAGCCTTGCTGTCGAAGATTTATTCGATGCAACGCGTTTCGTTGTCGACAACGCTGAAAAATATGGCATAGACACAACAAAAATAGTGGTTGTAGGGAGTAGCGCAGGCGCGATTACTGCACTAACGGCCGAATATGGAATATGCAGCAGGCATAAAAGCGCGCGTCATCTCCCCGCAGGGTTCAACTACGGTGCTGTCGTGCCAATGGCCGGTGGCATATGGTGTAGCGGAATCGACACCCTCAGCTGGCAGCGAAAGCCATGTCCGCTGCTGATGTTCCACGGCGATGCCGACCCGATAGTGTCGTACTCTACCATCCACGTAGCCTCACAAAAATGGAGCATGAACGGCGTAAAAGATATCGCCGCCCAGCTATGCCACATGGGCATTCCTCATCAACTTTTTACCTATAGCGAGATGAACCACGATGCAGCCGTTGTTCCAATGAATACAAAACTCGACTATATCTACAACTTCCTGCGTCAGACAATGTTGGAACCCGAGGAGGTTCAACACGTATCGCCTGTGGCAACACAATGGCCCGAAGGCAAACCATTTCCAGGCGGAGAAAATGCGATGAAAGGCATTGTGCGTACAACATTCCAATATAAAACCATAGGCTCCGACACCCTGATGCTCGACATTTTCGAAGACCCCGCGGCGCCCCGACCCATGGCGGGTGGAAAGCGCCCCATAATGTTCTACAACTACGGCGGAGGTTGGCAAGCAGGCAACCGTCACGACATGGTTCTCGATAGGCTCGACCTTTGCCCATTTTTTGCTCGTCAGGGCTGGACAGCCGTATGCTTCGACTATCGCCTCGGCTTCCTCCGCGCCCAACAGCAAGGCACTATACCGCAGGGGAGTATAATCGAATATATTGTAGGAGGTAAATTCGCCGACCAGAAAATATGGAAGGCCGTACAAGATGCTATCGATATGGCAATCGACGACACAGTCGACGCCCTGGCCTTTACCGCCAATAACGCATCGGCTTGGCAAGCCGACACAACACGCATACTTGGAATTGGGGGAAGTGCCGGCGCAATCAACCTGCTCACCCTTGAACACCGCCTATGCAACAACACGCATCCCGAACAAACAAGCCGTCTGCCCGGAAGCTTCCGTTTTGCCGCTTTGGCCCCGATGGCAGGAGGCGTATGGCGCACAGCAACCGATTCGCTGACATGGCAAACACGTCCATGCCCCATGTTCCTCTTCCACGGCGATGCCGATCCCATAGTGCCTTACGATAAAGTGGAGTATGCTAAATCAAAATCGTCGATGTGGGGGTCAAAACAAATAGCTCAGCAGATGTGGCAAATGGAAGTCCCCTGTGCACTCTACACAGTTGCCGGAGGCGACCATGCATGGAGTGCAAACCCCGTCATATTCAACTTGCCCGACCTGCTGCAATTTGTAAAGCGCGTGCTGGACCAAAACGATCCCCTGCAACTCGACATTCACCAAAATACGCCCGGCAAAAAACGCGACGGCTACTGGTTTGCCCGCTATATGGCCGGCCAGGACCAATAGCCCGAAAATAGGTTTGCATATATGGCAGACAATACGTATATTTGCCGCCCCAAAACAAACAACACAACTATGGAAAAAAGCAAAATCTACACATGTACCGGCGACCAAGGCGCAACTTCGCTTGTAGGGGGTCAACGTGTAAAAAAAACCGATATCAGGATAGAAGCGTACGGATCAGTCGATGAGCTAAACGCCAACATTGGAGTGCTGATGGCAATACCCAATCTCCAGCCCCAGATAGTAGAAGTAATGCGAATGATCCAAAATAAGCTCTTCAACATAGGCGCATATCTGGCAACCCCTAACCCAGACAACTCAATCACACAATGCCCGGGCCTCACCGCCACCGACGTACGCTCCGTAGAAGAAATGATCGACTACCTCGACGACCAGCTCCCCAAAATAAACAACTTCGTGCTCCCCGGCGGAACCCACCGCTCAGCAGTAGCTCACGTATGCCGAACGATGTGCCGTCGCTGCGAACGCCGCATCGTAGCCCTTGCAGACACAACCTACGTCGACCCCGTCGTTCTCAAATTCCTTAACCGCCTTTCAGACTTCCTATTCGTCTACGCCCGCTTCAATAACGTAATGGCACAAACTGAAGAAACATTCTGGGACAAAAACTGTTAATCAAATAAATAAACAAAACAAACACACAACAAGCATATGTACTGGACATTAGAACTAGCATCAAAACTAGAGGATGCACCATGGCCCGCAACCAAAGACGAACTAATAGACTACGCAATGCGCTCAGGCGCCCCCCTCGAAGTGATAGAAAACCTTCAGGAAATGGAGGATGAGGGCGAAACCTACGAATGCATGGAGGACATCTGGCCTGACTATCCCTCAAAGGAAGACTTCTTCTTTAACGAGGATGAATATTAATATTCTTTAACATTTAAGACACTGAAATACAATTAGTTGACTGTCACGACAAGTGACAGTCAACTTTTTTTACAACCACATTTTAACACATTTCACGGCGAAATAAGCTGTTGTAAAACAAGTGATTCCAAAATATCCAAAACTTGCCAAGGTGTCGTAAACCATCGCAAAACAGGCGCAACCATTCCCCGATTCCAAGGAAAAAGAATATTGAGATTAACTCATTGAAATACTAGGGTTAAACAAGTCTTCAACCACTGTCGCAGAGGGCGGTTGAACCCCAATATTACCCTGCATCAGATGGTTTGAATTATCTAATTTAAGGGTCCATAT
The DNA here is from genome assembly GCA_023662835.1 of Muribaculaceae bacterium. Classification (GTDB taxonomy): domain Bacteria; phylum Bacteroidota; class Bacteroidia; order Bacteroidales; family Muribaculaceae; genus Muribaculum. Next base: position 49 of record JAMPII010000018.1, on the reverse strand, counting down.
CATAAAATTTCAGGGCCGCTGGGGTCGCTGGCTTGGAGGGATTTTTGGC
>JAMPII010000017.1 GCA_023662835.1 Muribaculaceae bacterium | reverse complement strand
ACCTTCACCAGCGCGCATGGCCGGCCGTTGAAGTCGGAGCGCTGATGGGTGCTGGTCGTGAGATCCATAGCATTGGCTGCCAGCCGCGTTACCGACAGCTGCTGGGCCGCAGCGCCCAGCGAGAAAATGAGTATGATCAGTGATAAGAGTCGTTTCATATAGTCACTTATAGTGTTTGCTAGAATTTATGCTCTTCGATAAATTTTTTGGCACTCTTTTCACCATTTTCAGCTGCCATTTTTAGCCACTTATATGCCTCCGCCTTATCCGCGCTACAACCTTGGCCAAAGTAATACATGAAGCCTAGGATGTATTGTCCATAGGCATAACCTTGATTGGCAGCTTTACGATACCAGTTAAAAGCTTCTGTATAATCTTTGTTAACACCATAGCCATTATAGTACATATCACCAAGGTAGCTTTGGGCTGTTGCATGGCCTTGATCGGCAGACTTACGATACCATTTCAAAGCTTCACCGTAGTCAACACTTACTCCTCGACCATTATAATACATTGAACCTACGTTAGTTTGGGCAATTGCGTTTCCTTGGTCGGCGGCTTTGAGGTACCACTTAAAAGCTTCTCCGTAGTCAACACTTACTCCTCGACCATTATAATACATTAAACCTACGTTAGATTGGGCAATTGCGTTTCCTTGGTTGGCAGCTTTGAGGTACCACTTCAGGGCTTCAGTGTAGTCTTTGCCGACTCCCAGACCAAGTTCATACATATAGCCATAATATAATTGCGCGTCCGCATAGCCTTGCTCGGCCGACTTACGATACCATTTCAATGCTTCACCGTAGTCAACACTTACTCCTCGACCATTATAATACATTGAACCTACGTTAGATTGGGCAATTGCGTTTCCTTGGTCGGCGGCTTTGAGGTACCACTTCAAAGCCTCAGCATAGTCTTTACCAACTCCTAGGCCATGTTCATACATATAGCCATAATATAATTGCGCGTCCGCATAGCCTTGGTCGGCCGACTTACGATACCATTTCAATGCTTCACCGTAGTCAACACTTACTCCTCGACCATTATAATACATTGAACCTACGTTAGATTGGGCAATTGCGTTTCCTTGGTCGGCGGCTTTGAGGTACCACTTCAAAGCCTCAGCATAGTCTTTACCAACTCCTAGGCCATGTTCATACATATAGCCATAATTGAGTTGCGCTCTGGCATCACCTTGGTCGGCGGCTTTGAGGTACCACTTCAAAGCCTCAGCATAGTCTTTGCCGACTCCCAGACCAAGTTCATACATATAGCCATAATTTAATTGCGCGTCCGCATAGCCTTGGTCGGCGGCTTTGCGGTACCATTTCAAAGCTTCGGCATAGTCAGTGCTTACCCCGTGGCCATATTCATACATGTAGCCGAGGTAAAATTGGGCGGTGGCATCGTCGGGGATTTGGAGGCAGAGTTGCCGGGCCAGGGAGTAATCTTTTGCGTTGTAGGCTTTTTCGGCTTGGGCGCGGATTGAGGCTACATCGGGCTGTGCGTTGAGCGTTGGGCGTTGTGGGTTAGGCGTTGTGGGTTGAGCGATATCGGCGGCTGGTTGGGATTCGAGGGGATAGAGCTGGATGTTGAGGCGTGTGGGGGAGTTGGGTTTGAGGCGGAAGGTGCCTTCGGTTGATTCATAGCCTTTGGCGGCTACGGTGAATGAATATTCGGTGCCGGCGGGGAGAGTGGCTGTGGCTGTTCCGTTCGCGGCGTCGATCATGTTGCCGTTAATCAGCACGATAGCCGTTTTAGGAGTGTAGTTGATTATAACCTGCTGGTTTACGGCCTGCTGCGCGGCGGCGGGAAGCTCGATTTCGAGGAGGTAGGTCATCTTTGATTCGAGATGGTCGATACCGTAGTCGGCGAAACGCACGAGCGCCGATTTGGCCTGCGGATGCTTCACGTTGAGCATCTTGGAGCCTTCGGTCATATAAACCCAGTATTCGTTGGTGTGGTGCTCGACGTCGCCGAAAATGTTACCTTCGAACGTCACGCCCGAGCCAAGCAAGGCCACCTTCACCAGCGCGCATGGCCGGCCGTTGAAGTCGGAGCGCTGATGGGTGCTGGTCGTGAGATCCATAGCATTGGCTGCCAGCCGCGTTACCGACAGCTGCTGGGCCGCAGCGCCCAGCGAGAAAATGAGTATGATCAGTGATAAGAGTCGTTTCATATAGTTATTAATTAAACTTTCGCTGGCGAAAGTTTATGGTTATACGGTTATGTGGTTATGTGGTTATAGAGATAGCACTTAACCTTTTAATTTGCACCGTAAAGTTATTGATTTATAGCCGCATCTCCAAAATATTGTTTTGCAAATTGTTAACCGTACATTTTCGATTGCGAAAGTTGATTTATTTATTTATCTTTGAACATCAAAACCGTCCCAACTAATTTTTCCTTTGATTTTATCACTGAAGAATCAGATGATTTTAAACACAATGAGGATTTAAAAATTATTATTAATATCAGATAAAAAATATTATGAAACAGTATATATTAATATTGATAAGCACTTTATTATTACTTTCTTGCTCCAAAGAAAAAGAGGAGATGATAATACGTGATACATTTGTCCGATTAAACGTTGCGGTTCAAGATAAAGATGGAAATGACTTGCTTAATACAGAAAATCCAGATTGCATTTTGGAGCCTGATTCAATTGTTATCAATCGGGGTTATTTTAAAACAGAAACTTTTTACAAACACCACAGCGTTCCTGCCAATCAATTATTTACTGATAGGCCGGCAACAATAAAATATCAAGATGATTGCTATGTGTTGTCGTTCCTTGCAAAGACCCCACTGATAGGCACAGAAGAAGATGCAGTTCTCGATATTCGATGGAAGAAAGGAAAAGGCTCGGATGTTTTGCACATACGCGTGAATGTAAAACCAAAACTTACGTACACTATGTCAGTCAATGCAGAAGCCGCTACAAAAGAAGATATAGCAGAATTTAAATATACTATACAGAAGTAAGTTCATAACCAATAACAAACAACATATGAGAATTTTGCGTACAATTATTTTATCGTTAGTAGTGGTAGCGGCGGCTTTTGGCGCACAACATACAGCGGCTCAATTCCGGTTTGGTGTTAAAGCCGGAATGAATGTTAGCTCGATGCATTTTAGCTCGAAAGTTCTTGATGCCGACAACCGCATGGGTTTCACCGGTGGTTTGACAACGGAGTTCACTGTGCCTGTGATTGGCTTGGGCTTCGATTTGTCGGCAATGTATGTTCACCGCAACGACCGATGGGCGCGCGAAGAGGAATCGGGCACCAACAACCGCGATTATATTGAGATACCTCTTAACCTGAAATATAAAATCGGATTGCCGGTTGTTGGCAAGATAGTTACGCCCTATTTAACCACCGGGCCCAGCGTCTCGTTCCTTACGTCGCGCCGCGCCATAAACGATGCCATGCGCAACAAGAGTGTTGATTGGGCCTGGAACTTTGGTTTCGGCCTGCAGTTGCTGAGCAAGGTGCAAGTTGGCGCCAGCTACGGCTTGGGGTTGACTAACGCGCTGAAGGCAACGGGCGTTGACAATAGCACAAAGAACATTGACGGTAAAAACCGTTACTGGACAGTGACAGCAGCCTACTTCTTCTAGGCTCATGCCGTAAAATGAAAATTAACATGCCGTCGGTTTCGATAAATCGGCGGCATGTTGTATCTTTGTGCTGCAAAACAATACGGTCTTTTCAGGCCGGAGACGACGAATGAGTTCGATAAATCGTTCTCACATAACAATTTTAGTGTCGGTACTGCTATGTGCGATTTCAGCCATGGGAGCGCCCGGATTGTTGTATTTGCCTGACATAGAAACAACTCCGATTGCCTTGACGGCGTCCGACACGCTGCTGAAGCCCGACTCGGCCGCTTCGGTCATGCGCCGTACGCTTATTTCGGAAGTTGATTCCGACTCGCTTGCCGCGGCCTCCCTACCCCTTTACACCCCTCGACCGAAGCAGAAAATACAGCGCCGCAAGGTGGACATTGACAACATTGTGAATTTCACAGCTGCCGATTCGATGATTATGCAGGGGCAGAACTCGGCTTTCATGTATGGCGATGCGCATGTTGAATATGGCGACATGCAGCTTTCGGCGGCTGAGATAAAAATGGATATGGATAACAGCAATGTCACGGCTGTCGGCGCGCCCGACTCGACGGGAAAGTTGCAGAACACACCAGTGTTCACCGACAAAAGCGGCGAGTATGAGAGCGAGACCATGACCTACAACTTCAAGTCGGAGCGAGGATTTATCACCAACGTGATTACGGAGCAAGGCGAAGGATACATCACCGGCGGACAGACAAAGAAAATGGAGAATGGCGAGTATTACATGCAGAACGGACGCTATTCGACATGCTCCGACCACGAACATCCTCACTTTTATTTTCAGCTGACCAAGGCTAAGGTAAAGCCCAAGAGCAATGTCGTGTCGGGTCCGGCCTATATGGTGCTGGCCGGATTGCCGCTACCGCTGGCCGTTCCGTTCGGCTATTTCCCGTTTTCGGAAAAGTACTCGTCGGGAATCATTTTCCCGACGTTCGGCGACGACTATAACCGAGGTTTCTACCTGTCGAACGGCGGCTACTATTTTGCCATCAACGACAATGTTGACCTTGCGCTTACGGGCGAAATATACACGAAGGGTTCGTGGGGACTGACGGCACAGTCGAGCTATGCCAAGCGCTACAAATATTCGGGCAGTTTCCATATGAGCTATCTGAACACGATATATGGCGAGAAAGGAAATCCCGACTATTCAAAACAAACCAACTTCCAGTTGCGCTGGAGCCATATGCAGGATGCCAAGTTCAACCCGAACATGTCGCTGTCGGCCAGTGTTAACTTCACCACCAGCGGCTACACGCGCAACGACCTGAATTCATATTATTCGCCGTCGTTTACGGAGAACACGAAGTCGTCGACGGTGAACATGACCTACCGTGTGCCAAACTCAAAATGGTCGTTCTCAACAACAGCCAGCATATCGCAACGCACGTCGGACTCGACGATGGCCGTGTCGTTCCCTAACGTGACAGTCACGCTGTCGCAGGTTTACCCGTTCAAACGCAAGCGCTCGTCGGGACGCGAACGTTGGTATGAGAAGGTGAAGTTGTCGTACACCGGTGTGTTCCAGAATTCACTGACAGCCAAACAGGACGTATTTTTCCAGAAAAGCCTTATCAAGGACTGGCGCAACGCCATGAAGCATTCAATACCTATCTCGGCAACGTTCTCGCTGTTTAAATACATCAACGTTACGCCGTCGATTCGGCTTGACGACAGGATGTACACCAACAAGATACGCCGCCAGTGGGATCCGAACGCGTCGATGGAGGTTTGCGACACAACCTATGGGTTCTACAACGTTTGGGATTTCAGCGCCTCGCTATCGCTCGACACGAAAATATACGGTTTCTTTCAGCCGGCAAAATTCTGGGGGAATAAGGTTAAAATGATCCGTCATGTGCTCACACCTTCGGTGTCGATTTCGGGCAATCCCGACTTCTCGTCGCCATTTTTTGGATATTACGGTAACTATCAGTATTACAACTCGAACGGAGAATTGATAAAGCGTAAATACTCATATTTTGCCAACTCGCTTTATGGCGTTCCAGGGCAAGGAAAATCGGGTACAGTTTCGGTACAGCTGGCAAACAACGTTGAAATGAAGGTGAACAGCAACGACTCGATTGGCGAGAAAAAGATTTCGCTTATCGAGAATTTCACTGTTGGCCAGAGCTATAACTTCGCGGCCGACTCGCTGAACTGGAGTAATATAAACACATCGCTGCTGCTAAGGCTCACGAAAAACTTTAATTTGAACCTGAACGCAACGTGGGATGTGTACACCTACGGTTTATCGTCGTCGGGCACACCGGTTCGTGTTAACAAAACCCGTCTGGAAGCAGGAAAGGGATTGGGACGCTTGTCGAGCACCGGAACATCGTTCTCCTATACGTTTAACAACAACACGTTTAAACGCAACAAGAAAAAGAAGGAGGAGAAGAAAGAAGAGGTGAACGACGAAGGATATGAGGTGGATTATTCCGACGGACGCAAGCCTAAAGGGCGCAGCGACGAGGACGACATGCAATTCTCGCGCGACGGCTATATGGAATGGTCAATTCCGTGGAGTTTGTCAGTGAACTATTCTGTGAACTACGGCTACGGGTCGTTTAACTACAAGAAAATGGAATATAACGGTCGCCTTACGCAAAACCTGAGCTTTTCAGGCTCGATTCAGCCAACGAAAAACTGGAACTTCGGTTTCTCAACTTCCTACAATTTCGATACCCACAAGATTGCTTATATGAACTGCAACGTATCGCGCGACCTGCATTGCTTCACCATGACCGCCAATTTCGTGCCCGTAGGGCCGTATAAGAGCTACAACTTCCACATTTCCGTGAAGTCGTCGATGCTTCAGGATCTTAAGTATGACAAACGCTCGTCGTACTCCAACGGCGTAACATGGTACTGATAACCAAACCAATATCATAAAACGGGCTATGCGTCGATTGCGACACATAGCCCGTTTTGCGTTTTAACTACTGAGGGGTTACTTCACATCGTCGTCGATCGAGAAATCGTCGTCCTCGTCCATAACAAAATCGTCGTCGATGCGCGGCAGGGGATTCTCCCCTTCGGCAGCCAGTGCAGAATCGTTATCGTCGTCGACAGCGGCTGATTTCAGTTTGATGCTCTTCTTTGTCGGCTGTGTGCCGGGTTCGTTGAGCGCCGCCATTATTTTTACTTCCAATTCATCGGTCAAATCGGGATTGTCGGCAAGCACATTCTTGGCAGCGTCGCGGCCTTGGGCCAGCTTGGAATCGCCATAGCTGAACCATGAACCGCTTTTGCGCACAATACCCAGCTCAACAGCCAGGTCGAGCACTTCCGATTCGTGAGATATGCCTTCGCCATAAAGTATGTCGAATTCGGCAACACGGAATGGGGGCGCCACTTTGTTCTTCACAATTTTTGTGCGGGCTCGGCGTCCGATGGGCTGATCGCCATCTTTCACCTGCGTTAAACCACGAATGTCGATACGCACCGATGCATAGAATTTCAGGGCATTACCGCCGGTTGTTGTTTCCGAGGGTCCGAACGACAGACCGCCGATTTTTGCACGCAACTGGTTAATAAATATGCAGCATGTGTTTGTACGGGCAATAGAGCCTGTCAGTTTGCGCATTGCTTGCGACATCAGCCGGGCCTGCAGACCGACGTTGCGGTCACCCATTTCGCCTTCAAGTTCCGATTTGGGGGTAAGGGCAGCTACGGAGTCGATCACCAGAATGTCGACAGCCGATGAGCGTATCAGCTGCTCGGCAATCTCCAGAGCCTGTTCGCCGGAGTCGGGCTGTGCGATAAGCATGTTGTCGACGTCAACGCCCAGTTTGGCCGCATAGAAACGGTCGAAGGCGTGCTCGGCATCGATCAAGGCAGCTATACCGTTGTTTTTCTGAGCCTGGGCAATTGCGTGGAGCGCAAGGGTTGTCTTACCTGACGATTCCGGACCGAAAATTTCGGTGATGCGTCCGCGGGGGAATCCGCCAACACCAAGAGCGTGATTTAGCGCGATCGAGCCTGTTGAGATTACCTCGATGTTTTCAATCTGCTCGTCGCCGAGCTTCATGATTGCACCGCGGCCGTATGCTTTCTCTATTTTTTCCATGGCGGCATCAAGAGCCTGACGTTTTGCAACCATAGGGTCGGAGGTGTCTTTCTTCTTGAGAGCCAGCTTTTTTGATTTGTCGTTTTTTTCCATTTTTTATGTTGTTTTGTTTGTTTTCTGATGATAGTACAAAGTTAGTTTAAAAAGTGTGCCGAATTACAGCTCACTAAGGTTAAATAAATTAAACATCAGAAAATCAACAAAATTGTATTAACTGCTCTTTGTTAGGGTAAAGGATTTTTCACGCTAAAGCTGTAGGTTCCCGAGCCAGCTGTGAAAGTAAGTTTGTCGTTTTTGCCTTTTGTGGCCGGCATTATGTTACTGATTCCCTGAGCTTTTGCAAGCGGGGTTCCGTAGTCGAGCACCTGCGAGGCCAATGCCGCGGGGAGCGTTACAGTTGCTGTGGAGTTGGTCGGAACGGTAAGCTGCATAGTGTATTTGTCGGCCGAGCGCTGCCATGAGCAGGCAACCACACCGTAAGGAGTTTGATAGGTTGTGGAAGCGGAAGTTACATCGCCGACAGGAAAAGGATTAATTTCCAACGAATTGAAAGCTACTGAATTGTCTGCTTGGCGAATACCACCCAAACCGCTGTAGAGCCATTCCATCAGGTGGCCGAGCATTAGATGGTTGTTGGATACGAATCCGTAGGCTTGCCACGATTCGGTTAGCGCTGTAGCGCCGTGAGCAAGCTGCCAGCCGTAGCCGGGTTTGTCGTATTGCGAGTTCATGTCGAAAATAACGTCGGTGCGTCCGCCTTCTTCCAGGGCGCGCAGCACATATCGGTAGCCTATATCTCCGGCTGTCAGTGCGTTGCCACGCTGACGGATGTCGTCGACAAGGGCGTTGAGTACATCGGCTTCGCGACCTTCAGGAACTAAACCGAAGTGGAGCGATATGGCATTGGCTGTTTGCGAATTGCGATCGTAATATCCCTTGTCGGCGTGGAAGAAAGTTTTATTATAGGAGTCCTTTATTTCTGAGGCTAGACGGGTGTAGCGTTTTGTATCGTCGTTGTGACCTAAAAGTTGGGCAATCTTCGATAATGTTAATACGTCGTAATAGTAAGTAGCTGTTGCGGTTACTCCGTTTGAAGTCAGTTTCGAACGGCCCGGTTTACCGGGAGCAATGTCGAACCAATCGCCCAAACCGTAGGCTACGATATTATTGTCGGCGCGAGTGCCTAGATATTCTATGTAGCGTTTCATTGCCGGATAGTGACGTTGCATGAGAGTTTCGTCGCCGTACCATCGATATATTTCCCAGGGACAGATTATGAACGCGCTACCCCATTCGGGAGTATCCTCAAAGCCATCGGCAAAGCGCACATACTCAGGAGCTATGGTAGGGATGGTGCCGTTGTCCCATTGCGACGCCTCAAGGTCGGACATGATTTTTGGAAAGAGCGACGACAAGTCATAGTTATATAGCATTGAATTCTGCATCAGGTAGTTCTGCTCTTGCCAGCCTATTTTCTCGCGGTGGGGGCAGTCGGTGAGAACGGATGCCATATTTGAGCGTATGGCCCAGTCGATAAGGTTATAAATAGAGTTGAACAACGGTTTTGAGCAGTAAAATGTGCCTACTTGAGGAGCGGCATTCGCTGTGTGCAGGGCTGTTACTTCTACGAGCACTGGGAGCGAATCGGGGTTCTCGTCGGTCGCGTCGACTGCATTCTCCAACTGGCCGTAGCGGAAACCGTAGTAGGTGAATTGCGGTTGCCATGTCTCCACAACTGAATCATTACCAATAGTGTACTCAAGATAGAATGGATCGCCGGAAGCACTTTGATTGGGCGTTCCATCGGGGTTGAGCAATTCGCTGAGGCGCATGCGAACCTTCTGTCCTTTCTTTCCTTTAACTTTCATGCGAACTATACCCGATGAGTTTTGGCCGAAATCATACAAACGCATTCCTTTTTCATTAATCTTCGATGTCACAACCGGAAGTTGGTGACGTACGGCCAGATGGGTACCAAGCTGCGACTTCAGATTAATGTCGAGATTGGTTACTACCGGTTTTTTCCATTGTGAGGCGTCATAACCGGGTTTGTTCCAGCCGTTCTGCTCCAGGCGTGCATCATAGTCCTCGCCGCCATAAATACTTGAGTATGTTATGGGTCCGGCTGAAGCTTTCCACTTTTCGTCGGTTACAATTGTTTGTTTCGAGCCGTCGGCATATGTGATCAACAACGCCATTTTTAGTTTTGGGGCACCAAACGAGCCTGTTAGCTTGTAGTAGCGTTCGTTAGGTATGTTGTAGAATCCGTTGCCGAGCATCACGCCTACGGCGTTTTGCGCGCCGCTGCGCAGGGCATTTGTGAGGTCGAACGTAACATACTGGGCCTCTTTGTCATATTTTGTCCAGCCTGGATCAAGGAAATGTTCGCCTTGACGCTCTCCGTTCACATATAGGTCGAAATGGCCCAGACCACACACGAATGCCAGCGCCGATTTTACCGGTTTGTCGGATAATTTGAATTCGTTACGCAGCAATGGCAATGTGTATCGCCCTATTAGGCGACCCTTATGAAGATGTTCCGGAACCTTAATGCCATGAATGAAAGGCACAATTTTCTCTCCGTCAGGCTCTAATCCAATCCACTTGGCTCCTTTCCACTGGGCCGGTTCGAACAAACCTGTCGTAAATTTGGCCACGGGCGATACTGCTGCCGAACCGTCGTTACCTTCAACGGCCACGGTCCAGAAATACGTTGTTGCCGGATTAAGTTGCTTACCGCCAAAGGGCACCAGATAGGAACGGTTGGTGGAACAAACGCCGCTATCCCAAATATCGGCTTTACCTTCTGCAACGCTGGCAGAGTCGGAGCCAACTAAAATGCGGTAGTTCTTTTGCACAAAGCCGCGAGAGTCGGAAAAAGATTTCCAACTAAACCGTGGGACTGTATTGTCAACGCCTATAGGCATGGTTAGTTGCTCCACCTTATTATCATACACCGAAACAGCTGCAAAGGCAACCGGCATATATACGGCAAATGCCGCAAGCAAAATTGATTTTAGAATGCAATTCATGTGACACGAGTTTACTGTTAAGATTACAAATTTATATGACAGACGGATTTATTGTTATCTATAAAAGCCTCCTTATATTCAAATTTGTTTCATATACCCACAACATAGCAATCGATAATAACTAATTCAACATCCAGAATGTCAATAAATAGTCAAGGTTAATCATTAAAAAAACTGTGGAACATATGCAATTTTAATTCATTTGTTTATTCTTTTATAAAATAAATCAAATTATAAATCGGTCTACAGCCCCGGTTAGAAGCATATGAGAGCTTTATTTTGCATTTTTTCACACTTTTATTGCAAAAATTTTATCGCAAATGTTGCATTAACAAAAAATCGTTTATAAATTTGCAACATGAAAGTAATCATAAAGGCATAATCACATCCCTGTATACACTTTACAACATGTTCTGAGAGCTCTGTCGTGAGACATGGCTCTTTCTTTTTTATTATCCTTAGCGCTACCACTATAAACTTGCCTGACATAAATAGTATGATTAAGTAGGATATAAGCCAATCAAATCATCAATACCCCCGAACTTTTGAGCAGTAAAAGGGTTAGTAATATATAAAGTAAAAGTGTGTAAAGTAAAAATCTTTGGAAATATGCGAATTTTCACTTAAATTTGCCAGATATTTAACAAAATGGCTTTTTGTGCTACAAAAAGTTCATTCCAAACTTCTTCAGATAATAATAAAATACTTAATACAATGGCAGAAAATGACCAGACTCCTAAACAGGAGAAAATAGAACTTGATGTTCTGAATGAAGAAAACAAAGAGTTGAAAAATGATGTGACCCGTGGTCAAAAATATGTGATGTGGGGTATGATAGCTATTTCAGTGATAGCTATATTAGTGGTTATCTATATCTTCGCTATCCGCAACCCGGCTGTTAAATCGGCAAACGAAGCAGTGGCTCAAGCAGATATCACCCTGATGCAGGGTAACGATTCGCTTGCTCTGGCACAGTACCAGCAGGTAGCAAAGGAATATGGCTACGACGCCGGTAACAACGCCACCTTGATGGCTGCAACTCTTCTTTACAGAAAAGGTGAATATCAGCAGGCTATCGATCAGCTTAAGGATTACAGTCCGAAAGAAACAATTGTTGGTGCGGCCGCAAAATCGCTCGAAGGCGATTGCTACGTTAATCTGAAAAAATATGATGAAGCATTAGCTTGCTATGACAAAGCAATCAAGGTTAGCGATAACAACGCTTATTATACACCGCTGTTTATGATGAAGAAAGCAACCGTTCTTCGCGAACAAGGTAAATATACTGAAGAATTGAAGGTGCTCGAAAATATTCGCGATAACTATCCTGAATATTGCAACACCTACCGTTTCCCGGTTGATAAATATATTTCGCGTGCGGAATATCAGGCTGAAAACGCAGGTAAATAATTTATTTCGCTAGCGAAAGTTGAATAATATAATAGAAGGGTCAGTTTATACTGGTCCTTCTTTTTTGTATGTATTCAAATAAGAGCCCATATCATAAAATTTGCATATCTTACACAATAAATCGACGCACAATAAGGTTATATAAGATAGTTGAGATAAAATGTCGAAATATATTTAGAGTATAATTTTAACTAGTATACTCTAAAAGAACTGACAATAAGAAATCATTATCATATGACAATAACAAAAAAATCAATATTCTCGATTTTGGCTACGCTGATGCTGCTGCCATTGTCGGCAGTGGCTCAAAAAAACGAATTCAATCCCGTTGAAACAGGAGTCACATCGCTGGGAATTGCTCCCGACGCACGAGGAGCTTCAATGGGCGACATCGGTGCGGCTACCGATCCAGATGCCAACTCCCAGTTCTGGAACCCGTCGAAATATGCATTCGCCTACAGTTCTGGCGCTATTGCACTAAACTATACACCTTGGCTCCGCAAAATTGTTAATGATATTTTTCTGGCCAATGTTTCAGGTTATTGGAAATTAGGCTCAAACGATAATCAGGCTCTGTCGGCATCGCTGCGCTACTTCTCGTTGGGCGAATTCAACACTTCCGATGATATTTACGGCGGTGAATCGCTTAACCCATATGAGTTTTCGGTCGATGTAGGCTACTCGCGCAAACTATCGGAAAGCTATTCGATGGGTATTGTGCTTCGCTATATCTACTCCGACCTGGGCTATAATGCTGACGGTTCTAATGTAAGTACAGGCGACACAGGAGCTTCCGCCTTCTCGGCTGACATTTCAGGTTACCTCACAAAATATCCCATCATAGGTCGCAACGAATGCCAATGGTCGTTTGGTTGGAATATATCCAATATCGGGTCAAAAGTAAACTACTCCAACGGTTCAGAGCCTGCATTCCTCCCTACAAACCTTCGATTGGGAACAACCTTTACATTTCCACTGGCCGACTATCATAATTTGTCGCTTTCGCTCGATGCAAACAAACTGCTTGTGCCAACGAAGCCGCGCCGTCAGGATTATGTAACTGCCGACATGACTCCCGAGCAGGCAGCCGAGGGTGAGGCACACTATGAAGATGCCAAACAGGAATGGAAGGATATGTCGCCAATCACCGGTATATTCAAATCTTTTTCCGACGCTCCCGGCGGTTTCAAGGAGGAACTGCGCGAAATCACATGGTCGGTTGGCGCTGAGTACAACTACAACCAGCAATTCTTCCTACGCGCCGGCTATTATTATGAAAATGAGTTCAAAGGAGGTCGTAAATACTTTGGTCTCGGAGCTGGCTTCGCACTGAATGTGCTTCGCATTGACGCATCATACATGATGGCTTCGCAACAGACTTCCCCACTAGACCAGACACTGCGTTTCACACTCACATTCGATATGGAAGGTTTGCGCGATATGTTTGGTGGCCGCAGATAACAGTATAAAACCTTATCTCTCAAGTTTTTGAAACTTGAAATTAACTAATGAATATTCGAATAGGAAACGGATTCGATGTGCATCGTCTTGTTGAAGGACGAAAACTTATAATATGCGGAGTTGATATCCCCCACTCCACCGGTTTGCTCGGACATAGCGACGCCGACGTGGCGCTTCACGCATTGTCCGATGCTATTTTGGGAGCAGCTGCTCTGGGCGATATAGGAAAACATTTTCCCGACACTGATCCACGCTACAGTGGCGCAGACTCACGCGTTTTGCTACGCCAAGTTATTGATTTAGTTGCATCTAAAGGATACAAAATAAGCAATATCGACCTTACCATAATGGCACAACAGCCAAAAATGGCTCCTTATATATTGCAAATGCGCCAAAACATTGCCGGCGACCTAAGTGTTGAACTAGAACAAGTTTCTGTAAAAGCAACCACTACAGAAAAATTAGGATTCACCGGCCGGGGTGAAGGCATTGCTGCCATGGCCACGGCATTAATATTCAAGGAGTAATGAAAAAGCTGGCAATATTTGCAATTTTAACACTGTCTGTTTCAACATCCGTTTGTGCACAGAAAATAGAACCTATTAATTTCGGTAATTTTGAAACGTGGGTAACCAGAAATATCAACGAATCGCGTGCTTTGGGTGGTAACAAGAAAGTGCTTTATGAAATAGGTCCCGAAACGGTTATAGACGGTAACAAGGCGTATATTCCGCTAGGTGGTTCGCCGTGGGCAACCTCTAATGTATATGCCCGTGTAGTAGGAATTTCAAAAGGGAGTAATGCAGTTTTTCCCGACAATAATCCTGAAGGCGGACGATGCTGCAAGCTGACCACTATGATTGAGGAGTGCACGGTTCTGGGACTGGTAGATCTGGAAGTGCTTGTAAGCGGTTCTATTTACCTTGGGTGGAACAAAGAACCAATTTCCAGTACATCAAATCCTTATGGAAAAATGGAAATGGGAATACCCTTCACAAAACGTCCAAAAACCTTACGTTTCGACTATCGTTTGCTCGTACCAAAGGATGCTAAACGTATCCACGCGTCGGGACGCGATAAAAAAGAACTTGACGGACAGGATCATGCTGAAGTTTATATACTGCTCCAACGCCGTTGGGAAGACGAAAAAGGTAACCTGTATGCAAAACGTGTAGGCACCGGCCGTGAGCGCTACTCCTCAACGACAAACGGCTGGGTGAAAAACCACGACATTCCTGTTATTTACGGCGATGCCACAACAAACCCCAATTATAAATCTTTCATGCAGCTCATTCCCAATTCCCGCCCCTACTACGCCAGAAACTCGAAGGGTAAACTTGTTCCTGTTAAGGAAGTTGGATGGGACTCGCCCGATGCTACACCTACTCATATGCTTGTTATGGCATCGTCGGGTTGCGGAACAGCTTATGAAGGAACACCCGGCATGACTTTTTGGGTAGATAATTTTGCTCTAACTTATTAGAGAGTGTTTACTTTTAACGCACATATTACTAATTTTGTAAAAGTAAATATAAACGCTCTCATCATAAAATGATATTACAGCAAATCGACATTTGCAATTTCAAAAACATAGCCTCAGCCAATCTGGAATTTTCACCTAACGTCAACGGACTGATAGGAAATAATGGAATGGGTAAAAGCAATCTGCTGGATGCCATCTACTTCATGAGCCTGTGTAAAAGTTTTACAGGTGCGCCGGAAAGTATGCTGATGCGCCGTGGCGAACAATTCACTACTGTGCGGGCCAACTATCTTCGCCGCGGTCAGGAAGAGACACTAACTCTGGGCATGGCTGTAGGCAAACGCAAATCTTTCCGCCGTCAGGGAAAAGAGTATAGTCGATTGTCGGAACATATAGGAGCCTTCCCGCTTGTTATGTCGTCGCCCGACGATATTGAGCTTATACGTGGCACAGCCGAAGTGCGCCGCAAACTTATGGATATTGTAATAGCCCAGACAGATGCCCACTATCTCGACGCTCTAATTCGTTATAACCGCGCTCTGCAGCAGCGAAACACAATGTTACGCGACCAATGTTCCGACCCTAATCTTTATATAGCTGTAGAGATGGCAATGGATATGGCTGCCTCGCGCGTTGTAGCTACTCGAACAGCGTGGATAAAACAACTCACAGAAATAACAAACGCCTATCATACCTCCATAGCAGGAGCCTATGCCGAACCTATTGATCTTAGATATGCCCCGGCAGCCGATACCACTACAATACCTCTTGCCGAGCACCTCGATCATAACCGACGCCATGATCAGCTTCTTAAACACACAACTGTAGGCCCACACCGCGACGACATGGAGTTGCTTCAGAATGGTTTACCTATGCGCCGTTCAGCATCGCAAGGACAATGCAAAACCTTCGCCATTGCTCTGCGACTGGCCCAGTATGAATTTCTTCACCGTGCCAATCCACAGGTACGCCCGCTACTATTGCTCGACGATATTTTCGACAAACTCGATGCCACTCGTGTTGAACGCATAATGTCGCTTGTAAGCAACACTGATAATTTCGGCCAGATATTCATCACCGACACTAACCGCGACCATTTGAATGAGATTATGTCGCGCACAACATCAGCGGGTAACTACGCCCTGTGGAATGTTAACGACGGTAATTTCGAAAAACTACACTAATAAGATGCGACGAACTGATCCTCAACTTATATCCGACATTATAAAACAATATATGCGCGCCGATGGTATAGCCGACAAAGCTGCCCGCCAGCAAGCATCATATATATGGACCGAAATAGTAGGACCGGGAATAAACCGCTACACACTTCGCCGCTACGTTACCGACGACGGTATTCTTCATGTACATCTTAGTTCGGCAGTTCTAAAACAAGAACTTACATTCCAACGTTCCCACCTTGTCGAGGCCTTGAACAAAGCCGTAGGCCAACATGCCATACGCGACATTCAATTCCATTAATTCTTCTTTCTCTATATTTAGAGCCTGTTGTTTATTACTTACACAACGGGTGTTGATAAGTGTGTAAATAAGTGTAGAAAAAAATTCATTGTTTATCCGCAACTTTATTTGCAAATAATATCCGGTGTTATATACATAACCTTATTAACTCAATCAAAAAAAGTTTATACCAATTTATTGAAGCTCTTTCGTCAGTATTATCAACCTTTCTACGCTGTTTTCTACGCTTAAGAATAATAAATTTATTAACAACCGAGTTTATAAACACAGTGTTCATAACTGCATTATTTCTGTTATTTTCAGATCTTTATATTGTATATAATGTGTTTATTACTATTTCTTCGGTGTTTATAATATAAAAAGCAAATTATCAGTCAAAAACTTATAGCAACTATCAACATCCATAATAAACAACATATAAAAGAGAGAAAAAAATTTTTTCATAAAACAATATTATGATGATAATTGTTGTCAGTAGATTGGCGTGGGGTAGGCTCAAATTGACTATCTTTGCATAAAGCAACCCCAAGAGCATATGAAACTCACTCAAGATATTCAGATTCATCCCGATTTCGCTTCCGACAATAGTATAATTAATTTTGTAGGGGAGCTTCACAGATGTTTCTTTAATTATGGACGGGTTGTATACAACAAGAGGAATATACTGAAAATAATGCCTACAGGCTCATTGTTGACGCCGGAAGTAGCTGTGAAGCGTTTTAAGCCGCTTGGCGTGCTCAGAGGTATGTTTTATACTTTCGTAGGGCAATCGAAGTCGCAGCGCTGTTTCAACTACGCTGTGGAGCTTGAAAAGCGTGGCATATCCACTCCAAAACCCATAGCTTGTGTTCAAGTGAAACAAAATGGCATACTGCGCTACTGTTATTATATATGTGAATGCTGCGAATTGCCAGCCATAAAGGATGGTGTTCATTGGGAGGATAAATATGATGCCGGTATGGCAGAAGACTTCGCCGCAATGGCTGCTAAGATGCACGAAGCTGGCATAGCTCATGGCGATCTTAACTGCGACAATGTTCTCTACCAAAAGGAAAATGATGGTCATTACAGTTTCATGCTTATAGATATAAACCGAATGAGTATTTACCCCGCCGGAGAATCGGTTCCCGATAGAAAGGCTATGGCCGATATGTGCTGTTTCACACGCTCTCTGAACGTAATGCGTTCGGTTGCCGAATATTATGTAAAAGCCCGAGGCTGGAAAAGCTCAATGGTAGATGTAATGGTAGGGATGAAACGCGATTTCAATCGCCGCAGATTAATAAAAAAAAGAATACTTCACCCAACACGAAAATTTTAATATATGAAAAAGCGCTATCTACTGTTTGCATCCTACGATTACGCTTACCATATTTTACGCCCTTTGCAAGATGAGATATTAAGGCAAGGCCATGAAGTTAAGTGGTTTTTGGAGGATACATGTACTGATAGATTAACTGAGACGGAAGAAAGGCTTTTATCTTTCAAGCAGGTTAAGGAATATAATCCTTTGGCAGTGTTGGCGGCAGGAAACATAGTGTACGACTTTTTCCCAGGCGTAAAGGTGAATCTATTGCATGGCTATAACATACCGAAGCGGTTAAACAAGCCCGACAACCATTATCGTATACGCGGGTGGTTTGATATTTACTGTTCGCAAGGACCAAGAAACACACCAGGTTTTAAACAGCGAGAAGAGGCTCTGGGGTTCTTTAAGACATATGAAACGGGTTGGTGTCGCGTAGATGAATTTTTCAGAGAAGGGGCTGTTAAGGATCTGCCTCGCCAAAGAAAATGCGTTTATTACGCTACAACTTTTACACAAGGCGTAACATCGGCTCCGCAAATGCTGAAAATTATAGACAATCTGGCTTCGGAAAAACCTTGGGATTGGGTTATAACTTTTCATCCATTGCTACGCGATAAAAAGCTCATCGAATCATATAAGGCTATGGCTTCGCGTCATTCCAATGTGCGCTTTCTCGACGGATACGAAGGATTGCCAACTCTGGCTCAGGCCGATGCTATGTTGTGCGACAACTCCTCCATTATACTTGAGATGATGTTGACAGGCAAACCTGTAGTTACATATAACAATACATATCCAGGACCGCATATAATTAACTGTACAGCCCCGGATCAGGTAGGCGATGCATTGGAGATAGCACTTACGCGTCCGCCTGAATTGATGAAAGCAATAGAAAAGTATGTAGCTTCATTCGAAGCACATCGCGACGGTCATAATTCGGAACGCGTATTAGCTGCTGTCGATGATTTTATAGCTAATTATAAGAAAAAATTAAAGAAAAAACCCCTTAATCTTTTCCGTAAACTAAAACTTAGATGGAAGCTAAGAAAAAAATATATTCCATATCTGTTTGGTTTTGAATAGATAGCAAATAATTGATAAATTTTTTATAAAAAATATTTGGTAGAAATAAAAAAAGCATCTAACTTTGCTGACGCAAATGACAGAGGTCATGAGCGTTTCCCCCATAACTGGTGCGTTAGTTCAGTTGGTTAGAATACATGCCTGTCACGCATGGGGTCACGGGTTCGAGTCCCGTACGCACCGCTGAGGAGAGAGGAGAATGAGTAATTGCAATTTCTTTTTTGAAGGAGCATTTACTCATTCTTTTTTTATTCATTATTCATTATATTTTAACCCTCAAGTTTTTAAAGCTATTGAAAAACTTGAATTTCTTATGAAAAGAAATCTGTTATACATACTAATGATGGTGTTGCTGCAAGCGGGATGCAGCAATAATAGTAAGGTGGCAACGCCAAGGCCTGTCGCATACCCTCGCATCCAGCTGGCCGATACTTTTTATACCGAGGTGGAGCAAGCTAAGCCAATGCTTACCATATTGGCCAACGCACAAACACGTCGACAGACAGTTAAGAATGACGATAGCACTTTATGGATAGATATTATTTATGACATATATGGTGGGTCTGTAATTCACCTTTCTGTTCAGCATCTATCTAAAGATAAACTTCCTGAGGCTCTGGCAAACAGAATGCAAAGAATAGAAATGAACGTAGGTTCGAACCATACTGAACTTACCGAGCTGAAAAACACCAATTTTGAAGGTATTGTAGTTAAGGCAGCAAACGCAGATGTAACTCCTGTTCAAATGTTGGCTTACGACAACAACAACGGAACGCTAATTTACGGTTCGCTGGAAATGAAAAGTCGGGGCGATACGGAAATGATAAAACCGATAGTTGATGCAGTTGAGCAGGATATGATAAAAATGGTTTCGTCGCTATGAAAATTTTTGATATATCGGGTGTAAAAATAGTTGTTGACAGCTATTTGCCCGACGAGCTTGAATTGCCTAAAAGGGAGCGGGAAAAGCACGCTGTGTTGCGACTAATTAAAGATTTAACAGGCGATGAAGTAGGGGAGATATACCATTATGACGATGGCGCTCCTTACTTGTCAGGAAAGAGAAATATCTGCATTTCAGTAAGTCATTGCAATAGTCATGTTGCTGTTGGAGTAGGGGAGTGCATCTTCGGATTGGACATAGAAAGATGGCGCAGCCAATTGGAGAGGGTGAAAGATAAATATCTTACCGCAGAATCGCAGAAAAAGTGGGCTTTAAATGAAGCGTCACTACTGCAGTCGTGGACTATTATGGAAGCTGCATATAAAGCCGCTCGTCGATCAGGAATAGACATTAAAAAAGATATATCGTTCGATTCGAATGGTAATTGTAGGGTAGATACTAGACGATATAGCTATGTGACAGAGTGGATTGAGAAAGATGTTTGTTTGTCGATAGTGATTCAAATTATATAGAATATTGATGGTTTATCATCTCGAAACAATGAAAAAATTATTTGCAATTATAGTTTATCTTATTAGTGCACTGTCTGTTAAGTGTTATGAGCCTCAGCAAGGCGATATACTTTTTCAAGGGGCAGGAACTTCTGCATTTTCTCAGTCTATAGCAGCTTCAACAACGGCCGATACTGTTGCTTTCCGCCCTATTCATGTTGCCTTTGTTTTGCACGGAGGAACCCCCGAAAATGCTTATATTATCGAGGCTGAGCCCAGGCTGGGAGTTTGTATAACACCCTTCAATGATTTTATTGATGGTTCGGCTAAAAGCACAGATGGAAAGCCAATGGTTATGGTGAAAAGGGTAGAGTCGCCGTTCTTCACAAACAAAGAGATTACCAAGGCAATTTCTATTGCCTTGCAGCATTTAGGTGAACCTTACGATTGGGTGTTTCTTCGCGATAATGGAGCTGTATATTGTTCCGAATTAATACAGATAGCATTCAATACCTCTAAAGGTGAAAAGATGTTCAACTATATACCATTGAATTTTAAAGGACCTGAAGGTAACATACTACCATTCTGGAAAAATATCTACGATAGTAGGGGACTGCCAGTGCCACAAGGTGAACCGGGCACATCTCCCGTCAGCATAATGGAGAATCCTGCGCTGAAAGAGGTTTATCGCTTTTGGTAACAAGCTAAGAAACATCATTTCTTAAAAAGAAACAGTAATTGTCGGAAACGTGTCGTTTATTGATACTTTTCAGACAACATATGTTTTGTGTTAATATTAATTTTGTTAAAAATAGGCATTTACGCGCATTATCAGCAAAAAAATTAACATAATTAACCATAAACGCAAAACCTGAAAACCAATCTATGCGACTAAAAAATTTGCTTTACGCGTCAGGACTTGCTTTGATTGTTGGCACGATGTGGTCGTGCGACTCCAAAAACGAAGCGCCTGATATCGCAACTATCGAGAAGAATTTCAAGGATGTGAATACCGAAACACCAATAGCAGTTTACTGGTATTGGCTCAACGACAATCTCACTCCTGAAGGTGCTATTAAGGACCTAGAAGCTATGAAAGAAGCCGGAATAGGCCGTGCTTTCATCGGCATACAGGGCGTGGAAAACATCCCTGCCGGCGATGCCAAGTATAACTCCGAACTGTATTGGGAAACCATTCATGCAGCGCTTAAACGTGCTTCGGAACTTGGCATTGAAATAGGTATGTTCAACTGTCCCGGATGGAGCCAGTCGGGTGGCCCGTGGATCAAACCCGAACAGTCGATGCGCCATATTGCAACAACCTCAGTGAATGTTAAAGGTGAAGGTGAGCAAACAATCAAACTTGCAGCAGTCAGCGATACAGCTCAGGATTTGATGGTGATAGCTTATCCGGCTCTTCCCGAAGCTTTCGCGGCTAAAACCAAATTCAACTTCACGGCAGGTAAACCTGTTCAGCAAACAATCAAACCCGAAAAGGCTGATGCAAAAATGCGTTCGATTGCTGTGACAGTAAACACTCCTTTCAACGCTATGCTAAACCTTTACCAGCGTAGCGGCCAAGGCGATTGGAAGATGATAAAGAACTTTGTTGTTGACCGTTACAATCCAAACAACATTGTAGGTTTCAACGCGTATGCTCCTGTTGTTGAATCGCTTCCCGAAGTAACAGCCGAAGAATACATGGTTGAAATGGCCGGATCAGGAAATGGCGAGGTTGAAGTTGTTCTTTCCGAGGCGCCAATGGTTGAGCGCTTTGCTGAAAAATCGCTTGCAAAAATGTTCCAGCAACCATTGCCAATGTGGGATCAGTACATGTGGCCCGACCAGCCTGAAAACACTGCTTCCGACCTGGTAATAGATCCAGAAAAGGTTATAGTTATCGATGCTAAACCCGACGCTGAGGGCAACATAACATGGAATGTTCCTCAAGGCGAATGGACTGTTGAACGCGTAATGTTGGAAACAACCGGTGTTGTAAACAGTCCTGCAACTCCCGAAGCTACTGGTTTAGAAGTTGATAAGATAAGCAAAAAACATTTGCAGTATCACTTCGATTCATACATCGGCGAAATAATGAAACGTGTTCCGGCTGAAGACAGAACCACATTCAAATATTTTGTTGAGGATAGCTACGAAACCGGTGGTTTGAACTGGACCGAAGAACTAGCTGAGAAGTTTGAACAACGCTACGGTTATTCTCCTGTTCCTTATATACCAACTTTGAACGGAGTTGTAGTTGGATCGCCTGACATAACAAACCGTTTCCTTTGGGACTTGCGTCGTTTGGTTGCCGACCTCGTAGCTACCGAATATGTTGGCGGACTAAAGGAAATTGCCAACAAAAATGGTTTGAAAACATGGCTTGAAAACTATGGTCACTGGGGATTCCCATCTGAATTCCTTATGTATGGCGGAAAGAGTGACGAAATTGGTGGCGAGTTCTGGAGTGAAGGTTCACTTGGCGACATCGAGAACCGCGCAGCTTCTTCTTGCGGCCACACTTATGGTAAAAACGTAATTTGGGCTGAATCATGCACCTCGGGAGGCCCTGTCTTCTCTCGCTATCCGGCCATAATGAAGCAGCGTGTCGACCGCTTCTTTACAGAAGGTATCAACGCTACTTTGCTCCACTTATATATCCAGCAGCGCGACGACACAATTGAACCCGGTTTGTCGGCTTGGTTTGGCAACGAATTCAACCGTAAGAACACATGGTTCTCACAGGCATCAACATTCTTCAACTACTTGAAACGCTGCAACTACATGCTTCAACAGGGACGCTACGTAGCCGATGTTGCCTATTTCATTGGTGAGGATGCTCCGAAAATGACTGGTGTATGCGACCCCGAACTTCCTGCCGGATATTCGTTCGACTACATCAATGGTGAAATTCTGAAAGAACACGCCAAGGTTGTCAAAGGTAAATTGGTACTCGACTCAGGCATGGAATATAGCCTTTTGGTTCTTCCAAAACAGGAGACAATACGTCCTGAAATGCTTGAAAAAATCAACAAGCTGGTTGAAGATGGCTTGAACATTCTTGGTCCTAAACCTCTTCGTTCACCTTCGTTGCAGGGCTATCCTGAGGCAGATAAAAAAGTTGCCCAGCTGGCCGACAAGATGTGGTCGATGAAGGAGGGAGAAAACTCTGCAAAAGTTGGAAAAGGAACCGTTTGGACCAATACCTCTATTGCCGACATCTTCAATGCTATCGGCGTTGAACCCGACCTGTCTGTTCCTCAAGGCGAACAATTACCCCTATTTATACATCGTACATTGGCCGACGCGCAAATCTACTTCTTGGCAAACCCAACTGAAAGTCGGCTGGAAATCACTGCTACCTTCCGAGTTCCCGATGGAATGTACGCTCAAGCTTGGGATGCTACGACAGGCGAAGTGCGCACGCTTCCTGAAGGCGAATCGGCCAACGGTAAATACACTATGCCGGTTAGCTTCGAACCCCTTCAGAGCTGGTTTATAGTGTTCCGCAAAGGAAACATTGAAAAAGTTGAAGGCGGTAAGAACTTCCCCTCTCCTGTTGTTGTCGACACAGTTTCTACGCCATGGACAGTTACTTTCGACACCCGTCGGCGCGGTCCAAAACAACCTGTTGTTATGGATCAGCTGGCCGATTGGACATCATACCCAACCGACTCTGTTCGTAACTTCTCTGGAACTGCTGTTTACAAGACAGTGCTCCCCGTTGCAGAAGTTGACACGGCTGCGACCTATCGTCTGAACCTCGGTAAGGTCATGGTTATGGCCACAGTAAAAGTGAATGGCCAGGATGCGGGAGGCGTTTGGACAGCTCCTTATTCAGTTAACGTTACTCCGCTTCTTAAAGCAGGCGACAACGAAATTGAAGTGGCTGTCGTAAACAACTACAAGAATCGCATTATTGGCGACCTCTCGCTTCCCGAAGATCAGCGCTCCACATGGACCAATATCCAGATATGGACGCCAAACGACGAATTGCAGTCGTCTGGTCTACTCGGTCCTGTCACCCTCGAAAAATACTAGTATATATGCATTCTCAGAAATTGGGAAACTTCAATTAGTAATAAATCAGTTTACATAGCTTACCGCGGAGGCTGCGTCAATTTTTGACGTGGCCTCCGTCAATTTTTTATGCAAAAGGGTAGGGGAGAGAATGAATTTTCAATTCTCATGCCATCAAAATATAATACATTGCATTAATAGTTAGTTAGTTAACCCAGTTTTTGACGAAATAAATTTTTTTTAAACTAGGTTTCCAATTTGTTTATTTAGGCTTATCTTTGTAAAAAGAATATTATAATGGCTCTGAATTACATTTGGATTGCATTTTTTCTTATTGCGTTTGCGGTTGCTGTTGGTAAAACAGTTTTCGCAGGCGACCTCACGGTTTGGAGTCAGATTATGGGAGCATCGTTCAATTCTGCAGCACAAGCTTTCGAGATTGCTTTAGGACTTACAGGCATCTTGTCGCTTTGGCTCGGCTTGATGAAGATAGGTGAACGTGCCGGAGTTATACAAATGTTCGGGCGCATGATTTCTCCACTGTTTTGCCGCCTTTTTCCAGGAATACCAAAGAACCATCCGGCCATGGGTTCTATATTCATGAACGTTTCGGCTAATATGCTTGGACTTGATAATGCTGCCACCCCGCTTGGACTCAAAGCCATGAAGGAGATGCAGGAGCTAAACAAGCAAAAGGATACAGCAACCGACGCGATGCTGATGTTCCTCATTCTTAATGCCTCGGGATTATGTTTCATTCCTATTGGCATAATGATGTATCGCGCTCAGGCCGGAGCCGCGAATCCGACTGATGTTTTTATGCCCATATTGCTGGCTACTTTCATTTCCACTTTGGTTGGCATTGTAGCCATGTGCATAAAGCAGCGCATCCGGTTACTTGATAAAGTATTAATTGCTTGGCTATTAGGATTATCTGCCATAATTGGCAGTATAGTTTATCTCTTTTCTCAAATGGATAAAGAGCATGTTGAGCTTTACTCTACATTTGTGGCAAACATATTGTTGTTCAGTGTTATAGTTATATTTATCTTAGCTGGATTAAGAAAAAATATTAATATGTACGATGCTTTTATTGAAGGAGCGAAGGAGGGGTTTCAAACTGCAGTCATGATAATACCATATTTAGTAGCTATTCTAGTTGGAATAGGAATGCTAAGAGCCTCAGGCGCAATGGACTATATAACCCAAGGAATGACGGCATCAGTTGCTTGGCTGGGCTTTGATACTGAATGGGTTGAGGCTCTTCCGACAGCGCTGATGAAACCACTCAGCGGATCAGGCAGCCGTGGGCTTATGGTTGATTTGATGAACACTCATGGTGCCGATGCATTCTGTTCACGCGTGGCAGCAGCCGTACAAGGCAGCACCGACACCACCTTCTATATTCTGGCAGTTTACTTCGGTTCTGTCGGCGTTACGCGCACGCGTTATGCCGTTCCCTATGCGTTGCTTGCCGATATCACTGGATCGGTAGCCGGCATCGCTGCGGCGTATCTCTTCTTTGCTTAAAAGCCACGAATTGCGTAAATTTGCAACCATGAATGATATTCTTTGGACAACACAAAAGTGCGATATGCCTCAACTTGACTTCGATTTGATACAGCGTTGGATCGAATCTGTCGGGGCTAAATTTGGACGCAAGATAGGGCATCTGGCCTACATTTTTTGTAACGACGATCGCATACTAGAAGTTAATCGTGAATTCCTCCAGCACGATTATTACACTGATATAATCACGTTCGACAATTCACGCGGAAAGTATTTGAGCGGCGATATGTTTATTTCGCTCGACACCGTAGCCAGCAACGCCAATCTTGTTGGATCCTCATATATGCAGGAACTTCATCGGGTGATAATTCATGGAGTTCTTCATCTTTGTGGAATAAACGATAAAGGTCCGGGAGAGCGTGAAATCATGGAAGCAAATGAAGATGCAGCTCTTTCATTACTTACAGAGCTTAAAAATACTACAAATTAATGAAGTTTGAATACGATATTATTGTAGTCGGAGCCGGCCATGCCGGCTGTGAAGCAGCCAAAGCCGCCGCGCGGTTGGGCGCTTCTACGCTGTTGATTACTATCGATATGAATAAGATTGCACAGATGAGCTGCAATCCAGCTGTAGGAGGCATAGCAAAAGGCCAGATAGTTAGAGAAATTGACGCGCTTGGCGGACAAATGGGCATAATCACTGACAGGAGTTCCATACAATTCCGTATGCTTAACCGCTCTAAAGGCCCGGCTATGTGGAGTCCGCGTGCGCAAAGCGACAGAATGGTTTTCAGTCGATTGTGGAGAGAGACGCTCGAGAATACCGACAATCTTAGTATGTGGCAGGATTCTGTTACAGAGCTTGATATTTCTGAGGGTAAAGTAAAAGGGGTAAGAACTCAGTTGGGAGTATATTTTTCAGCAAAAAAAGTAATTCTAACAGCTGGCACGTTCCTTAACGGTCTCATGCACGTTGGGCGCGCACAAGTGGCCGGAGGACGAGTTTCCGAACCACTTTCGCATGGTATAACCGAACAATTGGTTTCGCTGGGTTTCACCGCCGATCGGATGAAAACCGGCACACCGGTGCGTATCGACGGACGGTCGGTTCATTGGGAAATGACCACACCTCAATATGGCGATGAGGGTTTTTACAAGTTCAGTTATATGCCGCAGGTGAAGAGAAGTCTGCGGCAGCTTCCCTGTTATATTACTTATACTAATGCCAAAACTCACGAAATACTGCGACGCGGACTTCCTGATTCACCTCTATATAATGGACAAATAAAGAGTATCGGACCGCGATATTGTCCCAGCATTGAAACAAAAATAGTGACCTTTGCCGATAAAAATGAACATCAGCTTTTCTTAGAGCCGGAAGGGGAAAACACTCGTGAGTACTACTTGAACGGGTTTTCGTCATCGCTACCATTGGATATCCAGGTAGAAGCATTGGAGAGCGTTCCGGCTTTAGCCGACGTTCAGATTTATCGCCCCGGCTATGCTATTGAATACGACTTCTTCGACCCAACACAACTCAATCATACACTGGAAACCAAGCTAGTCGAAGGTTTATATTTTGCCGGACAAGTTAACGGAACAACTGGTTATGAGGAAGCCGCAGGACAAGGGCTTATGGCAGGAATCAATGCTGCGTTGTCGGTAAATAACCAGCCACCGCTCGTACTCGGGCGCGATCAAAGCTATATAGGCGTACTTATCGACGACCTCGTCACAAAAGGAGTAGACGAACCCTACCGCATGTTCACCTCGCGCGCCGAATATCGCATACTATTGCGTCAGGACGATGCCGACATGCGGCTGACACCAATCGGTTATTCCATCGGCTTAGCTACAGAAGAACGCTACCGGCTAATGGAGACCAAACGATTGCAACGCGACCGCATAATAGAATTTTGCAACGAATTTTCCATAAAGCCCGTATTAATCAATCCCGCATTAGAGCAACTCAGTACAGCACCTCTTAAACAGGGCGTCAAACTGCGCGATCTTATAACACGCCCCGAACTAGGGCTGAACATCCTTAAACCTTACATAAAACCGTTAGCAGACTTGATTGAATCTTTAGAACCGGAACGACGTGAAGAAATAGTTGAATGCGCAGAAATTCTCATAAAGTATGAAGGATACATCGGTCGCGAACGAATGGTTGCCGAAAAAATCAAACGTCTCGAGGATGTAAAGCTCGAAGGCAAACTCGACTATGCCAACATAAAAGCGCTCTCAACCGAAGCCCGCATGAAGCTCGAAAAAATACGACCGGTAACAGTTGCTCAAGCTTCACGAATACCGGGCATCTCGCCGAGCGACGTCAGCATTCTGCTACTCTTGCTTGGACGATGATTGTTCCACGTGGAACACAAAGAACAATATGACGCTCAACAATTTACCAAGAAAATAAATCAATATATAAAAAACAATGGAATACGTAAAATCCCAAATCCGCGATGTAGTCGACTTTCCAAAGCCGGGAATTATTTTCCGCGATCTGACAACAGTGTTCAAGAACGCACAAGCCATGCATACCGTAGGAAAAGAGCTTGCTCAACTTTATCGCGACAAAGGCGTTACTAAGGTAGTGGGAATTGAATCGCGCGGTTTTATTGGCGGTTCTATCATGGCTTACGAAATTGGAGCCGGATTTGTGCCCGCCCGCAAACCGGGTAAATTGCCTGCCGACACAATCTCTGCTTCTTTTGAAAAAGAATATGGAACCGACACAATCGAATTGCACGCTGACGCCATAACGCCCGACGATGTTGTTGTTATTCACGACGACCTTCTGGCTACCGGTGGCACGATGGCTGCCGCCTACCGGCTGGTGAAATCAATGAACCCGAAAAAAGTATATATCAACTTTATTGTGGAGCTAAGCGCACTCAACGGTCGTGCCGCACTCCCGGCCGACGCTGAGGTGACATCACTCATCGTTTATTAATATGTCCGTAAATCCCCGTCCGGAAAAAATAAAAGAGAAAATATCAATACTTCCCGATACGCCCGGTTGCTATATGTACCTGGACGCATCGGGAACAGTGATATATGTAGGGAAGGCTGTTAATTTGAAGCGTCGTGTGTCGTCCTATTTCAACCGGCAGCACGAGTCGGTGAGAACAAACATTCTTGTACGCAACATAGCTGACATGCGCTATATTGTAGTGCCAACCGAGGAGGATGCCCTAAATTTGGAAAATTCACTGATCAAGGAGTATAAACCGCGCTATAATGTGCTGTTGAAGGATGATAAATCGTACCCCTGGATTGTTGTGACAAAAGAACATTTTCCACGTGTTTTTCTTACTCGGGAACGGATAAAGGACGGGTCGAAATACTTCGGTCCATACACAAATACGGGCGTGGCGAAGGCTGTGCTTAACCTCATACGCGAACTGTATCCGGTTCGAACATGCCGCCATGCAATCACTCCCGACTATATTGCCAAGGGAAAGGGTAGGCTATGTCTGGAGTATCATCTGAAAAACTGCATGGGCTGCTGTGTAGGTCTGGTGCCTGAGGGTGAATATGCCGACATGATAAACCATGTTAAACAAATTTTGCGAGGCGAAACTCAGGAACTGCTCGATTATCTGCGGGCCGAAATGGATCGCCTCAGTGCGGAATTGCGCTTCGAGGAGGCTCAGATGCTGAAGGATAAATACCAGCTGATTGAACGTTATCAATCGAAGAGTGTGATTGTAAGCCAAACGTTGGATGACATAGATGTGTTTGGCTTCGACGACGACACGTCGGATGTTTATATCAATTATATGCACGTTCGCCGTGGTGCAATCGTGCGATCAGTGACGCTTGAGTACAAACGCCGCATGGACGAAACAATACCGCAGTTGCTAAGCTATGCGATGGCCGAAATCGCGCAACGTTTCGGCGTGGACTACGATGAGGTTCTGGTTGCTCAGGAGCCGGAAACGCAGTTGCCAGGGGTCACTATTACCATACCGCAGCGAGGCGACAGAAAGAAACTGTTGGAGGTGTCGGAGCATAACGCGCGTCAGCACAAAATCGACTCGCTCAAGATGATGGAGAAGCACAATCCCGAACAGCGTGTACAACGCACACTGGAGCGCATGAAGGCCGATTTTCGCCTTAACGAACTGCCGGTTCATATCGAGTGCTTTGATAACTCGAATATCCAGGGTACGAATCCTGTGGCATCATGCGTTGTGTTCCGCAACGCCAAACCGGCCAAACGCGACTATCGTCATTTCAATATCAAAACCGTGGTGGGACCCGACGATTTTGCTTCTATGAAGGAGGTGTTGACGCGCCGC
Source organism: Muribaculaceae bacterium (assembly GCA_023662835.1). Lineage (GTDB taxonomy): Bacteria > Bacteroidota > Bacteroidia > Bacteroidales > Muribaculaceae > Muribaculum. The sequence goes on along the minus strand of JAMPII010000017.1, from coordinate 12,035 downwards.
TACACGCGTTTAATGGAGGAAGGTGAGGACTTGCCCCAGCTCATAGTTGTTGACGGCGGAAAAGGACAGCTCAGTGCGGCCGTAGATGCGCTCGACGATATGGGCTTGCGCGGCACGATAGCAGTTGTGGGTATAGCCAAGCGATTGGAAGAAATTTATTTCCCTGGCGATTCGGTGCCGCTTTATATTGATAAGAATTCCGAATCGCTGCGCATTGTGCAGCAATTGCGCGACGAGGCTCACCGTTTTGGCATAACGCATCATCGCGATAAACGTAGTAAAACGCAGACAATTAGTGAGCTAGATTCTATTAAAGGGGTAGGGCAGAAGACTCGCGAAGCGCTCCTGCAGCATTTCAAAAGCGTTAAGCGAATTCGCCAGGCGTCGCTAACCGATATTGAGGCTATTGTTGGTAGCTCACGAGCTAAGCTAATATACAAAGCTTTGCATTCCGCTGAAACACAAACTACTGAGCCATGACAAAATATAGGCAGGAATATGCAAAAATAGTCAAACTCGGGCTGCCGATTCTTGTAGGGCAGCTCGGCATGATTGTTGTAGCATTTGCTGACAATATAATGGTTGGCCGTTACAGCACCGACGCCCTCGCGTCAGCTTCGTTTGTCAACAATGTGTTTAACGTCGCTATTTTTGCCTGCCTGGGATTCACCTACGGTTTAACGCCGTTGATAGGTGCGCTCTTCAGCCGCGACAGGTTCGATAAAATAGGTGCAATGATTCGCAACGGCCTGTTTGCCAATATGTTGTTTGCTTTGCTAATAACGGCGTTGATGACATTGCTCTATCTCAATCTCGATAGTCTTGGCCAGCCCGACGAGCTTATGCCGCTTATAAAGCCCTATTTTGTGCTGTCGCTTATCGGCATTCTTCCGGTTGCTATATTCAACGCATTGTCGCAGTGGCTTTATGCTATAAACAGAACGGGTATCCCTATGTGGATTGTACTTGTTGCGAACGTAGTGAACATTGCAGGTAACTATCTGCTCATCTTCGGTCATTGCGGTTTTCCCGAGCTTGGACTTATGGGTGCCGGCTACAGTACTCTTATCAGCCGCATTATATGCCCGCTGGCCGCAATGTATGTATTGCTATGTATGAGGCGATTCCGGGTTTACCGCGACGGTTTTGTCAACTCACGAATAAACAAGACGTTGTTGTCACACATAAACCGAACCTCGTGGCCGGTTTCCGTACAGATGACTCTTGAATCGGTATGCTTCAGTTTCTCGGCCGTCATGGCCGGGTGGATTGGTGCCGTACCGTTGGCAGCCTATCAGATAATTGTTATCACCGGAACGCTGGGTTTTTGTGTTTATTACAGTATGGCCTCGGCGGTGTCGGTAATTGTGGCCAACAACGCCGGATTGAACGACAGCAGGGCAATGCGCCACACAGCCTTTGCCGGCTATCACATCGTGCTGGTCTTGGCCACATTGTCGTCGCTGGTGTTCATCTTTTTCGAGCGGTATCTGATTTTGCTCTTCACCGAAGATATCAGGGTGATAGAGCTGACAATGACTCTGATTTTTCCATTGGTGCTGTACCAATATGCCGACGCAACGCAAATACTTTTCGCCAACGCTTTACGAGGCACATCTAACGTTATGCCTATGCTATGGATTGCCTTCGTCAGCTACATGGTTGTTGGCATACCGGCCGGCTACATAATCACATTCCCTTGCGGTATGGCAACCTACGGCATCATTCTCAGCTTCTCCATAAGCTTAATAATTGCCGCCTCATTATTCCTTTACTTCTTCCTTCGCACTACCTCAAGACACGAATTCGGATGAGTGATTGGAAAATGGGATGCTATTTCAAAAAAATTGTCGTAAATTTGCAAAAAGCAACTAATCACTACCCACAAATGCAGGAAAAAATCATAATCCTCGATTTCGGTTCGCAGACAACGCAGCTCATTGGCCGTCGTGTGCGCGAGCTGAACACATATTGCGAGATAGTGCCTTACAACAAGTTCCCCAAAAACGACGAATCGGTTATCGGAGTGATTCTGTCGGGAAGTCCATTCTCGGTTTACGACGATAAAGCTTTTAAAGCTGAGCTGGACGGCATACGCGGACGTTTGCCTATTCTGGGAATTTGCTATGGCGCGCAGTTTATGGCCTACAGCAATGGAGGAACCGTTGAGCCGGCTCCGTCGCGCGAATATGGCCGTGCGCATCTCGAAAAATTCGATACAGAAAATCCGCTATTAAAAGGTCTCGACCAGCGCACGCAGGTTTGGATGAGTCATGGTGACACTATTACATCGCTCCCCGAAGGGTTTAGTCCTATCGCATCGACCTACAAGGTTGCCATCGCGGCCTATCAGGTTGACGGCGAAAAAGTTTGGGGAGTTCAGTTCCATCCCGAGGTGTACCACACGCAGCAGGGCACTCAGTTGCTGAAAAACTTCGTTGTCGATATCTGTGGCTCACGTCAGGACTGGAGCGCAGCTTCGTTCATCGAAAGCACTGTTGCCGCCCTGAAGGAGCAACTGGGCAACGACCGCGTTATTCTCGGCTTGTCGGGAGGTGTCGACTCGTCGGTTGCTGCCGTTCTGCTCAACCGCGCAATAGGCAAAAACCTCACCTGTATTTTCGTTGACCACGGAATGCTGCGCAAAAACGAATTCCGCGATGTATTGCACGATTATGAGGGGCTCGGCCTGAACGTTATCGGCGTGGATGCCAGCGCAAAATTCTTCAGCGAATTGGCCGGCGTTACCGATCCCGAGCGCAAGCGCAAGATTATAGGCAAGGGCTTCATTGATGTCTTCGATCAGGAAGCCCACAAAATCACCGACGCCAAATGGCTGGCCCAGGGAACAATCTATCCCGACTGCATCGAATCGCTCTCAATAACCGGAACTACCATCAAGAGCCACCATAACGTTGGTGGTCTGCCCGAAAAAATGAATCTCAAATTGTGTGAGCCGCTCCGCCTGTTGTTCAAGGATGAGGTTCGTGCCGTTGGCCGCGAACTGGGCATGCCCGAACACCTAATCACGCGTCATCCTTTCCCCGGACCCGGGTTGGCGGTGCGCATTCTTGGCGACATCACTCCCGAAAAGGTTCGCATACTTCAGGATGCCGACGATATATTTATCCGCGGCTTGCGCAAGTGGGACCTCTACGACAAAGTTTGGCAGGCTGGCGTGATATTGCTGCCTGTTCAGAGCGTAGGCGTTATGGGCGATGAGCGAACATATGAGCGCGCTGTTGCCTTGCGTGCCGTTACCTCAACCGACGCCATGACCGCCGACTGGGCACATCTCCCCTACGAATTCCTGGCCTCGGTGAGCAACGATATCATAAATCACGTTCGTGGTGTGAACCGCGTTTGCTACGATATCTCCTCGAAACCACCGGCAACAATCGAGTGGGAATAGCACGGCTCAAACATCAGGAGCCAATAAAAAAATAGTTCGCCAAGTCCATTGGGTTGGATTTGGCGAACTATCTATTTTCAGAGGTTGTGAAAACTCGACCCTTTATTTCTCTATTATCTCCTTGAATGTTGAGAAAATGAGTTTGATGTCATTCCACAGGTTAGCTTTACTTACATATTCGAGGTCAATGGCGAGTTTGTCCGGCATAACCTGTTCGATATAGCATTTGTCTGGGTCTTCGGCGGCGGCAAGTATTTCGTTTTCGTTTCGGTAGCGGATTGAAGCAAGTGAAGTGATGCCGGGACGGACAGAAAGAACCTTCAATTGCTCCGGAGAGTACATATCTACATACTTCCTCACTTCAGGTCTTGGCCCGACAAGACTCATATCCCCAAGAAATACATTGATAAGCTGCGGAAACTCATCAAGTTTGTATTTGCGGATATAATAGCCGGAACGAGTGACTCTTGGGTCATGACCTCCGACGGTGATAAGACCGAGTTTGTCACTATCGGGTCGCATTGAGCGAAACTTGAATAGTCTGAAGTCTTTGTTGTTCCTGCCTACACGTACTTGACGATAGAAGACCGGGCCCTTACTGTCGCATTTTATCCACACGGCCAAGACTGCAAAAAGTGGACTGAGGCATACAAGTCCCAGTCCACTTGCTATTATGTCGAATGCGCGTTTCAAAGCTCTTTGATTATATCAATGAAATTATCAAGAATGTAATCTACATCTTCATCGGTCAGACGGGTATGCAGTGGAAGCGTAATTTCATTCTCGAATTGTGCATAGGCATTAGGATAGTCCTTGATGTCATATCCGAGAGCTTTGTATGCAGTCATCATAGGCAGCGGCTTGTAGTGAACGTTAGTAGCGATGCCACGTTCTGCCATCTTCACTATCACCTCATTACGCTGCTCAAGAGTGGCGCCTAAAAGGCGTACAAGGTAAAGGTGACCGCTTGACGAATGTTCGTTGCTGAAATGATTCAGCACCTGCACATTGTAAGGTTCAAGAGCCACATTATACCGTTCGATGAGCTGACGGCGACGGCGAAGCATCTCAGGATAGCGCTTCAGCTGAGCCAAGCCTATGCCAGCCATAATGTCGGTCATGTTGCACTTATACCAAGTGCCAATGATGTCATATTCCCAACCGCCGAGTTTTGTCTTTGCAAGTGCGTCTTTGTTCTGGCCATGCAGCGAGAGCAACTGTAGTTGCTTATAGATTGCCTCATTGTCCATCCCCTCACGGCTGCACCATGTCAACGCGCCACCCTCCGCCGTAGTGAGGTTCTTGACCGCGTGGAAGGAGAAAGAAGTGAAATCGGCGATTTCGCCACACATCTTGCCGTGCCACATCGCTCCGAAAGCGTGGGCAGCATCAGCAATCACGATGCAACGACCGAAATTACGTTGAATCTCGTTTGCCGGTTTGAACAAATGTTTTTTGGCCTCAACTGCAGCAAAGACTTTGTCATAGTCTGCGACAATACCGCCTAAATCAACCGGCATAATGGCCTTGGTTTTTTCGTTGATGGCCTCTGCCATCTTGTCATAGTCCATTTCGAACGAGCCGGGAGCACAATCAATCAGCACTGGGCGAGCACCAACGTGGCACACCGAACTTGCAGTAGCAGTGTAGGTATAAGCCGGAACGATTACCTCGTCGCCCTCGCCGATACCGAGTACACGCAGCGCCAACTCCATGCAGGCAGTTGCCGAATTGAGGCAGCAAGCCGTATGTTCCGGTTTGCCTTCCGCATCATACTTGATGGTCTGGCAACACATCGAGATAAGGTTTTCAAACTCTTTAGTTTTAGGACCGGTGGTGATCCAGCCCGACTTCAGGGCCTCAGCCACCTCCTGAATCTCCGCCTCCGACATATCCGGCGGTGAGAACGGTATATTACGCTTAACGTTCATAATCTTAATTTGATATCTCTTTTACATAAAATATTTTCTTGAAAGCATTCCCAAACACGTTCATTCCTACCCAGAATGTTGCAGCAACAGGATTCATCCTTTCGGCGACCCGGAAAAGAGGATAATGAGCCCAGATCCTTTGCCATAAAGGTTTCGGCGTAATGGAATTAGCACGTCTTCGGTAAAGTGCAAGATCTTCATCAAGCAAATAGCAAGGAGCCTTCTCGACCACTTTTAGCCACATCGCCGTGTCATTATTCTTCTTTACATTCTCAATCTGTATCAACCCGATTCTTTCTGCATCATATATCACTGAAAGGCAACCAGGCCAGCAGCAAGCGAACATCCCGAACTTCGACACCTTGCGAATGCCGCTTACAAATACTCCCAGAGGTTTCGATTGTTCATCAATTTCTGTATAGTTATGGTATGTGAATGCGTAGTTATTTTTAACCATGAATGCAAGTTGACGCTCCAGTTTCTCCGGCTTCCAAAGATCATCGCTATCGAGAAATGCAATCCATCTTCCACGAGCCATTTTCAAGGCAAAATTACGGGCTACAGCCGCACCAGAGTTGCAATCAAGACAATGATATTTAATGCGAGAATCTTTCTGTTGATATTGCTCAACGATTTTTCTTGTATCATCATTTGAACAATCATCCACTATCAGCATTTCCCAATTTGGGTAGGACTGTGCCAATACACTCTCAATAGTCTCAGCGATAAATCGTCCGCAATTCCACGTCGGAGTAACTACCGAAACTAATCCATAATTTATCATAAAATTGATATCTGAATTTTTCACTATCCCTAATTATTAGCCCAACAATAATTTGCCCATTTTGTACTTTCTAAAGTATTTAGTGAGTATGGATGATACAACTAATGTTGCCATACAAGTCAACCAAGGCAAAGCAAGGATTGAAATATAATTAGATGCTGGTGTTTTATAATAAATAAGTCTAATTATAAATTCTTGAAGTAGATAAACGCCAAAGCAGCAATTTCCGAAATCGATAATACCTTTTGGAACTTCGTATTTCTTTATTTCAGTGAAGAAATAAGTAGTTATAAAAATTGCTAATACTCCTACCGAAGCATATGAAAACTTTATAATTTTGGCAATCAAAGAGCCATCAGTTATATAAGTTTTTGATAAGATTCCAGTACAAACTAAAAATATGTATGCACTCCATACAATTATAATGTTTTTTAGATTTATACATCTTACAAATCTTTGCAAACGTGTTTTGTCAAATTTATGTATGGTAAATCCTATGTAAAAAAAGAGTATATAGTTGAAACTTTGATTGATTCTTAATGGTAGCTTTCCGAGTGAAAATAATGTGAGTATTACAGTTATCAAAATAGAAAAACGACATTTTAAACCAAGTCTTTCAATTAATAAAGTAAGCAAGAAACACCAAAATAGCATAGGTAAAAACCATAAGTGGCCTACGCCATTAAAAATCTTGTAAATAAAATTTAGATTAAAGTCGATTTTTGATTGAAAAAGAAGCAAATAAGCAAAACTAAAAATCAATGACGGAATCATTAATCTTTTAAACTTATACACAAATGTCTGTAAAAATTTACCCCCCCCCCTTGTTTATTACATTGATATCCAAATAGATATCCTGATATAAACACAAACGTTTCAAGCATAAAACTATAAGCTAAAAGGGAGATCCAATAGTAAATCTTAAAATCTCCAGTCATTCCAGAAATTATCTCCCACGAACCACAGTACGGGGCTAACGAATGATATATTATTAGAAGAAGTATTATTATCGCACGAATTATGCAAATATATCCAAGGAATTTCGTATTACTTGTATTACTTCCCATATATAGAAAACTGATTAATTAGTTTTTCCCACATCAATGCAATGTTATGCTTTTCAAAACGCTGAACACTCGATTTGGCATGCGACTGCATTAAGTTCCGGAGGTTTTCATCTTCTATTAACTTTATTATGGCTTCTGTTAATGCTTTCTCATCTTGATCTGGAACAAGTATTCCATTATCAGATGTTATGATATCAGACGGTCCATTTGGACAATCGTATGCGATGCACGGCAAACCGCATGATAATGCCTCAATTAAGACCATTGGGAAGCCCTCAAAGTGTGATGACAAAACATAAATTTGGCTTTTACAAAACTCGACATTTAAAGAGTCTGTTATTCCTCGCAGTTTTACCGATTCAGATAAATGTTGAGAATCAATCAAATTCTGTAACTCATCTTTTAAAGAACCCTTGCCATATATATCAAGAACCCATTCAGGATGTAATTTATGGACTTCACAAAAACTTCTTATTAAATTGTCAAACCCCTTTTGATATTCTAATCTTCCCGCAGCAATCAACCTGTAAGGTTCTCTTTTAATTATATTACTAGGGGTGTCAATATCTGCTGGGTTCGGAATAACAAAAATGTCTGTTTTAAGACCATATGATTTAAAAAATAATTTGTCTTTTGAAGTAAGGACTATTAGTGCTCTTAGTTGATTGTAAATATATTTCCTTATATTCTGTATTATCTTGTTATAATACCAAGCATATACATGTTCACATACAATAATTTTATTTTTGTTAAAACCACTTATAAACATAGCAAATGCAGGTGGAAATGATTGAGCGATCACTAAGTCATAATTATTCTTTTTAAAATATCTCCTAACAATTGTCAGAGTCTTTAAAAGGTTGATTGTTCGTTTAAAGGAATGAGGTTTTATCCCATGTTTTTTTTTAGTAAGATAACGAATTTCGATTTCCTTTGGGAACGGATAAGCAGTCTTGTCTCTTCCCTTAAAAATTGAAACAATATCTATTTCGTAACCTTGGTATAATTCGCTACATAATATTGATGTAACTCTTTCTATACCACCAATTTTAGTGATGTCATCCGTAAAGAAACAAATCTTCATTTTACTAGAATTTTTTGTAACTTATTCCAAATAAAATCTCCTCTAAACTGTTTAGAGAACTCTATAGCGCCAGCCTTTAACCTGCTTAATTTTTCATAGTTTCTTGATATCTCCAAAATAGCCTTATTAAATGCTATCTGATTGTCATAAAAAGGGATAATTATACCGGTTTCTCCATCTATTACAAACTCACGAGAATGCTCCCATTCGGTTACTAAAACAGGGAGACCAGATATATATGCCTCTATTATTGTTCCAGGTAATCCTTCGGTATAATATTGCGTTGGAAGTATTAGCATGTCATAAGCACAAATAGTTTTGTATATATCATATGGTTCAAGACAGCCATTGTAATTAACGAAATCGTATGAATTTACCCATTCTTGAAAATAGCCATTTACTGACGGGTCAATAGGACCATAAAAATCAATTAAAATATTCCTAATATCTTTTTCTCGTATATATTCGCACAAATTAAATATTGTATTTAGACCTTTCTTCGGATCGATTCGAGCCATAAATACAAGTCGCAATTTATCTGAAGGTTCTCTTTTACAAAACTTGGTATGTGGGTTGAAATCTGTAATTCTAAAATTGTAAAGCACATCTACATTTTTAAATCCGTATTTATGCTCTAATCCTGATTTCGTATTCGTGGTTTCTGCTAGAATTCTTTTTATCCTTTTCAGAAGAACTCTATGCAGCGGTAGATTTTCCAGATAATGGACTAACCATCCGCCAATAACAGAGTAAACTATGTCAAATCTGAATATCTTGGAATACAAATAAATAATAGGGAAGATGTATTTTAAATTATCATGTGCGGGTAAATAGATCAACACATCACATTTGGATAGCATACGGAACATTTTAAAAACATTTGACTTTTTACATAAAGTTTGGGTGTCAAATATTCCTGAGTCAAATTCTTTCCCATAGGTCGATATGAGTTGCTCCATGGCTCTCGTTTTTATAGTTTGACCACTTAAATCGTGATTGGCGTATCCGAAATTGCCTAATACTAAGATCTTTGTTCGTGAATTCATCGTTTCAAAATTCATTCTACAATCTTTTGAATTGCTTTTTTGATAAAAGCTTGAGATATGCAAATAAAATTATGTTGTTGCCTACGCCAGCGGTCAGCATATTCCTTGAAAATTGGAATATTTGTGAGATCGTACATTGCTTCCATTTGGGCAACATGAAGATTGTGGTAGAATGGACTTGCAATTAAGCCATCGAGGCTGTACATACTCCAATATGTACATTTAAATTTTGGAAGAACTGTTACAAGGGAATCAAGTGTAGCATCTAATGCTTTTCTATATTTATCAGAATCATTAGTTGCCAGTACATAGTCATAGAGCCCCCACCAAGCGAATATAGCTCCATTCATTACCATACCTTTGAACGTATATTCCATTAGATAGGTATCTTTCCCATCGTATTTGGTCGTACCTCCGTCTTCAAGCGGCAATAGCATAAAGTCTATAGCCTCTTGTGCCTTTTCAAGATACTTTTTGTCACCCGTATGTTTGTATGCTCTAACAAGAAGTGAAACTCCTTCACCCTGCGCCATGGCTCCATAGGGTGTGTCTGGAGTATAAAAGAAGAAATTATTCCAGCGTCCTTTGTCGTCAATATGAGTAATAGCCCAATCTACACATTGTAAGAATTTCTTCAAGTACTTATCTTCCTTTGTTTGAAGATATAAATCGTATGCCCCTAAACCATACTGAAATATCGCCACAGGGAAATATACCGGGTCTTGATTTTCCGGATATACCATAGGAAGCTCGTCAGAATCAAGAATTTTAGGATTTTTTGTAACCTTCTCCGTAAGATTATTGTAATATCCCCTAATCTCATTGGTGGAGAAACATTTCCCTTTGTCTTGGTTTACATGATCAATGCTGTTGCCCGACAGCATCTTTATCCACCTCTTAATCTGAAACATTGTCAGTGCCATTTGAATTCAACGGTTTTATATATGTGAGTCCATCACACCCTCGCGTGCGGTACAACTCAAAACCGTTTCGTTCGTAATACTTTCTCGCCGCCTTGTTATTGGCATCGACCGATAGCAGACAAATTTCTTTCCCGGAATTTTTCATCGCAGAAAGAAATGATTCCATAAGTTGTTGAGCGTAATCTTTGCCCCTATATTCAGGCAACACGCACACTGAGAGTAAATCTCCTCTTTTGTTCTTCTTTATATGCTCATGTTTAGTATTTATAATTTTCCAATCCTCATTAGATGGCTTATGCCTTAGTCTACCGAATGCCTTATTCCATGTCTGGCGGTTGAATGTTAGAAGCAAGAGAATGGTTTTCCACGCAATTTTTATTTTGTTCTTCTGCAAGAACCGCTGCATCTGAGTATCATTATCCATATAATACCCCATGCAAAAACCAACTATTTTATCACCATCTAATGCGACATGGAATAACTCAGGTGCATCATTCAGATATTCTGCATAAAATGAGGCCAATAAATTGCCCCCCCTATAACAGTTTGATATTTAGATAGTTGAGATGAGAAACTATCTTTAAAGCATTTACTATGCACTTGAGTTATCACCTCAATATCGTTTAAATTTGCTAACCTTATCATTGTTAATTATTTAAAGCAGTCTATTAAAATATTTTTATCAAATAGCGAGTATTCCGATTTGATATTCTGTAATTGTGAAGATTTAATCATGCATTCCGCAAGAGCTTGCGGATCTTCAATATCACAGTAGTATCCGGTTTCTCCAGGTTTTATAATGTCTTTAATTACTTCCACACAAGTTGTGGAAGCAACCGGTCGATTGAAACACATTGCTTCAAGTACCACATTGGGGAATCCCTCCATTCGAGAAGGAAGCACAAATACATTACAATGTTTCAAGAATGGATATGGATTACTTTGAAATCCCAAGAATGTAAAATCCAGTAATTCGGCTGATTTTCTCACCAGGGCCTTAGCGATATCGGAAGTAGTTCTACCAATAATATACATATGTGCATTCGGGATCGACTTCTTTACAATAGGCCAAGCTTCTTCCAACACATCAATACCTTTAGAATAGGCAATATTACAAACATTAACAAAGTTGATTTCATCAACCTTGAATGGTGAAACGCTTCTCTCTGCACTTTTTAAGACGTTATCTTTATCTACAGGGTTATTTATTGCCACAATCTTATCAGCTGAAAGGTTATAAAACGTTTCCAACTGCTTTTTCATCTCCTTATTCTGGGCAATTATGACCTTGGCTGATTTAAGTGCCCATTGGTTAATGAATTTTATGACACGCATCTTAAAGCCACTAACACCTCCCGTAAGCACATTCTTGGGCATATTCGGTATTCTCACAACGCATTGAGCTTCGGTCCCTTTGGCTGCGATAAGAGAAATTAGATTCACATGCTCCCTACTTGAAAAGAATATTGCATCTTGATGTTGCCTCATGAAACGATGAAGTCGTGGTAAAGCTTGAAGAGTGCGTTGACATCCGAATGAAATCAACTTAAATTCCGGTTCAATCCACTGGAGCATTTCTCCATTATGAACACCGAAATTTATAAACTCTACATCGAATCCTTCTTTGTGCAAAAGACGAGCAATCGTAATTGTTACACGTTCTGCACCTCCTGCATCCAAATTTGGTAACAAAAAATATACTTTTTTCATCGTTTACGGTTATAAAGCATGGGGGTTATTTGTAGGGGGCGGCATTGCTGCCATCGGCAAGGGTCAGGGCGTTGAGGC
>JAMPII010000016.1 GCA_023662835.1 Muribaculaceae bacterium | reverse complement strand
AAGGACTCCCTGATTATGAGTCAGGTGCTCTAACCAACTGAGCTATGGGACCTGCATTTCATATGCGACCACAAAGGTATTGATTTTATTTTTAAAGTACAATCTTTTGCGCCATTTTTTTCAGACCATACATAAAATTTATATGGAATTAAGGAAAAACGAACAAAAAAGTAGGGCTGGAAAGTGTTGCCAACCCTACTTTTACGATCAATTTTGAAACATATTTTTGATATGATAACTTTACAGAGCCAGACGTGTTGCTTTGTCGCCCACGACAACCAGCACGAGGCCGCGGCGATTGAGTTGTACTGATTCGCCAGTAGCTCCATTGTAGAGGCATACGCCTGTCAGGTCGTAGACTGATACTGTTGTTCGTGCTTCTGTTCCTTCAACTGAGAACGAGCCGTCGCCATTGGATTTTATAACCACGTTGTCGGAATCTACGTTGTTTATACCCGATGTTGTGGCAGCGGGAAGGAATATTACCTCGCCCAGGTTTGGATCGTCAACATTGTGGAAGATACGTTTTTCAATTTCGGCAGGTGTCTGGTCGGGGCCGCCCCATGTGTTGCCCTGTGCGTAAAGGGTTTCTGTTGTGTTGTTGTACAGGTCGTAGGGTGTAGAAATATCCCATGGATTGCTGCCATCTTCTTTTTTCGAGTTGCCGTTGTTTTTAAACACGTTGCGTCCGGGGTTGTAGTCGGGGTCGGAGGGGTCGGTGAGGTGTCCTATATTGGCTGATACTTGACCGATAACGGTTATGCCCCAAAGGCTTCCATCGATGTAATTGCCCTCAACATGCACTTTTGTACGGCGGGCTGTGGAGCCTTCCTTGATTGTTGAGTTGATTGTGATACCTGAACCACCATTCATTGCGTTAGTTTCGTAGTGGCAATTGATTATTTTGTTGTTTATCACGCGGATATCCATGTAGTTGCCGAGAATGTTAATTCCGTATCGGCTGTTGTCCATATAGTTATCTTCTATTTGCACTTTATGGTCGCCGAGCATCGACATCATATTTGATATTGATATTGCTCCGGGCATTGTTCGCATACCACCTTTGATTGTGTTACGGCGAATGATAATCGGACCGTTTGCGGCTGCGGGCACCTCGTTGATTACCGGATAGTTGCGGTTAGCTGTTGAGCAATCTTCAAACAGGTTGTCCTCGATTGTCACGCCGGCCGCGACATTCGAACCGGCACCGATGGCCGACAGGTTGCTGCGCACGAACAAGCAATTGCGAACAATATTGCCAACACTTTGGCCTACAAAAGAGACTGCATAGTTGGATTTGTTGGCCAAATGTTCGTAGAAAGTGCAGTTCTCAACCAACGTAGGGTAGGGGCCACCAAGACGAAGACCGGCACCTTCAATACGAATATGCTTGATTTCCAGAGGCTCAACCATGTCAGTGAAATGGATTGTCTTTGGCTTAACGCCCGCCTCGGCAGGCTTAAATGTGGCTGTGTCGGCCGGAGCGAAGTTGAAATTTCCGCCTTTCAGGGTGAGTTCTACGTCGGTTCCCAGTAGTACAGTCAAATTATTAGTGATTGTCAAACCGTCGGCGGCCTCAACTTCCAGGTCGTTCACCATTTTGTATGTGTTGTCGTCGATTTTTGTCACACCGGAGCCTTCGATAGCAGCCAAATCGGCGAATGTGTAAACTTTGCCATCGCCCGAAGTTGTAAACACATCATTTTTTGCGGCGCCTGTTAGAGCCAAACCCGCGGTCAGAATAGGTAATAATTTTTTCATACGTTTCTATTTGTTGGTTTTGGGCTGCAAAGTTAAACAATTTTTCATTATATTTGCCTAAAAAATGATTTATTATGAAAAGTATATGCTTTTTTCTAACTTTGTTGATTTTTGAGGCGTCATGCTCCTTGGCTCAGTCAAACGTGAAAGTAATGCAGTTGAATGTGTGGATGAACACCGGTAAAATTGAAGGTGGGTTCGAAGCTATGGCCGACGAGATTGCACGGCATAAGCCTGATTTAGTTTCGCTAAATGAAATAAACTCGAGTGAGAGCAATCCCATTCATAAAAATCTGTTGGAAGCTCTTGAACTCCGTGGAGTAAAATATTATGGTGCGCAGATGCAGCAAACGGAAATTCTTTCTCTTACTCCGCTTTGTAACCTCGCCAGACACTATCCCGACAGTGCCGGCGTGAGAGGTTCCATTGTCAGCGCGCAAACAACAATAAACGGTCAGAAATTCACATTCTTCTCGGCTCATCTCGACTATAAGGACGACGCATATTATAACGTGCGAGGCTATGACGGTTCAACATGGGAGCCTTGTCCCATACCTTCGACGGTCGAAGATATTTTGCGGCGTAACGACATGTCGCGCCGCGACGACGGCATCCGAAAGTTTATTGAAGCTGCTCGCGGTGAAGTTGCCAAAAGAAGGCATGTGATTGTTGCCGGCGATTTCAACGAGCCGTCCCACCTCGATTGGATCGACGCTACCGCAAACCTGTATGACCATCACGGCTTTGTTGTGCCCTGGACTTGCACGACGTTGCTCGAGCAGGCCGGTTATGCCGACTCCTACCGCGTTGTTCATCCCAATCCGCTCACACATCCCGGATTCACATTCCCCGCATCGAACGACAATGTAGCTGTCGATAAACTGACATGGGCTCCTGAAGCTGACGAACGCGACCGAATAGACTATGTGTTTTACCACGGTGATTCCGGGCTGAAAGCCGTAAAAGCCTCCTTGTTAGGCCCTGATAAATCAATATGCCGTAGCTTACGAGTTAGCGACAACAGCGACGACACAATTTTTACACCTCTGGCCGTATGGCCAACTGACCACCGCGGCCTTTTAATCGAATTCCAACTCCCATAACCGCAAAAAAGTGGGCTGAGTCACGATTTATCTGTGGCACAGCCCATCTTGGTTCATGTTTTAGGGATTGCAAAGTAGTGCAACCTACCGGTTAGGTATGGGGTGTCTTTCCATGACTTGATATGGCGTCGCTTTCGGCAGCTTCAACTTCTTGTTCACTAGGCTCATATCCGGGCGCCCATTTCGATACTTCCGAAGGTTTTCGCCCCTCAATTTGCCAGTCGAAGGGGTAGAAGTGGGCATTAGGGTTACGCCACGACGGTTTGCGCACGGCGTAAACAACTAATGGCAACGCAACAAATACTCCTACGCCAAGCAGCAGTATGCCGATGTAAACGACAGGACTTCCGGTTTGGATTTGCGATGGCGGAAGGTAGCTAAGCAACAGGGCTGCAAGCGCGCCTAGAATGCCCAAACCGCAAACCATGCATTCTCCTATCTTACCGCCCGGGACACGGAACCCGCGCTTTTTGCCCGGTTGTGTGCGGCGCAACCTGATAAACGCTCCATAAATCATCAGCACCATGATAAGATAAATAATTGTAGCCATTTGCGACATAATCTGGTAGGCTGACTCAACTGTTGGCAAAACCAATAGAATAAGAGTAAGAACGGAAACAAACGATCCGGCGATTATAAGTATCGATTTGTTGATACCCTTGGCATTAACGGTTTGTAATTTTCGGGGAAGATAGCCCGACTGCGCAACAGCCATCAAGCCGGTCGAAGGCCCATTGGCCAAAGCACTAACCTGACCAATGACACCGATCATAATCATCAGAGCGATAACATTGCCCAGCCAGTTCAGTCCGAACGATGCCCACAGTTTCTTATAAGCCACCAGTAGCGATTGTAGCAAGTTGATGTTTTCTGTAGGTATCACCATTCCGATAATTAATGTTCCTGCGGCATACACCAGAACAGTCACTGCTATCGAAAGGAACACCGCACGTGGGAAATCGCGGGCCGGATTACGCATATCGTTGATGTGCACAGCCTGACTCTCCATACCACCGTAGAACAGGAATATCGATGCGGCTAATACAATCGTGCTCAAGTTTGAAAAGTCAGGAAAAAACGGCATCGGCTTAAGATCGATTGTCTTACCCATGCAAACGTATACAATGCCGAGCAGTATCAGTATCGCGCCTGGAATAATCGTGCCCCACAAGCCTCCCAGCGTACTTAGCCGATTGGCCGCTTTCATGCCGCGGAACGAATTGAGTGTCACGCCCCAATAAATAAGCAGTGCGATTATCAGCGTGTAAACTTTGTTTGAGGCCAGCTTGGCATCGAAACTGTCGGGCCAGAAAATGTAGGCTAACGATGCCGCGCCAAACATCAGCACGGTTGGGAACCAGATTATAATTGTCTGCCACTCCAAATACATGGCAGTCCAGCCCCATCGTGGTCCAAAAGCCTCCGATACCCATCGGTAAAGACCCCCGGAGCGAGTGTAGGTCGACGCTAGCTCTGCACAGACAAGAGAGTACGGCAGAAGGAAAACTACCGCTGCAAAAATATAGTAGAACACCGACTGAACGCCGAATTTAGCCTCCGATGGCAATCCTCGTAAACTCAATATTGAGGTTATGATCAGAATGGCCATGGCGGTCATTGTGATAGTTCCTCGAGCTGTCGAAACCACCTTCTTCCGCCCCGACGACGTCAGTTCCGGCTTGGGTTGTTGTTTGGTACTCATAACTATACCTTTAAAAAACAAGTACTATTTCATTTCTTCCTCAACGGCGTCGCGGGCTGCGAGCACACATTCGATCACATGATCCATGACGGCCGGGTTATTGTAAACGTTCATCGGGTAGGTCTTCAGAGCATATACATTTCCTTCCGCATCAGCTCCCGACTCGTTCCACGAAGCGTTGCGGAATCCTGTCGAGTATGCGATATGTGGCGTCGGTTTGCCATTGATTTTGTGTCCTTCCAGATACCAATGGAACATTTTTTCTCCAACAGCCTGTTGGAACTGGTTGTTGCGTATCAAATCGGCACGATAGTTTCGATCGTTGAGTTCACGGGCAAACTGCTCGCGGGCATCGGTGCCCTTAGGATATACACGGAACAGCGAAATAAATCCGGTGTCATCGGCGTCACACATAACCATATCGGGTTGCTGCTCGACAAGCGAATCCATATACAAGCGAACTTCCAGAATGCCTCCCAGCACAGCCTGCAAGCCCTCAATGCCCAAATACTTCAGTGTTGCCCAGCCGGCCATAGAACCGGATGCCGTACGCGATACTTCCAAAGTATAGAACATTGGGTTATACGGAGTAACCTCCTGTAAATAGGCATACGAGCCTCGACGAAGCAAATTCTCAAACTCAGCTGCGTCGCGGTAAACGAAACATGAGCTTACATATGGCGAGAAACCAAACTTATGGAAATCGACTCCAATGGCATCAGCGTAGCGAACTCCTTTGATTTGTTCATAATTTTTGCGGATCACATTAAGCGCGCCAGCGGAGAAGCCCAGTGGGTTCTTCTCAAAATCGTAGTTCTTAAACACCTGCCACGACCAACCGCAAACGGCATCGGCATACAGCAGAGCTTTACCGTAAGGAGCCTTGTTCGGGTATTTATCAAGCAAACGGCGCACGTCGGCGATAGGGTCGAAGACGGACGCATCTGTAGTACCCATCGTACAAACAACTTCAATTACAGGTATGCCTTTTTCTGTCAGGCCTTTCAGTGTTGCTTCGAGCACATTCATATCCATTTGGTTGTTCTGAGGGTCGGTAGGAATTACGACGACATTGTCCATGCCAAGACCCGACCAATCGGTTGCGTTCTGGCGGCAATAGTGAGCCTGAGCAGAAACCAGAACCTTACCGTCGGTTCTAACACCCTTTTCACGCGAATTGGGTAGCACGCGCGTAATCGCATACTTCAAGCCATACAACCAACAGCCTGATCCTCCGTAAGTGTATACGGCTCCTGCTTTTGTTGGCTCCCAGCCAAACAGGTCGGCCAGCATACCGCCGCTTTCAAGCTCAGCCTTGTGAACATTCCAGGCATACTCCCCTTCGATGATATTTGGCGCAAACACCAAAGGCAGCATCGAAGCAATGATACTGGCATTATTAGGCTGCGGCCAAACGTTCGACATCGTCAGCGGGCTCGAAACGTCTGGCATTCCGTTGAACAACTTAACACAATCAGCCATGACTTTATCGAGCGACTCCGGCTTTTCCGGAATCCTTTTATTTTTAACCTCCGGATACGTATAATCCAGTTTTGAACTATTGCCAAGGAATGCCTTTCCGCCGGGAGCCGGACGCAATTGATCAATCATCTCAACAGCCTTCTTCATCGAATCGGCCAGCGAATCGTGACCTCCGCGGTAAGGCGCCGGAAACTCCGAATCCAATTGTTTACGATAGGTAGCCCAGCGCGGTGCATTACCGAGTATCGAACCATCATTATCCCAAATCTCTTTACGTGTTGTTGTAGTTGCCATAATATTTTATGTGTTTTACGTTAAACTCATATCAATATTAGAACACATATTCCCGGTAAATGTTTTTGCAGATTCAATCCGCGTCCAATTTCGGAAATAAAAATAATTGCAAAAAAAAATCGTATATTTGCGACGTAATAACCTCAAATAACTAATATATCCATGAAATTACGTTACAGGCTGTGCGCCACATTGGCGTGTGCCGTAGCCATTATTTCCGCTCTGGCTTCTGAAAAAGCTCCAAGCGGATTGAATAAAAAAGAGTTTAATAAGTTCTGGCGTGTCGAGTCAGAAGGCCCTCACTCCGTTGTTTTCCATGGCGATACGGTCGAGATAACTGCCCCGAAAGGGTTGAGCTTGTGGCGCAAGGAAAAAATGTCGGGCCGAACCATAATCGAGTACGATGCTCAGGTCGTTTCGGAAAACGAAGGTGACCGCCTCAGCGACCTCAACTGTTTCTGGATGGCTTCCGACCCGAAAGCCGCCGATATATGGAAGCGCCTTAATCAACGCGGAGGTAAGTTTGTAAACAGCTATGCCCTGAAACTCTACTACTTGGGTTATGGTGGAAACAACAATACTACAACCCGTTTCCGCCGATACAACGGCGACGAACGAGGAATCGACTCCGCTGAATACCGTCCCGCTATAATCAAGGAATACACCGATGCCGACAATTTGCTCAAACCCGGCAAATGGTATCATATAAAGATAACAACCGACGGCCTTCGCACCCAATACTTTATCGATGGGAAACGTCTTGTCGACTTCCGCGACCCCGACCCTCTGACACAAGGATGGTTCGCTTTTCGCACCACACTTAGTCGTACACGTTTAACCAACTTCAGCTACTGCTGCGAGCCATTGCAGGAAAACGACGTACCCCTCAACTGGATTGGATCCCAGCCAACAGCCGACGCGCCCGTAACTTTCGGTGTCCCATTCGACGCAGGAACCGTAACCAAATCAACTACGCTGTCACTCGTATCCGACAGCGCAACTATTCCCGTTGAAAGTTGGCCATTATCGTATTGGCCCGACGGCTCGGTAAAATGGGCGGCTGTGGCCACTACAGTGCCGGCCGGCGCTAACAACTTGAAGGTTCACGTTGACAATTCGAAAAAGAAAAGCCCTGCCAAGCCTTCAATGTTGGCTAGTGTGTCAAACGGCGTTATCACCGTTCAAGCCGGCGACACACGCGTTTATATTCCGCAAAAACAGGGCTGCAACCTAATTGACAGCATTACTCTCGGGAATATAAAAGTTGGAGGCGCTGCGCGTTTGGTCGCATCAGTTCAGGATGTGCCCGACGGCGATGTCGTTACAACCACCGCCTTGACAAGCCGTGTTGCCAAAGCCGTAATAGAACGAAACGGCTCGGAGAAGGCTGTTGTGAAACTCACCGGCGTACACCGCACGGCAGATGGTCGCCAGTGGCTTCCCTGGACGGTACGGCTCTATTTCTATGCCGGTTGTCCCGACATTAAGATGACCCACACGTTCATTTTCGACGGCGACCAGGAAAAGGATTTCATAAAGTCGCTTGGCGTAGAATACGAGGTGCCAATGCGCGAACTACCATACAACCGTCATGTTGCATTCGCCACTCAGGATGGTGGCGTATGGAGCGAACCAGTTCAGCCGCTTGTTGGCCGACGAGTGCTTGCTCATCCCTCGTCGAAGAACAAACGCACGCCACTTATGCAAATCACCCAAATGGAAGGGAAACGTGTGCCCGACTACAGCGAATTCGATCCCGCAGGCAAGAAACTCATCGATGAATGGGCGCAATGGGACGGCTTCCGCTTATCACAGAACGGGCCTGACGGTTTCACTATTCGGAAACGTGCCACTGCCAAATCGCCCTGGTTGGGCACCTACAGCGGCTCTCGTGCTCAAGGGTGTGTTTATTTAGGCGACGTGAGCGGAGGCATGGCTGTCGGCATGAAAGATTTCTGGCAATCGTGTCCGTCAGGCCTGGAAGTCAATGGCGCCCGCGACTCGATTGCCACTATCACTGCATGGCTTTGGAATCCCGATGCCGAAGCCATGGATCTGCGCCATTACGACGTTCGTGCCCACGGACTTAACTCAAGCTACGAGGACGTTCAAGAAGGTATGAGCACCCCCTACGGCGTTGCGCGCACATCAACAATCACCATTCGCCCCGACAAGGGCTTCAGCGGCAAAGCCAACTTCGCTGCAATTGCTCAAGGCGTTAACTCCGAGAGCGTACTGTTGCCTACCCCCGACTATCTCCACCGCCGAAAGGCTTTCGGCATCTGGAGCTTGCCCGACCGATCAACAGCAGCCCGTGCCGAAGTTGAAGCCCGGCTCGACGACTACGCCAGCTTCTACAATACCGCTATCGACCAGAACCGCTGGTACGGATTCTGGCACTACGGCGACTTCATGCACGCCTACGACCCCGTGCGCCATTGCTGGAAATACGACGTTGGCGGATATGCATGGGACAATACCGAACTGGCATCGAATCTCTGGCTATGGTATCAATTCTTGCGCACAGGCGACCCTAATCTTTGGCGAATGGCCACTGCAATGACTCGCCACGCTTCCGAAGTCGACGTTTATCACATCGGACCAAACGCTGGACTTGGATCGCGCCATAATGTGAGCCACTGGGGTTGCGGCGCGAAAGAAGCCCGAATCAGTCAGGCCGCCTTCAACCGAATAATGTATTATCTAACCGCCGACGAGCGTCTCGGCGACCTTATGACCGACGTTACCGACAGCGACCAAAAGCTCTACACCCTCGACCCGATGCGCCTTGCCGAGCCTCGAGAGTTGTACCCATGCACGTCCCCTGCCCGTTTACGTTTTGGCCCCGATTGGCTAGCCTATGCCGGTAACTGGATGACAGAATGGGAGCGCACAGGCAACACCGCCTACCGCGACAAAATTATAGCCGGCATGAAAAGCATTTGCAAACTCCCCAGTCGGTTATTCACCGGCCCGCTCGCTCTGGGCTACGATCCCGCTACAGGCATAATCACCACGGAATGCGACCCCAAACTGCAAACAACCAATCATTTGATGACAATCATGGGCGGCTTTGAAATCATGAACGAAATGATGGAAGTAATTCCTGATCCGGCTTGGGAAGACGCTTGGCTGGAGCACGCTACAAACTACAAACAGAAAGCTCTTGAGCTGACTCACAACCGATTCCGTGTGTCGCGACTACAAGCCTATTCAGCATGGAAACGCGGCGATAAAAAACTCGCTTCCGAAGCCTGGACTGAACTTCTTACACGCTCGGAAAACGCCGATGCCCCACGAATGAAAATAACAAAGATAACTGTGCCGGCAGTACCTGCAAATCTCGACGAAGCTGACCCCATAAGCACAAACGATGCCGCAATGTGGAGCCTCGACGCCATCTATATGCAGGAAACAATTCCAATGGATTAAGAATCCACAAAGAAGAACTATCAAGATAGCAAACTCGCTCATGTCAAGTTTGCTATCTTGATTTAAAGTTTGTAACTTTGCCCTGATTTACAACCAACAGCAATGTCGCATCATATTTCTGTTACCATAATCACACGCAATGAAGGCGACCGCATAGAGGCCTGTCTCAAATCGGTTGCTCAAGTGGCCGACGAAATAATTGTTGTCGACTCGTTTTCCACCGACTTCACAGCCGATATATGCCGGCGCTACGGATGCCGTGTGGTAAGCCGCTCGTTCGAGGGGTTCGGACAGCAACGTCAGTTTGCGACCTCGCTTACATCCCATTCCTACGTGCTCTCGATTGATGCCGACGAGGCGTTATCGCCCGCACTAGTAGCCTCAATCCTCAAAGAAAAAGAGGCCGGATTCCCCCACCGCGTCTACGCTATGGCGCGCTTAAACTTCTTCTGCGGCGAGCCCGTGCGCCACTGCGGCTGGTATCCCGACTATCAGGTACGTCTGTTCGACAAACGCTATGCTAACTGGAACATGCATTCGGTCGACGAACGCGTGGTGTTCCCTCCGGGGCTGCAACCATGCCGTCTCGATGGCGATATTTTCCACTACCGATGCTCTACAAAAGCTCAATACGCAAGGATAAGGCTGCGTCAAGCTGCATTGGCTTCGAAGCATATTGCTGTAGAGCACAGCCATATAAGCCTCATAACACCCTTCCTTCGTGGAGCTTACGCCTATCTGAAAATGTACATTGGCTCACAGGCCATAATGGATGGCGCCGAAGGCCGGGCAATCAGTAACATCACCTTCAAAAGCACGTATACAGCCTGGAATCTGGCACGCAAAAGCCACAATTCGTAAAAACGGTTCCTAAATCATTTGGCTGACTAGCTGCCACAGCGCTACGCCGGCGCTCACCGAAACATTCATCGAATGCTTAGTGCCGAATTGCGGTATCTCAAGGCAAACATCAGCCCGGTCAACAACAGCCTGGTCAACTCCGTTAACTTCATGGCCCACGACAATGGCATACTTGCTATCGGCACTGACCGCAAAATTGTTCAACATCACGCTCCCCTCAACCTGTTCCAGCACGCATACCATATAGCCTTGCTCCTTCAGTAGCTTGACAAGCTCAACTGTATCCTCAACATGGAACCACTCAACTGAATCCTCTGCACCAAGTGCTGTCTTATGAATTTCCGGCGAAGGAGGTGTGCCTGTAACGCCACATAATGCCACACGCTCCAGCCCAAATGCATCGGCCGTGCGTAACATTGCGCCTACGTTCGACAACGACCTAACATTGTCAAGCACCAGAACTACAGGCAATTTTTCTGAAGCCTTAAATTCCTCGGCCGACATGCGTCGCAAGTCCCATATCGTTTTCTTCTTCATATCTGATTCGCTTTGACAACAAAGATAAACATATTTAGGAAGTGGCGCAAGCGTAACGTGTTTGCGGATTTTTTCGTAACTTTGAACCGCCGTTTATAAAGAACGGGCAAATGATGACCGAAATTACTGTTGCAAATAATGCGCTTGCCGTACACGTACAAAACTACGGCTTTATGGAAAACTGGAAGAGTACGGCTTCCTATGAATTCACTCTGCTATTTAATCGCTGGTAACCAAGCGATATTCTGTCACATTTCCTAATTTTTTACATTATATTATATGAACAATCTACGATTGCTCACAGGGTTGCTTGCCACAATCTTGTTGAGCGGTGGAGTATGCGCCGTTGGTCAGGAGGCCAGAGTGATGTCGCTTGACGAATTGTTTGCGACAGCCGAGAGTAACAGCCTGCAGCTGCGCCCGGCATATTCTGCCGAAAAAACAGCGGAAAAAGCTGTCAGCGAGGCTCGCACCGAGCGCCTCCCCGACATAAACGCGTCGCTATCGCTAAGCTATATTGGCGACGGATTCACCACAAAACGCAATTTTTCCGACTATCAGAAGGCTCAAATTCCTCATTTTGGCAACACATTGTCGGTCAATATTAACCAACCCGTCTACACAGGCGGCGCTATTTCGGCAGGTATAAATCTGGCTGAACTCAAACTAACAGCCGCGCGATATGCCACCGAAATGCAACGCGACAATATCCGCTTTCAGTTAACAGGATTCTATCTTGATATTTACAAGTACAATAACCTGCGCGCTGTTGTTGAGAGCAATATTGCACAGGCTCGCAAGGTACTGAACGAGATGAACCATAAATATTCGCAGGGACTGGTTCTCCAGAACGATATCACCCGCTACGAGCTGCTGGTCAGCAATCTGGAACTGCAACTGCTGAAAATCGACAACACGCTAACCATTCTGAACAACAATCTGGTGAATATCGCCGGACTGCCACAAGGAACAACCGTTAGTCCCGACACAACTATCCTGGAACGCTCGCTCCCTACGCTTGGCGAGGCTGCGTGGCAGTCGGAAGCTGCCGAAAACGCCCCCTCGCTCCGACTTGCCCGTTCGAAAGTCGGCATCACTAAGAAAAGTGAAACTTTGTTGAAATCGCAGTATTTGCCTAAAATCGGTTTACAAGCCGGCTGGACTGTAGACGGACCAATTCTTGTTGAGGTGCCACCGATCAACCGCAACCTGAGCTATTGGTATGTAGGTCTGGGCGTGTCCTACAATCTGTCGTCGCTTTACAAGAGCAACAAGACTCTCTCTCGCAGCCGCGCAGCCTCAATAAACGCCCGCGACGAACTCGCCGCTGCTTGCCAAAGCACGGAACTGTCAATCCGAGCCGACTATCTGCGCTATATGGAAGCGTACGAAGAACTGAAAACGCAACAGAAAAGCGTTGACCTGGCCAATCGTAACTACGCAACAGTATCGACACGATACTCAACCGATATGGCATTGATCACCGATTTGCTCGATGCAGCCAGCTCAAAACTCAACGCTGAACAGATGCTCGTCAACGCACGAATCGACATTATTTACTATTATTATAAACTTCTATTTACATCCGGAAAAATATGACACACCGCACAAAAAAGATTATATCATACACAATTACAATAATAGTAATCATTGCAGCCGCCTGCTGGGTAGGCTCCAGGTTCATACATCTTGGAAATGTCGAATTCACCGACAACGCTCAGATTGAACGCCAGATTGTGCCGGTGAACAGTCGTGTGCAAGGCTACATTAAAGAAATACGCTTCAAGGAGTTTGAACCGCTGAAAAAAGGCGATACGTTGGTAATCATCGACGATGCTGAAATGCGATTGCGAGTTGCACAGGCACGTGCCGACCTCCAAAATGCAATGGCCGGCCGCACGGTTGCCGACCATAGCGTTAACGTGGCTTCGGCAAATCTGGCAGTAAGTGAGGCATCTATTTCAGAGGCTAAAGTATTCATGGACAATGCTGCCGTAGAGCTTGAACGTTATCGCAAATTGCTGCAGAAGAATGCTGTGACACGTCAGCAATTCGACGCAGTGGAAACCGATTATCTAGCTAAAAAAGCCCGCTACGAAACCCTGTCGCGTCAGCGTTCGGCAACTTCATCGGCTGCGGCGGAAACCCGTCAGCGCATTGCTCAGAGCGACGCAGGTGTTGAACTGACAAAGGCATTGCTCGAAACTGCCGAATTGAATCTGTCATACACCATAATCACAGCCCCATGCGACGGTTACGCATCGCGCAAGGAGATTCAGGTTGGCCAACTCGTACAGCCTGGTCAGACTCTCCTTGACGTTGTTGATGCCGGACAGGTGTGGGTAACTGCCAACTTCAAGGAAACACAGCTGAAACATATTCATCCCGGGTCGCAGGTTGAAATTAAAGTCGATGCTGTTCCCGGCCGAACTTTCGAGGGGCGCGTTGAACGCCTGTCGTCGGCTACCGGCGCCGCCCTGTCGCTGCTGCCTCAGGACAATTCGGCCGGAAATTTCGTGAAAGTGCGTCAGCGCATACCGGTTCGAATCGAGTTCACTGACACTACAAGCATTTCGTCGCTGGCTGCAGGAATGAATGTTGAATGTGAGGTGAAATACTGATATGGCTGACTGGCACGGACCGAAAGGTCCATTCGACATACCCGACGTGCCAAATTATGTGCCACGTCGGCTAAAACCTTGGCTATTCATCATTATAGTGCTTATTGTCCAGTTCTCGGGTGGCATTTATATGGCTGCCGCTTCCAACATGGTTGGAACAACTGCATTGATGCAGGAAGACATTCTAATGGTCGGCTACGCATCATTAATAGGAATGGCCATATGCTTTTGTGTGATGTTTCGCCTCAAGTTCAGGTTCTCAAACCGCGTCAGCTTACTGATTTGTGGCGCGGTGTTAATTGCTTCAACCTTCATCTGCGCAAACACCGATTGCGTACCTATCTTGGTTATAACCTGCTTGATTGCCGGTTGGTTTCGCATGTGGGCAACATTCGCATGCAACTCAACCATACAGTTGTGGATCACTCCCGAACGCAATATGGCGATATTTTTTTGCTTCATATATCTGTTGGTCGACGGCGTTATTCAGCTGAGTGGCATCGCTACAATTTACACCTCCTTTTTCTGGGAGTGGAAGTATATGCACTGGATCATGGGTGGATTGCTGGCATTTATGCTGCTGCTGGTAATCTTGTTTATTAAGGCTGTGAAAGGACCGATGCAGATTCCGCTTCTCGGCATCGACTGGATCGGTGCCGTATTGTGGTCTATGTTCATGTTGAGTTTCACATTCATCTGTGTTTACGGCAACTTCTATGACTGGTGGGATGCCACGGAAATTATCGGAGCCACAGTGTTCGCCCTCCTCTGCCTGGCAATAAACCTTTGGCGTGCAACTTTCCTCCACCATCCCTACATTTCGTTTCAGGCCCTGACCAATCGAAACGTGATTCGGGCCACACTGGTTTATATGGTGTTTTACACACTTCTGGCAACGGAGCATGTGTTCGAAAACAGCTATGCCGCCACTATTCTTGGCTTCGACGAAACAAACCTCATCGACCTTAACTGGTATGTAATGGCCGGTATAGTGGTAGGCTGTGTGTTCACCTACTACACATTTGCTACTCGTCGATGGCGTTATAAAACCATGACAGCCATTGCCTTCGCTCTAGCGTGCATTTACCTGGCCTATTTCTATTTCACTATCGACTATGATGTTGAAAAAGAAGCCCTGTTTGTTCCGCTGTTCACCCGCGGATTCGCATCAGTGATAATAGCGATTGTCTTTCTCACATCCATGACTCCGGGTGAGAGCAAACTCCATTTTTTCATCTTCCCTCAGGCCCTCACAATAAATGGTTTTACTGGAGCAGTGATGAGTGCCACGTTTGGCCCTGCTTTGATTGGCGAGTTCTTGCATCATACGGTAGTAAAAAACGCAGCGATGCTCAGTTCCGCTGTTGTCGACTTTAATGTCCAATCAGCCCAAATGCCTTTGGACCGGCTCTATGAAATTGTTCAGAAGCAAGCGCTAGTCGTATCTATGAAAGAGATATATGGTTGGCTGCTGATTATCGGTGTTATATCGCTCACGGTTATATTGGTAAGCTATAGCTCGTTGCGCCCTATGGCAATTTTTCCTAAATGGCGCACTATACGCAAAACCATGCGTCGCTTGGCTGGCCAACAAGTCGATTAACGGGGTCGCGCTGTAATGACATTCGTTAAGAACACATAGCCGATACATAAGGATACATTGAAATTAAAAGGACAACGTCAGTTTTCTGTAAAAATCGAGGTTATAATCGCAAAAGTTTGTACCTTTGGATACTCTAAACCGTGAGTTTTGAACTGCAGTATAGAAAGGCAGATTCTGTCCTTACCTCTGTTACGCAACAGTAGTGCGGAACAAGATTCACACCGAGAATTGACATCTTCTCATTTTTTTTCATACAACCGCATAACTAAAATGGATCAGATTTCGAAACGTGTACAAGCGCTCGCTCCTTCGCAAACGCTTGCTATGTCCCAAAAAAGTGCCGAATTGAAGGCACAGGGCGTTGATGTGATAAACCTGTCGGTAGGAGAACCCGACTTTCCCACACCGGCCCATATAAAGGATGCCGCAAAGAAAGCTATCGACGATAATTTCACATTTTACACGCCTGTGCCCGGATATATGTCGCTGCGCAAGGCTATTTCACAAAAACTCAAAAGAGAGAATGGCGTTGACTTCGCGCCGGAGCAGATTGTGGTTTCGGGCGGTGCAAAACAGTCGCTCTGCAACGTTGTTTTGTCGGTAATCAATCCTGGCGACGAAGTTGTAATTCCAACTCCGGCTTGGGTGAGTTATGTTGAAATGGTTAATTTGGCCGGGGGCAAGAGTGTTGAAGTTCAGGCTACAATCGAAAATGATTTCAAGATAACGCCCGCTCAGTTGGAGGCGGCTATAAATGAGCGTACCCGATTGATTATGTTTAACTCACCATGCAATCCAACCGGTTCGGTATATACCCGCCAGGAGTTGCAGGCTCTTGTTGATGTGATTGCCCTCCATCCGCAGGTTCTGGTAATGTCCGACGAGATTTACGAACATATAAATTTCACAGGTTCGTTCACCTCAATGGCTTCATTCCCCGAAATTGCCGATCGCGTATGTTTGGTAAACGGTGTCAGCAAGGCATATGCAATGACAGGCTGGCGCATCGGTTTCCTTGCAGCTCCGCTTTGGCTTGCCCGAGCAACAAGTAAATTACAGAGCCAGTATACCTCAGGCGCATCGTCTATTGCGCAAAAAGCTGCCGAAGCTGCTTACGTCGGTTCGCAAGAGTGTGTTGAACAGATGCGGAAAGCGTTTGAGCGCCGCCGCGACCTGATTGTTGGTCTTGCGCGCACTGTCCCCGGCTGGAAAGTAAATGTTCCCCAAGGCGCTTTCTATCTTTTTCCTGAAGTGAGCGGTTGCCTCGGAAAACGATTTGGCGATGATGTGATTGCTACCGACTCCGACTTGGCAATGTACTTGTTGCAAAACGCTCATGTGGCCACAGTTGCCGGATCAGCGTTCTGCCTTCCGGGCTATTTGCGCTTAAGCTATGCCACATCCGACGAGAAGATTGTTGAAGCAATTGAACGTATCCGCACGGCTTTAGAACAACTTGTCTAGAGGTTGTTAAAACAGACTAAAATCATGGAAGAACCAATGCGGGCCGACGGACTTACTGTTGAAAAAGCCGACAGCCTTGTGATAATACCTACATATAATGAATGTGAGAATGCCGCTGCTATTATTGAAGCGGTGTTGCGTCAACCACATCCGATGCATGTGCTCATCGTCGACGACGGCTCGCCCGACGGAACGGCCTCCATTGTAAAAAAGAAAATAGAAGAGCACCCCGGAAAGGTACACATTATTGAGCGACAAGGAAAACTTGGTTTGGGCACTGCCTATTTGACAGGTTTTGCTTGGGCTCTTGACCACGGCTACGAATATATATTCGAAATGGATGCCGACTTCTCGCACAACCCCGACGATCTGATGCGGCTCTACAATGCATGCGCCAACGAAGGGGCTGATGTGGCTGTAGGATCCCGCTACCTTACGGGAGTGAACGTTGTCAACTGGCCGATGGGGCGTGTGCTGATGTCGTACGGAGCCTCGAAATATGTAAGGTTGATAACTGGTATTCCCGTCAACGACACCACGGCTGGCTTCGTTTGCTATCGCGCCCAAGTGTTGCGCCATATGCATCTCGACAAGGTTCGTTTCAAAGGCTACGCGTTCCAAATCGAGATGAAATTCACCGCCTACAAACATGGCTTTCGCATTGTTGAGGTGCCTATCGTGTTTGTAAATCGCGTGTTAGGAACATCGAAGATGAGCTCCGGAATCTTCTCTGAGGCCATGTTCGGTGTGATACGTTTAAAGCTCCATTCACTCACACATAAATATGAACCTGCTCCACAACGCAATAATAATTGACTCGGGCCGGCGGTACCGCGGCTATGTAGCTTTTGACGACGAGTTCATTGTAGCTGTGGGCGAAGGTGACGTACCCTCCCAGTTGTTGCTACAGGCCTCCGACAAAGCTTGCGATTTGCAGGGAGCTTACCTGATGCCCGGCGTGATCGACGACCAGGTGCATTTCCGCGACCCGGGTCTAACGCATAAGGCCGACATCGCTACCGAATCGGCAGCAGCCGCTGCTGGTGGCGTGACCTCGTTCATGGATATGCCAAACACAAAGCCCCCTACCGTAACCGTCGAAGCCTTGCAGGCAAAGCTCGCCCGTGCGGAAAAGGTGTCGGTTGTTAACTACGCTTTCTTTTTGGGGGGCACAAATGATAATCTTAGCGAATTGCTAAAGGCCGACTATACCCGCATTCCAGGCGTAAAACTGTTCCTGGGCTCATCGACGGGCAACATGCTGGTCGACAATGAGCATGAACTCGATGCCATATTCTCTAAAGTGCCGGCTCTTATTGCTATTCACTCAGAGGATGAAGCTACCATATGCCGCAACCGTGAAGCGGCCATCAAACAATATGCGCCGGATGAGCCCCCCGTTGACCAACATCCGTTGATTCGATCACACGAAGCCTGCCTGACCAGCACATGCGCTGCTATTGAACGGGCACACCGTTTCGGCACGCGCCTGCACGTGTTGCATATATCCACTGAGGCTGAAACCCGCTTGTTTACTAGCGAGCACCTGGCGCAAAAAAAGATAACGGCCGAAGTAACCGTACAGCATCTTTGGTTCACCGAAGCTGACTACACCAGATTGGGGACGCGCATAAAAATGAACCCTGCAATAAAGACGGCTGCCGACCGCGACGCTCTGCGACGCGCTCTGCGCGACGGACGAATCGATATCGTGGCCACCGACCATGCCCCCCACTTGCCCCAGGAGAAGGAGGGAGGGGCAATTTCGGCTGCATCCGGGGCGCCGATGGTGCAATACTCGCTGCCGCTCATGCTGGAAATGGCCGACCAGGGCGTTTTCACCCACGAGCTTGTTGTGGAAAAAATGTGTAACGCCCCTGCCGAGTTGTTCGGCATTGACCGTCGAGGACGCTTATGCGCCGGCTACTACGCCGACATTACTGTTGTCCGTCCAAACTCTCCATATCAAATTTCCGACAGCGACACACTGAGCCGTTGCGGGTGGACACCACTGGCCGGAACCGTACTCCACAACCGCGTTGAGCAAACTTGGGTAAACGGCAGAAAAGTGTTCGACATTCCCAATGGAGTAGCTCCTGATGCATGCTGCTCCAAACCGCTGATGTTCAACGTAACCCGGCAGAACTGACAAAAATATTCAAATAAATTTGCCCATTTCAGCAGTTTAGTCTACATTTGCCACACAAAAACAGTCATGTTCAATCAGCAAGTACGACTGCTACTTAGAGCTAATAACCAATTAACACAAAATATTTCAAAGCAACCAACATATATTTGTTATGCTAGACAAAGCCGAAGTAAAAACATTGGAGAAGGTTGTTATCCGGTTTTCAGGCGATTCCGGCGACGGAATGCAATTAGCCGGAAATATATTCACAAATGTTTCAGCCGGAGTTGGTAATCAGGTGTCTACCTTCCCTGATTATCCGGCCGAAGTGCGTGCTCCGCAAGGATCACTGAGTGGAGTTTCTGGATTTCAAGTGCATATCGGTGTGGGAGTGCATACGCCTGGCGACAAAGCCGACGTTTTGCTGGCTATGAATCCCGCGGCCCTGAAGCAGAATGTACGTCATCTGAAACCCGGCGGCATAGTTATAGTCGATATCGACTCGTTCAAGGACGCCGACCTGAAAAAAGCGTTGTTTACCACCGACGATCCTTATAAAGAACTGGGTCTCAACGCACAGGTGCTGGAAGTGCCGGTGACATCGATGACTAAGGCTGCCTTGGCCGACTCAGGCCTCGACAACAAGGCCATGCTTAAATGTCGCAACATATTTGCCCTCGGCCTAGTTTGCTGGCTATTTGACCGTCCTTTGGATCAGGCCATACATCATTTGAAGAACAAGTTCGCTAAGAAGCCAGCCGTATTCGAAGCAAATGCCAAAGTAATACGCGCCGGCTACGACTATGGAGCAAACACCCACGCATCGGTGTCAACCTATCGCATACAGTCGGAATCCGTTCGCCCCGGATATTATACCGACATCAACGGTAATACAGCTATCTCATGGGGATTGATACTTGCCTCTGAAAAGTCGGGACGTCCGCTTTTCCTCGGAAGCTACCCAATCACCCCCGCAACCGATATCCTTCATGAACTGGCAAAACGCAAGGATCTTGGCGTTAAAGCCGTGCAAATGGAAGACGAGATTGCAGGCGTCTGCTCAGCTATTGGCGCTGCTTTCGGCGGTTCATTAGCTGTGACCTCTACATCAGGCCCCGGTCTGGCACTGAAAAGTGAGGGTATCGGATTGGCAGTGATGGCCGAACTGCCTTTGGTTGTGATCGACGTTCAGCGCGGAGGCCCATCAACCGGTTTGCCAACCAAAACCGAACAAACCGACCTTATGCAAGCGTTATATGGACGCAACGGCGAATCGCCTGTTGTTGTATTGGCACCTGCTTCGCCAACCGACTGCTTCACAATGGCATACGAAGCATCGCGCATTGCAATCGAACACATGACGCCAGTTATTCTGCTTTCCGACGCTTTTATTGGCAACGGTTCGTCGGCATGGCGCGTTCCCGACCCCGACGAGTATCCCGAAATACACCCGCGCTACGTTCCTGAAGAACTGCGCGATACATGGCGTCCCTACCAGCGCGACGAAAAAACACAGGCGCGCTACTGGGCTATTCCCGGCACACCCGGCCTGATGCACCGTCTTGGCGGTTTGGAAAAAGACTTCACCACAGGCAACCTCAGCATCGACCCTGTAAACCACGAACACATGGTTATGGTGCGCCGCGAAAAAGTTGAACGCATAGCCGACGACATACCTGCTTTGGAAGTTAGTTGCGACGAGAATGCCGACACCATACTAATCGGGTGGGGTGGAACTTACGGCCATTTGCGCACAGCCGCCGAGCAGCTTTGCAAGGAAGGCACGCCCGTGGCGTTTGCCCACTTCCGCTACATTAACCCGCTTCCCGCAAATACCCGCGAAGTGCTGTCACGTTACAAACGCGTGATATGCGCCGAATTAAACACCGGAATGTTTGCCGATTATCTGCAGAGCCGCTTCGCACCAATGCAGATAGAGCGTATTAACAAAATTCAAGGTCAGCCCTTCCTCGTTCAGGAAGTTGTTGACGGAGTGAAAAACCTAGACGCTAAATAAAAAACAAAATGGACTGCAAACAATATACAGCCGCCGACTATAAAAGCGACCAGTCTGTGCGCTGGTGTCCCGGATGCGGCGACCACGCTATTCTGAACGTTCTCCACAAAGCAATGGCCACTGTTGGCGTTCCTCCCCACATGACAGCAGTGATATCGGGTATCGGTTGCTCATCGCGCTTGCCCTATTACATGAATGCATACGGCTTCCACACAATTCACGGCCGCGCAGCAGCTGTTGCAACCGGCTTCAAACTAGCAAATCCTCAGATGACTGTTTGGCAAGTGTCGGGCGACGGCGACGGGTTGGCTATCGGTGGTAACCACTTTATCCATGCAATACGTCGCAATATCGACATCAACCTGCTGTTGTTCAATAATAAAATCTACGGTCTGACAAAAGGTCAGTACTCGCCTACATCTGATCGAGGATTTGTCAGCAAATCATCTCCCTACGGAACTACTGAGGATCCGTTCATCCCTGCCGAACTGGTGTTCGGCGCCCGCGGCAACTTCTTCGGACGTTCAATCGATGTTGACCTTCCTGTAGCTCAAGAAGTATTGGTGGCCGCAGCTAACCATCGTGGCACATCAGTGGTTGAGATGCTCCAGAATTGCGTTATTTTCAACAACGGTATACATAATTTCATCACTGACCGCGAATTCCGTGCCGAGCGAACAATCCACCTGGCTCACGGCGAAAAAATGATTTTCGGAGCCAACAAAGATAAAGGTCTTGTTCGCGACGGATTCCTGCTCAAAGCCGTTACAATCGGACAAGATGGTTACACAATGGAAGATGTATTGATTCATGATGCCCACACCCCATCTAACTTCCTGCATCAGCAGCTTGCTATGATGGATGGTCACGGATTGCCGTTGGCTGTAGGCGTTATACGCGACGTTGAAAGCCCAGTCTACAACGAAGCTGTTGAAGCTCAGATAGCCGAAGTGCGTGCGAAAAAAGGATTCAACACATTACGCGACATGGTTCTTGCCGGCGAACATTGGGAAGTGAAATAATCAATCAACCACCCACGGTTCGAACATACAAAAGGCGATGCATTCAAATACGGTGCATCGCCTTTTATATCTAATTTATATTTGTATGAGAGTTAAGGTAGGACAACTGTCACTACTACCGGAAAATGGTCGGAGGGCACGCGAGCCTGCACGCTATCGGCCTGCAAAGAACGGTAGGTGTCAGTCAAGATGCCATATTTCTCAACAGTTACGTTGGGCGTTGTAAAGATATGGTCGATGCGGCTATCGTCGTAACGGTCAGCATGATAATTGTTGAACGTGCCGTTGGGCGCATAGCGGAATCCCGCCGCCTCGTAAGAGTCGACAAACTTACCGTCGGAGGTGATTGTAAAATAGCTCTGATGCGTTTGGTCAACATTGAAATCTCCCGTCAGAAATGCTGGCAAGCCCTTTCCCAACGAATCGGTCATTTGCTTAACCAACTTCCCACTTTCTATTCTGGCCTGAACTCCTTTATGGTCCATGTGTAGATTAAAGAAAATGAATTCCTTTCCTGAAGCTATATGGCGGAAATGTGCCCACGAACATACTCTGGGCAAGGCCGCGTCCCAACCTTTCGAGGGGTGCTTTGGTGTTTCCGAAAGCCAGAAATTGCCGCTGTCAACAATCTCAAATAATTCGGTACGGTAAAATATGGCGGCATGCTCTCCTTTTTGCTTGCCATCGTCGCGTCCTACGCCGATATAAGCATATCCGGGTAGTTGAGCCAACATATCGTCGAGTTGAGTCTTGAATCCTTCCTGTGTGCCGAAGATGTCGAATCCGTGGAAGCGGATCAGCGATGTCAGGTGGGGGAGACGGTAGCCCCAGCCGTTACCCCGCACCGAATCAATGTGATTCTTCTGCCGGATATTATATGTAGCCACATTGAAGCGCGCAATCTGTGCCGCAACCGTCTCCGGCAACGTTAAGGTTGCAACAATAGCAACCAACCAAGTTGAAATTCTGCGTTTCATGACCGTTTACTAATTTCATCCTTTATGGCATCAACCATGTCGAGCTTTTCCCATGTGAAAAGTTCAACTTCAATTGTTTTTGTAGGCTCGTATCGCGAGGTGAATACTTTGGTAACCGTGCGCGGTTCCCGGCCTACATGGCCATATGAAGCAGTTTCCTGATAGATAGGCTGACGCAACTTCAGGCGCTGTTCAATTGCGTGTGGCCGCATGTCGAAAAGTTGGCCAACCATATCGGAAATCTCCGCATCGGTCATCTTAACCTTGGCCGTTCCTTTGGTGTTAACATACAAACTGACGGGCTGGGCCACGCCAATTGCGTAAGCAACCTGTACAAGAGCCTCGTCGGCCACGCCGGCAGCTACCAGATTTTTTGCAATATGGCGTGCTGCATATGCGGCGGAACGGTCAACTTTCGATGGATCCTTTCCCGAAAAAGCGCCTCCGCCGTGCGATGCGCGTCCGCCGTAAGTGTCCACGATAATCTTGCGGCCGGTAAGTCCTGTGTCGCCATGAGGACCTCCGATTACGAATTTGCCGGTAGGGTTCACGTGAAGAATCAGTTTGTCGTCGAACAACGATCTTACGTGCTCCGGTAGCTTTTCAATTACTTTAGGTATGAGAATTTTCTCAACGTCGCGGCGTATGCGGGCGAGCATGCGCGAGTCGGCCTCTTCGGCCGACAATGTTCCTCCGGGCTGCACAAATTCGTCGTGCTGGGTCGACACCACGATTGTATGTATCCGTACAGGACGATTGTTCTCATCATATTCAATTGTCACCTGACTTTTTGCGTCTGGCCGCAGATAGGGCATGAGGTCGGTTTCACGTCGTATGTACGACAACTCTTGCAGCAGGCGATGGCTCAAATCAAGCGATAGCGGCATATATGAGGGCGTTTCGTTGGTTGCGTAGCCAAACATCATGCCTTGGTCGCCGGCACCCTGATTCTCTGCCTCATCGCGTTCAACACCGCGGTTTATGTCGGCACTCTGCTCGTGGAGAGCCGAGAAAACACCGCATGCGTTACCGTCGAACTTCAGTTCACTGCGGTTGTAGCCAATTGTATTGATAACGCGACGGGTAACATCCTGCAAGTCGATATACGCGTTGCTCTTAACTTCGCCGGCAACAACCACTTGCCCGGTGGTTACTAATGTTTCGCACGCAACCTTTGAGTTGGGGTCGTGAGCCAAAAATTCGTCGAGTATAGCATCGGAAATCTGGTCGGCAATCTTGTCGGGATGCCCTTCCGACACCGATTCTGAAGTAAATAGATAATGATGGTTATTAGTTTTCATACAATATGATATTTTATTCAAAAAAAATTCCGTCACGAACAAAGTCCGGGCGGATTCCATATCGATAACTAAAACCTGATTTTCTGCCGGTTAAGCACAGTTAGGCTCTACGGTACTCATTGTGCGGTTTTAGCATTTTTTATGGTGGTTGCAAGCAGCCAAATTTGTCCACCCGTTTCTTTTCTTCGCAAATTTACAAATTATATATAACCACACCAAATTATCCGCCCAAAACCTCACATCCACACTTCATAAATTATAATGAAAATACTAAAAAATTCAAACAGCACACCAGAAGATTGAGGCTAAATTTCTGGTGTGCTGTTTATTGTAACGTTATATGCTAATCGATAATGTCGAAGCTCGTGTATTTGCGGAGCACTTCGGGAACTATGATACCTTCGGGAGTCTGGTTGTTCTCCAGTAGCGCAGCCATGATTCGTGGCAATGCGAGTGCGGATCCATTGAGGGTATGGCACAGGTGAGTTTTCTTGTCGTCGCCACGGTAGCGGCATTTCAGACGGTTGGCTTGATATGTTTCGAAGTTGGAAACGGACGATACTTCCAGCCAGCGTTTCTGAGCTGCTGAGAAAACTTCGAAGTCGAAAGTGATTGCCGATGTGAACGACATGTCGCCTCCGCACAAACGAAGTATGTGCCATGGTAGCTGCAACTTGTCAAGCAGCGACTGTACGTGATCCTTCATCTGTTCCAATGCTGCATATGAGTTTTCTGGTTTCTCGATACGTACAATCTCAACCTTGTCGAATTGGTGAAGTCGGTTCAATCCGCGAACATCTTTACCGTAGCTGCCGGCTTCGCGACGGAAACATGCCGAATAGGCACAATTCTTTATGGGGAGCGAGTCGGCGGCGATGATAACGTCACGGTACAGGTTGGTTACGGGAACTTCGGCTGTAGGGATGAGGTAGAGGTTGTCTTCGTTAACGTAGTACATTTGTCCCTCTTTGTCGGGCAGTTGGCCTGTTCCGTAGCCCGATGCTTCGTTAACAACGTAGGGGGGCTGTATTTCTAGATAGCCGGCCTCATTAGCCTGGTCGAGGAAGAACTGGATGAGTGCGCGCTGCAGACGTGCGCCTTTACCTATGTATACGGGGAATCCGGCGCCGGTTATTTTTACGCCTAGATCAAAATCTATAAGATTGTATTTTTTTGCCAAATCCCAGTGGGGAAGCGCATCGGCTGGAAGGTCGGGCATCGGACCTCCGGTTTTTTCAACGACGTTGTCGGCGGCAGATTTTCCCTCAGGCACCATTGCACAGGGCACATTAGGTATTGTCAGCAAAATCTGACGTATTTCCGACTCGGTGCGCGACAGTTCGTCGGCTATAGCTTTCTGTTCGTCTTTAAGAGCGGCAACAGCTTGTTTTGTTTTTTCAGCTTCTTCCTTGTTGCCCTGTTTCATCAGTGCGCCGATTTGCGATGCCAGTTTATTCAGTTCAGCTGCTTTGTTGTCGTTCGTAAGCTGAGCTTTGCGGCGGCGCTCGTCGAGTTCGATAATCGTGTTGATAGCCTCTTTACCGTCGAACCCTTTCACAGCCAGACGTTCAACAATCTGCTGCGGATTTTCTTTTATTTGTTGAAGTGTTAACATATTCGTTTGCTAAAACACTTTTAGTTAAGTAATTCTTTAACTTTTGCGGAGATTACACGGCCGTCGGCGCGTCCGGCCATGGCTTTTGTGGCAATACCCATCACTTTACCCATATCCTTGGCTGAAGTGGCGCCGGTTTGAGCTATGATTTTGCGCAATTCCTCGGCTATTTCTTCGTCGGACAATGGTTTAGGGAGGAACTCCTCGATAACGGCTAATTGAGCCATTTCGTCAGCGGCCATTTCGGGGCGGCCGTTCTGACTGAATATTTCGGCGCTTTCGCGACGTTGTTTTGCCATTTTTACCAGCAATTTCACAGCGGCTTCGTCAGTAAGCACACCGCCGGTTCCTGGCATTGATTTCGCTTCAAGAAATTCTTTCTTAATGCCGCGCAAAGCTTCCAGGCGAACCTTGTCCTTTGCCAGCATTGCGTCCTTAATCTGGGCGCTTATAGTATCAAAAAGGTCCATAGTTAATAGAATTCGAATTATCCTACAAATTTACAACAAAACAGTTACGTTACAAAAGAAAATCTCTTTCCTATTTATATCGGTGTATGATGTCGGTGTAGAAATTGAGAATGCGTGTACAGTAATTGGCAGGGTTAAAGTTTGTGCTGGCGAATTGCAGCGCCGAATCCGACATGCGGCTGTAGGCATCTGCGTCGAGTGAACGCGCCTTTGCAATGGCTTGGCTAAGTGAGGCCGCATTACCGCTTTCGAAAATATAGCCGGTTGTGTTGTCGATTATAATTTCGGGGATGCCTCCTATCGAGGCTCCGATAACGGGAGTGCCAACGCTGTAGGCTTCGACTATAGTCATAGGGTTGTTTTCATACCATTCCGAAGGCACTACGACAAAATCGGCTTGTTCAACTATATCGGTCAAATCTTCCCCAGACTTATATCCAAGGAATCTGACATTGTTCATGCCATTTTCGGCGGCAAATTGCCGGAGTGCCTCTTCTTCAGGCCCTGTGCCGACTAATTTCAACTGGCAGTCGGGCATTGAGCGGAAAGCCTCCAGTAGTGTCCTAACCCCTTTTTCGTACGACAAGCGTCCGAAAAATAAAAAATACGGATCTTCGCCACGCCTCTTGGGTTGTGACGCCATCGTCATACTGAAGTTGTAGAGGCAAATCGATTCAGCGGCCTTAGTTGCAGGCATGTAACGTTGCTGTATGTCGCAGGCAAAATGGCTTACATAGATAAAACCGTCGATATAACTCGAGGGGTTGAAAAACGCGTTTCTGAAATATTGCTCTGCGGCCATTACCGCGCTGAAAAGTCGGTTTCCCTTACAGCAGTTGTTGGTGAAGCAGTGCCAGAAAGTTCCATTACCGCATTGTTCGCACACGTGGCCTCTGCCGTTGCGGAAAGTATAGGCCGGGCAAACGAGACGGTAGTCATGGACGGTGTAAACTACCGGCACTCCGTGTTTCCGCAATACCGGCAGAATAGAACCTGTTATCTGCCCCCATATCAAATGAATATGGGCAATGTCGGGGTGCTCGTCGGCCAGCAACCGATCAAGTTTGTGCGCAGCTTCAGTATGGTAAAAATAGTTTACTAGGTTTTTCAACTGCCGTGCCGGTCCGCGTCTGGTTTCCTTCGACTCAGCGAAATACTTCTCGTAGGGCGACGGCTCGTTTTTGTCCCATTTCAGGGTGAAGCGTATAGTGTTGTGCCCATGCTCCTCCAAAAGGCGAGCGGTGTTGAAGCAAACACTTTCAGCGCCCCCTTTGCGATAGTTGTAAACGTCGATGAACAATACTTTCATATTTTTATAACGAACAGGTTGAAGCCGATATTGCGGCTCTGCCGTACAATATTATAGTTTTTCCTGACGTTATAAACCTACAATACGCATTAAAATGAAGATAGTCGTAATCGGAACCCGCGGAATACCCGAAATTCAGGGTGGTGTGGAAACGCACTGTCAGGAATTATATCCTCGTATTGCCGCAATGGGCCACGACGTTACTATTATCCGTCGTAAGCCTTATGTAGACGCATCGAACCGCAAGAAAATCTACCAAGGGGTTAAGCTTGTCGATTTGTATGCACCGCGCGCAAAAAGCATGGAGGCTATTGTTCATACGGCGTTGGCTGTTGTGAAAGCGCGCACGCTCAATCCCGACATATTACATATTCATGCTATCGGTCCGGCTATAATGGCTCCGTTTGCAAGGTTGCTAGGAATGAAGGTGGTGATGACTAACCATGGCCCTGACTACGACCGCCAGAAATGGGGGAAAGTAGCCAAATTAGTATTGCGGATCGGTGAACGGCTCGGCACGCGCTTTTCCAATCGCGTGATCGTAATTTCAAAAGTGATATCATCGATATTGGCCAATAAATATGGTAGACACGATACAACATTGATATACAATGGAGTAAACCGTCCGCGGCCGGCTGATTCAGCCGACCATATAGCTAAGTACGGTTTGTTGGGGGGCGATTATATTTTAGCCATGGGCCGGTTTGTCAAGGAGAAGGGTTTTCACGACCTTATAGAGGCCTACGCATCGTTGCCAGACTATATGCGTACCCGTTTTAGACTCGTCATTGCCGGCGATGCCGACCATCCCGACCAGTATTCCAACTCGCTTCATTCGCTAGGCAAATCAATACCCGGGGTAATCATGCCCGGATTCATCCGTGGCGAGGAACTGCATCAACTGCTAAGCAATGCTGCTCTATTTGCCATGCCATCCTATCACGAGGGTCTGCCTATAGCTCTGCTCGAGGCCCTCAGCTATGGACTCGACGTCGCTGTCAGCAACATACCCGCCAACTGCATAGAACCGTTGTGCCGCTACACTGACTATTTTCCTGTTGGCGACACAGTTGCCTTGACGCAATTGCTTCAAACAAAGCTTGCCGATTTGGACACTTCCTCTCCGCGACGCCGCCAATACAACCTTACTCCCTACAACTGGGATAACATTGCATCAGCCACAACCGAACTCTACCGCACCCTCATCCATTAAGGAAATTTATGTAAGGCAATAACGCGTTTAACATTTGAATTGCCTATCTTTGTGGCTGTAAAACAATTCATAACCAAATTGAAAAACCGACTGCTCCGTTTTTTTGCGATATTTTTCCAGCTGGTAGTTATCTTCATGATTACCCGCGCGATATTTTTATGTGTCAATAACAGCATATATTCCGAAACCACAGCCGGCGACATTTTCAATATGTTCCGCCACGGTTTGGGTATGGATATGTCGATGGCCGGTTACTTCACACTTATTCCGGGGTTGGCAATTCTGGCTACTATTTTCTTGTCAACCGGCAAGGCAATAAGGATTGTCGACAAAGTGCTCTACGGTTATTTCGCTTTGGTGGCGCTGGTTATAGCGTTAGCAACAACTGCCGACGCCTTGCTTTACCCCTACTGGGGATTCAAACTGGATACGACTCCGTTGTTCTACTTCATGTCGGCTCCCTCGTCGGCAATGGCCAGTTCTACGGCTTCAGAAGCTTTTTGCGGATTGGCAATCCTGATTTTCCTAACGGGTATTTATTGGCTTCTACTGTCGGTATGGGTTAAATTGCTTCCGCTTAACATCCTGAAAAAAAATAAGGCTGCTTATGCAGCTGCGTTGACTGTGCTGACAGCAGCCCTGTTCCTGCCAATACGCGGGGGAGTGACGGTTAGCACTATGAATCTGAGCTCAGCCTATTTCAGTCCAAACCAGAAGCTGAATCATGGTGCGGTAAACCCGTTGTTTTCGTTCATGTACTCGGCAACCCATCAGGACGATTTTGGACAACAATTCCGGTATTTCGACATGCAGGAGGCTAAAAATATATTGTCCGATTTCTACAGCTCTTTGCAACCGGGCGATACGATTGCTCCGGTAACGCTGTCGACCGATCGACCAGATATTTATCTGGTGATATTGGAAAGCTTCTCGGCACATCTGTTGCCCTCGCTCGGCGGCGATTCGATTGCCATGAATCTCGATTCAATTGCGCGCAATGGGGTACTATTTACAAATCTTTACGCCTCCAGCTTTCGCACCGACCGCGCACTGCCAGCAATATTGAGCGGCTATCCTGGTCAGCCAACAACTTCTATAATGAAGTTTGTTGAGAAAACCGACAACCTTCCCTCATTGCCGCGCACGCTCGGTAAAAACGGTTATCGATTGTCGTACTATTATGGCGGTGACGTTAACTTCACAAATATGAAGGCGTATCTGGTGTCGGCCGGTTTCAACAATATTGTTTGTGACAAGAGCTTCCCCGTAAGCGAACGTCTAAGTAAATGGGGCGTGCACGACGACAAGGTGTTTTCGCGTCAGCTTTCCGACCTACACAAATCCGACTATGCCGGGCCGCAGTTCACAGTTATACAAACGTCGAGTTCGCACGAACCGTTTCAAGTACCTTATAAATCCCGTTTCGAAAACGACAGAATTAATTCATTTGCCTATGCCGACAATTCGCTAGGCCGCTGGATTGACACATTGCGGACAACCGCGCGCTGGGACAGCACTCTGGTAGTTATCGTGCCAGACCATTATTCCGTATGGCCCCGCAACATCAAGGCTCACGAGGCTCGCCACCACGTGCCGCTTGTTCTTGCCGGCGGAGCCATTACTTCTGCACCGATGCGGGTTGAGAACGTAAGTGCGCAAACCGATTTAGCTGCAACCTTGCTCGGATTGCTCGGCATTGACGCATCCGATTTCCCATTCAGCAACAACGCGCTTTCTCCGGGAGTCCCCCACATGGCGTTCTTTAGCGAGCCTGAACTTGCCTCGATTGTTACAGCTACCGACACTGCAACAATCAGCGTGGCAACAGGCGAGACCCTTAGCGGTAACCCCGAAACGGTCGACGCAGTAAAAGCTTATCTACAAATTTTATACAACGATATTCAAAACCGATAATCAATGTTACAATATCTCTCCGAAATCGACACTAACTTGTTGCTGGCCATAAATAGCTGGCACACGCCTGCCCTCGACCAGCTGATGTTCTTACTGTCGTCGAAATTAGTGTGGATTCCTTTTTATATACTCCTGCTGATAGTTTCGATTCATCGATATGGCTGGCGCGGCGGCATGTTTATTGCTGTTGGAATTGCACTTGCAGTAACGATTGCCGACCAAACCTGCGCTTCGTTGATTCGTCCGCTGGTTGAGCGTATGCGTCCAACCAATCCCAACAACCCAATCTCAGAACTCATTCATACGGTGAATGGCTATCACGGAGGACGCTACGGCTTTCCCTCGTGTCATGCTGCAAACACAGTTGCCGTAGCCACGTTTCTTTCGTTGGTTTTTCGCCACCGCGCGCTGATAATTTTCTCGCTTGCGCTTTGGACTGCAATGAATTGCTATAGCCGCATGTATCT
The DNA here is from genome assembly GCA_023662835.1 of Muribaculaceae bacterium. Lineage (GTDB taxonomy): Bacteria > Bacteroidota > Bacteroidia > Bacteroidales > Muribaculaceae > Muribaculum. The sequence goes on along the minus strand of JAMPII010000016.1, from coordinate 11,813 downwards.
GGGCGTGCATTATCCGGGTGATATAGTGGTAGGAGGCATAATAGGTTTTGTAACCGGCTATTCAACTTATCACATCACGTTGTCGGCAATATTCTGGTTTATAGACCACAAACCGCAGCCTTCGAGCGATTTGTTCCGCATCAGCACGGGCTACAGCATTTTGCCAGAAATACGTTTGTCAAACTCCGTGCTGCTTATGGCCGGAGTGCTGATAACCACATTCGTACTTCTTACAATTTCATTATTTTCCTACTGATGAGGCAATTGATTCAGCTACACGGCGCATAGCTTCAGGCCAGCGGTAGGAATACAGGTTCACATCCACTTTTGCCACCGTCGACGTGTCGCCAACCGACGATAAAGTGGCAATCTGCATCAGTCCATAGTCGCGTGCGAAGTACGATAATTCAGGTTGCGCCGGTAAGATAAGCCTGTTCTGCGAAGAATCCACTATTGCTTTCAGTTCCTTGTCGAGAACATCGAGTTCGCGTATAAATTTTGTCATGCGACGTCGGTAATATCCCTTATTAGCCGGATCTATTTCAACCAGAGCTTTATACATATTATATGATATGACTTTGGCATTCTTTACCGAATTCCATGTGTAGCGGTCGGGAAGCGAGTCGACACCCGAACGGATAAGGGCAAGACCTTTGGAGTTGTCGTAGAGCTTGAGCGTTGGATATGCGTTGCATATATTTCCGATAACGGCGTTCTCCAGCGGAATGTTGCCAATCATAAAGTAGGCGTTGCAGCCTGCAATGTTCATCAAATGGGTGACTGAAGCATCGAACTCGGTCGACGCTGTGCCTTCAGGAAGCAGACATATCACGTCGCAATGCTTACCGGCAATTCGCTCGAGCATGTAGCGTTGGGGCTGAATGCTCACTGCAATCCTCGGTTTGGTTGATACTGGTCCTGAATTGCATGCCCACAAGAACAGTAAAGCCAGAAGGGCGCATATTATCATCCCCCCAAGCTTTCGCAAAAAGGGATAGCAGTTACTGATGTATTTTATAAATCGCGACATCCTGAAAATTCGTTTTGGCCGTTAGAACTGTTTATCAAGTTCTGTTGAGATTAACAAGCACCTTTTGGGTGAACAACTCAACCCAAAGTGTGATTATTTTGCAAATATAGTGAAATATTGTTAAACGACCAATTTTTTTCAGGATATAAGGGGGATGAAACGGCCGTAACCTTCCGCTTCCATTTGGTTGATAGGTATAAAACGCAGAGCGGCTGAGTTTATACAGTAACGCAGTCCACCTTCTTCGGCCGGACCGTCGTTAAAAACATGTCCCAGGTGGGAGCTGGACGATTTCGATTTAACCTCTGTTCGTACACGGCCAAATGAAGTGTCGGTGCTTTCGGTGAGCAGCGAATCGTCGATGGGGCGTGTGAATGCCGGCCAGCCGCAGCCCGAATTGTATTTGTTTGTAGATAAGAACAAGGGTGTTCCGTCGGTTATGTCTACATATATTCCTTTGCGGAATTCTTCGTCGTACTCGTTTACGAATGGGCGTTCGGTTGCACCGTTCTGTGTCACTTCCCATTGAAGCGGAGTTAGTTTTGTCCGCAAGCTCTCTTTCTCTCCGGCATTCAGCGGAGTCATCATGCATGCCTCTTTGAACAAGGTGGGGTTAACGTGGCAGTATCCACCGGGATTTTTTTCGAGGTACTGCTGGTGGTAGTCTTCGGCGGGATAGAAATTTTTCAGGGGCATAAATTCTATAGCCAGAGGTTGTTCATGGCGCCGTTGCAGCATAGCAAATTGAGCTTCGATAACATCGACATCGGCTGGGTCGGTATAGTAAATGCCTGTGCGGTATTGGGTTCCGCAGTCGGCTCCTTGCTTGTTAACCGACAGAGGATCGATACTTCGAAAATATAGATTCAGCAACGTGCTCAGCCCTACCATATTGTCGTCGTAGTCAACCTTGACGGTTTCGGCACTGCCGGTTGTGCCGGTGCATACTTGTTTATAGCTTGGATTTGGCACTGTGCTGTTTGCAAAACCTACGGTTGTTGACGTTACGCCGGGCACCAGAGAGAACAAATGTTCTGTGCCCCAGAAGCATCCTCCTGCCAAGTATATTGTTTTCTTCATTTCGTTATCAGTTTTTATGGTTATTTCAATCGTGGTGGTACGGTTCGGAGTTTATGATAGTGAATGCACGGTAAAGTTGTTCGGCGAAAAATAACCTCACGAGCTCGTGCGGAAAGGTCATGTCGGAGAGCGACAGGAGCTGGTTGGCACGGTCATAAACGGCTTGCGAGAATCCGTAAGGACCGCCGACTACAAACGTTAGCCGCGAGGGTAGGGTAAGCATCTTTTTCTCGATGAATTGAGCAAACAGGCGTGATGTGAGTTTGCGCCCGCGCTCGTCGAGCAGCACAACAAAGTCGGCCGAGGAAATTTGTTTTAGTATAGCCTGTCCTTCAAGTTCCTTTTGTTGCTGAGGGGTGATGGCGCGCGTGTTCTTTATATCGGATATGATCGTGATTTCCAGTGGAATATAATGTGATAACCTGTCGAGATAGGTTTTTATGCCTTGCTGGATGTATGGTGTTGCTGTACGGCCGACGGCCATCAATTGTATCTTCATTTCGATTCCGTGGCTTTTTCTACGTTCTCTAGTAAGGCTTCTTCGACTTGGCTGGTTTGCACGGGCCTGCGTTTAGGTACCGGTGGTAGCGCGCGGTCGTGCGTTTCCTTAGCTGAATCGTTGGTTTGCGTTATGGCTGCTGAATCTGTCTGGCTGCGGTGTTGAAAATCGGATGCGGGGAAAATGCCCGTGGGGTTTGTGATTGAGTAGCGTGTCATACGGTCGTTCGACACAAATCCCATCCCTTCGATTGTGCGGTCGGCGCGTTCTATGTGTATAAACGAGTCGGAATATATTTTGTTAGCGCGTTGATCCCAGAATAGTTGCTGAGTGAGGAATTTCTCGCCGGCGGTGTTGAGAATGTTCACGTTACCGTCGAGTCGCCATATCTGCGACATCTTGAAGTAGGTTGCAGAGTCGCACACTACGGTTGCTTCGGTGTTATAAATGGAATCGAACTTTTCGAGTAGCAGCCCATCGGGGAATTTCCAGACCGGCACTTTTGCTTCGTCGTAAACGAGCCAAAGCGATGATGTGATGCGGTAGCGAGTGATTCCTGAGTCGGATATCAGAGTGGACACATCACGGGTGAGCATAGTCGGCATCGAATCAGGGTTGGTGTCGAGGTGGACTGTTGCTGTTTTTTTGTCGCCACATGCCCCCATACCTGTCGCAATGGCTATAGCCAGTGCAATGGGCAGAATACGCATTTGTGATGATTGCCCCAACATCTTTTGCTTGCTAGTAAATCTTATTCTGGTAGAACCAGCGTTCGTTGAAGTTTATGCCGAGCGTTATAGCTATATAGTCCTCACGGATCAGGTTAGCCGGCGAAGCCTGGCGCCGCCGCCATTCAACACCAAGGTTTAGAACGGTTTTCGACTGTGGCGCAGGAAGCCCGAAGCCACACGAAACGCCATATTCCTTCACATCATTGCCCAGCACGTTTATATAGCTTTTTTCATGGAACACTCCAGCACGGTAGTTGACACGCTGTAAATAGCGGCCGCGTGGATGAGGCGTATACTGGAGACCAAAGGCATATTTAAGACGGTTGTTAAAGCGCTGACGGGTTGAACCTTCAACGTCGATCCGGCTGAATTTGGCTTTGCTCCAGTTAGCATATGTAACGTCGAATTCGGCCATAAGACGTTCGTTCCAAATATAGTTGATGCCAAATCCCCATGTTGCTGGCATTGTGTATTTGTTACGCAGTGTGGAGTAGCCTACTGTGTCGGGCTGGGTGTCGGAATCAACATCGTAGTTTATGCCCCATGCATGTCCGATCAAATCCTTACCCGGAGTGAACGATACGCCGAGAGTGAATCTGTTTTTGCGCCCGGCGTAAAATGTGTACTGTGCTCCGAACTGTAGGCTATAGTCACGCACTTCTACAACAGTCTGGAACAGTGATGTTTGACCGGAGTATGGGTAAACGTAGGTGTTATTCGTGACAGTGCCGAACAGGTAGCCTACGTTGGCGCCCACCGAGAAGTTCTTGAAGGGTGTGTAGCCTATGCCAAGATATAATTGATTGAGACCACCGGTGCCTATACGTCCGGCTGTTCCATTGTCGATTTTTGACCCGAATGAGTAGCCAACCGACGATACGGGTACCAAGCCAAGGCTCATGCCAATTTTCCGGCTGACAGCGAATTGCGAAGTTATATAATCGATACCACCGCCGTTGAAAGATTCCTTAAGCGTACCTTCGGTGGTGGGTTCCTGGCTCCAGAGTTTTGTGTAGGATAACCCCATGTCGAAGAGGAAAGTCAGCGAATCGCACATAGCGTAGCTGGCGGGGTTCATCGCGTTGATCTGTCGACCGGAGTTCATGGCGTAGCCAACGCCACCCATAGCGCGTTGAGCCGATGTAACATTGTCGCGCAGAATACCGTAGCCGTAGCGAGAGTAAGGCGACATCGGCGACTGGGCAACTGTCTGGAACGTAACCACCGCTGCAAGCATGGCGGCGATGACTGTCAATTTTTTAGTCAGGTTCATTATATAGTAGTATGCTGTTTAATCCTTTTGTAACGATGTCGGGGTCGACAATGAATTCTGTTTTCAGTTTCGGACCTAAAGGTAGTTCGGCATTAGGATCGATTATCCGGCTCAATACGTGGGCATCGCCGCCGGTAAGTATGGTTATCGTATCGGGACCAGCCATTTCGGCGTGGTAGATGATCTCGGAAGCGACCCCGCGCATAACGCCGTTGCGTATAGCCTGTATTGTGGAATCGGCCCACATGGGTAGATTATCGGGGTTTGTTTCTGCTTCAACTTCGGGAAGACGTTTTGTCATCGTGTTCAACGCTCGAGCCCGCATCCACAGCCCAGGGGCTATACTGCCTCCAATGAAATGGCCTTCGGCCGTAATCATATCGTAGGTTACCGCTGTTCCGGCATCAACGACCAGCACTTTCCTCCCGGGGAATATGGCGACGGCTCCTGCTGCTGCTGCCATACGATCGCGTCCGAGCGAGGCAGGCGTGGCGTAGCCAACGCTTATAGGCAAGGGGAGCATGGATGTTAGCTCGTAAACCCGAGTGGCAATTTTCCGCAGAGCCACCATGATTTCTTCTCCATAGTTTGCAACAGAGCAGTATATGGCGGCAGTGAGCGGATAGCGCCGGGCTATAGCCGTAACGTCGACGGCGGTGAGTTGATTGAAATAGAATTGTTCAACCATTTCCCGCTGCTGAAACACTGCGACTTTTGCACGCGAATTTCCTTGGTCGATAATCAGATTATAAGCCATTTGGGTGCAAAATTAGCAATTCCCGATGAATTACCGCCCTCCGATTTGCTCAAAATAGCGCATTTTCTAACAAAAAATGTTAAGATGTCGTTTAGACGCCGTGGCTATGAGTTTTCTTTGCGCTGTGTCAGAGGAATCATTATCGAGGTGTAGATTACTATTGCGGCTCCCGCAAGGGTGAAGGCTAGCCAATCCGACGCTCCGGCCGAGGGGTAAAACATGAAAAAAGCACCTACACAGAAAAAAATGCCGCTCCATGTTTGTATTCGGTGAAGACGTTTAACCCGAAGATAGCTCCCCCGGTATGGGGTAAGTATTCGGCCGACAAGGGTAAGCACAGCTCCGGCAGTGTAAACCCATCGGAATGTTGTTATATCTATTTTCAAAAGGGGGAGTAGTATGCCAATGGCAATAAGAAACAAACCGCCGTCGATGGCCCATTGCCAGAGGCTGCGGCTCGTTGTTTTCGATTCTTCTTTCATAAGAGTTTGGTTATATACAACTTTTACAAGGTCACTCAACAATATAAACGTCTTCGTTAGGGCGTTGCATATGGTAGTTCTCGCGTACAATTCGTTCGAGGGTTTCAGCATCGGTATTAAGCGCGCTGTTAAGACGCTGATAATACTGAAGTGTATCCTCATTGTCTTGAATCTCAAGTTCAAGTTCCGTGATTTGTTCGTTCAATTCAAACGAGTGCATAACTGAATTCTCGTTGAAAAACAGCACGAAAAGCACAAACGCCATAACAACCAGAAACGTCACCGATATGTACCGGCGACACCACGATGTAAAACTCTTCAGTTGTTTTTTCATATCTGTTGTCGTTAATATTGCAATTGACAGTTGGTTGAAAATCCGGGCTCGGTTAAGAGTGTGAAAGCACAATGACGGTTTTCGGCCGACGAATTGTAGTGGACATGCATGCGTTGTCGCGGCTTGAGACTTGTAATTAGGAAAGTTGCGCGACACAACGAACTGAATGTTGTTGCCGACTGTGTTATGCGTTCTTCGATTGCGATGGTGTTGTTCTTTATCGTAATGGCCAGCGCGGCCGTCTGTATCGATGAACTCATGCCATGGCGCACTATCATAACGCTGAAATCGCTTAGTACGCAGATATTAAGCATCGGTTGGCAAGAATGCTCTTCTAGCTCGAGCGTGCCCTTGGCGAAAACTGTCTCTACAGGGCTTATGTTGGTGGGCCTCATTGCCAGCGCAAGCACCGCGGCAGCAACAATAAACACCAGCACACATGTTTCAACGGTGCCTATCGCAATCCACAACAGCATTGTTATCTATGCAGTTAATGCCCATGGCAACTTTCCAGCGACCACGGGCATGATATGTTGTTTAATCTCACGCTGATTATTCTCCCTCGGAGGGAGATGCTGCCGGAGTTTCGACAGGAAGTTCAACGGGCGCTGCCGTTTCGGTAGCTGTGTTAAAGTCGGCGGGTACTGTCTGTTCTGTTGCCTGGGGAGCTACGCGTGATGCGCGTGTGATAATCTTGCTGGGCGACACAAATACGCTGACAATTGCCAGAATCCCGATTGCTGCAGCCAAATACCATGTGGTTTTTTCAATGAAAGAATTTGTGCGGCGAACACCCATAACTTGGTTTGCACCACCGAACTGCGAAGAAAGACCTCCACCCTTTGATTTTTGAATCAGAACTACGCCAATCATCAGCAGCGATGCGATAACCGTGAGTGTGATAACGAGTATATACATTGTACTATTATTTAGTTGTTTTTAATCTGATTATATTGCTGATTTATGATAAGTTTCTGTAAGAAACGTAATTGGTCTGCAAAGTAAACACTTTTTTCCGGATATTTCAAACTTATGTTGCTTATAATTTCATAAGCTCGCTTGTAACGGCGCTGTTTTATGTAAATTTTTGCCAGCGATTCGCTCAGCAGTGATTCGTCGGAATGGGGCTTGGGCTCTTCGGCCGGAGTGGGCTGACTTTCTTCAGGCTTTGGATCTTTGTCGGTCGACGAGGGAAAATGACCCTGACGGCGGCTCTTGAGGATGAAGGCATTTATGAGTGAGTCCTGATCGTTTCCAGCCGATTGTTCTGGTTCGGGTACCGAGCGTTCCTCTTCCTCGGCGAGCAACTGTGAATAGTCGGGCGCAGGGTTGAAAATCATGCGTTCCAGAATCTCCTCCTCGTTTTGCTGCGATGTGCAGTAGTTTGAAATGAATTTGTCTATGGCCTGTTCTGTGTCGGGAGTTGCGGGGCGCTCTGGTTCCGGGTAGAAATCGGGCTTAAGGGGTGTATCGGCGTGAACGATTCGATGAAGGGGGAGTGGCGACGAAGCCGTTAGGGCTATGTGCTGCGATAATGTTGCACGCCGCCTGTCAGTGAGCGAATCGCTGTTACGCTGTAGTTCGAGCATAGCCGGCAACGGCATGTAAGAGTAGTTGCTCATCATGGCATCGGTCCATGAGGCATCGACCTGCATTTGTGGGTCGCTGAGCAATTGTTTCAGTGTTTCTAGCAGATTGTCCATTACCAGTTGCCAAGAGTTGCGTTGAAAATAAGGTCGACGAGCTGTTCGGTAATCTGGTCGCATAGGTCGTCCTGAACGTCGGTGAGCATCTCGTTCGAGTCGAAATCTTTATAGGCCGAAAATGTTTGGTCAATGCTGTTTTTGTCGTTTTTAGAGTCGGTATATTTCACCCTTACAGATATCGTTAAGCGCGTTTGCGAGGCTAGCGCATTTTCCGTAACGGCCTGTGGCGTTAGATTGTAACCGGTGATTTCGCCTTCAAGAACAAGGTCGCTGTTCATGTTTTCGCTCACCTGCAGACGGGTGTTGCGGGCAATATAGTCGAGTAGCGCATTTTCAAATGTTTGTTGCAGCGGAGGATACACCAACGCAGCGCGTATAGGGAATTGACCTACGTATATGTTTTTATAAATTGTATAGTCGAGAGCCGACCCGTTGAGCTTGTAGCTTACATGACAGCAGTTTATCAGCGGAACGAGTATGCCGGCTATCACTAACGCTATAATTCGATGGCTCATATTTATCATCCTGTTATTCAAGCCCATATTCTTTTATTTTGCGGTAAAGGGTACGTTCGGATATGTTGAGTTCGCGGGCGGTTGCCTTGCGACGCCCTTCGTTGCGCTCGAGCGACTGTCGTATTGTCTCCTTTTCGGTATCCTCCAAAGTGCGGTGGCCGGCATTAATCGCTACGGGCGATGTTGTGTCTATGTCGGTTTTGAACAAGCTTTGCGAATGAGGCTGGTACATCACAAGCGAGTGGGGTGGGTCGTTCGGCTGTGGCTCCGGTTCTTCGATCGGTGGCGTGTCGAAATTGTCGATTGTGCGGCGGAGCTGGTCGATTTCGTTGCGCATACGGAAAATCATGTTGAACAGCAGCTCGCGTTCCGAATCGTAGGAGTGCGAGCCGTTCTTGTCCACTGTGCTGGGCATGAAGGTCGTGGTGGCATCAGGTAAGTAGGAGCGCAGTGCGCGAGAAGAAATCTCGTTGCCTGCTTCAAACAAGGCTACTTGTTCAATTATGTTCTTAAGCTGGCGCACGTTCCCCGGCCAGCGGTAGTGGAGCAGCATCTCCGTCACTGATTCGTTAAACGATATTTGCGGCGTACGGTAGCGTTCCGAGAATCCCAGCGCGAAACGGCGGGCAAGTGTCATTATGTCGTTGCCACGCTCGCGCAGTGGCGGCACATTTATCTGCACAGTCGACAGTCGGTAATAAAGATCCTCTCTGAAACGGCCCTCTGCCACAGCTTTTTGCATGTTTACATTAGTGGCGGCAACAACGCGGATGTTGGTGCGTTGCACCGTTGAAGAACCAACTTTCAGAAACTCGCCGCTCTCTAGCACACGCAGCAGGCGTGCTTGTGTTGTCAATGGTAATTCGGCAACTTCGTCTAGAAAAATCGTACCTCCGTCGGCTTCCTCAAAATAGCCTTTGCGAGAGGCTACAGCGCCGGTAAACGCTCCCTTTTCGTGACCGAATAGTTCCGAGTCGATAGTCCCTTCTGGAATAGCACCGCAGTTAACGGCAATGTATTTGGCGTGTTTACGCGAACCGTTGGTGTGGATAATCTGCGGAAAAAACTCCTTTCCCGTACCGCTCTCACCGGTGATCAGCACCGACAAGTCGATAGGAGCAACTCGCAATGCGCGCTGCACAGCCTCTAGCAACGCTGGAGCGTTGCCTATTATACCAAACCTATTTTTTGCATCAATAACTTGCTGTTCAATATCGATTATGCTCATATTAGCGCCTGTAGTTCTTCGTATCGTACTACAAAATTACCTATTTTTCTTTGAACACATCACTAGCGCGCTGTTAAAAAATCGTATTTAAACAATTCCGGGCATATCATCAATGCTTTGCCGCTTTCTACCCTCCCCCTAAATTAGACACGTATTTATATAAAGTTATTCTCAATCACGATTTTCTGACCGAATCTTCTTTGCTTAAATAATTTAGGTAACTCTTAATAAGAGATTTGGACGCGCAATAAATCGTTGTAAATAAGCGTTGTATAAAAGGTTTTGCTGTCGATTCACTAAACAATTCCCGGATTCTTCAGGTAATTCCATTTTTCTTCCCAATTTTTAACTCTCTAAATTTGGTCGAATAGAGCGCATTGGTTAACTTTGCACGGAAAATTAGGTAACTCTTATTAAGAGTTCCTTAAATGCATGAACTGGAAAACATAGGTTGCAAAAGATAATGAGATAAGGGTAATTGGGGAAATACCCCCCCCCCCAATTGCTTGGCACACAGGCGGTTATTGCTGTAAAAGATGCGATGGCATGTCTTTAGGATTAAGAGGGTCATTCAAAGTGTAATGAACGTAGCAGTAAATAAGGAATATAAGGGGGGAAGTGCCCCAATCGACTTCAACCGTTTGCCGTTAGCTATGCGTCGGCAGGCAGCCGAGTGTAAGTATGCCGAGGCTGTGGCTATGTATGCTGCTACCAACTTAACTATCCGCAGTGTTGCTGAAAAATGTGGCGTCACCGCCGCCGGACTGAGTGCCCACATTGGTAAGCATCACAGACAATTACTTTTTGCCCGCTATGGCCTTGACATTAATGATAATAATTTGCGCACGCTGAAGGTGAAACCGCCGAAAGGCCAGTCGCAAACGACACATATTAAATATAAAGAGGCAATAGAAGCTTGCGGCGACATTGCCTATATAGAATATAATGTGTCGCAGATAGCCCGGCTGTTCAACCTTGGCGGACCGGCACTTGCCTCGCAACTTCGTGTGCATTATCCCGACATTATTCCCAATCGCGAAAAGTTGCGCCGACGTCTTGGCATTGCCGACAACACTCATCGAGGCCCCAGAACTTCTTGCGCTGAGGTATATGCCGAAGCGCTTACAATGTATCGCGATACGGACATGACTATGCCCGAAGTGGCCGATATGTGTAATGTTTCCAAAAGCGGTTTTTGCCAGTATTTGCGGTTCTACCACAAGGATATCATAGCCTCGAAGTCAGCACGGCGAAAAGCGGCGCGCAAGAATGTCGGCGTGCGTAAACCGGGAAAACTGGCCGGCAATGGCAACTTATATGGCCCCAAATCCGAAACCGTCGCTTTATATGCTCCCGCGTTGGACTTATATCGTAATAGCTCGCTAACTATCGACGAGATTATTGAAAAAACGGGCGTTCCGGCTGCCGGATTCAAAGGATATCTGTACCAATGGCATCGAGGTGAAAAACTTATACGCCGTGGCTACGAATGGGACGGAGAAACCGAACCTGATTTGCAGGGAACCAAACAGTTTCTCAAATCAACTGCGGCAAAATATGCGCCCGCGATAGCCAGCCTAAAAAATAATCCTCGTCATGTGGCGGAGGTCGCAGCCGAATTCGGCCTTAATCCTGAGGTATTCAGAGCCTATCTGAAGACTCATGAACCTCAACTTGCTGCCCAACAAGGTATGACACGTGACGACAATGGCAAACGGGTTAAACGCTCGTCGGCCGAAAAATACGCTCAGGCCATCCACGAGTACGCTACTACTTCCGAGTCATTAAAAAGTATAGCGCAACGCTACGGATTTGTCTACAACAGCATATGCGGATTCGTCACGAGGAATTGCCCCAAGCAACGCGAAAGCCATCGTTTGATTGTTGAAAAGGAACGAATGGCAAAGATTCAATAAATCTGATTACAACAGAACAAGAAAAAGTAATTATGAAACATACCACGGAACATATCTGCTCAACTCTTACTTCGATTCGGGCACTTGCGGTTTCATTACTTATAACCGTCGGTTTTGCATACGGCCATGCACAGGATGCTGCCGTAAAAACCAACCTTCTATATGATGCCGCTCTCATGACAGCCAATGCAGGTGTAGAGGTACGACTGGCGCCAAAATGGACGCTCGACGTTTCCGGCAATATCAACGCCTGGGAATTCTC
>JAMPII010000015.1 GCA_023662835.1 Muribaculaceae bacterium | reverse complement strand
TCATTGTCCTTAAAAAACTTTAACCTTCGAGTCAAGCTATGTCAGGACGGGACAAGAAGCGTTTAAATATTTTTATAAAGACGATAGTAGCGAAAACTCCAGATATTTACAACGAGACTATATTTATTACGGGATTACATCTAAAGGTGGGACTGGTATTATAAATTATGGGGTAACAGAATATCTAGGTTTTATGGAAGTTAACCCTGCTGGATATTTTTCAATTAGTGACGAGTGGACAGGCAATCCTGACGATCTTTATCAAGATCCGAGGATAATAAAGAATTCTATTTCAAGAAGAAATGGAAAATATACTGAAGAAGAATTAATTCATAAAATGTGGTCGCAAGGAACTTACAACTTTAGATTTGAGGTTTTGTCTTCATCTAGTTCAATGCCAACAACGACTATCGTTTGCTTAACGCCCGCGCAATTATGGGATTTCAATTTTGATTATAAATATAAGCCCGGTAGCATTTGGAAACATAGCAAACGTACCTATAAAATTGATCCTGATAATTTTACGTCGAAGCGAATAGATCTTCGGCCCTACAATCTATCACTCGGGAAATGGGACTTGTCTATGGAAGCTTTAGAAAGATATGTGAGCATCTATGAAGAAGACAAAGGCACTGAATATGAATTCAGCCGCACATATGAAATGTCGCATTTAAATTCAATGAAGATAAATGGTGCATTAAAGTATGGATTGGGTACAAAATTTGATCCAATTAATTCTTCAATTGATTTAAGCACCTCTACAACAACAAAAGAAACTAAAACCATAACTTATCGTAGATCAGACAAAGATGACGCTTTAGGAACGATAAAAGTATACTTTTATGACCCGCTGATTCTTGAACAAACTGAAAACGGGTACTTACTACATTCATATAATGTAGGTATAGTAAACTTTAGTTTTATGGTTAAATAAAAATCAGGATAAAAATTATTAACAAAAAATTTGAGAATTATGAAAACTATGAAATTTATTGCATTCTTGATGTTGGGATTAGCGGCATGTATGGGATTTACTGCATGTAGCGACGACGATAAAGATGAACCCTCTTCGGAGCAGCGGCTTATCGGAACTTGGGAGAACCGCTTTTTTGAAGAATATGATGATGAGGTTGAAGAATGTGTTGCCACGCTGACTTTCACAAAAAACGGTTCGGGCATTATTTCTTCCGAGTTTATGAGCTATCCTGAAGACAATTTCAGCCACCCGATAAAATGGTCGCTTTCAGGCGATATCAGCGACAACGCCGTACTGACTATTGAGGGTATGAATGCTGATAGCGATGAATATTTAAATCAAACTTTCCAGGCAACGATTGTCGACAAGGTGCTTTTCTTGACCGACGAAGAAGGAGAAACTACACGTTGGGAGAAAAAGAAATAACTAATTAGTTAACATTTAAGTAACTGCGCCTAAAGCTCGGAATTTAGGTGCAGTTTCTTATTTTAGGGAGCATAATATCAAACTTTTAAAGAGGGGAAGCGTTGTATGTAGAAAATGGATAGTGATATGGGAACTTATGATACGAACAACACCCCGGGCATACAGGCCGGTGAATATGAAACAGCTACGGCCGAAGAGGTTAAGCAGGAAACGGTTGAACTTAACTCGTTAAATTATAATCAGGAGGATAATCCGGCTAACATTGCTGACTGATCAGCGCGCCTGAGCGGTGATAACCGTGCCAAGGCCTTCCAACGTGATTTCGTTCATCACGGCTGGAAGCAGTACGGTATGACCCTCGGGTAACGGCATTAAACCGGCTCCGTAACGCAGGGAGATGTTGCCCTCAATGCACATGATTATTGTGAACGAGGCGGGGTTGAACTCCAGTTGCGTAGGGGCGTTTACAATTACGCGACGAACACTGAAGCTAGGACACGCTACCAACTCGGCGTCGGGCTTATTTTCGGGCGTTATTAACGATTTGCTATTGGCTGCTACGGCATAATCGATTGCATCTTTGGCCAGATCGGTATGCAGTTGACGCGGATTGCCGGAGGCGTCGCGACGGTTATAGTCGAATATACGGTAGGTGATGTCGCTCGACTCTTGAATTTCGACAAGCAGATTGCCGGCGCCGATTGAATGTACTCGTCCCGGAGGTAGGTAGAAAACACTGCCCGGCGCGGACCGGTAGCTGTCAACAACGTTGATGAATGTTCCGTCGGCTACCATTGATTCGTACTGAAGGGGGGTGATTTCCTTGTTGAGGCCGGAATAGATTTTTGCTCCTTTTTCTGCGGCTATGATATACCACATTTCGGTTTTTCCCTGACTGTTGTGACGCTCACGGGCCAAACGTTCGTCGGGGTGGACCTGTATTGAGAGGTTGTCGTTGGCGTCGATGAGCTTTACTAACAACGGGAACTTACCACCGTATTTTTTCATCACCTCTTCGCCAACGAGTTGCGCTCCAAATTGAGCGATAAGCTCATCCAAAGTCATACCGCGGTATTCGCCCGATTCAACAACGGAAACGAATCCCGGAACAGCGGAAATTTCCCAACTTTCGCCAATCTTCTCGTAGGGCTGTTCAATAGCTTTATAACTGCATATTTTATTGCCACCCCAAATCACGCTTTTCAGGTAAGGCACAAAACAAATCGGAGCTTTTGTAATTTGCTTCATATAATTCTCGTTACTTCATTACCGATTTACACAACAGAAATGCCGAACACCGGATTGTTTCCGGCATCGGGCGTGATGACTCTCCTGTTGTCGCGGTTACACATGACGTTTGCGGTTAAATGCTGTTGGAATTGTTTGCAAATTTACTTCAAAAGAATTGCTTTTCATAGCATCATCCCCTTAATTTTAGACCTCGTTCAATAAAAATTGTCATATATGCATATTTATACTAAATTTGCAATACATAAGAAAAGTATTGTAACACATTATATTATACAGAAGCATGTTTTTTGCAGGAAAAATCAGGGTGTGCGCCATGTTGGTAAGTATTCTTGCCACTATGGAGGCTGTGGCTTTTGAGCAGGAGTTGACAACGGACGCCGTAGGCAAAGTGCGTCTCGTGTGCGAGAATCCGGGAAAGTGGACACTGAAGGCCTCGGTTGAGAAGGTCGACGGCAAGGAGGAGATAACGATTGTTGCCGACGCTCGGTCGGCTCAGGTTCCGCCGCAATTTACAGTTGAGATGCAGATACCTCAGGTTGAGATACACCATCTGTGGTGTGGGAGCAATGGCGACCGCTGTCCGCTGCTAACAAATTGGGGTGGCAAATATAAATCGAATCTGGCGTTCGACATGCCTTTATACACCTACATGACCAATAATAACCTTAATCGGCTGACGGTTGTCAGCAACGAGCCGTTGCGCCATGTTACGGGCAATTTCGGGCTGCGCGAAGAGGGCTGCGATCTTGTTGCTAATCTGGGCTATTTCAGCGTTCCTGAAGCTCCATTGTCGCACTACGAAACAAAGATTTTGCTGGATACACGGCCTGTTTTCTGGGCCGAGGCGGTGCGCGACGGTGCCGACTGGATGACCCGCGAGGCCGGCATCATACCTATCGAGGCTCCTGAGAGCGCGTTCGACCCGCTGTACTCTTCATGGTATCAATTCCACCAGGATGTGTTCGACAAAGATATCGAGGCCGAATGCAGGCGTGCTTCAGCCTTGGGAATGAAGACGTTGATAATCGACGATGGGTGGCAAACCGACGATAATGGCCGCGGCTATGCATATTGTGGCGACTGGGAGGTGAGCAAAAACCGTTTCCCTGATTTCGCGAGCCACATAAAGAAGGTGCAGGATATGGGAATGAAGTATATGCTTTGGTACTCGGTTCCGTTTATCGGCAAAAAAAGTAAAAACTACACCCGCTTCCAAGGCAAATATTTGGCTGAACGCAAGGAAGAATGTGTTCTCGACCCCCGTTTCCCTGAGGTGCGCGAGTTCCTTTACAATACTTATGAGACAGCATTACGCGAGTGGAACCTCGACGGATTCAAGCTCGACTTTATCGACAGTTTCAAGGCAATCGGCGAAGATCCGGCCGTTGCTGAAAATTATGCCGGACGCGATATAAAGTCGGTACCGGAAGCTGTTGATGTGCTTATGACCGGAATTTACAACCGTCTGAAAGCCATAAAACCGGATATTCTTATCGAGTTCAGGCAAAACTATATCGGGCCGGCAATACGCCAGTATGGCAATATGCTCCGTGCGCTCGACTGCGCAGGCGACATGCAGGCCAACCGTAAACGCATAGGCAATCTTCGCCTGACCTCGGGCAACAGCGCTGTGCATGCCGACATGATTGAATGGAATCCGGCCGACACTCCCGAACATGCAGCCCGTCACATATTGTCGGCTTTGTTTGGTGTGATTCAATACTCGATGCACCTGGGCAATATTCCGGCCGACCATGGACGCGTAATAACGCATTGGCTCGATTTCTCGCAGAAGCACCGTACAACATTGTTGAAATCCG
Source organism: Muribaculaceae bacterium (assembly GCA_023662835.1). Lineage (GTDB taxonomy): Bacteria > Bacteroidota > Bacteroidia > Bacteroidales > Muribaculaceae > Muribaculum. The sequence continues at coordinate 39,471 of JAMPII010000015.1, read as the reverse complement.
ACTTCCGTCCGTATCATCCCGAATCGTGCTATCCGCTTATCGAGGCCGAGAATGACGATGAGATGATTGTTGCCGTTTACGACGATATGACTTTTGTGCCGGTGGCGGAGAAAGAGAAACCGGTATATGTTATCAACGCAACTGGCAAACCATCGGTAATAATGGACCTTGCGAAGGCTCCCAAGCGCGTTGAGGCGTTCAACACTTTCGGCGAGAAGGTGAATATGGAATGTCCAGCGGCTGGCGTTGGCCGCGCGGCAATTCCGGAGAGCGGCTACGCGATTCTTTACTATTGATAGTTACCTAATAGTCGCTAAAGAAGCGCGGTTTGATGACAAAGCCTACGCGCAGTTGCGAGCGGAATTTGTTGTAGTCGAGCATTCCTTCGCCGTAGCCGTTGTAGTACTGAATGAAAAGATGCTGGTTTTCGTGCTTACTAAGGCGGATGCTTAGCTCAACAACCGTGTTGTAGTTGAAATCCCAACCACGGCGTTTTGTGAGGAGTATTGTTCCTTGAAAGCGACGGTTGCTGGTCAGGTAGGTCACTCCACTCTGCCAAATACCATAATAGTCGAGCAGGTCGCGGTTGTTCTCGCCGTCGACCCATGGAGCCCACACTTTGCCGAACACCAAGATGTTCGGGTCGACGAAAATGCTTGCGGCCAACGACACACGATTCCAGGAACGGGAGAAAATACTGTCGCGGCCATTACTTTCGTGCTCAATAATCAGGCTCACTTTACCGATGTAGCGATCCTTGGAGAAGAGCGGCTTTACCAGCCCGATGCCGGGGTTGAAGTTGAGGTCGGTCATGGGAAATGATTTTTCGAGCACATTCCAGAAGCATTTCTGAGTGTAGAAAAGAGTGAGGAATGTTTCCCAAGGCAGCACACAGTTTGTTAACCGCTGTGCGATGGAAATCTGGAACTTAACGTTGGTGTTGCTGCGTGTTATTTTTGGACCGACCGAGGGTCCGAATATAAAATAATTGTCCTTGTATAAACCGAAATATGGCCGCTTGTCGTACTCCGCCTTTACGGAGTCGGCCGACATTATCTCATCTTTGTCGGTTACAACAATCTGTGCGCTAGCCCCGTGAGTAGCCATCACCGCCAAAATAGCACATACAACATATTTAAACCACCTCATATTGTACTCGAATAGCGAATTGTAGCCGCAAATATATACATTTTCTTTAGGCTCAATTCCTAAAAAATTGTTAATGCAGGGGAATGGAGCCTAAGGGCCCATATCATAAAAATCCATTATCGTATCAACACTTAAAACAACACGTGAGGGGGCGAATTTGGCGGCAATTAAATTTTATGTTATTTTTGCATTGAACCTCATAAAGCATTAAGAGGTTGTTTATGAATAACCGCAAAACTTATGGCTTTCAACTTAAAACTGCCCCCGCACAGCAATGGTGGACAGGATGTTATCAGCTCCGGTCGCCAAAGGATTATCGTAATTGGTGCTAATGGTGCCGGCAAAACGCGTTTTACAGAGCGTCTCATTGCCGACTGCGCCGGGAAGGCATTCCGTGTGTCGGCTCTGAATGCCATATATAACTCGACGACAAGCGATTCACTCGTCGGCTCAATCGACAGCCTATACAAGGATGCAGTTAACAATTCGCCCTTTGTACGCAACGATAATCGAACTCAACTGGAGAGACTTACGGCCTTGATGATGAACGAGGAGATGATTGCGCTGCTTAATCATAAGCTTGCTGTTGCCGAATCGGGGAATGATAGTCGTGAACTGCCAATCAGTAAGTTTGACATTGTTGCCCGAGCTTGGCACGAGGCATTTCCCAACAACAGGATTTTGCGTGAGAGCGGTAAGCTGCTGTTTGCCAACCATCAGCAGGGCGAGAGCTATTCACCCGTACGACTGAGTGATGGGGAAAAGGCTGTGCTGTACTATCTTGGTACAGTACTTTATGCGCCGGAAAACGGGGTTATTTTCGTTGATTCTCCCGATATGTTTCTGCACCCGTCGGTAACTACCGCCATATGGGATCGCATAGAGGGTATGCGCCCTGACTGTCAGTGGATCTACACGACCCATAACATTGAGTTTCTGGCCTCGAAGGGCGTAAACTCGGAGGTGATATGGGTGCGCGGCTTCGATGCCGAGGCGCAGACATGGGATTACGTTGTTATGCCCGATGGCGACGGATTGTCGGACGATATTTATCTGGCCTTGATAGGGGCGCGAAAGCCGGTTCTGTTTATCGAGGGCGACGGAAAAAATTCGATCGATGCCAAGCTTTATCCGTTGATTTTCACGGATTATACCGTTAGGTCGCTGGGGAGCTGCAACCGCGTTATTGAAGCTACCCGTACGTTCAACGATTTGTCGGCTTTTCATCATCTGGATTCGCATGGCGTTGTCGACCGCGACCGGCGCGACACCAGCGAGGTTGCCTATCTTCGCAAGCGTAAGATATTTGTGCCCGATGTGGCTGAGATTGAGAATGTTCTTATGCTGGAGGATGTTATCCGCGCTGTTGCACAGTCCCACGGACGCAATGCCGACAATGTTTTCAACTCGGTTAAAAGGGCGATAATGGGACAGTTTCGTCACGACCTTCACAAACAGGCTCTGGAGCATACGCGCAACCGCGTTAAGCGGCTTATGGAATTCAGGGCCGACGGTCGCTTCAACGACATAAACAGCCTTGAGAATCATGTAAAGAACATTGTTTATGAGATACAGCCTCGTGCGCTGTACGAGAAATTCTGTCGTGAGTTTAGCGGATATCTGGCCGATGGCGACTATAAATCGGTGTTGCGGGTCTACAATCAGAAGTCGATGGTTCCGCAAAGCAATGTAGCGCAACTATGTGGCCTGCAAGGTAAAGACTCCTATATAAACGATATAATCGGCATTTTAAAACGAAACAGCCGGGAAGCAGCTATGATACGCAGCGCTGTAGCGGCATGCTTTGGCCTGACGAAAACAGGAGCCGACATTGATATTTAGATTGTTATTAAAGACTAAACCTATGAGATTTATTAAGGTATGGATTGAGGCTATGCGCTTACGCACGCTGCCGGTTTCGCTATCGGGAGTTATCGCGGGGGCTGCTTGTGCGGTAAGGGTGGACTCCGTCAGGTTGTTACCGATTCTTCTGTGCGCCTTGTTTGCTGTGCTGGCTCAAATAGCATCGAATTTTGCTAATGAATATTACGATTTTCGCGACGGATTGGACCGTGCCGGCCGCGAGGGGCCGCGTCGTGGCGTGACTGAGGGTGATATCACTCCGCGGGCTATGCTCAGGGCTACCTTCGTCACCCTAGGGGTAGCGTGTGCCGTGGGGTGTTGCTTGATATATTGGGGAGGCTGGTGGCTAATACCCGTTGGCTTGCTTATCGCTGTCGGCGCTTTAGCCTACAGCGCAGGGCCTTACCCGCTGTCGCATCACGGACTTGGCGAGGTTGCCGTAGTTATTTTTTTCGGTATCATTCCCGTTAATTTCACTTACGCTTTGTCGACGGGCTATTTCTCGGAAACGGCCGGAGTGTGCTCGCTGGCAGTGGGGCTGATGGGCGCGAACGTACTGTTGGTCAACAATTTCCGCGATGAGCCTGACGACGCGGCTGTAGGGAAACGCACGCTTGCCGTAATGTTTGGCACACGTTTCGCCTCGTTGCTTTATATGTTTAACGGAATAGTGTCGGCAATACTGGCGTTTCTTTATTTGCCCGGATGCCACATCATATCAGTGGTTTATATTCTTTGCCACTTTTCACTGTACAATTTTTTGCGAACTCATCGCGGCTCAATACTGAACCCTATATTGGGCATGACTGCTATGCTGATGCTGCTGTTTTCATTAGCGTTTTTGATTGTTAATCTGCATTGTCTTTGAAAATAGGCACACCTCTTGATATAGAGCTGTCGAGTGAGATAAGGGTTTCTGTGCCCATAACGCCGCGTATGGTTTGAATTCTGTCGTTAAGAAGTTCCATAAGATGTTCATTATCGCGGGCATAGAGTTTAATCATCATTGTGTAGGGACCCGTTGTAAAGTGACATTCAACTATTTCGGGAATTTTTTCTAGCTCGGGCACAACGTCCTTGTACATAGCGCCTCGTTCGAGGTTTATGCCGATGTAGGTGCATGTGTGATATCCTAACGCCTTGGGGTTTACAGTATAGCCGGAACCGGTGATTACATTCACGTCGATCATTCGCTGAATTCGTTGATGTATGGCCGCACGTGACACCCCGCATTCCAAGGCCACGTCTTTTGAAGCCATACGTGCGTTTTTCATTACTATACTTAAAATTTTTCGGTCGAGATTGTCTATCTTCTCCATTAAGCTATATTTGAACTGTGATGAGCAACAAATGTAATAAAATAATTCTTATATAACAAAACGGAATGTAAATCTATTTGGCCTGAAAATATGCATTATTTTCACTAAAGGACGCAAAAGTTGCAATCTAATACTCTAGAATGTGTTTTTCTTAGAGATTGTATACCGTAAAAATAAATCAAAAAATAGCTTTGAAAATGGCTGGGGTGGCTCCTATGCTGCGCGCGATGTAGGCTCCGGCTGCCTTGCCTGCTTCGTCCAGGCAGGCGGGGTCGGAAGTCAGTGTGTTGAAAATCGATTCCAATTCCTGCTTATTGCTTATTGAGAAACCGCCGCCGCAGTGAATCAAGTCGGACGCTTCCTTGAATTTTTTGTGATTCGGACCGAACACAACCGGTATTCCATAAACGGCAGCTTCGTTGATGTTATGAATGCCATGGCCGAAACCACCTCCGATGTAGGCTATGTTTCCATAGCGGTAGAGGCTCGACAGCTGCCCAAATGAGTCGACGATGACACAGCGTACATCCTTAACGGCCCGGTCGGGATTGTCGGCTTTCAATAAATCGGAGAGCATTACTGTTTGTCCGTTGTCGGCAGGAAGCATACGCGACAGTTTTTCGAGGCGTTGAGCGTCGAATTCGTGCGGGGCTATAACGGCACAAATGTTGCTGTGCTCGCTCAACCACTGACTGTAGATTTCTTCGTCGGCTTCCCAGCTTGAACCGAATATGATTATGGTTTTTCCGCTTGCCTTGAGTGCCTCCATGGCCGCAATTGTGTGGGTTGAGCGCATGATGTCGGTTACACGGTCGAAGCGGGTGTCGCCGGTAACATCTACGTTTGTCACTCCGATCGATGCCAGACGCCGCGCGGAGTCGTTGTCCTGTACGAACAATCGTTGGTAGCATCGGAGCATATGACGGAACGTTCCGCCCCACCATTGGAAGAAGGATTGAGAATCGCGGAAAATTGCTGATATCAGGTAGGTTGGTATGTTGTTGTGGTGGAGCTGCTCGAGATAATTGCCCCAGAATTCGTATTTTACGAATATGGCCATAGCAGGGCGTAGGGTTTCTACCCAACGGCGTGCGTTGGCGGGGGTGTCGAACGGGAGATAGCAGATTATATCGGCTATGGGGTAATTTTTGCGTACCTCATAGCCTGACGGGGAAAAGAATGTGAGCACGATTCCCAGCTCGGGGCGTTGGCGACGTATCATTTCGAGCAGGGGTCGCCCTTGTTCGAACTCGCCCAGCGAAGCTGCGTGCAACCAGACGTATTTTTTGCCGGGTTGCAGATTGCGCTCCAGCCGCTCGAATGTTTCACTCTGACCTTTAAGCATACGATCGGCCTTTTTGTTTCGTGACGAAACGAGCTTTGCACCTAGGCGGTAGAGATGTATGCCGGTGTTGTAGAGTGGGTTCATATCGAAGGGTTATTCGGCCGGTTTGATGTTTTTAATCCCTTGTTGAATTCTTTGGAGCGTTTTTTCTTTGCCCATGAGTTCGGTAATGTCGAACATGTGTGGGCCTTTGCATTCACCGACAACACAAAGACGAAAGGCGTTCATCACGTTGCCTAGATGATAACCTTTAGAGGCAATCCAGTCGAGCACCACTTTCTCGGCGGCTGCGCTCGACATGTCGTCGAGTCCGTTTATCACCTCGGCCAATTCGGCCATTATACGAGGCATGTCGTCGTTCCAGCGTTTCTTCACATCCTTGGGATTGTAGTCGGTTGGAGCGACGAAGAAGAATTTTGCCTGAGCCCATAGTTCGTCAACAAAGTGAATTCGGCTTTTAACCATTCCTACGGCGGCAGCGATATAGGCGTCGGTAAACTCGTCGGGATTCACTCCATTTGCTTTCAGCACGGGCTTGAACAGCTGAGCCAGCTCCTGGTCGGGCATCCGCATGAGGTATTCATGGTTGAACCAGCGCCCTTTTTCGTAGTCGAAGCGCGCACCGGAGCGGGAGCAATGTTCGAGCGAGAAGCGCTGAATCAGTTCGTCCATCGACATTATTTCGTTGTCGTCGCCGGGATTCCATCCAAGCAGAGCCAGAAAGTTTACAACAGCCTGAGGCAGATAGCCCGACTCGCGATAGCCGGAGCTGACTTCGCCCGTGGCGGGGTTGTGCCATTCCAGAGGGAATACGGGGAATCCGAGACGGTCGCCGTCGCGTTTTGAGAGCTTCCCTTTTCCGTCAGGCTTGAGCAGTAGCGGAAGGTGAACGAATCGAGGAGCGGTGTCGGCCCAGCCGAATGCCTCATACAAGAGCACATGCAGGGGAGCCGAAGGGAGCCATTCTTCGCCGCGAATCACGTGGGAAACTTCCATAAGGTGATCGTCGACAATATTTGCAAGGTGATAAGTAGGCAGGTCGTCGGCGCTCTTGTAGAGCACTTTATCGTCGAGAATCGATGAGTTTATGGTAACAGTTCCGCGGAGCATGTCGTCGACCTTGACGTCGCGTCCCGGCTCAATCTTGAAGCGGACAACGTAGGGTGTGCCTTCCGCAATGAGCTTTTCAACCTCGTGCTTGGGCATTGTGAGTGAGTTGCGCATCTGGCCGCGGGTTGATGCGTCGTACTGGAAATTCTGAATTTCAGCGCGTTTCTGCTCCAGCTCGGCAGCTGTGTCGAAAGCTATGTAGGCCTTGTCTGCATCGAGCAGCATCTTCACATGCTTGCGGTAAATGTCGCGACGTTCGCTCTGCTTATACGGCCCGTAGGCACCACCTTCGCGAACACCTTCGTCAATACCGATGCCCAGCCATTGCAACGCTTCGTTGATATACTCCTCAGCGCCTGGAACAAATCTGTTTGAGTCCGTGTCCTCGATACGGAGAATCATGTCGCCGCCGTTCTGACGCGCGAAAAGGTAGTTGAACAAAGCGGTACGTACACCGCCGATATGAAGAGGCCCGGTGGGCGAGGGTGCAAATCTGACTCTGACTTTACGTTCCATAGGTTCTGATTCGTTAAGTTATGTATCCGGCACGGGAGTTCTCCGGAGTTTGGGCCTCAAAATTACAAAAATCTTTTCATAGTACAGACTCTTTTCCAAAAAATTGTTAATTACGCATCGTCAGTAACGCATCCTCAAATATGCTTATTGATGATATATTCGACAATCCAACGACCTACGGAAGTGGTTGTACCGGTGGCTGCGGGATCAATGTCGGGGGTTACGGCGTTGGCATTGAGCGATTCGGCTACGGCTTCTCGCACCAGTGCTCCTTCAGCTTCGAGTCCGAAGTACTCGAAGAGCATCGCTACCGAGAGAATCTGGGCCAATGGATTGGCTATGTTCTTGCCTGCCGCCTGTGGCCATGAGCCATGGATGGGTTCGAATACGGGCGTGCCTTCGCCAACCGATGCCGAAGGAAGCAAGCCCATTGAGCCGGATATTACGGAGGCTTCGTCGGTTAATATGTCGCCGAAAGTGTTTTCGGTCACCATCACGTCGAAGAACCGGGGATCCTGTATAATGCGCATGGCAGCGTTGTCGACATACATATAGTCGGTGAGCACTTCGGGATATTCCGGAGCGATTTCCTGGGCTATCTGGCGCCATAGGCGTGAGCTTGCCAGCACGTTGGCTTTGTCGATAACAGTGAGGTGTTTGCGACGGCGCATGGCGTAGCTGTAGGCCACACGGAGTATGCGTTCAATCTCCTTGCGGGTGTATATGCAGGTGTCGTAAGCTTCATTGTTGTCCTGGTATTTTTTGCCGAAATACATGCCCCCGGTCAGTTCGCGGATGCAAACGAAGTCGGCGCCTTCAACCAGTTCGGAGCGCAGAGGCGATTTGTGGAGCAGGCAAGCAAAGGTTTCCACGGGGCGGACGTTGGCATACAAACCGAGACTTTTGCGCATAGCGAGCAATCCTTGTTCGGGACGCACTTTTGCTGTAGGGTCGTTGTCGTATTTGGGGTGGCCTATTGCTGAGAAAAGCACGGCATCGCTGCGGCGGCACATCTGGAGTGTTTCGTCGGGAAACGGATTGCCTACAGCGTCGATGGCTGCTGCTCCTACGAGACCATATTCTATGAAAAGTTCATGGCCAAAGAGTTTGCAAACGGCTTTCATCACTTCAACGCCTTGGGCTGAAATCTCGGGGCCGATGCCGTCGCCCGGCAATACTGCAATTTTAAGTTCCATATATCTTGATTGTTAGGGTTTGTTTACTGTGGTAAATCGCAAAGATTTAGCATTTTTAGTGTAGCCTGAATGGCGGCTTCTGTTTGGTCGGCGTCGAGGCCTCCTGTTTTGAATGTGTGGCCGTTGTAGTTCCACGTGATAACCGTGTGTACAAGAGCATCGGTTTTGCCGCCGGGTGGAATGCTGACTGTATAGTTGGTGAGGGTGGCAATTGGGCGATGCAGGTATTTTTGGTAAATGTTGCGCACGGCATGCATGAAAGCATCGAACTGTCCGTCGCCTACGGCCGACTCCTGATAGTCGGTTCCGTCGACCGACAGTTTCACCATGGCCGTAGGGCGCAAACCATTGACTAGTGTCAGGGAATAGTTGATGAGTTTCACCCGCCTAGGCAACCCGGAATGTTTCAGCACGTCGGCTATAATGAAGGGGAGATCGCTCTGTGTGACAAGCTCTTTTTTATCGGCCAACTGAATTACACGGTCGGTAACTTTGCCTATCTCTGCCTCCGACAGCTCGATGCCGAGCGATTCTAGATTTTTGCGAATGTTGGCTCGACCCGACGTCTTGCCCAGTGCATACTCACGTTCGCGGTCGAATCGTTCAGGAAGCAAATCATTGTAATACAAGCGGTTTTTATTGTCGCCGTCGGCGTGGACACCGGCGCATTGCGTGAACACACTGTCGCCGATAATCGGCTTGTTTGGCGGCACCCGTATACCGGAAAATGATTCCACGATATGCGAAACCTTGTTGATGCGCGATTCGTCCACACCGGTAGTAGCGTGCAGTTGATCGTGAATCACAGCAATTGCACTCGACAAGGCTGCATTACCGGCGCGTTCTCCGAGTCCGTTCACGGTGCAGTGGATTCCTCGTGCACCCCCCTTTACGGCCGCAAACACATTGGCTGTTGCCAGGTCGTAATCGTTATGGGCATGAAAATCGAAGTGTAGCGACGGAAAGAGTTTAACCATATAGTGAATGTACGAAAGCGTGTCGTAGGGATTCAGAATGCCAAGTGTGTCGGGCAGCATCACGCGGCGTACCGGCATTTTGCCAACGGCTTGGGTGAGGGCCAGGACATAGGGGCGCGACTGCTTCATTCCGTTCGACCAGTCCTCGAGATATAGGTTCACCTCCAAACCGGCCGAGCGCGCGCGTTCAATCTCGGCGGCTATAGCCTCGATATGTTGCTCAGGTGTCTGGCCCAACTGCAGGCGGCAATGCCGCTCCGAGCCTTTTGCCAACAGGTTTATTACCCGTCCGCCAACGGATGTGATCCAATCGACCGACTTTCCGTTATCGAGAAATCCGAGCACCTCGAGCGCATTCGAATAGCCGGTTTTGGAAGCCCACGCACAGATGCGGGCAACGGTTTCGCGCTCTCCCTCCGACACCCGCGCCGACGCAATTTCAATGCGCGGCACATGCAACTCGGCAAGCAACAGGCGCGATATGGCCATTTTTTCGGGTGTGCTGAACGACACACCCGACGTTTGTTCGCCGTCGCGCAACGTGGTATCTAGAATTTCAACATGCATAATGGGTGTATGTGACTTTGTTGTCTACCGGGATTTTTCCCAAGCCTCAACCTGGGCGCGGCGCGACAGCAGATAGTCGATATCATCGAGCCCGTTCATCAAACATTCCTTCTTGTACGAGTTTATGTCGAACTGTTCGCTACGGCCGGTGGCGGTGTTGGTAATTGTTTGTGCAGGAAGGTCAACAACAATTTCTGTCGATGGGTCGCTTTCGATTGAGGCGAATAACTCGGCCAGAAACTCCGGCGAAACAGTGACGGGGAGCACAAACGAATTCAGTTCGTTGTTTTTGTGTATATCGGCGAAAAAGCTGGAAACTACCACACGGAATCCGTAATCGTGGATTGCCCAGGCCGCATGCTCGCGCGACGAGCCTGAACCGAAGTTTTTACCGGCCACGAGTATACAACCTTTATATCTTGGGTTGTTGAGCACGAAATCGGGGTTCTCCGAGCCGTCGGGCAAATAGCGCCAGTCGCGGAACAGGTTTTCGCCGAATCCCTCGCGCGAGGTGGCTTTCAAGAAACGTGCGGGAATTATCTGGTCGGTATCGACATTCTCCATTGGGAGCGGAACGGCCGTGGAGCGTATGGTTGAAAATTTTTCGGGCATGGCTAGGAAATTGTTCTAGGGTCGGTTATACATCCTGTTATGGCAGCTGCGGCAGCAACGAGCGGTCCGGCTAAAATTGTGCGTGAACCAGGACCCTGTCGCCCTTCAAAGTTGCGGTTTGATGTTGACACGGCCAAACATCCGGCCGGTATTTTATCGTCGTTCATTGCCAGACAGGCCGAGCAGCCGGGCTGACGCAGTTCGAAACCGGCTTCTTCGAGGGTTTTGTCAATACCGGCTTCAACAATCTGGCGGTAAACGCTTTGCGACCCGGGCACAAGCCAAGCCGTCACGTCGGGCGATTTTTTGTGTCCTTTTACCAAGCCGGCAAATGCTTCGAAATCACTCAGGCGACCGTTGGTGCAGGAACCCAGAAAGACATAGTCAACTTTTGTTCCAAGCAGCTTCTGCCCTTCGGCGAATTGCATGTAGTTCAACGCTTTGGCGTGGGAAAGAGCACCCGCTTCGTCCGTGCCGGCATAGGCCGGAACAGTTTCGTCGATGTCGATACCCATGCCGGGGTTTGTGCCGTAGGTTAACCGTGGTCCAATCTCCGAGGCATTAAACGTGATTTCACGGTCGAAAACAGCGTCTTCGTCGGTTGGCAATGTACGCCAGTAGGCGACGGCTTTCTCCCAGTCCTCACCTTTGGGTGCGTTCTCACGCCCTTTCACGTAGGCGTAGGTCGTTTCGTCGGGGGCGATCATTCCTCCTCGCGCGCCCATTTCAATCGACAGGTTACACACAGTCATACGCTCTTCCATCGACAATGCGCGTATGGCCTCACCCGCGTATTCAACGAAATAGCCGGTTGCTCCACCGGTTGTCATGCGGGCTATGATGAACAGAGCCAAATCCTTGGCGGTAACGCCTTTGCCGAGGCTACCCTCGATGTTGATACGCATGGTTTTCGGTCGGGGCTGGAGCACACACTGCGAGGCCAGCACCATCTCAACCTCAGAGGTACCGATGCCGAAAGCAACGGCACCAAAGGCACCATGGGTCGATGTATGGCTGTCGCCACAAACAATTGTGCTCCCCGGCAGTGTAAGGCCATATTCGGGACCGACAACGTGGATGATTCCGTTGCGGGCGTGACCGAGGTGATAATGGGTCAGGCCGAATTCAGTAGCGTTGGTCGTTAACTGAGCCACCTGCTTTGCCGACACGGGATCGGCTATGGGCTTATCCTGATTTTGGGTAGGAATATTATGGTCGGGCATGCAAACCACGCGCTCGGGTCGGAACACCTTGAGTCCGCGTCGGCGAAGACCGTCGAATGCCTGCGGGCTTGTCACCTCGTGGCAGTAGAGGCGGTCGATATACAACTGTGTTGGGCCGTCGGCAATAGCTTGCACCGTATGGGCGTCCCAAATTTTATCGAAAAGAGTTTTTGGCATGTTTTAATGAACGAATTTGTTTATTGCATCGATGAAGGCTTCGGCGCTGGCCGCTATGATGTCGGTGTTGGCCGAGAAGCCATAATAGTTTGAACCGTCGTACTCAACCGTCATATGAACCTTGCCCACATCGTTGCTTCCCTTGCTGATTGCCTGTATAAGGAATTCCTTGACTAGCATCTTACGACGGATTATAATCTTGATTGCCGATATGGCGGCGTCGACAGGACCGTTGCCCGAAGCGCATGCTTCGAATTTTTCGCCGGCAATATCCAAACCGATCGAGGCAACTGATTTAACGCCAACGCCCGATGTGACTTGTAGATAATCAAGCTTGAGACGGCGCGACGACTTATGATGTTCGCCGGCAAGCATCAGCACGTCATCGTCGTTGATTTCTTTCTTTTTGTCGGCCAACACAAGGAAGGCCTCGTAAGCTTTATCGAGGGCTTCTTTCTCCAGATCGATGCCCAGCACATGCATACGATGCTTCAACGCGGCGCGTCCCGAGCGAGCAGTCAGCACTATCGAGTTTTCATCGACGCCAACATCTTTTGGATCGATAATTTCGTAGCTTTCGCGGTTTTTAAGCACTCCATCCTGATGTATACCTGAACTATGGGCGAAGGCATTGCGCCCTACGATAGCCTTGTTTGGCTGTACCGGCATGTTCATCAGCGACGAAACCAACTGGCTCACGCCGCATATCTTGGTGGTGTTGATGTTGGTTTCGATTCCAAGTTCGGAATGGGCCTTGAAAATCATTGCAACCTCTTCGAGCGAGGTGTTGCCGGCGCGTTCGCCGATACCGTTGATTGTCACTTCGGCCTGACGCGCACCATTCAGTATACCTTGGACAGTGTTAGCCGTGGCCATGCCCAGGTCGTTATGGCAGTGTGTGGCTATTGTTGCGCGATGTATGCCGTCGACGTGCTCCATCAGATACTTTATTTTTGCACCGAACTGCTCAGGCAAACAGTAGCCGGTTGTGTCGGGAATGTTTACAACGGTGGCTCCGGCCTTGATAACCGCCTCAACCACACGCGCCAGGTATTCGTTGTCGGTGCGTCCGGCATCCTCGGCATAGAACTGCACGTCTTCAACAAATTTCTTGGCATACTTCACAGCAGCCACGGCGCGCTCAAGGATTTCCTCGCGGTTTGAGTTGAACTTGTAGCGGATATGGGACTCGGACGTTCCAATACCGGTATGTATGCGTTTATGTTTGGCATATTGAAGCGATTCGGCTGCGACGCGGATGTCATTCTCGACGGCGCGCGTCAAGGCGCATATTGTTGGCCAGGTAACGGCTTTCGATATTTCCATAACCGAATTGAAATCGCCCGGCGACGACACCGGGAAACCGGCCTCAATCACATCAACGCCCAGCTCTTCAAGATGCTTTGCCACTTCGATTTTTTCAACCGTGTTAAGCTGGCAGCCAGGCACCTGCTCACCATCGCGAAGCGTGGTGTCGAAAATAAAAAGTTTATTGCTCATGAGGTAAAAGTAACTTTCTGTTCTGTAAATAGGCTGCAAATTTATAACATTTTGCCAATACCAACAAATAAATAATAATTTTTTAGCCCGATTTTGCTCCACCTTTTCATTGTTGTCATTAAAAACACTTCGTTTGAACAAAAGAGCGGTAAGAATTGTCAATAATATAAAAAAGAATTCATCATGGTGTTAAATTTAATCACATCTGCTGCCGACACTGCCGGTAAACAACCTATCGACATCAGTCATTTCATTGGCGACAGCAACGGAATTTCGTACGCTGTTGCAAGTTTTATTATGAAAATCGTCGACTGGATTCTCGGCATTTTCGGCCTTGACCACAACGTCGACATGGTAACGTTCTTATACGCCGCGGTTGTGTTTGGCGTGGCTGTCGTGATTGGATATGCCGTGCAGTGGGTGGTTCTGAAAGCCGTGGAAACCATAGCTAAACACTGGAGTACAGGCACCTATCAGGCACTGAAACAACAAAAGTTTTTTCATAAGATTTGCCGGATAGTTCCCCCGCTGGTGTTCCTTGCCCTGATTCAGTTCACGCTGTCGAACCATAACGCACTGTCGACAACGCTGACAAAAATCACCATGGTTTATATAGTGTTCGTCATAACGGTATCGATAACAGCTCTTATCGCAGCCATATGGCAGCATGTCGACGCTCGAGCCAATAAAAAGAAACTTCCTCTCAACGGATTGGCTCAGCTGGCAAAAGGCATTATTTGGATAATCGCGGTAATTGTTATTATATCAATTATCGTTGACCAGTCACCGCTGAAACTGCTCACCGGCCTGGGCGCCTTCTCAGCTGTGCTTATGCTGATTTTCAAAAACAATATATTAAGCCTTGTGGCTGGCGTTCAGCTGTCGGAAAACGATAGCTTGCATGTCGGCGACTGGATTGTTGTTGATGGAACCAACGCCAACGGAACCGTGCAGGACGTTTCGCTCGTAGCCGTAAAGGTTCTTAATTGGGACAAGACAACCACCACTCTTCCGCCCTACAACCTGATAAGCAACGGCTTCACCAACTACCGGACAATGCAGGAAAGCAACACCCGCCGCATATGCCGTAGCTACATGATTGATGCCGACAGCGTGGTTGCCACAACGCCACAAATGCTCGACGCAATTAGGAAGGTGCCGATGATGGACGATTATATCACTAAGAAACTTGCCCAGAAACAGGCTGGAAAGGTTGCCGATGTCGACAACCCCGAGGGATTGGTTGACGGCACTGTCGACACTAACCTTGGATTATTTCGTGCTTACATAAAGATGTGGCTCGATGCAAACGACAACATCTCGCACACGAGCGACTGTTTCGTGTCAACACTCGCCCAAACCCCAACCGGCATACCTTTGCAAATTTATTGCTTCACGGCAACATCGAAATGGTTTCCATATGAGGGAATTCAAGATACTGTGTTCGAGCATATTGCCGCGATGTTACACTACTTTGGCCTGTATACATTCGAAAATCCGTCGGGTCGCGACACAATAATCGACGGCTTCCTAAGCCCGGGCAAGGATATCAACTCCGTATTCGGCATTCCGGAACCATTCTTCGTAAACAGCCCCGATCTGGCGCAGAACAAGCCGGACGTCAAACCACAGAGCTAACACATTTATCCTGCTATAGTTGGGTGCAGAATCATAATCAAGATGTCTGCACCCAAATTATTTTATTACCTTTGCGAAAACTTTTGCTATGGTTGAATTTTTCAAAGAAATGGCCAACAGCCTGTCGCCGGCCTTTGCCCACGAACAAATACAAAGCCTAATATTGCTGTGTTGTATAGCACTGATGTCGATGGTAGCCTACTATATTGCCAAAGGCATTCTGCTGATGTTTGAGAAAGCTATTGCACGGAGTTCAACCCAATGGGACGACGATCTGATAAACCTACGCCTGTTGAAAGCAATCTCTCAACTGGCTCCGGCTCTGATTGTAACATGGATGCTTCCCCGATTCTTCGATGCCGGCAACGGATCCGTGCGCTGGATAGATGCCGTCACTTCGCTCTACATCCTTTGGGCAATAATGCGCATAATCGTTATCTTCATCGACAACCTTTACAAAGCAATGCTTTTGCGCGAAAATTTGCGCGCATATGCCGTTAAAGGCATATTCCAGATGTTCAAGCTTATAATTATAGGTATTTGCGTTATCATAGCCTTGAGCATCCTCATTGGCAAAACTCCGATAGCCATACTGACGGCATTAGGCGCTTCGGCGGCCGTGCTGTCGTTGGTATTCAAGGACACCATTCTAGGCCTGGTTGCCGGCATACAACTGACAGCCAACAAAATGCTACAACGGGGCGATTGGATTGCGATGCCCAACCGCGACCTCAACGGCGAGGTTCTCGACGTATCGCTTACAACGGTGAAAGTGCGCAACTGGGACAACTCCGTAACCACCGTTCCCCCCTACACCTTAATAACCGATTCGTTCCGCAACTACCGCCCGATGCAGGAGTCGGGTGGCCGACGGGTAGAGCGAGCTATATTCATCGACATGAACACCGTACGCTTCCTCACCGAAAGCGAGCTGGACAATCTGCGCGCCGACCATTTTCTGGAAACAGAACCCGAAAGCACAAAGCCCCTGACCAACATACGCGCCGTGCGCGACCATCTGGAAGCATACCTGCGCGCCAATCCATACGTAAATCAAGAAATGACCTTAATGGTGCGACAAATGCCCCCGACACAATCCGGACTCCCATTGCAGCTATATTTTTTCACCCGCTCGACCGAATGGGTGGAACACGAACACCAACAGTCAGACATATTCGACTACGTTTACGCAACCGTGCGCCGCTTTGGCCTTGGCATATTCCAGACTCCAGCCGGAACCGACATCAAAGCAAACACATTTTAATATTCCGTCAAATTTTGTAATTATTCAATTTTGTCATATCTTTGAAAATCACATTAATAACAATATAATTATGTATACTTTATCGCAATTTCGAAACATGGGTAGAGCCGACCTGGAAAATAAATGGGACCGGGCCGTGGTTTTTGCTTTTTTGTATTTGGCTATCACAGCAGCCGCAAGTGTAATTCCATATATTGGTAATCTTTTGGCGTTGCTGCTGTTACCAATGAGCTACAGTTTTGAGGTGGCATTCCTTGGCAATATGCGCCAGTTGGATGAACCCTTTAAGATTGCTAAATTATTTGACGGGTTCTACGATTTCAGCCGTGTATTCGCAACGCTTTTATTAAAGGCGGTTTACACATTCCTGTGGTTCCTTCTGCTTATTGTTCCGGGCATCATCAAGGGTATATCTTATTCGATGACCTCCTTTATATTAAAGGACCGTCCCGATTTAGGCTATAATGCAGCTATTGAACTGAGCATGGCAATGATGTACGGCCACAAAATGAAATATTTCTTGCTGATGCTGTCGTTCATAGGATGGTTTATACTTTGCATCATTACGTTGGGTATCGGCTTCCTGTGGCTGGCACCATATGTATGCGCTACTAAAGCCCACTTCTATGAAGTTGTAAAAGCTGAATACGAAGCTGCACAAGCGGTTTAGAACATGTATATAAATCATTAAAAACAACGGATGCAAGCCGATCGACATTGCATCCGTTGTTTTTATGATTTACATCAATTCAATTGACGCTTAGATAGAAAGGCGCCGCAGAGTGTCGAGCAGTTCGCGGTTGATAGGCTTCTCTTTTTTGATAGCTTTCGAGAACGGTACGTAAACGATTTCGTCGTTCGAAATACCTATCATCACGTTGCGCTGGTCGTCGAGCAGAGCATCGATAGCCGCCGAGCCAAGCCGCGATGCCAGTATTCTGTCGCGGGCTGTCGGAGAGCCGCCTCGCTGAAGATGGCCGAGAATCGACACACGCACATCGTAGCCCGGATATTCTTTCTTCACACGTTCGGCCAATCCCATGGCGCCACCTGTAACGGGACTTTCAGCCACAAGCACTATCGATGAGTTCTTACTTTTGCGGAATCCGTTTTGAATCAGCTCTGCCAATTGGTCGACCTCCGTTGAGATTTCGGGAATAATTGCCGCCTCGGCGCCCGAAGCGATAGCTCCGTTCAGCGCAAGGAAGCCGGCATCGCGCCCCATGACTTCAATAAAAAAGAGGCGCTCGTGGGAGGTTGCAGTGTCGCGGATTTTGTCGACACATTCCATTATAGTGTTCAATGCCGTGTCGTAGCCGATTGTTTCGTCGGTTCCATAGAGGTCATTGTCGATTGTTCCGGGCAAACCGATGCAGGGGAAGTTGAATTCGGTAGCGAAAATGCGGGCACCGGAGAGCGAGCCGTCGCCGCCTATCACGACCAGAGCGTCAATCTCGTGCTGGCGCAAAGTGTCGTAGGCCAATTGGCGCCCTTCGGGCGTACGGAATTCCTGACAACGGGCAGTTTTCAAGATGGTACCGCCCATTTGTATAATATTCGACACGTTTTGTGTCTTAAAATCCACTATTTCATTTGTAATCAATCCTTTGTAGCCACGGTAAATACCCTTTACCTTAAATCCGCTAAAAATAGCCGAGCGGGTGACGGCACGGATTGCTGCGTTCATACCCGGGGCATCGCCTCCGGATGTAAGAATACCAATAGTTTTTATATTTGCCATAATGTACTTGAATTATTGGTTTTGAGGGCGCTTATTAAACAACCTCTTAATAAACAACAAACTTCTAAGTCGCAAAGTTAAGAAAATAACAAATTATTGGGAGTCGAAGCGGGTTGCGATGTCGTTTAAAAAATCTTAATTATGCTGTGGAGTGCTCTAAATAAACATACACTCCACTATCTTTGTATATACAGAAATTTGAAGAAAAATGAATAAACTGTTAGTCACAATTATATTTTTTATGTTTGCGCTGCTGCCCGCCGCTGCCAAAGGTATGCACCCGCAGATTGCCGCTTTCTGGCAAGGGAAAGATTTGCAAACAATGCCGGCCGACACTATCGAGCAGATGACTGCCGACTACATATACATAGCGCAGCATGCCGACTCTATCACCCGTGCGGCTATGGCCGACACTATCGTTGCAAAATGGAGCAACAACAAACTTGCCAATACGGTGCTTGACTACCTTGGCAACTACGATTCGCCAATGTTTAACGAGGAGTTGCTTATCGAGATTCTTCAGCGCATGAATCTAGAGGCGTCCGAAGCCGTGGCGTTGAAATATACCTATAATGAGTTGCTTAAGAATCGGATGGGTACCCTGACGGCCGACTTTGCCTTCATCGACAGCAAAGGAGTTTCCAACAGGCTAAGCGATGTAGCCCAAGGGAAGACGATGCTGATTTTTTACGATCCCGATTGCGATGTGTGCCACACCCTGATGAGCAAACTGGCTGCGGCCGGGTCGCTGCAGTGGAAGGTTGTGGCCATATCGGTCGATCCCGAGCGACTAACCTCGGGCTTGCCAGGCAATTGGATTAACGGACGCGCCGACGGAAGTGAGCTGGAAGAGCTGTACCCGTTCTCGCATTACCCCTACGTTATGCTGCTCGATGGTATGACTGTACAAACCCGCGACGCCAACCTGCAAATCCCTTAAGGGAGCCTAAACACACCTAACAATTATTCGCAAAAACAACGATAATTATAAAATTTATTTGCAAATAACGCCGAATTACCATAAATTTGCAACCAAGTTCTCTGATGTGAGACAACATATCGCTTGTTGAACAACCATACAGGGGTTGCTCAACGTCTGTCTTTCGGCAGTCAGGACGTAGGAAAGGCGTCGTGACTGTTTCTTCAATTCACTAGTTGGAGCTTGTTTTTAAACAGCCCTATTAACATTTGTCTAAAAAAGTTACGTACACAAAATGAGCAAATCTTTACGAAGCGCAGCAACCACCGACGGCCGTCGTATGGCCGGAGCCAGAGCCTTATGGCGCGCGTGCGGCATGAAAACGGAGCAAATGGGGAGGCCGGTAATAGCTGTTGTCAACTCGTTCACCCAGTTTGTGCCCGGCCATACCCACCTTCATGAAATCGGACAGATTGTAAAATCGGAAATAGAAGCGCTGGGATGTTTCGCGGCCGAATTCAATACCATAGCTATTGACGATGGTATAGCCATGGGGCACGACGGAATGCTGTATTCCCTACCCTCGCGCGATTTGATAGCCGACTCAGTTGAATATATGGTGAACGCCCACAAGGCCGACGCAATGATTTGCATCAGCAACTGCGACAAAATCACCCCCGGAATGCTTATGGCCGCCATGCGCTTGAACATACCGGCTGTTTTTGTCAGCGGAGGCCCAATGGAGGCAGGCAACCTTAACGGACGCGCGCTCGATTTAATTGATGTGATGATTGATTCGGCCGACACCACAGTGGCCGACGACACAGTTGCGCTGCTTGAAGCGAAAGGGTGCCCGACATGCGGTTCATGTTCGGGTATGTTCACGGCCAACTCGATGAATTCACTGACCGAGGCGTTGGGTATGTCGCTTGCCGGCAACGGCACTATCGTAGCTACCCACAGCCAACGCACCGAGCTGTTTCGCCGCGCTGCCCGACAAATCGTTGCCAACGCCGAAGCCTACTATTTCAACGACGACGATTCCGTGCTTCCACGTAACATAGCCACACGACAGGCAATGCTCAACGCCATGACTCTCGACATTGCCATGGGAGGGTCGACCAATACGGTTCTGCACCTGCTGGCTGTGGCACACGAAGCCGGTGTCGATTTCACCATGGCCGATATCGACGAACTGTCGCGCAAAACACCCGTGTTGTGCAAAGTAGCCCCAAACTCCCATTATCACATGCAGGATGTGAACCGCGCCGGAGGCATTTTGTCGATACTGGCCTTGTTGTCGGAGCATAATCTGCTCGACACTACGGCCAAGCGTGTCGACCGTCTGACACTGGGAGAGGCAATAAAGCTCTACGCACCCGACCCGGAGGGTCACTTCTCCGACACCGCACGCAAACTATGGGAGTGCGCACCGGGCAACATCGGACGCAATCTGGTTCTTGGGTCGCAGGATGCAACCTACCGGCAGCTCGACACCGACCGCACCAACGGATGCATACGCGATTTCGAGCATGCCTACGTTGCCGACGGCGGATTGGCTGTTTTGCGCGGCAACATTGCCCTTGATGGCTGCGTTGTTAAGACAGCCGGAGTTGACGAAAGCATTTTCCGTTTCAGCGGTCCGGCAAAGGTGTTCCGTTCGCAGGAAGAGGCAGTCGACGGTATCTTGCGCGACAAAGTGAAGAGCGGAGATGTTGTCGTAATCACCCACGAAGGTCCTAAGGGAGGCCCGGGAATGCAAGAAATGCTTTATCCTACAAGCTATCTGAAGTCGAAACATCTGGGCAAAGAATGCGCTCTCATCACCGACGGGCGATTCTCGGGCGGCACATCTGGACTGTCGATAGGCCATATATCGCCCGAAGCGGCAGCCGGCGGCAATATCGGTTTAATACACGATGGCGACATCATCGACATCGATATTCCTGAGCGCGCAATCAACGTGCGCCTAACCGACCAACAGCTGCAGCAACGCCGCGACGATGAGCTCAAACGTGGAAATGAAGCCTTCACCCCTACCAATCGCAATCGCCCTATTTCGAAAGCCCTCAAAGCCTACGCCGCAATGGTATCATCGGCCGACAAAGGTGGCGTGCGCTTAGTATAGAGTGTGATTAAAACCTGATATTAATGCAAACAGACAAACCTATTACAGGCTCCGATGCGCTTATGCGTTCTCTTGTGAGCGAGGGGGTCGACCTTGTGTTCGGCTACCCCGGCGGCTCGATAATGCCGGTCTACGACAGCCTGTTCGACTATACCGACCGCTTGCGCCACATACTGGTTCGCCACGAACAGGGCGCAACCCACGCTGCCCAGGGATATGCCCGCGTCACCGGACGCACCGGCGTAGTAATCGTCACCTCCGGTCCGGCGGCTACCAATGTAATCACCGGCCTGAACGACGCGCTCATGGACTCAACCCCGATGGTTGTAATTACCGGACAGGTAGCCACGCCATTTCTGGGCTTCGATGCCTTTCAAGAAACCGACGTTGTCAGCATAACGCAGCCGATAACAAAATGGAGCTATCAGATACGCAGCGCCGACGATGTTGCATGGGCCGTTGCACGTGCGTTTTTCATAGCCTCGACCGGACGCCCCGGCCCGGTTGTGCTCGATTTCACCAAAGACGCGCAGGTTGGACTGACATCCGAGCCATTCAGCTACAAGAAATGCACCTACATACGCTCGTATATCCCGATGCCCGCAATCAACGAGGAGGATATCATGAGCGCCGCCGACATAATCAACAAGGCCCGCCGGCCAATGATTCTTTCGGGGCACGGCGTTATGATTTCAGGCGCGGAAAAAGAGCTGGCCGAGCTGGCCGAGAAAGCACAGATACCTGTTGCGGCCACCCTGTTAGGGTTGAGCACGATGCCCTCCGACCATAAGCTTTACAAAGGGATGCTCGGAATGCATGGCAACATCGGGCCTAACATAAACACTAACAAAGCCGATGTGCTGATTGCCATTGGAATGCGCTTCGACGACCGTATAACCGGCGCCTTGAAAACATACGCTCCGCAAGCGAAAATCGTGCACATTGATATCGACTCGTCGGAGTTCGATAAGAACGTGCCTGCAACGATTGCCATACATGGCGACGCCCGACAGGTACTTCGCCGGCTTCTGCCCCGTATAAACCGCAACAGCCACGACAGCTGGCTAGATATGTTCAACAAACCGGAGTCAGTTGAATGGGAGCGCGTTATTAAACCTGAACTACATCACGCGCCGGGCAGTAGGATGACAATGGGCGAGGTAATCAACGCCGTTTCCGAAGCTACCGGCCACAAGGCAATTGTCGTAACCGACGTAGGTCAGAATCAGATGATGGCCGCACGCTACTCGCGCTACACCCTTCCGCGAAGCATAGTCACATCGGGAGGCCTTGGCACAATGGGGTTCGGTCTTCCGGCTGCTATCGGGGCGAAAATCGGCGAACCCGACCGCACAGTATGCCTTTTTATCGGCGACGGTGGATTACAAATGACAATCGAGGAGCTCGGAACCATAATGCAGTACGGAACAGGCGTAAAGATAATACTGCTTAACAACCGTTTTCTGGGCAACGTACGCCAGTGGCAAAGCTTGTTTTTCAACAACCGCTTCTCGCAAACGCCGATGGCAAATCCCGACTTCGTTAAAATATGCGATGCCTATCAGATAAAGGCCGAGCGAGTTGATTGTCGCGAGGATCTTCCCGCCGCAATCGGCAGAATGCTTGCCGACAATAACGAGCCTTACATGCTCGACGTAGCAATCGATGAGCGGATGATGGTGTTCCCGATGACTCCTGCCGGGGCTTCCGTCGACCATATAATGCTAAACCCTAACGAAACATATACCGAAGAATAATGGGAAATCAGCTATTTACGGTTACTGTATTTACCGAAAACCAGGCAGGACTGCTCAACCAGATATCCATTGTTTTTTACCGGCGCGGCTTGAACATTGAAAGTTTGTCGGTTAGCCCGTCGTCGATTAAAGGCATTCATAAATTCACAATCACATGCGTCAGCACCCGTCCGATGATGGAGCGCGTTGTCAAGCAGATTGAAAAACGAATCGATGTTTTACGCTCGTTCCTTTACACTGACGATGAAATAATCTATCAGGAAGTTGCGTTATATAAAGTAGCAACAGCGCGGCTGTTGGAGGACAGTACCGTTGAACAGATTATCCGTCAGCATAACGCCCGTATACTTGAAATTACGCCTCAATACGTGATAATCGAAAAAACCGGCCATTCCGACGAAACCGAATCGCTGTTCGAAGAACTTAAATCATATGGAATTCTCCAGTTTGTGCGTTCAGGCCGTGTTGCGGTGACAAAGTCGAAAGAGGAATGGCTTACAATTTATCTCGACGAGCAGGAACGGCGGCGCGCACTGGAACAAGGAAAAGAATCATCAGCATGGAACTGACAACCAAGCTCCCCAAGGAGCACATCGAGAACTACTACAACGCAGCCGGAGGTTGTAATCCGCAGAATCTACTGCCGCTGCCTGTACTGGCCCAGCATATTATCGACATTTCAACAATCCACGCCAACCGCATCGGCATCGGCTACGACCGACTCATAGCCCGAGGAATGGCATGGGTGCTCTCGCGCCTGTCGATAGAAATGGTTGGAGGCTGGCCATCGGTAAACGAACCATACCAGTTGCGCACATGGGTTGAGAGCAGCAACCGCCACTTCTCGGAACGCAATTTCGAGATTACAGGCGAAGGCGGACGTTTGTACGGTTTTGCACGCGCCATATGGATGCCAATCTGCATAGCCGACCGCAAGGGTGGCTCGCTCGAGGGTATCGATGAGCTTAAAGAGGTTGTTAACGATAGGGTGTGCCCAATAGCCAAGGCGCCCAAACTGACGGCCGCAAAGCGCGAAGGAGCCGAGATTGCAACTTACACTTTCCGCTACACCGACTGCGATAACAACCGGCATGTGAACACGACACGCTACATTGAACTTATTCTGAACCAGCATACACTTCAGTTCTACGACAATAACCTGCTCAAGCGTTTCGACATAGCTTTCCACCACGAGTCTTACTTCGGCCAGAGGGCAGAAGTGATCACCCGTAACGAGGGCGATGGGCTTTACAACGCCGAGATCATAGGCCCGGATGGTGTAACAACCCGCGCCCGCATGCAATTCATTCCCTGGCATTTTCAGCCCGACGGAATCTAAACTCTATTCTATAAATTCAACTTTCGCCTGCGAAAGTTGATGGTTATAAGGATAATAGGTTATAGAGTTAAATCGTTTATCCGATCAAAATTTCCATAAACTCTCCAAAAGCACTATTGACTATAACCATATAACCACTTAACCATATAACCACTTAACTATATCAACCTTTTACCTTTTTAAATTATGGCAAAATTAAATTTCGGCGGAGTCGAGGAAACAGTCACCACCCGCGAAGAATTTTCATTGGAAAAAGCGCGTGAAGTACTCAAAAATGAAACTATAGCCGTACTTGGCTACGGTGTGCAAGGTCCAGGCCAGAGCCTGAACCTGCGCGACAACGGCTTCAACGTGATTGTAGGCCAACGCCCGGGCAAGACATACGACAAGGCTTTTGCCGACGGTTGGGTTCCCGGCGAGACACTTTTCTCGATTGAGGAAGCCGCCAAGCGCGGAACAATCGTGATGTGCCTGCTGTCCGACGCCGCCGTAATGTCGGTGTGGCCCAACATTAAGCAATACCTCACTGCCGGTAAAGCACTATACTTCTCTCACGGATTCGCTATCACCTGGAACGACCGCACCGGCGTTGTTCCTCCTGCCGACATCGACGTTATCATGGTTGCGCCAAAAGGCTCAGGCGCTTCGCTGCGCACAATGTTCCTCGAAGGTCGTGGACTGAACTCATCGTATGCCGTTTATCAGGATGCTACAGGCCGCGCTCTTGACCGCACATTGGCTCTGGGCATCGGTATCGGCTCTGGCTATCTGTTTGAAACCACCTTCCAGCGCGAGGCTGTAAGCGACCTTACCGGCGAACGCGGCTCACTTATGGGCGCAATACAGGGTTTGATGCTTGCTCAATATGAAGTTTTACGCGAAAACGGCCACACCCCTTCGGAGGCATTCAACGAAACCGTAGAGGAACTTACCCAATCGCTTATGCCCCTTTTTGCCGCTAAAGGCATGGACTGGATGTACGCTAACTGCTCAACAACAGCCCAACGAGGCGCTCTCGACTGGATGACACCTTTCCACGATGCAATAAAGCCCGTTATGAAGGAGCTTTACAAGAGCGTTAAAGATGGCGTTGAGGCGCAGCGCTCAATCGACTCGAACTCGCAAGCCGACTATCGCGAAGGGCTTGAGGAGGAACTGCGCCAGCTGCGAGAAAGCGAAATGTGGCGCGCCGGTGCTGTAGTACGCACACTTCGTCCCGAAAACAATAACTAAAAACACTAAAATAATAACTGATAAAAGCGTAGCGATTTGCCTTGCCAAACCGCTACGCTTTGTTTATCTTTGCACTTATGCGCGAGATAACTATCGAAATAGACAATCAAATCCGACGGGCAGCTCCGGAATTCAAAGTTATTGTGATGCAGGCCGCGATTACCAACCGCCCTACAACGGATGCCGTGAAAAACGAACTGCGAAAAGCTGCCGAAAACATCAAGCAACGCTACGCCATAGCCGAAATAAACAAACGACCGGGAATTTACGGTACACGTCAGGCCTACAAAGCCTGCGGAAAAGACCCCAACCGTTATCGGCCTTCGCAGGAGCAACTTTGCCGGCGCATTGTTTCGGGGAAAGAGCTCTACTTTGTCAGCAACGCAGTTGATGTTTTCAACGCCGTATCGATTATGAGCGGCTACTCCATAGGCGCATTCGATGCCGACAAAATTGTTGGCGACAAGTTGACATTGGGCATAGGACGCGCAGGAGAGCCTTACTGCGGGATAGGTCGTGGTGAGCTAAACATCGAGGGTATGCCTGTTTACCGCGACGAAGCCGGGGGCGTTGGCACACCGACATCCGACAATGAGCGAACGAAGCTGGCCGATGAAACAACTTCGCTGCTGGTTTGCGTGAACATATACAACGAGGAGATGCCTGCCGACGAAGTGATTGAACTGTCGCGAAGCTTGCTTGAGAAGCATTGTGCTGCAATAGGCTTCACTGCCACCATAGTTGAATAAATACGAGTAATCACCAAAATATTATCATGAAAAATCTTAAAACTTTATCGGCTGTCGCCATGTTGCTTGCTTCGGCAACCGCCGTAGCCGCTTCGCCCGAGAGTAAGGTTGTGCTGAAGCCGGCGGAAAATCCCGACACTGTTTCGCGAATGATCTATGGCCAGTTTGCCGAACACCTGGGCGCTTGTGTATACGAGGGTATATGGGTTGGCAAAGATTCGCCCATACCCAACACCGACGGCTACCGCAACGATGCGCTCAAGGCATTGCGCGAACTGAAGGTTCCCGTACTTCGATGGCCCGGAGGCTGTTTCGCCGACGACTATCATTGGCGCGATGGTATCGGCGACCCAGCCAAACGCCCTACACTTATCAACAACAACTGGGGTGGAACCCAGGAGGACAATTCGTTCGGCACCCATGAGTTTTTCAACCTATGTGAATTGGCCGGTATCGAGCCATACCTATCGGTAAACATAGGCAGCGGAACCGTTCAGGAAGCAGCACAATGGATTGAATATGTCACAGCTCCCAACGGTCCAATGGCTCTGGAGCGCGCCGCCAATGGACGTAAGGAACCTTGGAAACTGAAATACACCGGCATAGGCAACGAAAGCTGGGGCTGTGGAGGATCGATGCGCCCGGAATATTACTCCGACGTTTACCGCCGCTACTCGACATACATGCGCAATCAGCCCGACAACAAGTTGTTCCGCATTGCCTCGGGAGCCAGCGACTACGACTACCGCTGGACCGAAGTGCTTATGGAGCGTGTTGGGCCGGGGCGTATGAACGGTTTATCGCTTCACTATTACACGTGCGTCAGCTGGACCGGATCGAAAGGGAGCGCCACGGAGTTTGACAACAACGTTTATTATTCAACCCTTGGTAAAGCGCTTGAGATTGATCCCGTGCTCCGCCGCCATATAGCTATTATGGACAACAAGGACCCCAAAAAGAAAGTGGGGCTGATGGTTGACGAATGGGGAACATGGTTCGACGAAGAGCCAGGCTCAACACCGGGCCACCTGTACCAGCAGAACACAATGCGCGACGCTATGGTGGCAGCCCTCACACTGAATGTTTTCCATAAATATGCCGACCGCATACGCATGGCCAATATAGCACAGCTGGCCAATGTGCTGCAGGCAATGTGGCTGACCAAAGGGGAGAAATTGGTGCTTACGCCCACCTATTATGTGTTCAAGATGTACCGTCCCCACCAGGACGCAGCTGTTATTCCGCTCGATGTTCATTGCGACACAATAGTCGACAGCAAGAACCGCTCCGTTCCATCGCTGAGCGCAACTGCCACACAGGCAAAAGATGGCAGCGTCACTATTTCGCTTGTAAATCCTGTGCTCGACAAACCGGGTAAGGTAGCCATTGAAATGCCTAAGGGTCTGGCTTCCAAAATCGCATCGGCTGAGGTGCTGACGGCAAACGATATCCACGCGATGAATACCTTCGATGCACCGCAAACTGTGAAGACGGCTCATTTCAAAAATGCAAAATTGAAAAACGACAAACTCACATTAGAGATGCCCCCTATGAGTATTGTCAGCATAACAGTCACAAAATAAATTGCTACCGCTAGCCAACATAAGAGAACGCCACAGCTACTGGCTCGAAAAAATAGCCGGCGCGGGAATTTGGAACCGCGCCGGCTTCAAGCCTGTAAGCATTATCGTTAAGCCTTTCAGTCGCACCTGCAACGGTAAATTCCAACGAAAAACCACGATTGTTGGCGGAAAACGGACGGTGTCAGACTCTATTATCATCTACCTCAACTCGGCTGACGGCACGGAAATGGGAATCGACAATGTGTTGGTTCACGAAATGATTCATCAGTATATTTATCAATCGGGGTTAACCGATACTTCGTCGCATGGTCAAATATTCCGCTCGCTGATGACCCGGATAAATACCACCTTCGCCGACCAACTCCACATAGCCATATCCACCCGCTCGAAACCAACAGAGGCAGGGCCGGGGTCGAGTGAGCACATAATTTTGTCCATACAAATCGGAGAGCACGTATATTGCTGTCCAATAAACCAATCGCGGGTAAAATATTTCGCTTTATATCTTCATAAAAATCGTACTTCGTTGCGAATCGACAGCTATAGCTGGTACATTTCGGACGACCGCCATTTCAACCGCGTATCGCATTGTCGCACCCGCCTGCACGGCGAGAAAATCGCGGTTGACGAATTTTCCGATTTTGTTGCCCACTACCGTATGCAGCTAATTCGTCAAAGCTGAAACCACATCAATTTATTGACTAACACTGAAAAAGGCGATGCTCCAATTCTGGACATCGCCTTAAATATTTAGTGTGATGATAGTTACTCGACGGTAACTGATTTTGCAAGGTTGCGCGGCATGTCGACATCGCATCCTTTTTTTACAGCTATATGGTAGGCCAGAAGCTGTAAGGGGATTGAGGCAATAATGGGCGACAGGCATTCGGGAACTTCCGGAATCTCAATTACGTGGTCGGCCATGGCGGGGATTTGCTCGTCGCCTTTTGTAACAACGGCTATGACAGAACCTCCGCGGGCTTTCACCTGCTGGATGTTTGAAATAACCTTTTCGTGGAGGTCGTCCTTAGGAGCGATAACCACAGTTGGGAGTTCGCGGTCGATGAGTGCGATAGGCCCGTGCTTCATTTCAGCAGCGGGATAGCCTTCGGCATGAATATAGCTGATTTCCTTTAGTTTCAGCGCTCCTTCCAGAGCCAAGGGATAGTTGAAGCCACGGCCAAGATAAAGGAAATTGTGGACATATGTGTATATGCTCGAGAGCTTTTCTATTTGCTCGTTGAGCGAGAGGGTTTCTTTAATCAGCTCCGGAATTTTGCAGATAGCATTTGCTATGGGTTGAATTTCCTTGGGCTTCATGGTGCATTTCAGCTGTGCCAAGGCCAGCGCAATCATAGCCAGCACGGTTACCTGTCCGGTAAATGCTTTTGTTGAGGCCACTCCGATTTCAGGACCTACGTGGATGTAAGTTCCTGTGTCAGTAGCACGGGCTATTGAGGAGCCGACAACGTTGCAAACGCCATAAACGAAAGCCCCTTTATCCTTTGCCAATTGTATTGCGGCCAATGTGTCGGCAGTCTCGCCCGATTGCGAGATAGCGATAACTACATCGTCGGGGTTAATAACAGGGTTGGCATAACGGAATTCGCTGGCATATTCAACGCGGGCGGGGATGCGGGCGAATGTTTCAATCAAGCGGCTTCCGATTAGGGCGGCGTGCCATGATGTTCCGCAGGCTACCAGGAGAATACGCCGCGTGTTTATGAACCGGCTTGCGTTTTCTTCGATTCCGGATAGCTGAATTCGGGTTCCGTTGTCGGCCACTCGTCCGCGTATACAGTCGCGCAGGGTGTTTGGCTGCTCGAATATTTCCTTCAACATGAAATGGGGGAACCCACCTTTTTCAAGCTGGGATACGGACATACGCAGGGTTTGAATGTCGATGTCGGAAGGTTTGTTATCATTTGTGATCACCTGCAGTTCTTTGCCGCGCTCAATAATTGCGATTTCGTCGTCGCGCAGGTAAACAACCTGGTTCGTGTGCTCAATGATTGGGGAAGCGTCGGAAGCGAGGAATGTCTCATCTTTGCCTATGCCGATTACCAGCGGCGAACTTTTGCGCGCGGCTATCATCATGTTGGGGTTGTCGGCAGTTATGACGGCAATGGCATACGCGCCCACAACCTGATTGAGGGCTTCGCGAACGGCATCGACCAGCTGGCATTTTGTTGTTTCCTTAATATACTCAATCAGTTTAACGAGCACTTCCGTGTCGGTTTCGGAACTGAATGTGCAACCATGTTCTAAAAGTGCCTCTTTCAGAACATTGTAGTTTTCGATTGTTCCGTTGTGAACGATTGCGATACGGCGGTTAGTGCTGTAGTGAGGGTGGGCGTTGGTATCGTTAGGCTCGCCATGTGTAGCCCAACGTGTATGTGCTATACCTACCGCACCATTGCGATCCTTTGAATCGCAGAATCGCTCAAGTTCCACCACTTTGCCGCGGGTTTTATAAACACTTAAATTATTTTCATCGTTCAACAAGGCAACGCCGGCGCTGTCGTAGCCACGATATTCGAGCCGGTGCAAACCTTTTATTAGAATCGGGTAGGCCTGTTGCGTACCGATATATCCTACAATTCCACACATAATAAAATTTTTACCTCTGATTAATCAATGTAAATGGCTGTTCTTATGAACCCATTAAGAATAAGGCTGTCAGATTCTTTTGCAAAGTTAAGCATTTTATAATTATCCGGCAAACAACGCTTTTGTTTTGTGAATATTTAGTACTTTTGCAACTCAATAGCCACAATTATGTTTGAAAAGAGGCAGAGATATTCAGTTTGGGTGCTGGCTGCATTTGTTTTGATCACTTTTTTTGTGAACAACCACGTGCTGGTGCCCGACATAATGGAGTCGCGCAACATCATCACCGCCCGTGAGATGGTTTACGACGGCAATTGGGTCGTGACAACGATGAATGGTGATTTCCGGTTTGAAAAACCACCGCTGCCTACTTGGCTGACTGCATTTGCCGAGATAATCAGCCCCGACTCGTTGTTTTTGCAAAGGGCTATGGCCGGATTGGCGGCTGTGATGCTCGTCTTCTTCTTTTACCGCTTTGCGGCGAGGGTTATTAAAACCGATCCTATTATGTCGACGTTGGTTCTATGCACATGCTACAACGTTGTTTTAATGGGGCGGACGGCTTCGTGGGATATTTATTGCCACGCGTTCATGATGGGCGCAATTTATTTCATCGCTGAGGCTATGATGCTAAACGGAGCGCAATGGAGACGTTGGCTGCTGGCAGGCGTGATGATAGGCCTGTCGATAATGAGCAAAGGGCCTGTTTCGCTCTATGGACTGCTGCTCAGCTTCTTAATTGCATATACTATCGTTTATCGGCCGCGGATGGCCGGTAAATGGCGAGCCGCAGGGGTTATGACACTGGTTGCGTTAGCCATTGGCTCATGGTGGTATGTCTACATCCATTTAACACATGGCGAAGCGCTGGCTCACGTTGCCGGAAAAGAGTCGGGAGCGTGGTTCAACCATAATGTAAGGCCGTGGTATTATTACTGGACCTTCTTCCTCGAAACCGGCATATGGTCGGTGGCTATGTTGACGGTATTGGCATATGCAATTGTAACGGGATGGAAGGGTATGTCGGCGGCGGTTAAGATATCGTTACTATGGCTGCTGGTTGCTCTTGTACTGCTTTCGCTGCTGCCTGAGAAGAAAAACCGCTATTTGCTGCCTATACTGATGCCGGCTGCGCTTTCAATCGCTGCAATGTTTACAGAGTGGATGAAAGCCTTTGCCCAAGGGAAGGCAACGCGGTTTGTGCGAGTTGCCTACGTTATAAACGGCTGGTGTCTTATAGTAGCGGGAGTTGTAGTTGCCGGAGTGTCGGTTTACATTTGCGGCAAAGGGATGCTATAGGTTTGGGCCTGCGTTGGCATGACGGTTGCATCGGCTCTTGCGGTTTGGACATTGCTGCAGGGCACGCTCGACCGTAAGGCTACTTGGTTGGCCTGGGGTGTGGCACTGTTGTTTGCTTCGGCCGAATGTTTGGCAATGCCGGCTGTTGGTAAAATGATTAACAATCAGGAAATGAAAAGTATAGCCCTTACGCGCGATATGCCGCAACTTGAGGGCGTCCCATTCTATCACAATGGTTCGGAGCCTATACGCATCGAACTTGTTTACGCTGCCAACCGCAAGATAAAACCGCTGGATTTAAACGATAGCAGGGCAGTGATGAACGCATTGCCATGCGCGGTTATGACCCACCGATATGTTTCCGAAGAACTACCCGCCGAAGTTATGGCGCAGCTCGATACCATTTACGTTGACCAATTCGACGACAACCGACGCCCTGTCGGGAATCGCCGCCATAACTCCGACGTCATATATCATTTAACAATTTTGCAAAAGAGATGAACCAGACAGCCAACTATCGCCTCACAATTGTAGTGCCGGTATACAATGAGGAAAATAACATAGCCTCGCTCGAAAAGGAGCTATGCGCATATTTGCCGAAGGCCTTGTGCCCGACATGTGTGCTGTTTGTGAACGACGGCTCGAAGGATCGCAGCCTTGAGCGAATTAAAGAAGTTTGCGAACGCAACAACGACTTCTACTATATTTCGCTGGCAAAGAACACGGGGCTTTCGGCTGCCATTAAGGCCGGTATCGACTCGACAGAGTCGCAACTGGTTGGCTATATCGATGCCGACCTTCAGACACGCCCCGACGATTTCAACCTGCTGATTCCGGAAATGGACTCGCACGAGCTTGCTGTCGGAATCCGCTCCAACCGCAAGGATACGGGTTTCAAGCGCCTGCAATCGAAAATAGCTAACGGATTCCGCCGTATAATGACTCACGACGGCGCCACCGACACAGGCTGTCCGTTGAAGATAATGCGCAGCGACTTTGCAAAACGTGTGCCTTTTTTCACCGGCATGCACCGCTTCCTGCCGGCATTGATTCAGCTACAGGGTGGACGGTTTGTCGAGATACCCGTTCAGCATTTTCCTCGAATGGCCGACCAATCGAAATTCAACCTGCGCAACCGCCTTGTAGCGCCGTTTATTGATTGTTTTGCCTACCGCTGGATGAAGAAACGCTATTTCAATTATAGCATAGGTGCTACCGATCTGACCAAATGAATTTGCTGGTAACTGCTGTAGGGCTGCTAGCCCAATGTTTTTTTTCGGCGCGCATCCTCGTTCAATGGATAATGTCGGAGAAAGCGCGTAAGGTACTGTCGCCCACTATATTCTGGGTGCTATCGCTCGTAGGGTCGCTGCTGTTGTTCACTTACGGATGGTTGCGCGACGACTTCGCAATTATTCTGGGACAGTTCATATCGTATTATGTTTACATATGGAACTTGGCAGCGAAGGGAATGTGGCAGAAGCTGCCCAAGGGGGTGCGTGTTGTAATGCTATGCGTGCCGTTGGTTGCCGTTGTGATGGTGATAAACGACGCTCAAAACTGGTATGAACGGTTCTTCTGTGGCGAGGTGCCGCTTTGGCTTATAGCGTTTGGCTCGGCCGGACAGATAATATTCACTTTCCGTTTTGTTTATCAATGGCTTTATTCGGTTAAACGAGGTGAGTCGGTGCTTCCGGCCGGTTTCTGGATAATTAGTCTTACCGGCTCCGTTATTATTGTAGCTTATGCAATTGTCCGGCTCGACCCGGTGCTGATTCTCGGACAGGCATTCGGACTTGTAGCCTATAGCCGCAACCTCATAATCGGCTATAGGGCAAACAAAACGGGCGATGCATCGTGATAAACGCATCGCCCGATAATTATGAGCCACTGATTACAGCAGCTGTTTTGTGATCGTGTGAGTGCCCGCTCCGTATTCCTTGGATGTGGTTTCGCCGGGTAGGGTGACTACAGCTACAGAACCTTCGGGAACAGAAAATTCCCAAATCCAGTTGTCGCCTTCGTAGCGCCATTTACTTGTAATTGGGCCGGAGACAGAGTTATAGGCCGCATCGACAAAACCAAGACGTTTGTCGGGAATCGGCTTCATTATGATTCGTTTGAATCCGGGAGCGGAGGGGTCGGCTGAGATGCCGGCAACTGTTTCCCAAATCCATTCACAAACGCAACCGTAAGCGTAATGGTTGAAACTGTTCATGCTCAACGGCCCCATGCCTTTGTCGAGCATGTAACTGTTCCAGCGTTCCCATATTGTTGTCGCACCGTTGTCGATTGAGTAAAGCCAGCTGGGGTTTTTGCGTTGGAACAACAGTTCGTAGGCGATGTCGGCCATTCCGTTTTCGGTTAGCACCGGCATAAGTATCGACGTTCCGAGGAAGCCAGTCTGCAGACAATTTCCATGCTCGGCAAAGTTGGAGCGCAAGCGTGCAACCATATTCTCCTTAGCCTCACCGTCGAGCAGATTGTTGCGGAGGGCAAACAGAGCCGGTGTTTGCATTGTGTTAAGTATCGGGGTCTTGAATTCGCCGTTGGGCAACAGGAAGTTGTCTTGAAGATATTTCTTTGTTTTGACGGCTATCTCTCTGTATTTTTCGGCATCGCGGCCGGTTGCCTTCGCCATATCGGCCATCATCTCGGCGTTTGTCAGCAGGTAGCTGGCGCACAAGAAGTTCCAGTAGTCGCGAGTCTCGGGACGGATAACTCCCCACTGATTTTCAAGGTAGATATCGCGTTTGCAGCTTTCGAGTGGCTCGTAGCTAAGCCAGTCGGCCCAGTGGAAATTGTCGTTTTCGGCTTTTAGTGCCTCATGATCGTACATAACGGGGGCAATATGGTCCATGTAGCGTTCCATTGAAGCCCAACTTTCGTTAACGACCGCAGTGTCGTTGAATTGTTTCCATACAACCCAAGGCACTATAATGCCGGCATCGGACCAGCCGACGCGAGTCATATCAGTTGGAGCGGCACCGTATTGTGCAACGGGAGCCACCCCGGGGAAGCCGCCAAGATCGCTTTGTGTGTCGCGCAAATCACGCAACCATTTATGAAAGAATTTATTGGTGTTGGCAAAGTAGGTTCCTGTTTCGGAGAACACCTGGGTGTCGGCGGTCCAGCCAAGGCGCTCGTTGCGCTGGGGGCAGTCGGTAGGCACCGACAGGTAGTTCGACAACTGGCCCCAATAAGTGTTGGAAATAAGCTTGTTGATATCGTCGTTGCCGGTTGTGATAGTGCCGGTTTCCATCTCCTTGGTTATCGAGCTGACGGGAATCGACTTTAAGGCGGTTATGCGCACTTCGTTGTTGGCCGTTATAGAAACGTAGCGATAGCCGAAGAATGTTGCCCGCGGGCTGTAGGAGACAGTTCCGTTATCGGGGCCGAACGTGTAGAGCAGCATCATGCCTGTGTCGGGGGTGCGGAGGTTCAAACGGTGTACGCTTCCTTCCGGACCATCCATTCCGCGGCTTTTGGCACCATTGCCGTCGTTCAAAATCTCAGAGGGCCGGCAATCGAGGGTTGTACCTTCGGCTGCGCTGAATTCAAACGAGGGTACGGCTGCGCAGTTCTGGCCGAAGTCGACCACCAGAGTTTCGCCTGGCTTTACAATCATTTCCTCGCCCGGAGCATATTCGCGGTCGACAACAACCTTGCCATACTCTTGATCGGTTGCGCCCTCGACGTTGCTCCACACGTATGCTTTTACCGGCAACAAGGCCTTGTCGTGGCGGAGATACACCTCAGCGCCGTCGGAAGGGAGGATCTCGCCGTTGAATTCGGTATTTACCTCGGGCACGGATAACTTTTCGGGAGTCATATAGCCGGGCAAAATACGGGCGTCGTATTCCTCGCCGTCGAAAATATCGGCGTGAGTCACGGGTCCTGCAATTCCGGCTTTCCAGTCGATTTTGTTTGAACCCAGATATGATTTTGTGCCGTCTGTATAGGTGATTTCCAACACCCCGCGGAACGCTGTTTTCTTACCCAGCATACCGTCGCTTCCGCCGGGCGTTATAATTTTATCGGCCCACCATCCGGGTGTCACTTGAACTGCAAAATTGTTTTCGGCTCCGGCCTTTGTGGCTATTGCATCGGTTACGTCGTAGGTAAACGATCTACGTGTTTTTTGATAATGCGTGAAACCGGGCTTCAGGATTTCCTGACCGATAAGTTTACCGTTTACAAAGAGGTCGTACACGCCAAGTCCGGTTGTCATCCACTTTGCCGATGCAACTTTCTTGTCGTTCTTTACTGTCGCGACAAACCAACTTGCGCCGTCAGCGGCACGTTCGTTACCGCTCTCGATTTTTCCTGTCACTACCGGCGCATCAACCGCGGAAATCCATTGCGAATGCGCCCATAAAGAATCGTTGAGGGCTTCGGTACGCTCTCCGTAGTGAGTCGCATCCTCTGTAGCGCAACCGGTTGCCACCACGGACCAAAGAGCCGAGGGCAAAATGATTGCTGCAAATATTTTTTTCATGCTATAAAACTGTTAATGAGTGATTTCTACAAAGATATAAACTTTTTATTCTACACACAAATATTGAATTTCACGGCATAAACAGCTGTCGGCGCAAGCAGCTAAGCAGTTTTTTGAATTTATTCAATCTTTTTGTCGTAAAATTTAACATTTGTTACATCGCTATCACACAGGTACTTGTGGAATTTTATATGTTAAAGAACATAGTTTTATTGCAGGTTTTGCGTTTTTGGGCTAACTTTGCCGGTGTAAAAAACGTTATTAATAGTGAACGGCACTCAAGAGTGAGGCCACATAACCAAAACGAAATTCACTATCTATCGATTCACTACGAGCCCATCTCATGAAATAGGCTCTAAGATAAAAAAATTGTTTTTAGGTATTTAAATTTTACGACTATGAACAAGATGATTAAATTTTTCAAACAAGAAGCACACACTTTTATTAGAAACATGAGTAACTATCAGAGTATGCGAGTGACAGGCGACTGCACTCCGCCTCATTTCAACAAAACAGAATTTTAAAAAGCTTATTTCCGGTAACATCAACCGGATTTTTTTATACCCGGCAAATTGTAACAGTATAAAAAAAAGAAGTGGACGCCAATGCGTCCACTTCCTTACTCTTAGTGGCGGGAGCAGGACTCGAACCTGCGACCTTTGGGTTATGAGCCCAACGAGCTACCACTGCTCCATCCCGCGATGTTTCTGAGCGCAAAGGTAGGCATTGTTTTTCACAATTGCAATAGACTCGTCTTGCAATCGGGTTAAAAAATCCTAATTAGCGTAGAGAATAACAGCTGCCAGCAGCCGATAAGCTACAATAAGTACACGTAGCTCAAGCCTTTATCTGGCTGTTTAGCTTCGGCAATTCAAAAGCTATTGCAACGGGCGCCGAAAAATACAACGTCATATTAGCTGTATATCAAATGTTTTTTGTACTTTTGCCATCGAATAGGTAACTCTTACCAAGAGATGCTTAACTATATTATCACAAAATACTCAGCAGAGGTTTCGGTAGTTTTGTCTTCGCACGCAGTGTAATAGTCTGTTATTCAAACTCATACACTACACGAAGGCCAGATGAAGATTTGCGCACTCCCCCACTAAAAATAAGCACACACGATGCAGTTGTCGAATCAGCAGGAGAGCCAATGGTATGTACTGAATTTTGTGAAAAAGCTCGGCAGGCCCTCCCCGAAAGCACTCATCGATAGCTACAACCGCGAAGGACATCATCTTGAACTTTTCGCACCCATAATCAGGCCGGCACGCATAGTGAACGGCAAAGTTCGCTATGCGGAAAAACTG
Organism: Muribaculaceae bacterium; assembly: GCA_023662835.1. Classification (GTDB taxonomy): domain Bacteria; phylum Bacteroidota; class Bacteroidia; order Bacteroidales; family Muribaculaceae; genus Muribaculum. Next base: position 1,849 of record JAMPII010000015.1, on the reverse strand, counting down.
CTCACATTTTATTATGTATTCGTAAAAGGCACGTTCGATGAGGTGAAAGAGCTTTGCATACGGCCGGGAAACGAGTTCAGCCTGCTGCTCGACCGTGGCTCGACCCGAAAATACGCCATACTCAGCGACGAGGCCATGGACAATTTCAAGATTATAGCCCGCGCCCACACCAACGCCATCGACTTCTACAACATCGACGACATAGAACTGGCCAACGGCGACATAGTGGAGGTTGTAGGCGGCAACTACAATGGACTCCGCGGCACCTTCCTACCCCGGTCGCGAAGCAACAAAGGGACACTCGTCATAGCCGCAGCCGCCTCGCTGGGCGCCATAGTGTGGGAAATAGATTCAAAACTCGTGCGCATACTCGAATTCGCGCCCGACACTCGCCGCCTGTACGACCTGGTCGACTCATTTATCCCCAAACTGTACCCCATACTGCGAAAGTTCCACAACGAAGAGCCGCTGACCGACAAAGAAAAGTCGCAGCTGGCAGTCTTCAACCGACGCATGTGTGCCGTCACACCCTCAAACCAAAAAGCAGAGGCAAAACTGCTGGCTGTGCTCATATGCGTGCAAACCATACTGGCCGACATGCCAGCCCTGGCCGCGAGCCAGCAGCGCTTTGAAAAACGCAAGCCAATGATAACAAACGCATGGACCCGCGCTCTAACCGAGCTGCTGATTGCCGTGGCACAAAACGATACGGCACGCCTTAAAGCCTCCTACGCCACCATCGCTCCGCTGTCGACCTCCAAACTGACAGCCAGCCAAGCCCTTCTCCTGGCCGAATACCGCCACTACCTCCCGCAGTAACCAGCCCGCCCCTTCTTCTCGCATAAACGAATGAAAACAGAGAAACTAGCCGTACGGAACGACATTGTTGTAATGCGCGTGACGCTGGTTGTGATGATTGTCGTTTACCACGCCTTCTGCCCATTTACAGGCAACTGGCCGGCATTTCCCGACGCCGAGCCAAACACAACCTACTTCTGGATTGGAAAGACCATGATTTCGTTTGCTCTGCAAGCATTTGTGTTCATTTCCGGAATGCTCGCCGGCTATCAGAGTCTGCGCCGTCGCGAGCAGCCATATAACCTTAGGTTCATCGCAAAAAAGGCTCGGCGCCTGCTACTGCCTTCAGTAGTGTTTTCAGTGATATATTTCGCGATGTTCTATCAGTGGGAAGGACTGCCCTCGTTTGCCATCTCCGTTACCCAAGGATGCGGCCATTTGTGGTTCCTGCCAATGCTGTTCTGGTGCTTTGTGGCCCTGTATTTCTTCTCGAAAGTGAACATACACCCCTACTGGCTGCTGGCCATTGCCGCGGTCGGCACACTGCTGACGAACAGCCGGCTACCACTGCGTATCGGTGTGGCCATGGGCTACTTCCTTTTCTTCTACATCGGCTACCTGACCCCGCGCGGCCTTCTCGGAAGGCTGAGCCGAAACTATACCCTGTCGCTGACAACATGCCTCGTCGTGTTCATCGCAACGTTCGCATACCGCACTGTATATCAATACAATAGCACATTAGGGGGGGGTATTTGCAATAACATCGTTTCTTCGATAACAGCCCTGAGCGGACTATTGTCGTTCTATTTGTTTGTGAACCGCAACATATCGCCGGCCAGGCCCTTGCCGCAACTGCTCATCCGTTTGTCGCAGTACTCATTCGGCATATACATATTGCAGCAATTCATTCTCAAAGCTCTCTACTACAACACCTCGCTACCAGCCACCGTAGGCTACACACTCTTGCCCTGGATAGCCATCCTACTGACCCTCGTCCTCTCCACGGCCATCACCCACCTGAGCCACAAATCCCGCCTCGGCCGCTTCCTCC
>JAMPII010000014.1 GCA_023662835.1 Muribaculaceae bacterium | reverse complement strand
ATCACTCGCCCGGAGCCGCCCCAGCGGCCCTGAAATTTTATGATATGGGTCCTAAAATTTTCATCAAAAAGAATGGGCAACCGCACGGCTGCCCATTCCCAAGGTCAAAAGAAGCTGTTATTGAATTCTTTTGGATTGTGTGTTGTCAAGTTTATTTTGCAACTTTAACAGTGTTAACGTTGCCGTTTGCTGTTGTTTCTTCTTTGAGGTAGAGACCTGTTTCAGGAACAGCGTTGAGCTGACGGCCCTGGAGATCGAAGTACTTGGTAGCAACAACGTCTGATTTGTCAGCTGCTATATCGTTGATACCTGAAGGTGAGCCTTGTGTAACTTTGATAGCCTGCTGGGCACCGCAGATTTCTACATAGATGGTAGTTTCGCGGCTATCAACACCTTCGGGAAGAGCTTCTACTGTAAGAGTTACAGTTTGAGTGTAGTCAACGAAGTCCTGATCGGCTACTTCAACAATTACCCAATCATTAGCGCCTTCACCTGTTACTTTACCGGCAGTTGCGATATCGTAAGTGGGGTTGAATACGAATTCTTTTTCACCACCTTCGGCGGGAACATCCATTGTGAAGTAATCTTCGGGTTCGTCGCCTGCTACAAGGGTAGCATAGCCGCCATAATACTGGAGGAACCAGCCTATACCGCGAAAGGGTATGCCATTTGAGTTGGTATTACCGGGCTGTACGTAACGTACGTCAATAATTTCGTCAGTTTCGTTGTCAGCGATCTCGATTACGCAGTTGTGATACATACTTGCAAGGGGAGATGTACGCGATACTGCAGTATCTTTCGAGTAAGGAGCAGACAAATTGTAAAGCGATTGTACGGAACCATCCTTAGTGCTGTAACCACCGATAAGGATGATAGAGTTTTTGGTGATGTTTACAAATGAGGGTTCACCCATTTCGTCAACCATGGGGATTGTGATAGGATAGATATAACCGGGATCGACGCGAACTTCATCTGCAGGCAAGAAACCATGACCAATATGTTTGCCCAGAGTATAGGTAGTTTTACCAGAAACAGGTTCAGCTTCGTAAACGTCGACTGTAATACCTTCGTTTTTGAACGAATCAAATCCGCCAGTGATTACGATAGAGTCGATACCGAAAGTTTTTTCGCTAACTTCAATGTAAGCACCGTAACGAGTCATGTAAGCATCAGTATAGTAATTTTCACCGGGCTTAACGTTTGTGAACGAAACGAGAGCAATTTCATCATTAGATGTTGATGTCAGATTTGAGCTCCAGTTGCCTGAAACTACAAGACCAAGATCGAACTGGCATAATGCCATATTACGTACACCAATAGAAGAACCGAAATTAAAGCGGGGTGTTCCATAAGAGGCTATCATTCCGCCGGGAACTGCCTGATATGTTGAGGGGAGTGAACCTTCGCCATCGGGGTTGAGGTTAAGAATGGGAGCAGGTGAGCAGTACGCACCGCTAGAGGTGTAAAGGTTGTAGTAAGGAGGTGTTGTTAGAGTTCCTTTTGTATAGGTCTTGGCATTGATCGAAACTGAACCGTCAGCAGCAATTGACTGTTCCTCATAGTTCCAAATACAAGATTTCCATGAACCTGCGCTGACGCTTGCATAATAACCTGTACCTTTCCATGTAAGTTCAACTTCGTTAGGGATAAGGAAGCGGTTTGAAGAAAGTGTATTCAACCAGTAACCCTGAAGGCAACCTAGGTACCATACGCCAGCAGGAACTGCATAGCGGGCTGTCAACGAGTCGGTTGAGGGGGCATTTTGAATTGCTTGAAGTGCAGCAGCGTCCTGAGCGGCTGAAACAGTTTTCATAGCCTCAAGTTTGCCGGTGTACTTGATTGACTTAAGAAGTTCGGTAGACGAAGCATTAGCTGTCTCAACTTCATTGTTGGAAACGGCAGGGTTTGCAGCAAAAGCGCTTGCTACCACACCGAGAGCAACGGTTAAAAGTAATTGTTTTTTCATAACAATAAAATTAATAAAACAATAATTATAGATTAATCTCTATTTCTTTGGTTATGTGTTGTTTATTACCATATGCAATAGCAAAGGAGGGTAGGGCAAGCCCTCGGGTGGAAGCCGTTATGGCATCCACCCGGAGTTGCCTTTACTTTTTAACTATTGAATGTAGGTTGGCCAGCTGAGCGCTCTTAGGTACGGTGAAATACCAAGGCTTCTTTGCCTGACTGCCTGCAGCATATCCTGCATCGTCGACTGAACCAACAAAGCGCCAAATCATAAGCGAATGAGCTTTTGTCTGGTTAAATGTGTTAGGTGTGAACAGATATGCACCTTCGTTCTTAACATCTTTCTTAACGAAGAAACCGCATTCGGAATCCCAATAAGGAGTTGTTTTACCATCGGCATTAGCACCAACACCACACATTACATAGTGGTCGTTACCGTCGACTGCCACTTCCTGAGCATTGATTTGCAGATAACCGCGAGCTTCGTTGTAAGTAGCCTTAACATCGAATTTATCGCTGAAACCTTTGATTGTATACTTATTATCGCCGTCAGCAATAATATTGATATCAATGGTCTTCTTTCCGTTTGTGCTATACTTAAGTGTGAATTCGCCGGCGAAGTCTTCATATTTAGAATAATCGGCAGGAGCATCGCCTTGGAAAACAACGGTTTCGCCTTTTGAGCTAACGCCCGAGTAGCAGAACGAAGTTACCAGATAATCCATTGCGTCGACAGAAACTCCATTATAGCTCAGGGGCTTCATAAAACGAACACCTGTGGGTGTGGGGACGAAAACAGTTTCGCAGTAGTCGTCGTCGCCTTCGCCCCAGATTACAGCCATATAGCGCTGTCCACGGTTCGGCTCGGAATAGACTTCAACTTCCTGTCCGCCCATGTTTGCAACCATGTTTTCCAAGAAAAGATTTTCCGAGAAAGCAGCAACCTGGTTGAGGTAGGTTTGCATGTCGCAATCAAGGCGATGAAGATAAGCGTAGTTGCCGTTACGGTTGCTTTTTAGTTTGATAACGTTGTCTTGAACATCCATGATTAGGAATTCGAAGTCGCCATCCTTAGCCTCATATTCGCCGCTTGAAGGAGTTGAGAAATAGTGAAGCAACGAGTTATATGTGTCGAACGAGAGGATAGGACCATTGTCGTTAGTCAGCTTATAGTAGCTGGTTTCGAAAGTACCGGGCTCGAGTTCAAATCCGGCAGTAACGGTGCTGTTGTCGAACTTAACAGTGTAGACATAGCCGCCCATAGCCAGATCGCGGTCGGGATAGTAGTCGAATGCCCAACCGTTGGGTGAACTCGTCAGAACCTCTTTACATTTGTCAAGAGTGGCTTGCAAACGAGTAGAAGAGGCTTCGGGGAAGAAGTCTTCCTGATCCTTCAAGCAGGAAGAAAGCATTGTTGCAAAAAGAACAATGGAAGCTAGTAAGATTTTATTCAGTTTCATAGTAAGCTCTTTTTAATCGTTTAAACAGACACATCAGTTAAATCAACCTGACCGGAAACAACTTCCTGCTGGCGGCGTTGGATAACATCGCGGAGCATATCGATATCGATGTTAAAGTTGGTCATCATATAGTCGCGAACGATATCAAGCTTCTGGTTGATAAGACTCTTGCTGTTTGCGTTAGCACCACTGAGAAGTTTATTCCAACCGGCCTCGTCGTTTGTAACGTAGATTGAAAGCATTTCAGCGAAGTCTTCACCGTAGGAGTGTTGAGAATAAGCCGAGATAAAGCCGTTGCTTAGATAAGTCGCGTTAAATGGCTTTTCATTCCACATGTCGGCGATGTAGCCCGAACCTGTGATGAGCTGGAAGTCGGCAGGGATCGACTTGTTCTGGTTGAGGATGTGGGTGAACTCGTGGTGGATTGTTTTGAAGTAATAGTGGTTGAGCTGTGCGGCATCGCCAAGGTATCCCGACAGAAGGTTAAGACCGGCAAGGAAGATTTTACGGCCACCTTCGGCAGTACCGAGAATGATAGTACCGTTGTTACGGTATTCCCATTCACCAACGGTGTAGAACATCTTAGGGAAGTAGGTGCAGGTGAATGTGCGGCCTGCTACTTCAACATATGTGTCGATACAGAGATGCTTAACCAGGTGGGCCATTATAACGGCATCATTGTAATTCGCCGGAATCAGGTAGTAGTTGAAGTCGCCCTGAATATCTTCATAACGATATTTGAAGTCGATGTTGTAAGGCTTGTTATAGTTCTCGACAAGCCATGCATCGAGCGGAGTGGGATCAGTGTTACCCAGCTCGATAACAGTTATTTTTTTATTTGGTTCGTCGTCGGAGCAGGCCGAGAAAGTCATAACCGACATGGCTGCCAGAGCTAAACCGAATATTTTAGAGAATTTCATTATAGTCAAAATTTAAATAATTGATAATGCTGAATATTCACGTAGTTAACGAGGGTTAGCCTCCATACCTGCGTCGCGAACGCGCAAAGGAATCTGAACAGCACGGCGGGGGTCGCCAACACGCAACCAGTCGGTGATTGATTCGGGATTGCCGGTGTCGTCCAACAGACGGCGCGGGATTTCGATACCGTAGCGTTTGATGTCGAACCAACGCAGACCCTGGTGAAGAGTTTCGATACGACGGAAGCTGAGCATACACTGAAGCATGTTTTCCTGAACCGAACCTTCTTCGTCGATAGCAAAAGCGGGATGGATGTGCTTTTTGATTGTACCTACGAGAGGATTCTTTTCGTCTTCATAAGAGTATTTTCTAGCATTGTAGAAAGTTGTGATTTCTGCAGGGGTCAACACTTTGGTGCTTGTTGTCATGTTCTGCATCCAGGTTGTAAGGTCGGCAGCTGCTTTATCAAATTGTTTCAACATGATGTAAGCTTCAGCACGGTTGAGAAGACACTCATCAGTTGTCAGGATAGGAACAACAGTGTGGGTGAAACCGATACCGGCAACGAGGTCGGTGTACTCAAACTTGTAAGGTGCTTTCCAGAAGATGGTTTTGTTGTAAGTAGAGCCCTGGTAAACTTTAGGAGTGATACGGAAAGCACCGTAAGAACCGTAGAGGTTAGTAGCGCGGATATCTTCTGTTTCGGCAAGCTGTTTACCGTGGTTGTAACGGCCGTAAGAAGTATAGGGACCGAATACTAAACCAAGGCGGGAATAGCCGGTAATAAGCAGAAGGTTTGCGTTTGAAGAAGCGCTGATGTACTCATTGTTGACAGCCTCAGCGTCCTGAGTGATCGAAGCCATGTAAGCCCAGTCGCGGAGAACGGCTTTGGGTTCGGAACCCAGGCACTTGTCGGCGTACTCGATAGCTTTTGCCCATTCCTCTTTGAAAAGATAGAAACGACAAGCGAAAGCGTAAGCAGCCTTTGTGTTGAAGTGATATTTGGGCACCGTGTAGTAAGCATCGGAAACGAGTGACAAACCTTCCACGAGGTCGCGTTCGATTTTATCATAGAAATCGGCCAGGTTGCCACGTTCATATTTGGGGTCGAGGTCGCTTTCAGGATGTTCCATATAAGGAATGCCGAGCGAATTTTCAGCATCCTGAGTCCAGGCGTCGCAGAAGATTGAGCCAAGCAGGAAGTGATGGAAAGCACGACTGAGAAGACCTTCGCCACGGAGCTGACCGAGACGTTCTGTAGCAGGATGCTCACCGATAGCAGCAAGTGCTTCGTTGGCAGACGCTATACAAAGATAGGTAGTTGACCAAAGGCGGTCGAAAGCTTCGTTACATGTTTCTACTTCATCCTTCCATGCGAAAGTATCGTCGAACCAACGGTCGGAGTTAGGCACGCGTGTACCAAAGTTGTCCACATTATCGGTCAAGAGTTCGAGCGGGAGACAGTACTCATGATCCATGTAGGCTGAAGTAAGAGTTTTCATGATTTTGTCCTCAGTGTTGAGAGTGGCACGGTTGTCGGGCATCGTGTCAAGGAAGTCGTCGCAACCGGTCAGCGCTATTGCTGACAAACCGAGGGCAAAAGTTGATAAAATATATTTGTTCATATTCGTTTTCTTTCTGAATGTTAGATACCTAAGTTAACAGTAAGAGTGAACTGCTTGGGAGTAGGAGCGGCAACACCACCGGTGTTGAAGAACTCCGGATCCTGACCGTTGAGTTTCTTATCGGCGTAGATAAGGAACATGTTTGTGGCCTGCAGTTTAACCTGAGCGCGAGACAGGCGGAGAGCCTGGATTGCTTTGGTTGGCAGTTGATAGGTAAGAGATATTTCCTTCATACGGATGAAGTCACCCTTGGCGATACGCTCTGTTGAATAGTTGTAAGCGTTGTAAGCATACTTGAGGTCTGAGTCGTTCTTGTTCTGGCGTTTCGAAGCGATAACAGGGATAGTTGTTTTGTTTTCGTCGCCGGGAACTGTCCAACGGTTGCGGAACTCTTTAGGAAGCGAAGTCAAGTCGTCGTATTCGTTTTTGAATACCGGGTCGAGACGGATAACGTTACCAAACGAGTATGTGATGTAAACGTTGAGGGTAAAGTTTTTGTAACGGAAGATGTTACCGAATGAACCAACGTCGGTTGGGTCAACGCTACCTGAGTATTCGAGGAATTTAAGTTTCTCGGGGTCGGATGTCTGGAAGTAGATACCTGTTGTCGAGATGTTGCCGTCCTGATCGAGGAATGTGGGAAGACCTTCTTCGTTAAGACCTTTGAAAGGAATTGAGAAGATTGAACGAACGGGATAACCTTCCTGAGCGAAACCATTGCCGGAGATAAGGTCGATCATACGTTTTGTAGTCTTCAGGTCGGTTACTTTATTCTTCGAGTACGAGTAGATGATGTTAGTTGTCCAAGTGAAGTCGCGAGTATCGATGTTCTTTGTTGTAAGAGAAACTTCCACACCGTGCGATTTCATTGAAGCGATGTTACCGAGTTTAGAGATCTGGCCACCGATACCCTGTGTTGTAGCAACGCCGATAAGGTCGAAGTTGTTACGTTTGTACCAGTCGAGTTCGAGGTTTACGCGGTTGTCGAACAAACCGGTCGACAAACCGATGTTAAGCTCGTGTTTCTTTTCGTAGGTAAGCGAACGGTTGGCTAGGTCATCGATGTAGATCATCGATTCGTTCACACCGGTGAAAGGACGCCAGGGATTCGAAGCGAGAAGAATTGAGTAGGCGTTGCTGACGGAAGGACGGTCACCGGTCAGCGAGTAAGAAGCGCGTACGGTGAAGTGGCTCCATGTAGGCATGAACTGCTGGAAGAATTCTTCGTTGTGCATGTTCCAAGAACCAGATACGTTCCAAGTAGGCAACCAGCGGTTCTGGCGAGATTTGCCGAGGAAGTTGGTACCTTCGTAGCGGAGAGTAGCGTTCAAGTTGTAACGGCTCTTATAAGAATATGTGAGATTGCCGAAGAAAGCTGCGCTACGTACGCGGGCATTACCCAGAGTGTAGTAGTTGGTATTTTCTTCCTGACCGCGTTTGAACACTTCGTAGGCATAAGCAGGAATTTCACCCATCGAGTATTGCATACCCCAGCCGCGGAACCAAGAGTTGTGACGATCGACAGAGTTGGTTTCCATACCGGCGTAGAGGTTTACGATATGGTCGTCGAAGTAAACGTCGTTGTAGCGAACAGCTGCACGCATATCCCATTTGAACATGCTACGGTCGGTGCGTTCGTAGATACCACCATAAGGGAGCACTGAGATCGGGAGCGCGTAAACATTCTCAGGGTCGGTGTAGAGCATGGGGTTCTTGTCACGGATAGCAGAAGTAGGCATAGCGCGGTAAGCCTCAGCCTGGTTAGAGTTATCGAGGATGTGGTGTTCCTGCGATGTAGAGGTGTTCTGCACACCGGCAAGGAGCGAGAGTTCAACTTTACGGATAGGCTTGTAGGTCAGCAAACCGGTAAGACGGAAGTCGTTGACGCCAAGTTCCATATAGTTGTTGTTAAGTTCGTGGAGAATATTGAACGGAGCGTAGCTGCGGGTGTAAAATTCGTTTGCATCGAGCGTACGCGATGTGTTCATTGAGTAAGAGTAGGGGTTGATGTCGAAATCACGTTTTACCTCACCAGAAACAGCGTCAATCTCGCTACCGAGAGTACCGGGTGCTTTCTGTTTACGGAACGAAGCGTTCGAGATGATATTGAACGACACCTTATCGGAGATGTTAAAAGTAGAGTTCAAGTTGGCTGTGTAGCGCTGAACCTTACTCTGTTTGTACCAACCCGGGTCGAACATAGCCGAAGCAGAAACATAGTGCTGGGCTTTTTCAGTACCGGAAGAAATTGATACAGAGTGGTTATGCATAACAGTTGTCTGGAACAACTGGTCGAACCAGTCGGTGTTGCGATACTCAGCAGCGCGCAGATAATTGGCGCGGGCTTCTGGAGTATTTTCCAAACCGAATTTGCCGGTTTCGGGGTTGTATTCAGTAAGCAAAGCGTACATCTTACCATAAACGCCCGAAGAAGCAGCGTTAGAAACCTCTGCATAGTTCAGATAGCCCTTGTTTGCAAGTTCCTGGTAGATACTCATCTGGTCCTGAGAGTTCATGATGTTGAAGGTGCTGTAGCTGGGCTTCAGACGGAGAGTGAACTCACCGGTGTAGTTGATAGAGTTACGACCGGCAGTACCTTTCTTAGTGGTAACAACGATCACACCAGCCATAGCGCGCGCACCGTATATAGATGTAGCGGAACCGTCCTTGAGGATGTCGAAACTTTCGATGTCGTCGGCGTTCAAACCGGCGATAGCGGAAGAGATAAGGGTTTCGGCGTTACCTGACGAAAGTTCGTCGGCCGACACTTCCATAACGTCTTCCATGATAACACCGTCGACAACCCAAAGAGGTTTCGAGCTACCATAGATAGATGTAGCACCACGTACGCGGATTTTAGGAGCGGTACCGAAAGTACCGGATACGTTTTGCACCGATACACCGGCCGCACGACCTTCGAGCGAACGGGAGATATCAGCCATACCACCGATACGTGCAGCCTGGGCATCAACCTTGGTAGCAGCGCCGGTGAACAAACGTTTATCCATTTTCTGCATACCTGTTACAACAACCTCGTCCAGTTCGGTAGAACTAGATTCTAGCACGATACGCATGGGTGTAGTTGAAACCTTCACTGTGGCAGGCTTCATACCTACATACTTAACTTCAAGCTGGGAATTAGATGAAGGAACGTTTAATGAAAACTTTCCGTCAAGGTCTGTAGCGACTGCGACATTTTTCCCTTTCACAGAAACAGTCGCGCCAATCAGAGGTTCGTCGTCGGAAGCAGAGACTACGACACCGGTCACTTTGACCTGTGCGAATAGCCCTATGCTAGCGCACAGACCCATCAATAACAGCAATAATCTTTTTTCCATAAATTAGTAAATATGATTGATATTAACACTTAATTCAGTATAAAATAGCAGTTTAGACTTCACCGGTATAAGAAAGAATAATACAAAATTCATCAATCTGGCAGGATTGATGAGTTAACTTATATTAGTTAAAACCTTCAAAACAGTTCAATCGTAGGAGCTATTTTATTCGTCCATATCGCAAAGTTATATAAAAAGCAGCTAAAAACCAAAGAAACATATGCTTTTTAACACAAAAAATCTCAAACCAAAAATTAAACGAATAAAATACTTACGATTTAATAGCTTTTTGAACTTTTATGAAATTTTAAGGCTAAAATTTCCATATAACCACTAACACAAGGGCACAGAATGACATTTTAGCAAGTTTCAGTTTGAAACCGTTGCAGAGATAAGTTCAAAAAGGACTATTCGAGTTATATTATATAATCCTATGAATAGGACGGTTATAAAATTATCCGAATCCAGTTTTCGAACTCAAGGAAATAGTTTTTTTTGAAAGAAATAAAAATTTTTACACGTCTAAAAAATCATTAACTAATTTTAAGAGCCTACCTCATTATATATGGTTAAGAGGGTATAATTAAACGAAAAGCGCCGTCAAAGTAGGCTAGCTCGGCTAAACCGGATGAACAGAGGCGTACAATAGCACTGTCGGAAAGGGCGCGGCTCAGGTGAATTGCTCCAGGCATATGCTCAGGCCTGATCCCCGTATCGCCTGCCTCTCGTATGAGGCGCAGCATTTGGGATTCGACGTCGGAGAAAACCAGTGCGGATTCATTGTGTTCAGCACCGATCTGCCAAACGCGCACTAATAATGGATGGGCAACGATATTCTCGTCGTCGACACGAAGATAGGCGCGCAAACGACCATCGGCCTCACGACAATAAACAGGACGCTGATGACTTTTTTCGATTGTGACGCACAGTACAACTACACCCTGTCCTACATTAAAGGCTTCGAACTGCAACGTTTGAGGGGGGTCGCAATACATCAGCGCAGCCTGTTCAACAACATAAATATCCTCGTCGGAGCGGATACCTGCGATTTGTCCGTTATCATTCACTCCAACCAACAGCCTTCCGCCCTGTGAATTGGCAAACGCCGAGATTGAATGTGCTATTTTGGGCGCATCATTGATAGCATATTTAAAATCCTGCTGCTGGTGCTCCCCTTGGTCGATAAGATGCTGAATATAGAATCGTCCTTTAATTGCCTTGATATCTTTCATTCCGGATATACCGTTTCTGGGTCGGCAAGCACTTCGTCGAGAAAGGTGCGCGCGTCGGCTCGGGCTTGTTCGAGGTTCATGTAAGAGTAGTTTCCACAATCGCGAGGCGATGCGCCGGGTATGTCCCCTTCGAAGTCGGCAATAAACCTGAAGGTATCGCGCAACAGAGGTATGATATCGGCGGGTGTATAGTCGCCGCTAAGCAGCAGGTAGTTACCCGTACGGCAACCCATCGGTCCCCAATAAACTACTTTATCAGCCCAATCAATACGGTTGCGCAGGTAGGTAGCGGCCAGATGCTCTATAGCGTGGAGCGACTCGCCCGACAGAGCCGGCTGACGGTTTGGTTCGGTCATGCGGATGTCGAAGGTAGTGACAACGTCGCCAGAGGAAAGAGAGTCGCGGCGCGAAACGTAGACACCTCGTTTTAGCGTGAGATGATTTACTGTGAAACTAGCAATTTTCTTCATAGCTACTATATTGCCTCTAAAATGCCGCACAAAGCACTGAATGTTCGCTTAGGGGCAGATGTCCAGAAATCTTGATATTGAGCGGAATTGTTGCCCGAACCGGGAGTGTCGCTCACTACGCGAATCGACACAAATGGGACAGAGCGTAGATAGCAGACCTGTGCTATTGGAGCAGATTCCATATCGACAGCCGCAACGTCGGGATAGAGATTCTGAATTCGTTCAAGTTCCTTAGGAGAATCGACAAACTGGTCACCCGAGGCTATGAGGCCAATCTTTATTCGGGGGTCGTTGTGGAGTAAGTCCAAGCCGAGAATATCGTCGGGAGCCTCGAACTTTTGCGGCAACCCCTGTACGCTGCCGAAGGTAGTGCCGGGGCCACACCAGACATCATGATAGGCAACCTGTCGGCCAACAACAACATCGAGCACATCTGTAGCGCCGGCCCCTCCGGCAACACCGGTGTTAACAATCAGTCGGGGCGATGCGTAGTCGATCAACGCCATTGCTCCTACCGCAGCATTTACTTTGCCTATGCCACACTTGAGAACCACCACATCGTGACCCGACATCCGGCCCTCGATCATACGAATGCCGGATGCTGTAGTTATCTCTTTTTTTTCGGAAAGCAAGGGGAGCAGCAACTGCAGCTCCGCGTCCATTGCAACGATGATGCCAATTTTCATATATAATATAATGTGTAATCTAAATATCTGTCAGCTTCACAACTGCCCGCAACGCCAGCCGACGGCGCGTGAAAGCAGCTGTTAACGTAGCCGTGACCCAACCTACGGCAGCCACCAGCGCCATTACTGCCACGAGGTCGACACAATCAACTCTGACAGGGTAGACATCGGTTACCATGGCTTCGTGGTCGCCACCTAACTTGATAAAGCCAAAAGATTGCTGCGCAAGGCAAAGGATTACGCCGACAACAACGCCACCCAGCCCGCCTAGTAGCGAAATCAACCATCCCTCATAGCGAAATATCGAAGAGATGAATGAACGGTCGGCTCCTAGGGCAAACATTGTGTGAATATTATCGGTTTTTTCGATCACCATCATTGACAAGGTTGATATGATGTTGAACGAAGCTATAATCAATATAAAAGCCATGAGTGCGAAGGTGATCCATTTTTCAACGGCAATCATTTTCAGCGATTCCAGGTTTTGCCGGCTGCGGGTGGCGATGCTGAATTGGTTGCCCAATTGCCGTGACAATCGACCGGCAACAGCATCAACATCTGAACCTGCATGCAACTTGAGCTCAATCGACGAAGCTGCATCGTCGCGCTCCAGCAGGCGGGCTGCTACGTTAAAGGGGATGATTACCACGTCGGCATCCGTTTCAGCGTCATCAACCTGAAAAACACCAGCAACGGTAAAGTTGGCCGTTCGGAAAGCCGCAGCAGGATTCGCCGGATTAATCCGGCCTAAGCGACGCGGAACATATAGTTCCACGTGCGAATCCAAACCGGGATACTGATGAAGGCGTATTGCCGGACCAACCGCTAGAACTGCCATAGGCCCTACCATTGAGTCGTTGAGCAAAAACACGCCATCGTCCTTGACCGATTTACTAATCTCTGTAACGGTTGTATATTCGTCGGTCACGCCTTTTATCCACACCGGCATCTGGTATGCCCCGTTCTTAATTAGCGCACGCTCCTCGAGCACAGGAGCCGCGGCTTCTACCTCCGGTTGATGGCCGATGAGCGCCAAAACTGAGTCGAGCCCCGTGACAACCTTGCCAGAAGCGGGAGCTACGCGAATGTCGGCAGTCAGAGTGTTCACCTGCGAAGAGGCCAATGATGTGAACCCATTGAAAACCGACAGGACGCAAACAATAGCCATAGCGGCAACGCCCACCCCGATAACTGAGATGAGCGAAATTACACTGACCGCGCTTTTGCTGCGCCGGGCAAGCAGGTAACGTACTGCGATTCGCAAAGACTCCATTCGAACTAACGCCTATTCGGCCGAAGTGGGATGAGCCAGTTTGTCGGCTTCGAGAAGGTTGTCGATTTTCTCAATGTAGTCGAGCGAATCGTCGAGGAGGAAAGTTAGTTCCGGGGTTTTACGAAGTTGATAACGAACGCGTTGAGCCAATTCGAAACGGATTGTTTTCGCACTGCGGTTAATGTTTGCCAGCACTTCTTCTCCTTTGTCGGAGGGGAAAATTGAAAGGTAGGCTCGCGCAATACTCAAATCGGGCGACACACGCACAGAACTAACCGATACCAATACCCCACGGGTTTTTGCTGTTTGCAGACGGAAAATCTCGCTCAATTCCTTTTGGAGCAAGCGGGCTATTTTTGCTTGACGAGTTGTTTCCATAATAAAAGTCTTTTAATCGTTATAGAATTATAACGACACAACCGACCACAAAGTTAATGAAAAAAAGTCTAACGAGCCATATTACGCGGATGATGGGCCAGTATTTCGCTTCGCAAACGCGATGTGTCCATATGTAGATAAATCTCAGTTGTGGCAATAGAATCGTGACCAAGCATCTGCTGTATTGCGCGCAGGTTTGCTCCACCCTCAAGAAGATGGGTTGCAAACGAATGGCGCAGCGTGTGGGGCGAAATTGTTTTGTTTATTCCTGCCGCCAGACAAAGATCCTTGATAATTTGGAATACACGCACACGCGTCATAGCCCCACCCCGGCGATTAAGAAATACGGTTGTGGTAGCATTTGGCTTGATTTTAACTTTACACCGTTCGCCGTTAAGATAGGAAAGCAGGGCATCGGCTGTGTATTCAGAAATGGGCACCATGCGTTGTTTGCTTCCTTTGCCTGTAACCACAATATAGCCCTCATCAAGATAGAGGTCGGATAGTTTGAGCGAGGTTAATTCACTGACGCGCAGACCGCAACCATATAGCACTTCGATGATAGCCCTATCGCGTTGGTGCTGTGGATAATCACAGGCAATCGCGCCGATCATAGCATCGATCTCCTCAACAGAAAGCACCTGAGGTAAACGCCGCGCTGCATGTGGCTTCTCGATGAGCGCAGCCGGATCGCGGTCGATGTATCCTTCAAGGCGTAGAAACCGGCAAAATGATTTAACGCCCGACACTATGCGCGAGCGTGTTGACGGCGATATGCCAAGGTCGTAAAGATCGGCAACAAAACGATCAATTATGTCCATATCAATTTGCTGCAGATCGACCGACTCCGATTTAATGAACTGAAGCAGTTTGCCAATGTCCTGATTATAGGCGAAACATGTGTTCTCCGACAGGCCTTTTTCCATCAGCAGATAGCCCTGATAGGCAGCCAACACTTTGTCGAGGTTGGTTATTTTACGCACATTCAACACGGTAAATCTACTTCAAATTTTTGAGGCTGCAACCGCCGTAACCCGGCAAACACTGTAGCTCGGCCGTTTGTAAAATAAGAACCTTGCCGGGAGTCGGATTTCGACAAATCATTGGCCAAAGCGCGGCAGTAGCCGTGTAGATGCTGGTTTCGCACAACTACAACACCCTCATTGGCAAGCACTTTATAGGCAATCAATTTTATTTTATCGACGTCGGATGTGATACCGTTTACCACGAGCATACGTTCAGGAGTCTGTCCATTGTATGGCGAAATTTGATCGGCTACTGCCTCGGTTATGCCGCCGGGCCACTGCGGCATGACATAGACTTTAACTCCCGAGCCGGACATACATATGGCGGCCTCACCAGCGCCATATGTTGTTCCTACCATGATAGCCGCACGGACATCGAAGCAACACGCCAAGCGGAAAAGGAAACGCGCGCCCTTCGGCGTAATCAACATGCAGGGTTGTACTAGTTTGTTTTCCGCCCTAACGTCGCGTGCTATGGCGTCAATACGGTCGTAGGCATAATAGGCATATCGCTCCCTAACTACATCGTTCACAAAATAGAATGCAAACGGAGAGTGGATGCCGAAGCCTCGTCCACGCCACATGCGCAACGGTTTCTTCAACCAATATCGCAGACATTTAATCATTTTCCGGAAGGTTTTCCCAGAGAGAATGCCGCGGCTATAGCCAGTAGCAATACAAAGATGTAAATCAGGCTGATAGCAACATATGCAATTGTTGTTGTCACCTTTATCGACTGCGGATTGAAAGTAAATTCGATGTTATGGCTTCCGGCCGGCAAACGGATGGCGCGAAGCAGATAGTTCACTCTCGCAATCGGCACCTCTTTTCCGTCGATTGTTGCCGACCAGCCCCATGGGAAATAAACTTCAGAAAATACTGCTATACCGCCGTTGGCTGTTACAGCGCGATAATTCAGTTTGTCGGGTGCATATCGTGTTTGGTAGATAGTGTCGCCTGCAACTTTTGTCGCAAATTCCGAGCCAAGAGCTGATAGGAATTTTTTATCAGCCACGGCTTGGACAGCCGGATCGATAGTTGACAGAGCGCCCATTTCGGCATCGGCGTTATCCACAAACCGAACCGTATCGACCAGCCATGCGTTACCTAAAGCGTTTCCGTTTGGATAAACCGTCTCAGGTCCTGCTATAATATATTTTGCGTTAAGCATATTTAGCACCTGCATGTCGGCCTCGGTAATTTGTCCTGTGGTAAAATGGCTCAAGTGGCGATCAATCAGATCTTGATAGCGTGTCAACTTGGCTGCGTGATAGCCGCCGATAGTCTTGTGATGGTACGAGGGAGCAGCCTCGCTAAAACGCATGATATCCATCACGCGATAGTTAGGATCCTTGTCGGCAAGCACAGTCAAGTCGGCTTTTGTTGGAGGGAAAGGATTATCTTGAACTAATGCCCTAGGCACGAAACTGTCGGTATTAAGATAGCGTTTGTCGGCTGTAAACAAGTCAATTGTCACCAATGCCAGAACAGCAATCGAGAACGGAAGAGCCTTTGTCCGACCCTTCATATAAGCGAATATAGCCCCAAAGCCAAGAGCAATAAAAATGAACGATCGTAGCGAATCGGATGATATCATCGACATACGCACTTTTTGCACCGCGGCAAACAATGTAGCGTATGGCTCTTGTGTCAGGTAACCGCCATAAGCAGCTGACTCCTGCGAGCTAAGGAAATGGCCAAAAGCCTCGGGGGCGAAAATACCAATCAGACATACAAGCAGACACAGACCAAATGTGATCAGCAGGGGACGTATCAAATGGACGCGCCAATAATCAGGACGGTCGGTTATCTCCTTGAGTGCCAGAACAGCCAAAAGAGGTATAGTGAACTCGGCAACTACCAGAATACTGGACACCGTACGGAATTTATTATACATCGGAACGTTATCGATCATGAAATCGGTTAGCCACATCATATTGTGTCCCCATGACAACGCTACCGACAAAACGGTTACTACAATCAGCATCCATTTCAGTGGTCCGCGAACAATAACACATCCTAACAAAAACAATGCAAATACAAGCGCGCCCACATAGACAGGACCATTGGTCATCGGCTGATCGCCAAAGTATTGAGGGAACTGCCCAAGGGCTTGAGCTTGATCAACCGACAGTTGACCGGACTTTTGCAACTGCCCAGCGGCATCGGTGTCGGCAAGGGTGAGGAATGTGTTCTGACCTTTTTCGGGTTTTATTGTAGCTCCTCCTTTAACATTGGGAATCAACAGAGTGAATGTTTCATCTTTGCCATAGCTCCACGCCGTTATATAGTCCTTGTCCAGACCGCCTGATTTTGTCACTGATCCGGCAGTCGATGAAGAAGTGAGATCACTGTGACGACCTCGCATCGTTTCTTTGGAATATTCATATGTATTATACAGGCTCGGAGAATTTGCTGCAACTGCCGCAACTGCCGCAACAATCAGCACCAAGGTAGCTTTCAACCACTGCAGCATCTTTCTGCTGCGCCATAGAACAAATCCATAGGCAACCACAAAGCCAAGAACCACCAGCATGAAATAATATGACATCTGAATATGGTTTCCGGCAATCTGGAACATAGCAAACAGGGCAGCCAATGTTCCTCCGGCCAGATATCGTCCCTTGTAGGCCAGCACTATACCGGCTATAGTAGGCGGAATATAGGCCAACGTTATGAACTTCCAAATATGGCCGGCACCTATAATAATCACAAAATACGACGAGAAGCCATAGCCCACCGCTCCGATGAGAGCCAGCGGCCAACGCGAGCCCAAGGCCAACATCAGAATGAAGAAGCCAAGCATCATTATAAACATCAACCCTGCTGGGTCGGGAAGCCAAAGCCTGTACAAGTTCTCAACCGCCTTGATTAGTGAACCCGAAGGATAAGAAGGTGCGATCTGAAATGTAGGCATGCCTGAGAACAATGAGTTGGTCCATCCGGGAGTGACACCGGTTGAGTCGGCATACACGCGTGCCTCATGTCCGATAGCGAGACCCTGCTGGGTATCGTGTTGCATCAGTACATTACCTTCCATTGCGTCAGGCCAGAAAAATGCCAAAGACAACAGAAGGATTGCCGCCAAACCTATTAGGAAACCTGTCAATCCACGTCGGTTTTCAACGAAAGCCGGAAGCCTGCGCCCCGATTTCTTATTGTCTGATGAATTGTTTGCCATATCTTATTATATGTGAGTAGCGCTTCAAATTAATAAGTCTTATTGTTGCAAATTTAGACATTTTTATCGAGATTATCGCAATCAACATCGATTTGCACCGCCCGCAGCTTAGCTATCGATTTTATGATAGCGCAATATGTAAATATATTTTGCTTAAAGTTCGTAAATTCTACGTATCTTTGCAGTTTGGAGTGCATGGCTACTTGCGCTCGCTTGTAATAAAAATTCACTTATTTCATAATTTAAATAACTATCATCGAGCGTGGAAACTAAATACATTTTTGTTACCGGTGGAGTGGTGTCATCGTTAGGAAAAGGCATCATATCGTCGTCGCTGGCTTGTCTGCTGAAGGCACGCGGCTATCGTGTTACCATTCAGAAGTTCGATCCTTATTTGAACATTGACCCTGGTACACTGAACCCTTACGAGCACGGCGAATGCTATGTAACTGTCGACGGACATGAAGCCGACCTCGATTTAGGTCACTACGAACGTTTCACCAATGTTCATACAACACGCGCCAACAACGTAACAACGGGACGAATCTATCAGAACGTTATCGAAAAAGAGCGCCGCGGTGATTATCTTGGTAAAACAGTTCAGATAATTCCCCACGTGACCGATGAGATTAAACGTAACGTAAAGCTTCTGGGCAACACCGGTCGATTCGACTATATCATCACTGAAATCGGTGGTACGGTGGGCGACATTGAGTCGACTCCCTATCTGGAAGCAGTGCGACAGCTTCGCTGGGAAATGGGTCGCTCGGCGCTGTGCATTCATCTTACCTACGTTCCCTACATCCGTGCAGCCAAGGAGCTTAAAACAAAGCCTACACAACACTCTGTAAAGATGTTACAGGAAGTTGGCATACAACCCGACATTTTGGTTTTGAGAACCGAGCATGAAATCGGAGCCGAAATGCGCCGTAAAATAGCGCAGTTCTGCAACGTCGACCCCCACGCTGTTATCCAGTCGGTCGACGCTCCTACAATTTACGAAGTTCCACTTTTGATGCACGCCCAGAATCTTGATGAGATAGTGTTGGAAAAGACCGGTGGCGACACATCGCGACAGCCTGATTTGGCCGACTGGTGCCGCTTTCTGGAGAAAATGGAGAATGCCTCAGAGCAAGTGAACATCGCTCTGGTTGGCAAATATGTTGAGTTGCAGGATGCCTACAAATCAATAAATGAGGCTCTATTCCAAGCTGCAACCTACAACGACCGCAAACTTAACCTCGTCAGCGTACATTCCGAGAAAGTAAATGACGATAACGTTGCTGAACTGCTCGACGGAATGGATGGTGTCATTGTAGCCCCGGGATTCGGCCAGCGAGGCATTGAAGGAAAATTTGTAGCTTTGCGCTGGTGCCGCGAAAACGATATCCCAACGTTCGGCATCTGCCTGGGAATGCAGTGTATGGTAATAGAATTTGCCCGTAATGTTCTGGGCCTCAAAGATGCAAATTCAACCGAGATGGATCACAATACAAAACACAACGTTATCGACCTTATGGAAGAGCAGAAGTCGGTAACCGACATGGGTGGCACAATGCGTCTGGGAGCCTACGACTGCGCTCTTGCCGAAGGCTCGCGAGCCGCTCAAGCTTACGGAAAAACATTTGTCAGCGAGCGTCATCGCCACCGCTTCGAATTCAACTCTGACTATCGTGCACGGTTCGAACAAGCCGGTATGCGATGCTCCGGCGAAAACCCGCAAACTCATCTGGTCGAGGTTGTTGAAATACCCGAAAAACGCTGGTTCATCGGCACACAGTACCATCCGGAATACTCATCAACCGTATTGTCGCCTAACCCGATATTCCTCAGCTTTGTAAAGGCCGCAATTGACTATCATAACGAAAAAAAGAAATAAATCATATAACGAACCACCCAAAAGTTTTTTAGATGGATAAAAATACCATTACCGGCTTGCTACTCATCGGCTTGATTATGATTGGGTTCATGTGGCTCAACCAGCCCGACCCAAATGCCAACAGTCCGATGCCAGCGGCCGAGATTACCGAAAACCAGGCTGATGCTATCGAGGCCGACAATCTGGCACCGACCGCCGACACCTTGTCATTAACCGACCTTCAGAAACTGGCTCGCGAGGTTGCCGCCTACGGAACCCCCGATTCTGTGGCTCCGTTTGTGCGCCTCACCAACGAACGTGTCAACCTGCTCAGCGATGGTAATGCT
Source organism: Muribaculaceae bacterium (assembly GCA_023662835.1). GTDB lineage: Bacteria > Bacteroidota > Bacteroidia > Bacteroidales > Muribaculaceae > Muribaculum. The sequence continues at coordinate 24,805 of JAMPII010000014.1, read as the reverse complement.
GTCAGCGGAACAGTTAACGTAGCCCCTGGGAAAAGCGTGGAGCTTTCGCAACTCATAGGCGACGAAGCTCGGAAATTACCCCCGGTCGTTGCCGACTCAGCTTTGCGAGCAGTAAAAGCTACAATGCTCGAACTGGTTCAATTCAAAGGTTTTGCGCGATATCTCAACGGCAAAGCCGACACTATCCGACTGCAAAACAAATATTTGAAACTCGATCTGTCGACACGCGGCGCTATGATAAGCCGCATCGAACTTAACGATTATAAAAGCTTCCGCGGTGGTAACGTGCTAATTGCCAATGGCGACAACAACGAGTATTCGTTCATCCTCACCTCGTCGAACCGCGAATTCGATACCCGCGACTTCTATTTCACACCAACGCAGGTCAACGACTCAACCGTTGTAATGAGTCTGAACCTTGGCGGCGAATCACAGTTGAATTTCCGCTACACTTTGCCAGCCGACAGCTACATAGCTCGCCTCGATATTGAGCAAAAAGGTATGGAAAACATTATTCCTTCAAGCACTGCAACAATGGACTTTATCTGGCGCCAGAAGATGCTGCGCCAGGAAGAAGGCCGTGTGTTCGAGGAGCGTAACTCGGCAATATACTACAAATATGCCGGCGGCGACACCAAATACCTCTCCGAAACGTCAAACGACCAAAAAGAGGTTGATGAACGCCTGAAATGGATTGGCTTCAAAAACCAGTTCTTCTCAATGGCATTCATCGCCAACACAACCTTCAACCGCGCCGACCTTGTTTCGGAAGTTCTACCACGCTCCAACGATAACTACATAAAACGCATGGAAGCAGTATCAACTTTCGACTATAGCCCATCCAACCCTCAGCCGGCATCGTTCAACATATTGATGACCCCCAACCTATACCCACTGCTGTCGGAAATCGATTCAAAGCTATATCCCGACGACGACCTGGAACTCACGCGTTTCATCCCGCTAGGTTGGGCGCTTTTCCGCTGGATAAACACCTGGATTGTAATTCCTGTGTTCACATTCCTCGGCTCATGGTTCACAAACTACGGCATAATAATACTTCTGCTCACAATCTTCATCAAGATTCTCATATTCCCCTTCACATACAAGAGCTACATGTCGCAGGCTAAAATGCGCTTGCTTTCACCCGAGATAAAGGCTATCAACGACAAATACCCCGGTCAGGAAAACGCCATGACTCGCCAGCAGAAAACCATGGCTCTTTATTCACAGGCCGGCGCCAACCCAATGGCTGGATGTTTGCCTATGTTGCTCCAAATGCCGGTTCTCATCGCAATGTTCGCTTTCTTCCCTTCGTGTATCGAACTCCGCGGCGAACATTTCCTCTGGGCCAAGGACCTGTCGGCCCCCGACGCAATCATTTCCTGGACTACAAACATCCCACTTGTGTCGGAGTACTTCGGTAACCACATCTCGTTATTCTGCTTGTTGATGACAATAACAAACATTGTCTACACACGAATCACAATGGCTTCACAGCCCGGCGGACAAACAATGCCCGGAATGAAGGCTATGCAGTACATGTTCCCCTTCATGTTCCTGATTTTCTTCAACAACTATGCCGCAGGCCTCTCATACTACTATTTTCTTTCGTTGTTGATCACAATTATCCAAACCTACGTTTTCCGCCACGTGGTTAACGAGGAAAAGATGCGCGCAAAAATGGCCGAAAATGCCAAAAAGCCCCGTAAGAAATCGAGCTTCATGGCACGTTTGGAGGAGGCTCAGCGTCAGCAGCAGGCTATGCTTCGCGAACAACAAAAACGTAACGGACGTCGATAAACTTATGGATAATTTCACATTCTGGAGCCCAACTAAATTTGTGTTCGGGCGCGACACTGAAGAGAAAACCGGTGAACTGGCCGCTCAGTTTGGTGGAAAACGAGTTATGATCGTATACGGCGGAGGCTCAGTAGTGCGCTCCGGGTTGCTCGATCGCGTAAAAAAATCGCTTGAAGATAAAGGTTTAACCTACGTTGAACTTGGAGGTATAAAGCCGAATCCGACCGACGATCGCGTTTACGAGGGTATCGACATAGCTCGTCGCGAGCATATCAACATGCTCGTTGCCGTCGGTGGCGGTTCCACCATCGACACCGCCAAAGCTATTGCATGCGGCGTACCTTACGAAGGCGATTTCTGGGACTTCTACTGCGGCCGGAAGATAGTTGAGAAAGCACTGCCTGTAGGTGTTGTGCTGACAATACCGGCAGCCGGTAGTGAAGGCTCAGGCAATTCGGTGATAACAAAACTCGACGGCCTTGTAAAGCTGAGCCTGCGCACCGAAAGCGCACTGCGTCCGTGCTTTGCCGTTATGAACCCCGCGCTCACCTTTACCCTGCCTCCCTACCAAACAGCCTGCGGAATAACTGACATGATGGCCCACATATTCGAGCGCTATTTCACAACGACACCCGCCTGTGAAGTAACCGACTCTGTGGCCGAAGGTTTATTGCGTACAATAATGCAGCAAGGCAAACTGGCCTACGACCAACCCGACAACTACGATGCGCGCGCTAATGTGATGTGGGCCGGAACACTAGCTCATAACGGTATCTGCGGAACCGGACGCCGCGAGGACTGGGCAAGTCACTTCATGGAACATGAAATCAGCGCAATATATGGCGTGGCCCACGGAGCCGGCCTGGCCGTAGTAATTCCGGCATGGATGAATTACGTTGCCCACCGCAACCCCTCGAAAGTTGCCCAATTCGCTCGTAACGTAATGGGAGTAGCTCAGAATGAATCCGATTTGGCCACAGCTATTGAAGGTATACAGCGTCTGCGCGCTTTCCTGCGCAGCATCGGAATGCCTGCAACGTTCTCCGACATGGGTATTGAACAACCCGACATCGATCGTATGGTGCAGATGCTCCATCTACACAAAGGAAACCCTATCGGCGGTTATCAGGCATTATCACCCGACGACACGCGGGCCATATACCAATCCATGAAATAAAAGCCAACATTTAAGAGAGCCGTTTAATCCCCTTTATATCGGTGATTAAACGGCTCTCTTTATTATATATCAACTTTGTTATCGAGCTATTTTCTCAGTTTTGTCGCCTTGGCGAAGGATGTACAACCCTGGAGCCTGAGTATCGGCGTCAACTTCAATACCTTGCATGTTATACATTTGCACGGGCGCGTTATTGTTTATCGTAACCGATTCGATGCCTGACTGAGCATCGCATTTTATTGTAATTGGCTGCAGGAATGTGCTCCAGCATGCCCAACGTGAATTGCCGTTACTGTCAAGACCGTAGGCAAAGGCTATGTGTTGCGGTTTATTAACATCAATATGACCCTGAGCATCGCCGTTCAAGCCGCAATTGTGCAGCCCAGAGGGGTAGAGTATACCTTGCATCTTGCCATCGCCTATTGGCTCGAAATTGAGGCCGTCTTCTGATTGCCACATCTGGATGTAAGCTTCCTTCGACATACGTTTGGTTGTGTTAACAGCTAGAAAGCGTCGTGCAGCGTCAACATATTTCACGTCGCAATGGTCGGAGCTGCTCGATTTAGTTATGGCCGTACCTTTAAGTTCGAGTAGCGCCGGCCAGTTCTCGCTGTCGGCTGGTGCGGTCGACAAGCGTGTTGTTGGGCCGCCGTTGTCGTAAGTGTAATATAGATAAACTGTGTTATCCTTAATTATTATCGACGGTTCGCCGATGCCCCAACCACCCTTAGGAGTATATTCTACGATAGGCTCGACTTTATCGCCTCCCCATCCGTCGCCATTCCATTTTTCCCATGGGCCTTCGGGCGATTTGCTGCGGGCTACATAAAGGTGATTTTCGATACCTGCGGCATTTTCAGTCGATGTGTAGCCGGCATAATAGTATCCACCCCAGTAAGCTACGTCAGGATCGCAGACAGAATACTCATCGCGGGTGTGGCGGGTTGGCTTTAGCACCATTTTTTCGGCTGTCCAGGTTTTGCCGCCATCCTCGCTGTGCTGGTATGAGGCTTGATCCCAATATTGAGTAATCTTTTTGCTGTCGTATAGTACATGGCCGCGGAGAGCACCGGCTTTTTGTGTATTGCCGATATATACACACCCATCAAATTCAGGATTGAGACCCGGATAATGGTAAACACCGGCGTTTTGCGACGCACGGTCGACAAGAAATACGTAATTTCCGGCCGGAAGCTCAACATCGTTTTCTGTAGATACCGACAAAATGTCGTTGTCGTTGTAATTCGAGAAGGTTCGCTGAGCCAACGGGGTGCTTCTGCGGGTTTTGTTTATATTGGTGTCCCATTTGTAAATCGACAACCGAAGCGTTTGCGTACCGTTGTTTCCCCAGGTCGGGCTGTAGACCGTGAAACCAATGAACGGACGTTTCATTTCGATATACTGACCTATAAATCCAGTATTTGTGACAAAATAAGGTGTTGGCGAAGTTTCGTAATCGCACATTACACAATCCTCATACTCCGAACCGGGAGCGGCAAACCAGGCATCTATGGAACCGTCGTCGTTAGTGATAAACGACGGGCCGTAGCGATAAACGCCAGCTTCGTAAATGTCCCACCCGTTCTGTGCCTCTATTGTGGTTATTTGTGCGTTGAGCAATGATGTTGAGGCAGCAGCCACAGCCATTAGTACAAATAATTGTTTTTTCATGTCTTTCCCTGTAACAATGGGAAAATGCTGCCGACATAACCGAACGGCAGCATTGCCACATATTAATTATAAGTTATGATTATACTGTTAGAATCTCTTTTTCTTTGGTAGCGAAGAGTTCGTCAATTTTTTTCAGATATTTGTCGTGGAGTTTCTGCACCTTAGCTTCAGCGTCCTTCTCGACATCTTCAGGCATACCTTGTTTAACAGCTTTCTTCAGGCCTTCTATTGCGTCGCGACGTGCGTTGCGCACCGAAACTTTCGCGTTTTCAGCCTCACCTTTGCTTTGTTTAACAAGTGTTTTACGGCGTTCCTCGGTCAGCGGCGGAATGCCTAGACGGATCACTTCGCCGTTGTTTTCGGGTGTAATTCCAAGTTCGGAGTTTATTATAGCCTTCTCTATCTCCTTGAACATGGCCTTTTCCCAAGGTGTGATCATGATGGTGCGGGCATCGGGCACCGAAACATTGGCAACGTTACTCAGAGGCACGGCACTGCCATAATACTCAACACGGATGCCATCCAGAATTTTGGGGTTAGCTTTACCGGCGCGGATGTGGGCCAGCGATTCGTCGAGATAAGCAACTGCCATCTCCATTTTTTCCTCCGCAGGCGAGAGGTAGGTGTTTACGTCTGTCATATAAGTAGTTTTTTGATTTTCTTAATATACCAAAGTCCCGATTGGCTCGCCCTGCATCACTTTCTGTAGATTGCCGGGGGTGTCCATGTCGAAAACTATGATTGGCAACCCGTTTTCCTTGCAAAGAGCCGTTGCGGTCAAATCCATTACCTTCAACCCGCGAGAAAGCACTTCGCTGTATGTGATTTCGTTAAATTTGGTGGCTGTCGGGTCCTTTTCCGGATCGGCTGTGTACACACCGTCAACTCGTGTTCCTTTGAGCATCACCTGTGCTTCAACCTCGATGCCTCGCAAGGCCGAGCCGGTATCGGTTGTAAAGAATGGATTGCCCGTACCGCCCGATATGATAGCGATTTCGCCATTATTCATTGCTTCTATAGCGCGCCATTTGCTATAATGTTCGCCGATAGGGAACATGTTTATAGCTGTCAGCACGCGTGCCTTCTGGCCTATGGCTTCGAGTGCAGAGCTGAGAGCAAGCGAGTTAATCACGGTTGCGAGCATGCCCATCTGGTCGCCTTTCACTCGGTCGAATCCGCGCGATGCACCCGACAAACCGCGGAAAATATTTCCGCCTCCTATAACAATAGCTATCTCAACGCCGCTTTCGCGCACTGCTTTAATTTGTTGTGCATACTGGTTCAAGCGCTCTGTATCAATTCCTTGCCCGTGGCCTGCGGCTAGCGATTCACCGCTTAGTTTCAAGAGGATGCGCTGATATTTTGTTCGCATTGGAGTTAGAACTTAAGTGTTAGTGTATTTGTTTCACACAAAGATAGAAAAATTTCCTCAATCCCAAAAAGTTTGTATATCTTTATCCTAGTTATTGAACTTTCCTAAAAACAATAATTCGCTTTCATGAATCGTTTCCGTCAAATATTGTTGGCGTTCAACTTGATAGGATCGCTATTGGCTGCTGCCCAGGCTCCTGCGCGAGACTATGCCGTCATAAGCGCCAAGGCCGAACGCTTTTTCAAATATGCTGAATGGGCCAATGCCGCCGCTATGTATGAGTTGATGATTGAGGACAGCGCCACCTTGGCTTCTAACTATTCCAACGCAATTGTCGTTGCCGGAATGCGCAGTCTTCCCGATTATCAGATTTCAGTTTTCGAGCGTAGCCAAACGAATCTGGTTCCTATGGCTAAGGTGCTCGACGGTGTGCGTGCGGTTAGTTTCTCGCTTGGCAACGCTCCGCTCTACGAGAACTTTCTGCATCTGTTGCTCCAACGTCAGCCTTGGCTCGGGCGGAGCATCGACCGTCGGCTGCTCGATTATTATATTTTCCGCAAGGATGCCGATGGCATAGTCAAGATGTCGGAATTGATGCTTTCAACCGCTCCCGGCAACATCGGCTACTTAAGCGCTCTGGCTCAAGGTTTGATGCTAAAAAGTGACTATAGCAGGGCTGTCGATACGTATCAGTTGATTCTTGCAACCGACCCCGACAATGTTAATGCCCTTCTTAATCTGGGAAACTATTTTGCTCTTAACAACCGACCCGACAAAGCTCTGCCATATCTTAGTAGAGCGAATTTGTTGAGCCCATCTCCATACCTAGCGCAACTCATCAGTTCATTATCGGCAATGAAATAACATAAGGCTGCGCTTTCACAAAATGAGCGCAGCCTTATAGTTTTTACTTATGACTATTCAATTCTATTTTATGCCGGTGCCGATTAGAGCGACACGCGAGAAATCCTGCATATTATGCCGGATAATCCAATCGATATAGTTCATCATAATCCAGGCAGTGTACTGGTAGCCGGCAGCATTCAGGTGACCGCCCATATAGAAGTTGTTGCGTATGTCGGAGCCTTCGCTGTAGTCTGGTCCGTATTTCTGAAGGTCGATAAGATATACATTATCGAATTGTTGCGGCATCTGGCGGATTACATCAACATAGGGACCCCAATCGTTGCCGTCGCGAGCCATAGTTACAACGAATATTTTGGCATCGGGCTGAATTGATTTTACGCGCTGGATTATCCCTGCATAGTTGCCGGCGAAAGTCTTAGCGTTTTTGGTGAAATCACCCTTATTGATATCTGTTGCCACGTCACCTACAGGCACACCCATGTTGCGATCGTTCACACCAAGCGCTATAATGTATCCTTTTTTAGGCGAAGTTTTGGCGTTAACGTTCGAGTTCATATTGTTGCTTGTGTCCCAAAAGTGCTCAATCCAGCCGTGGGCTGTTTCGCCTCCCTGTGAGTAGTTTTCCCCTTTGGCGCCGGTAGCCTGGCATAAGCGCTGTCCCCAGGAGTAAGTGTACAAATCGCTGTAGCGTGTTGATCCGTCGGGGTTTGTTGTTTCATGTTCGCCGCTCGAAAGTGAGTCGCCAATGAACCCCCATGAGTGAATAATGCCGGAGAATCCGGGTTGTTGGGTGATGTTGGTCAAGGGCACATCGCCCGATACTGTGCTTTGCGCGTAGGCTGCTGTTGTCAGCGATAATGCTGCGATGATAGCAAATAGTTTCATAGCTTAATTACATGTTCTGAAATGTGGATATGAAAAGAGCCACGAGCCGTAATCGGACAGGTGGCTCTTTTTTAGAGTTTGTTTAGCGCGGGTCTATTATTTTTCGGGGTTGATGTCAACTACTTCTACATCGAAAACGAGCATCTGGTTGGGACCGATTCCTGCGCCGGGATTGCCATGTACGCCGTAAGCGAGCTTGCCCGGAATGTAGAGTGTAGCTTTGCCACCTTTGCCAAGCATTTTCAAACCTTCGCCAAAGCCGGCTACTACGTTTGTGGGGCTGAAGGTTGCTGTGCCGCCATGATCTTCAGAGTTGTCGAACACTTTGCCGTCGGTGAACGAACCTTTATATTTAACAACAACGCGATCGGTGTCTTTCACTTTTTCCCCTTCGCCGGGGTTTTCGATGGTGTAAACCAATCCTGATTCAGCTGTTTGTAGCTGCGCGCCGGCCGATTTTAGCGAGTCGACATATGCGTCGCCAGCTTTGATGTTGGCAACCGATTCATCGGAGTTCTCCAATTCAGCATCCCGACGGTCCTGCATGCGTTTTTCGGCACGTTGTGCCAGAATCTGGAAGCCTGTCATCAAATCTTGTGCATTCTGAGGAACAGTATCAGACATGAAATATGCACGGAAGTTCTTTAGAAGCAAATCGGCGTTTACGTTAACGCCCAACTGTTTCATTGCGTAGTAGCGGCTCTGGGCCAAACGTACGCCAAGTGCCAGACCCTGAAGGTAGCTCTGATCGGCGGTGTCAACCATCAATGCTGTTTGAACACCACGTAAATATGCGTCTTTGTTGATGTTTTCATTAGGATTGCTTTCTACCATCTGGTAGGACTGCATGCCGGCCATCTGACCCCATGCGCATGCCAGTGAATCGTCGAATGCTTTATCTTCGGGCGATACGTTGCTGGCGTTCTTCGAGCAGGATACGACGCTGAGTAACAACAGAGCGGAACCGGCTGCTAAAATTGATTTTTTCATTTTGTTTAATATGTGATTGTTAATTATCAATTGATTTTTATCAGCTCAATATCAAAAATTAAGGTCTCGTTCGGACCTATGGGGCCGGCTCCATTGGGACCATATGCCAAATTTGCGGGGATATGCAAACGCCACTGTGCGCCTTCGTCCATTAGCTGTAGAGCTTCAACCCAACCGGGAATCACTTGTGTAACTCCGAAGGTAGCCGGTTCGCCACGTTCAACCGACGAGTCAAATACTGTTCCGTCGATCAGCTTGCCTGTATAATGAACCGTCACTGAATCAGTTGTAGCAGGATGCTTGCCATTACCCTCTTTGAGTATCTCATATTGAAGTCCTGAGGGAGTTGTTTTAACCTCCTGGCGATTTTTATTCTTTTCAAGATAAGCAACGCCGGCTTCGGCATTAATCTTGGCTTTTGCTGCCATTTCCTCTTGTTGTTTCGCAGCCATTGCTTCGAAAAATTTCTGTATTTCGGCCTTAGCCTCTGTATGGCTCATTTTTGGCTCTGCATTGCCGTAAACTACCGACAGGGCGTCGGTGAAGTCCTTTATGTCAATTTTTTTGATGCCAGAACTCCAGAAGTTCTGCCCCATGCTCAAGCCAAGAGCATAGCTTATTCTATCTAATTCTTTTTCGCTCATAGTTATATAGTTAAAGTTCGATTACTTACATAAATGCAAATTTAGCCACATTTTTCGATATACAACCTTGTGGCCGATTTTTTGTTTCACAATATTAGTTAAATTTTTAAACAGAGTTCAAGCATTGGGTCGAGATAGCGACGGTCGGGACAAAGGCGCGGAACCTTACGTTGACCACCTAGTTTGCCCGTATCGGCCAGCCAATTATCGAAAAGTCCTGTGGGTGCAACTGTTATAACCGGCGGATCAAGAAAAATGTTACCGGAGCGCTTTGCCTGATAGTCGGAATTTTCGTTTTGCAACTTTTCGTCGAGTACCCTTGCAAACTCCTCCATCGATTCGGGTTTGTGGGTGAATTCTATCAACCATTGATGGCTACCATGCGTGTTGTCGTCGGCGTAGACTGGCGCTGCCGTGTAGTTGGCAACCTCGCAGCCCAGTTGACGGCAAGTTGCGGCCATCGCATGCTCAGCATTGTAAACCATCAGCTCTTCGCCGAATGCGTTTATATAATGTTTTGTACGCCCGGCAATAGTGAATTTCAGCGGGTTGGTTTGCTGAATGGTAACGGTGTCGCCGATGGCATATCGCCATAGTCCGTTGGCTGCTGTTATGACAAGCGCATACGTCTGACCCGGCTCAACCTTCCATGCCGGAACAGCATCGGGAAATGGTTCGTCGATCTGGTTTAGCGGAACAAACTCATAGAATATTGCTCCGTCGGGGATAAATTCCATCCAATGCGATTCGGGGTCGGTTTGAATGCCGAAAAAGCCTTCCGACGCATTGTAAGTCTCAACATAACGCATTTTCTTCGTGTCGCAAATGCGGTTATATTGAGTGCGATATGGCTCCATCGAAATTCCGCCATGAAAAAACACCTCGAGATTTGGCCAAACGTCATGAATAGAATCGGCACCTTTCTCTTTCAATATTTTTTTAAGTACAGTCAGAAACCACGAAGGCACTCCCGAAATATTTGATACATTGGCATTCATGGCGCCCTCTACGAGCTTAGGGAGTTTTTCGGCCCAGTTCGGCATTAAGGCTACTTTCTTCGCCGGCACTCTTATAAAATTAACCAACGGGTTAATATTGTCAATTAAATTTGCCGACAAATCGCCAACAAAAACGTTGCCGGGCACATCGAGTTCGTTAGCAAAGCTACCTCCGAGTATAAAAGCTTTGCCGCTGAAAATATTGCTGTCACGATAGTTGTTCAAATAGTGAACTACTGTATCAAAGCCGCCGCGATAATGGTTCAGCCGCAACGAATCGTCCGTTACCGGTATATATTTACTTTTGCCGTCGCTTGTGCCCGAGGATTGTGCGAATCGCCTCACCCTCCCAGGCCAGAGAACGTCGCGCCGGCCGTTAACCATCGTCATAACAAGCTGACGTATGTCTTCATATTTGACAACAGGGGCTCTATGCCTGTACGACTCATAATTCGAAATTGAGTTAAAATGAAACCTTTCACCCACTTGGGTTGTAGCTCCTTTGCTAAGTAGCCACGACAATTGACGCCGTTGCGACGATTCTATATCAGCAGCGGCAGTTCGCCATTTTCGGCAGCGATAGTCAAACAAAGGTGTAAGAAGTCGGGTAATCATGTTAACAAAACAAAAAACAGCCTCGAGATGTTTATCCGGAGACTGTTATAATTTCAAGTTTCGGTGGGCGTTGACGGATTCGAACCGCCGACCCTCTGCTTGTAAGGCAGATGCTCTGAACCAGCTGAGCTAAACGCCCGAGACTGCTTTTTGCGGAGTTATTTCAAACGGAGTTTGTCGTTTTGCGACACTTTCGCTTTTGAGAGTGGGCGTTGACGGATTCGAACCGCCGACCCTCTGCTTGTAAGGCAGATGCTCTGAACCAGCTGAGCTAAACGCCCTCGGATTCTCCGCTAAAGCGATGCAAAGGTAAAAACTCTTTTTGGCATTTGCAAACTTTTTTGCAAAAAAAATTCTAATCTTTCTCTCCAGAAAGCTCGAGAAAGTTTATTATAAGTCGGTTCTATCATTTAGAGCCTGCTCCTTATCGTTTGTATTTTCGGGCAATGGAGCCTTTGATGATGGCTGTCAGAAATTTGTTTGTGGCCGTTGAACGTATACGCAAGGTTCGCCGGAACTGACCCCAGCGATAGCCGCGGGGGTCGTAGCTGACATCAAATTGTGTGCTGTCGCCGGGTTGAATGGGCTGTCGGGTGAAGGTGGGGACGGTGCAACTACAACTGCTGAAAATTCGGATTATTTCCACCGGCTGCGTGCCGGTATTATATACAGTGAAGCGTGCGGTTACAATGCTATCGCCAGATATGCTACCCAAATCGATTGTGGCCTCCTTTAGCTTGAGGAATCCGCCATCGGCGGGGCTGATCGAATCGGTCTGCGCCGACACTATCAGCGCAGAACCGATTATGGCCAACATGATTAACTTGAGTCTCATCGGATGAGGATTTTTTGTGTTTTACTTGAAATGGAGTCGACAGCCTCGACTATAAACAAACCTTGATCGAGTTGGAAGAGGGCTTCAGTGCCGCCCTCATTATAGTGGTTGATGGTTCGACCATTTATATCGTAAATATTCACGCGTAATCCGCCATTAACCGATGTGACACGTACAGCATTCGACATCAGTGTGATTTCCAAGCTTTCCGTTGTTTTTTCAACAATGCCACTCACCAGATAAAGCCGGCGTGATGAGGAGCCGCTGACTTTTAACTCCAAGCCGTCGTACAGTTGGGTATAGGAATCATTAACGGCGTCGTATACCATTAGCCCGCTTGATGAATCAATTCCTTCAAACAGCAAAATTGTTTCTTCATCGTCGTTGGCTATGACGCCGATTTCTGTCGATGTGATTTCAGGCAGGGTGTTTATTGTAGTAGCCGTACCGTCGGCAACTGTATAAATCAGTGACGGAGACTCCAATGTGGCGTCGGCCACAAACATAACGTCTTCGCTGGCATTGTAGCCCTTGTCGGCTAAGCCGTCGAAGAGTATCATTGCCGACGAGCCTGTTTCCTTTGCTGATATGCGCAATGCCATCGGACCGGCGGCAGCTCTGCTTCGTATCTGAACTCCGGCTAATATGTCGATATCGTTCACAGTAGCCATCATATCGGCGTTATATTTAAGCTTGAGGCTTTTTCCTGGCTTTATTGCCTCAACAAAGAATCCCTGCATAGGAGCAATGTATTGAGGATTTTCCAACGTGCCTGACAAATCCATGGCATCGCCCATTACCGCAGCGCCTTGATGAGCGCCATCAAGAATCCAGTATTTAGGAGCTATCACATTGCTGTTTTCAGTAAGGAAGGCAGCAATGTCCATATGAGCCATAAATGGATTACCTATTAGGAAAAGTTTGTTATCGTCGGTAGCAGCTTCAACAGTTATTATGCCCTCAACGGAGTTAAGCTTATGTGGATTGATTCGGTTCAAGGGTGTTTGGTCGCCGCTGGCTCCGCCGTCGGTGTAATAGAAGTAGGATGCATCGGCCTTTGGCAAGCGGAATTTAACTTTTCCTGTTTCGCCGGGATTGACACCTGCCAAGTCGGTTTTGATTGAGAATCCGTGGCCGGCCGAATATGGAACACGCACATCGTTATATACGTTACTCCACGTTGTGAGTATCTTCACATCTGTGGTGTTTTCGGGTATGTCGTTGTAGTTATATACGATTGCCGACGCCAGGTTCCACGACCGCTGGAAAACGGCCGGTTTGAATCGGTTATAGTCAGTTGTATTAAATGTAATGTCGTCGAAATATGTTGTAGCCTGGCGGGCGTTATTAGAGGGAAGATACATATCTCCTGCCACAACGCCTTGGAGCGGCGAAGAGAGGGTGTACCACCTTGTTGGCGACACTTCTATATCGACCCACGCTTTATTATAATTTAGGAATTGCTGGTGGCCGATTTCAGCGCCAGGTTCAAAATGGATCTGGTCGCACCAATGGGCTTGCCAAGGTTTGCAGTATGTTCCGTTGCTTTCCACTCGTTGCACCATATCATATTGTACACGCTCGGTAGCATTTCCGGCAACCTTGTTTTCAGATGGAGTTTTGTTCCAATCGTAGGAATTACCCTGCATTTCGGCAGTCTCTTTGTATGCACTGAAAAGTTCGGGGACAGATGAACCTTTGGGAATCACAACTTTGGTGAAATCCAACGGGGCATAGCTGGACTCATTACTATTAGTACCGTCGGTATTATAGTCGGCGTAATTGCTGTCGGCGGGATTACCTAACGAAATATCGTTAGCCGATACACGACGCCAATTGGCATCGTTATTCCAGTTAAGATTCTCCACTCCGATCCATTTCTGATACTCAGGGACTATCTTTACCGTGAATACTACGTCTCCGCTACAAACTTTTTCATCGGAAACTTGTCGTGCATCCTCTTCAAAAGGGAAACGCAAAATGTATTCATATCCCTCACGGAATTTAATTTCGGAATTAAATATGAGCGATACTATACTTTCAGAGACTTTTGTCTTATTAGCATTCAGACTGATCACCTCACCCACAATCCAAAGACCTTCTTCTTCAGAGTCTGGGTCGTTTTTCAGATTTTTATAATTGGGGTCGGTGCTTCCGACAAGTTCGATGGGAGCTCCGTCGATCGGCGTCCGCATCTCATCGACATTGTTGGTGACAGGAATGATTTTGTAGAACGGGATGTAAAGAGGCCTTTCCTCCGAGCTTCCCGAAACTGCGTTTTCAATTTGCTTGAGGCTAATGCGCAGTGGCACATCTGAAATTGCCGGCGGATATTCTATGCCGAAAATACCTTGGGCAAGTCGCGGCGCACGCTCTTTTACAACGATGCGCACCTGAGTTGGCTGCGTGCATATCAATTGTTTTTCATCCTTGAGACGGGGAATGGGAATTGCAAGCACGTAAGCATCCATCTGAGTCTGGCCTTCGGGGAGAATCAAAGGGGGAAAATTATACTGAGCTTTTGCCAAATATAATTTTTCACGAATCATTCCTTCGGGATCTTTTTTGCTGTATTTAGCAATTAGATTTTTCATTGCCTCGGTGTAATTGCCTTGTATCGAATCGCTCAAATCTTTTGCGTCTGGATATAGGTTTCTGAATTCGATTAGAGCGTCCCAAAGTGTGATCCCATTCTCGTCCTGAATTTCAACAAAATCGTCCATCGAACCGTCGAACCAATCGAAAATAGCATCTCTTTCAACAAGTTCAGTCTCACCAGGGATTATATTACCGTTATCGTCGACCTTGGGTGCATAAAGGTCGACCTGCACTACAGGCATCTGGTTCTTGCAGGCATCAATTTCGTCGGATTGGTTCCTTACTTCGCCGTTAACCTTGATTACATGGGACGACTGGACGGTAAAGGTACATTTTTTAGCACAACTATCCTCTACAAGGAAGTCCATTGAGTCAGGCTCATCGTTTTCAAATGTCGTTCCTGCGGGTTTTGTGAGCATAACTGCAATATATTCCTTTCCCGGCTGCATTGTTTTATCACTTGGATCAGTGTTGAACACAATCCGGCGGCCGGCTGCGTCCTCCATTCTAAAAGCATAATTTGCATTATGACTGCTCGCGGGGTTATATTCTTCGTGTTTATTGAAATTTGTAAAAAAGCTCAATTTACCGTAATAGCTTTCGTTTGTGCCATCGTACTTGAACCGAAGCACAGATTTATCGAAGGCCTCGTTGTATTTTATGGAGTCGATGGACAAATAATGTTCATACTTTTTCTTGTCGAGGAAGGTATAATACAAGTCAATAGTATCTCCCTCAGCAGGATCGAATGCTTCCTCAGTATCAAGACTCTGCAAAAGCACCTCAAAATCGGAGGAAAGTCTGACATCGATTGATTTGGATTCCATGCAGACCGGACTTAACTGGTCGGCAAACATGTTAGGTTTTACGGTATAAACCCTGATATCATCTACTGCATAGTCGGCTCCGGCTGAACTTTTGGCATTATTGTCAAGCTCAACTTCATAATGGTCGATTTGCGACACGTCGAAATCCTTATCGGTAAGAATAGGCACAAACGAAGAATACACGTATAACCATCGGCCACGGCGGATATACTCGTCATCTCGTTTTGGTCCCTGCTCTAAATAGCCGGTTATATGTGAATGCAGCGGAATACGCTCACCATTTTTCATACGGGCGACGAAGTTAATAGAGAGGTTTGCCGATTCCTCGGAGTGGGAGAACTCTGCAATCCAGCAAGACACGTGAATTTTACTACCGGGACAGAAAGTTTTAAGTTTCAGACGTGCAATGATACCTGGGTCGTCGGCAGCATTCACATAATAGAAATATCCTTTTTGTTTATAGTTTGAGTCGTAAAATAAGCGGTCGAACAAACCTCGGCCTTCACCCTTGTTCTGCTCTCCTTTTACAACGACCGGGAGTGAGTGATAGGGCGTGATTGTCTGGTTATTTACAATCATTTGCATAGCATAGTCGCCTCTGACATTATAGCCGAAGCCATAATTGGACTGTTCCCAGCTGAGTGGCCAGCGGAAATATTTACCAGTTTGCCTTTCTGATTCTTTAATAGAGTCTTGAGACTGGATTTTCTCTTTTATTTCGGTAAGATAATATTCCGGTTTTTTAGATGGCAGGCTATCGGCAACTTCAAGGAAGCGGTACTCGTCGAAGTTGATTACATCGGACGGAGCGCCATAGCGCTTCTCGAGGTTCTCGTTTGTGAATTGTGGATATGTTGATTTGAGATCCTCCTCAGTTGCGAGTACAGCTGATTCCTCGGGCAAAAATGTTATTTGAAATTCTTGAACCAGTAAATCGACGTCGGGACTGTCGGCGAGTTTAATTGTGTGTCCCTCATAATCGGTGCCCACCACTTGTACGGTATATCGTCCGGAGGTAGCATTTTTTTCGTTACATGCCATCATTCGGTAAAAGTGACCTCCTCCACCGCACAAATAATAATTTATGCCGTCGACATTACGTGAACCTTGACCGTCGAATATTGCTGTAGCATAGAAGATGGCATCTTCTTGCTTTTCAACTATATTCGATTTATTGTACACCCACATTTTCCCAGTTTCCTCATCTCTGTCCTGAATTAGTTCGCCGTCTTTATAAACACGGAAATAGCGAGAGCAGATTCGACGGTAATCGGTGTTGTCTATTTTGTAATAGAAAACACCTCGGGTGGTCGATTCCACCGGATAGGGGAAGTCGAGACGTACCTGGAAGTATGTACCAGCCGTGGCAGTTATATGACGAAGATTTTTCCGAATAAACTCGCGGTTGCCTTTTTCATCCGCCATATTTGAGTCGGCAAACTGTTTGCCGTCTTTCACTCTAAATATGTGGCGAAACTGAATTGTAGGCTCAATAATGGTGCTGTCTTTATCATTAACATTATTCGCCAGGTTAAATCCTTGAGCCATATCGGCAGCGATGATAAATTCGTCTTTGCACAGCTCGCGCATATCGCCTGAATCGGCAAATGGGTCGCGAGGGTGCATGAATGTTGCATATGTACCGTGCTGACGACCCGGATTAATTCCACCGGCCATAATCAGACGGCCATGTTCGATTTCTGTGCCGAATATTTTCGACAATGGGAAACCATTAGGACCTACAGTCCATTCACCCTGGGCAAAATTTTCCAAAAAATCAGAGGTATTGACAGCCTCTGTGTCATACTGGGACCATCCTTGATATCCGTTTACTTCATAACAGGACGCAGTATCGATATTAAATACATAGTTGTTTTCTTGACCTTTTTTATAACGATAGATCTCCATTCCGGCATCAGTTTGAGTATGAGAGCCAGAGAGTATGATATTTTTAAAGTTTACATGAATCTTGAGTTTGTCGGCATTGTTTTTGCCTCGGCCGAGCCAGCCGGCAACAAGGCCCTGCTCAATAGTTTTTTTATTTATTATTTTACCAGTAAAGGCACAGTTGAATATGTTCAGTACCACATCCTTAGGTGTCTCAGATTGAACACCTCCGAGAAGCCCGCCAACATTACCTGTAGCATTAACATCAGCATGATTTATCACGCCTTGCAAGGTTAGTGTGCCCCCGACGCGTAGTATACCTACTACGCCTACCCAGCCTTGACCTTCTATTTTGCAACTTTTATCAATTATAAGATTTTCGATAAGCGCACCGTCGGTAACGTTCCCAAATAATCCGACGCCTTCACCCCATCCTTTTATTACTATATTTGAAATTGTCTTATTATTACCTATAAACTTGCCACTCCAAGGGCTTGAAACTGTTCCTATAGGATCTATCGTCTCACCTTTGAAATCCAGATTTTCCAAAAGTTCGACTGACAAATTGGCGATACCCTCGTTATTGACTTTGTCTACAAATCTTTTATAATCGTCAACAGATCTAATGGTAAATTTTTCCTCGTATGTTTCATACTCATCGGTTCTGAATAAGGAGCTTGCATACCATCCATGGTTTTTTGAACGGAAAACTCCGGAGGCATCTACAGCAAAATCAAGAAGTTCAGTGTGATTTAAGTCTTCAACTTGTTTGCCGGTGGTATAATCATACCAGTGCATAAAATTTTCATTGTAAGATGCATTATAAGGCAGAGTGTAGAATGGCAGCAAAGCGATAGGCTCGCCCTGAACGGCATATAGCACATGCTCAACTGTTGCGGTGCGTTGAAGCTTTAGATTGGGATTGGTTATCAGTGTGTCATTTTTGGAAGTGATGAAGCTGAAATCGGGCATGTTTATGCCATGCTTGGCAAGGTATTCCTTGTCTAATAACCACTCTGCCGAATCAGTTTTGGCAAAATACTCCCAACCTCCGAGGCTATCCAATATTCCTTCCCCGTTGTCGCCGTAAGATTTGCGGTTTGCCTCGTGAAGCGGGCCTTGGGTATTAACGAACTTATAATTGTAATACCTCTTGTTTATGTCTGTGTCAAGGTGGAAGCGGTCAACCCAGCGACCCACCACTTTTTCGCCGTCGATGGCTTTGTAAATTTGAAAACCGGCTAGAATCATCGGACGGATACCTTTTCCATCGTCATCTTTCCCAATGATGTACTTACCGTTGTTCATTGTCACGATAAACTTCAGGGCTTTTACATCATTTATTGTCTTGCCGGGCGTAATTGCATTGATACGGTCGTTTAATTTAGCGTATGGTAACGGCTCGGAAAGTTCGGTTGTTCCAGAACCACGGTTGATGAAGTATACGCGGCATAACACATCGTCCTCCCAATCTTTACCATTGAGAGAATAATGCACCTCCATAGCCGTGGGGTTTCGCACGGTAGGTGTATTTGCTTCAAGTCGGTTGGGACGTGTTAGTACAACAACAAGATTCTCATTATCCTGTGACATACTGAAGTCCTCAGGCAACGTTACCGTTAGGTAATGTTGCTCGGTATTAACGTCATTGCGCGTTATAAACACAGTATTTAATTTGTCATCCAGCAAATTGTCAATTGGATAAGCCGGATCGATAGCATTGGACCACAACTGCGATTTGTCGCTTATCAGGCGGGTACTACCAAAAGCAGGCACAATGCTGATTGCGCCCAATATGATAGTGAATATTGTGAGTATGATTAATTTATATCTGTACATTGGCGAATGATGTATAAAGTTCGGGAAAATGTGTATGAGATTGGCGTTTCATCGCCCTTATATGTGGCCGTTACATCGAATTTAACTGTGGCTGTGCCCGTTTTATCGCCTTGGGCCAATTCACCTACAATTTCATATGTAGTGGGGTCGACAGTGGGTTTGATAGAAAATATACCCGAAGGATCGTTTATAGTCAGCGGAGTTGCAATAGTGTACTCGTCTGGCGCGAGGATATAGTCGGAGCTATCGGTTACCTTTGTATTTAAGACAAATTTGCCCGACGACCCGAATTTTGCATAGTATTCGTCGGATTTTTCTTCGACAAGCACAGCCGGATAGCCTCCGATAGGAGGATAAAACAGGATTTTGAACGCAAGTGAAAAACCTACAATTTTCAGTGGCAAAACTATTTGATCGTTGCGGTTAATCCACTGCAGTTCGCTGGTCTGGGCTGTGATGGTTTCTTTGCGTTCGGAAGCGCGTTCAACTTCGGCTTTTACAACGTAATGTTCAGTAGGATGGGACGTTGCCGAGCTTTCCAGCATATAAAATGTGTCGTAGTAAGTGCTCTGATAGGCTATATTCTGGTTTATGGGGCGTAGCAGTTCTGAGAATGTTGCGCCGGCGGGCAATACGGGTGCGTGCTCAAGGGAAGCGTAATCGGGGAGCAACTTGACCGCGCCATTGTTTTTAGCGGGCATGAGGGAAATATTGCCAACCTTAATTTGCTCGCCGGTGGCGTTTTCTATTTCGATCTGCATTTTTGACCATAGCCGTACAACCTCAACATCGAACTCGTTGACGCGTCCCGACTTTATCTCCACTTCCAAAAATCCGCTCATCGGTATATTGGCAGTAGCCTCGGCAGTAGCGTCGGCGTTCCATACAGCCGAGGCGACGTCGGCTGTAAGCTTTTGTCCTGGGATGAAACTGATGCCTGCGTTTTGCTGCAATTCTGCTTCTGTTATGTTGGCAAATGCGTAAACAAGGAATTTGCCGAAGGTGAAATCGACCGCATAAGTTTCGCGCTCTACGGCGCCATTGTTTTCGGCCGGACGATGGAACACACCTTTAACCTGGCGTGTGTTTTTGTCGACGAAAGCCATCCACCAATCGTTTATAAGCTCGTTGCCGGGGAGGGCAGCGGCATCTGTCGCCTTTGAGCGGCTGGCGTTGCATGATATGGCCACACTGACCTTGGTTTGCGACAGCGCGGACGAATCGTTATCGGTTGAACACGAAACCGACAGGAATATTGCAATTATAAATAGAGAGGTATTGATTAGCTTATTTTTCATGTCGTGTATGTGTGTGTGATAATGCGGTTTTTTACATTATGATCGTTGGTTGTCGCCTAAGAAACCATGGACGAACAAATACAGTGGGCTTGATGCTTGTCGGGGTTCGCTGCAGCTCAAATATGTAGATATTGTTTCGCATTATGTCCATTGTTTCTCCTTCGCGAGTCCCGGAGTAGTATTTGAATTCAATAGCTCCACTTTGTCCGTCGGAATCGTAGTGTAGCCAAATGCGACACTGATCTTCGTCGGCCTTGCCCTTGTTTTTGAATTCAGGAACGTATATCACGAACTCCGAATCGCTGTTTTTTTGCAGTGGTGCTTTGACGGCAGTCTCATAATCGGCTACAGGAAGCGAGGGTCCGCGCCCGTTGTCGTAATCTTTTTCGTAGTCGTCGAAAACATAATGATACTGGTGGGTCACTTTCTCAGGCATAGGTACGGCCTTTGACAGATGGCGGGTAAGCGAAGCGGCCGACAGATGATCTTCGGAATCAGCGGCGTCGCGCACGATCACTTTTGCCATTGCGCGGAGAAGATGTATTGTGCCGATATGCACACGAGTGCCCAACTCCAGATTGATATTATCGAACTGAGTTACGCCATACATGGCTATGCGGTCGTCGTCAGCCAGATTCCAGCCCGGTAGGCCGGCAGAGTAGTCGATTAGCCAGCTGTCGGCAACCTCATCGAAAAGGCTGTTCAGATTTCCGTTGCCTACGCGGTTAAACACCGGATAGTTGTGCTGCCAGTTGGCAAAGATTGCAATTTTAAATGAGGAACCCATCTTTAGGAGTGTTTCCTCACCTACTCCGAATTCGAGCAGATAGGTTTTGGAATTGGGCAGCTCATACTGAGGAGTGATTGTAGGCATTTCGGCTGTAAGAAGCCATTGGTCGTTTTTATCGTATACAACGACCCGGAAGTCACCGTCGGTTACGCCTATGAAGTTTTCATAGCCGTAGCCTGAGTCGTAACCTCCCGTTGGAGTTGTGGGGGCTTTCGACAGCGTGTTGTCGGGTTTCCCGGTTTGGATGTAGATGCCTATCTTGCAAATATCATCGTTTCCATGCGGATCGTTTTCGTGCTCACTGCATGCAGTTAGCGCTACCGACAATACAACCGGTGTCAGAAAGAATATAATATGTTGACAAAAATTTCGCATGATTGGTGCGTAATTTATCATGAATCAAGTTCGGTTTTGTCGCGTACGAGACGCCATGAATGGATATTGATTTCTGTTCCAAGCCAGCGCAGATTGTTATCGAGGAAGAAAGTCATGTTGTAGGTATCGTTGCGGTCGAGGAACTCCTGATTGCTCATGCCAACATTGTGCTCGCCCTTGACAAGGAGGGCGTAGTCGATGATGGGCACACGTGCAATTAATTTGCCGTCGGCTGAAGCGCGGACAACGAGCATCGGTTTAGTGTACTTGTTCCAGTCGCGCTCTACCAATCGGGCTACGGTTAATTCGGCCACAACCACGCGAACGTTTTCGATAGCACGGCTTGCTTCGGGATACGTGTCGACACCGGCGGTACCGGAATATACCGACCAGGCATGGTATTTAATTGGCTCGTCGTCGTTGAGCGAATTGTCGTGAGCCATCCAGCCGTTGGTGTCTTCGATGTGGAAAGTGAAATCGCGCTCGTTCAGGTGTTCGCCCGAGAGGTGCTGCAATGTGATACGGAAAACGTTCGTATCCTTTACCAGTGGGATAGTATAAACGAATTCACCGCCCTCGTAGCCGGCATCAGGAAGATTAACATCCAGAATACCATGGAACAAGGCATGAAGATCATCCTTTGAGCAGGCCTGACTGCCTTCATAAACACGATTCAAACGGCAATGAATCTCTTCGTGGGCATTTCCGACTTGAATTTCGGGAACCGTGAACGACTCGCCGTTATCCAAACCGCACCAGGCGGCCAGACGATAGTTGCCGGGATTAAGCGGCAACACGATGGAATAACCTTCGCGGGCGAGTTCTTCACCACTCTCGGCGGTTTGCCATACAAGCTTTCCGGCGGTGTCGAACACATAAAGTTTTACCGATTTCACTTCGTGGGCAAATGCATCGGCATATTTCATGTTCATATCATAGCGGAATTTTACACGATATACAACATCGCAATCGCCTTCGTCCTCATAAATGACGCCGTCGCACGAGGTAAAAAGCATTTGAATGGCGAAAATCGCTGAAAGAAAAATTCCGATTTTTTTGATGTTCAGGTTAAGACTCATTTCCTTGAAGGATTTTTGTGAGATATATGATAGACTACTGGCCTTCTGATCGACCGTAGAGAATTTTCAGATTAATGAATGGGAGAGTTGGAGAGAGTTGGAAGTAGTGATTGGAGAGTTGGAAAGGTGGCGGATTGACGGGCAACCCGCCACCTGGTATTTAGAGTTTAGAAAAGAAGTGCTTTAAAATAGTTTGTTTTTAAGCGAGATGTCATCACCATTCGAGGTTAACACCTTGTTTAACAACGCGCCATGATAGAATGTTGATACGAGCGCCGATGTATGCGTAGTCGGGTGTAGGCTTCTGCGGAATAATAATTTTCTTGTTGCCGTCGCCGTTTTTGGGATCGTAGATGGGTGTACCTAAACCATATACTGTGTTCAGTTCAACGTCGTAGATCGTGTTACGTACAACACCATATCCACCTTCTTCGTCGAAGTCTTCAGCATTCAAGAGGTTCTTCAGATCGGCGTAGTAATATGTCTTACCACCCTCCCACGACATAGTGCCTGGCATGCTGGTGAATATAGCGTTAACTTCGTCGCGGGTGATTTCCTCTTCGAGTTCGCTTGAGCTATAGAACTTACCATCCCAACCGGGGAAGAGAGCCGCGATTGCAGCGTTGTCGACAAGCTGAAGGTACGACAGGTAACGTTTGTCGTTTTCTGCATTGAAGAGATCGTCACCAAAGATATCGATACCGGATGTCATTACTACCATTTCGGGTGTTAACGATGTCCACTTCCAGCTTTCATCTTCTGTAATGGTGCCATCGGGATCCTCAGTGGATGTTTTGTTTTCGTCGTAGCGGATGAATACCTGATTCTGAGCAACGTTTAGCATGGCTGCAACTAGCTGCTCGGTTGTGTACTTCGAACCACCCCATTCGTTGAGTTCGAGTTCGGTTGCTACTCCATCTTTAACCGTTACCAGCAGTGCGCCAAGATATACTTGCGACCGGTTGCTAAGCTGTGTTTCAGGATTGTAGACTGATTTTTTACCATTATTATTGGGAGCAGCGGCATTTTCTTGAATGTAGTAGAAATCGCCATCATATTCGCGGCCTGACTGTGTTCCGAATTTACCGGTTGCTGCCAGACGTGAGAAATATTTCAGGCCATCAGCGGGGTCAGCAACGGGGTTTTCAGCCCAGTATGAACGGTAATAAGCTTTGTCAGCCCATGTCCAGCCGAGATTCCATGTGCTGTCAACTTTCTTAAATGCGTAAGAGCTTGAAGTGAGACCGGTTGGAACCCAGCCTGTGAAGATTACGTAAACCTGTTCGCCGTCGGTTTTACCAGTTACTGTGATGGGGGTTTTGGCTTCGTTGTTTTCTTTCAGGGCTATAGCTTTGGCTGCCTTACCGTTGAAGGTAACGTCGATAACTTCCATTGACTCGTTCCAGGCTGTTGTAACGCGGACTTTAGCGAGAACACGTTCGATGAAAACATCAACTGGATTCTGTTTTGCTACATCGATGTCGGTTTTAATATCGGATGCCTTGATTTCAACCTCACACTGATATTCGCCGCTTCCGAATGTTGAGCTTGTCATAACAAATCCGGGATTGGCCAATGCTGAAACAGAGGTGCTGTTGTAGCTTTTGTATGTTTCGTA
Organism: Muribaculaceae bacterium; assembly: GCA_023662835.1. Taxonomy (GTDB): domain Bacteria; phylum Bacteroidota; class Bacteroidia; order Bacteroidales; family Muribaculaceae; genus Muribaculum. Next base: position 640 of record JAMPII010000014.1, on the reverse strand, counting down.
TCCATCAGTGTTTTCAACGAAATTCGCCGCAAAGTCTTCAACAATAGCACGAAGTTCGGAAAGGCTTTTCGATGTTGCACCAAGCACAGATGCCGGCATGTTAGCAACAGCAACCATTTTGCGCAAGTCCATAACGTTGTCACCTGATTCGGTGTTGATTACAATAACTGCACGCAGTTTTTTCTCTACATTAGGCATATCAGCTCCGTCGGGTTCAATTTCGGTGCAGTCGTAGAAGTTTGTACCGTCAGCTTTAACAGCGACTGAATTGCCATCGTTATCGAAGAAATAGAAACGGAGCGAGTTAACCTCGTTTTCGGGATCAAGACCGTTTTCATATACGTCGACGTCGGTTTGTCCGGTAGCGCGGCCACCGTTGGCATTGCGAATTGTTACAGACATAAATCGGCTTTCACCGTTCACTTCGGGTGCATCGGGCTTTTGATTGACTGTATTGTCTTCGCTACACGAAGCAAAGGCCAGAATACCAATCAAGCCAAGAAATAATTTACTTACTTTCATACACTTATAATTACTATTAATATATTGTTTTTCTCAAATAAAAACTTCTCTGTATCTTTCTGCTATTTAAAATATAGTTTGGGTTTAAGTTCTTTAATACGTTTTATTTCGTCGAGCA
>JAMPII010000013.1 GCA_023662835.1 Muribaculaceae bacterium | reverse complement strand
ACATCGATGTTATTCGGTGACTTCGCAAGAAGTCATCAAGGTCGGCGCGGTTGACATAGATTTTGCGACCGATTTAGGAGAAGGGGATTACGCGCTGGTCGCGGTAATTTTGCCATGTCTTGGGTGAAACACCGAGGAGTTTGCGTGCGGCTTTGGATTCGAGCCATTCGGCATTGCGGTCAGAGACATTGCGTGTCTCAATCATCTCCGCGAGGCGGTCGAGTTTGTCATGCATTGACTGCCATTCTTCTTGAGGGATGACAACCATTGTGGTGACTGTCGGAGAGGTGTTATGTATATTCTGTTTCATTTTACAAGTGGATTTTAGTGGATTTGAAATTTGTTTTTATGCGAAGTAATGTAATGCCGGCCATTCCGGGGTTGCAATCATGACGGCAATATAACTCATACATACATCCATACCATAATCGCTATATGGTTACATCGCGTCATCTCTGCATCGCTACCGAGATACCTCTGTATGTCGGTCGGGACAAAGGTCGGTAGCGAGATATTTCCTTATGGAGGGCTGTAGGGAGGAATGTGGGGAGGTAGAATCCTTCATTCAGACATTCATTGGAAGGTATCTCAATAGCAACCTTTGTGCAAGTGTAACGATGTCCATCCATAAAATGATTGCTGATTGACAGCGATTTCCCACGGTTACTCACACTTTACCCACGATTACCCACTTATCCTTTTCCACTCTGCACAAACAATCACTGTTTGGCGTTATGGAATCATAGGAATAATTGACCATTGGTTTTGAAGCTATCTGATGTCGCGATGTAATTTATAGCTTGAAAGAATGTAGGTTAGACATGATGACAACATTGTCATTGCAAGGTATGTTCCGAGGCACCGGAAACCGGATTTGTGCCTCGAAACCCTTGCAAGAATATAGCCGGCAGAACTCCAAAGTCGTTCTTCCCATAAGATAACCTGCGGTCGGCAGATCCGGCCATCCACTAAAATCCAGTAATAAAAATGAAACAAAACTTCAATCAAGGAGGTAGGCCTCCAAAAGTGAATCCGGCAATCAACCGCTACGTCGTGCGGTTTGATGCCATTGAGAACGAAAAGTTCCTCTCCCGATTTGAGAAATCGGGAGCTACAACCAAAGCTGCCTTCATCAAAGGTGTGCTTCTTGACAAACCGTTCAAGGTATTTGTCGTTGATGAGAACTCGCGAGTATTCATTGACCAACTGTCTGCCATGCACTCTCGGTATCGGTCAATCTGTGTGGACTACGACCTTGTCGCTAAAACCCTCCGTGAGAATTTCACTGAAAAGAAAGCGATGAAAGCACTCTATCAGTTGGAACAGCAAACCATAGAGTTAGTCAAACTGAACAAGCAGATAGTTACACTTGCCAACGCTTTCGATGCCCAATGGAGAGCTGATGAGGATAATCAGTAAAGCAAAGCGCCCGATTCGTCAGTTACAACCGACGAATTGGACATCTACGTCGAATTCTGTCATGGACGTGCTATAACAGTTTCTTAAGCTCCTCTATGTCGGGGAGGGCATCACGTAGTTTTTCGGGCATGTCTGAATTCATGCGGTAAGTGGCTACACCCATGGGCTTGGCATAGTCTTGGATTACATATTCCACGAAGTCTTTGTCGGCGGTCTTGCATAAGACGATGCCGATTGATGGATTTTCGTGAGGCTTCTTCACTTTGTCATCGAGGATGCGCAGATAGGTCATCAGTTGGGCAAGATAGCTTGTCTTGAAGTCACCGGTCTTCAGTTCCACCACCACAAGGCAATTCAGCTCGCGGTTGAAGAACAGCAAATCCGGGAAGAAGTCATGTGAATAAACCTCAAGGTGATACTGATTGCCTACGAATGCGAAATCATGCCCGAAAGCCATGATGAATTTCTTGAAATTATGCACAATCTCCTTTTCAACTACACGTTCATCAATATCCTCATAGTCTCGGATTCCAATTTCTTCCGTATTGATGAAGTCAAGAAGATATTCATCTTTGAACACGGCTATATCTTCGGGCGACATCACGGCTCTTTCATTTAAAATTTAATGAATATTTCAATCTGCTTTGTATTCAAGCCTTTATGTCGTCCATTTATTCTCAGTTCAATTTATTTGGCGATTAGGCTTTCAATTGGTATAAATATTCGCATTGAAAATCAATTCATTAAAAATTTGTTCTTGCATTCTATTTTTAAATGAAAGAGCCGTGTTATTAAAAAGCCACCGCAGGGCTGGATACTCTGCGATGGCTTGTGAGGGATGTAATTGGGGTTGAATTAGTCGAGAGAATGAAGAACCGGTGTAAGACGGAAGCGGAATGTGTAATCACCGTAGGGGAGCTGATATTCAGGTTCTGCAACTGCTCCCCAAGAGTTAACACACGCAACGCCTTGCTGACGAAGGTCGAAGTTCACCTCTGTCAAGTTTTGCGGCTCAACTTCGGGGAAGTGTGAGTTTGGTTTTTCAATGCCACCGTCGAGCGACTCGATAGTGTAGTTGAGCGCTGATGCCGAGAAAGGCGAATCGGCTGTGATTTTCAACCCTTGGCCCGAATTGTTGATAACTGCCCAGCTGCGCAAATCGGTGTGCGTACCGGTTTCTTGCGGCAATATATAAGGATAGGGTTGCGATTCAACGCTCTGGCGGTAGTGCCCGATATTCGAAGCCTGCTGGCGGTCGGCGTAGTTCTCGCCGGGGCCTCGACCGTAGTATTCAACTGTGTTGAACGATTTGGGCATCTGCATGCGCATACCGAAGCGGAACATATTGGGCACTTCCTGTCCGGCTGTTGCTTTCAACTGTTCAACAACCTCAACCGTACCGTTGGGAGCAATCACATAGTCGAGGGTAAGGGTTGCTTTCACGTCAGGCATATTATAAGTTGCCTTGACAATGGCCGTATTTCCTTCGTTTGAGCTGTTCAACGATGTCAGTTCCATTTTGGGGCTGAGCCATACGCGCTGCTTTTTCTGCAGGTTTGCGCCGTAGTCGTTGTCGGTGGGAGCGCGCCAGAAGTTTGGCCGTAGCGTTGAACCTTCGAGCAACATCTGCTTGCCATCCACTACATAGCTGTTGATATAGCCATTGGCTTTGTCGATACCCACAATAGTATTGCCGGCGGCCACTGTCAGTTCTTTATTATTGTCCGTAACGACCGGTGCATCGCCTTTTACATTCTTTGCACTGAATTTCTTGAAGTTGTATGGATTGATAACTATCTGGTCGCTGGCAACTACAAATCCGGCGGGGAGCAGTGGTTCAGCGTTCTTCAGTGCATAGTCAACGTTGAGCAACCATTCGCAATGTTTGCATATTTCGCCATAGTCAACATCGACTGTCGCCGTTTGCTGCGGTTCAACGTTTAGTTTTTCTACAACGCCGGTTTTAACGGGCTTGCCGTTGTGGAGTAGAGTCCATCGCATCTCAACATTGTCAAGATTGGTGAAGAACTTCTCGTTGTAGACCGACAATTTTTTGTCGCCGTCAAGTTTTGTATGAATATCCTGCTGAACGCGTTGCACCTCATAGGCGTGGGGGTTAGGCACACGGTCGGGCGAAACTAGCCCGTTGTCGCAGAAGTTCTGGTCGGACGGATCGGTTGTGTTGAAATCGCCGCCATAGGCCCAGATTGTCTTACCATCCTTGTTTTTCCAACGTATCGATTGGTCAACGAAGTCCCATATGTAACCGCCTTGATATTTCGGATATTTACGGATAAGCTCCCAATATTTATCGAATCCTCCTTCGGAATTACCCATTGCATGAGCATACTCACATTGTATCAGTGGTTTTGTCGACTCTGGATTTGATGCATAACGTTCGCTATACTTGTAGCCGGCATACATCGGGCAGTAAATATCGGTCAGTCCGTTCAGGCCGGCGCGTTCATATTGCACCGGACGCGAGCTGTCGAAATCCTTAACCCATTTGTAGGCAGCCTCGAAGTTGGGGCCGTAGCCGGCTTCGTTACCGAGCGACCATACTATGATGCTGGGATGATTGAAGTTGCGCTTAACGTGGCGCTCGTTGCGCTCGATATGAGCTTTGGCGTAGGCTGGATCCTTGGCCAATGTCTTGTCGTCGTAGCCCATACCGTGACTTTCAATGTTAGCCTCAGCCGTTACATAAATTCCGTATTGATCACAAAGGTCATACCACAGGTTGTCGTCAGGGTAGTGGCATGTACGCACGGCGTTGATGTTCAGTTTCTTCATCAATTGAATATCTTGCAACATCCGCTCCTTCGAAACAACGTATCCGCCGTCAGGATCCAGTTCGTGACGGTCGGCACCCTTAATCAGCACCGGCTGGCCATTAACTAGCAACTGACCGTTTTTAATTTCTATCTTTCGGAAGCCAACGTTTTGCGTCACTGTTTCAAGAGCTTTCCCTTTTGCCCAAAGCGTTGTTGTCAGTTTGTAAAGGTAAGGTGTTTCCGCCGTCCATTTAGAGGGGTTCGCCACCTTCATCTCTGCCTTCACGCTACCCTTGGCGTTGTCTTTCTCAAAGCTGGCAATCTCTTTTCCCTTGGCATCGGTCAGCACGGCCTTAATGTCGCCCTTGCCTTTTAACAGATAGTCGATTGAAAGGATACCATCGGAGTAATCAGGCGTAAGCGTTGCTTCAAAGCGGATGTCGGCGAGATGTGTTTTCGGTCGCGCATATAAATAATTGTCGCGTGCGAGGCCTGTGAAGCGGAAAAAGTCCTGATCCTCAAGATATGTACCGTCACACCAGCGGCGCAGCTGAAGCACTATCACAGCATCCTTACCGGCTGTTACATATTTCGTAATATCAAATTCCTGTTCCAATTTGCTATCTTCGCCATAGCCTACATAATGGCCGTTCACCCACAGCGAAAGGCACGAAGTTGCCGAGCCGAAATAAGCTTTTATGTCCATTCCTTTCCAACCGGCAGGTATGCGGACTGTTTTGCGATAGGTGCCTATTGCATTGGCGCTGTCGGGCACTATTGGAGGATTGTTTTCATAATTGCCGCGCCAGGCGTAGCCGGCATTAAGATAAATCGGGTCGCCATAGCCTTGCAGTTCCCACATTCCGGGCACTTTGATATTCTGCCACGACGATGTGTTGTAGTCAACAGCATAGAACTTGTCGGTCAACGCTTTGTCGGCATCAGGCACCCAGTGGAACTTCCATGTTCCGTTCAGGTTCAGGAAACGTTCGGAATTGTAAATAACTTTCGATTTGCTTTCCGGTTCAAAAGCGAAAAAGGCTGCGTGCATAGGTTCACGCCCAATCTCATTTACCTCGGGGTCGGACCACGGCGGAAGTACCGCGAAGGCCGAGCCGGCACATAGCGTAGCAATCGCTGCAATTAACTGTTTTTTCATTGGTGTATGATTGGTTTAAGAAATTATGTATGATTTTTATTCTCAATCAAACGATTTGTAGAATGTTGATTTGGAGGTTGTTACTTCGCAACCTCCAAATCAGTTTATCGGCCGGCATTGCGGATGCGGTCGGCAAGGTCACGATTAAATGTCTCGGCGGCTATAAGCTCCTCAACGTTCAGGTGCATACGGTAGCGCCAATAATGGCGTGGGTTGGACGGCACATTAATTTCCTCCTCGCGCGGGTCGGAACGGCGCAAATCGGGCGACACCGAAAGCCAATCCTGCAAAGGTATGATTGCAAGCATCGATGGTGACTGCAGGTTCATCATCAATATACGGTCGCAAATCCAAGGTTCGGCTTTTTCCGGAGCCTTGCCCGGCTGATGCAGCATTTCGTTGTAGAACTGTTGAGCAAGCTGCGGATTATCCTCCCACCACTGCCGTATACCGCCCATGTCGTGAGTCGATGTGGTACATACCGAAAGGTAGGGGTATTCCCATGGCAATCCGAACTTATGCTCCGGATTCTTCGGCATACGCTGTATTTCCAGAGACAGAATGTGCAATTTGTCCATCACTGCCGGCACACACGCCGGAATCATACCCAAATCCTCGGCACAGGTCAGCATCGATGTAGCGTCGATCAACGGCGGCAGCTTCCACATAGCCTTTCCGTACCAGAAATCGTTGTGGCGATGATAATAGAAATCATTATATAGCCGGTTGAAGCACCATTTTTCGTAGTCGGTCAAATGATTGTAGATGTAGGTGTACTGAGCCGATATACGGGGGTGATACATTCCCTCCTCAACAGGGTCCTCTATGAACAGCACTTGCTCGTGTAATCCAAGCAGACCATCGCATAAACGGGTATTTTTCTCATTTTTTTCCTGATGTGCGAAATAATCGGCAACTTTGCGCTGTGTGTCGAATTCGGAACGGAAGCCATAGCGCCCATGTCCGAGCGAAACAAGAAAGTGTTCGCGCGCCTCGTCGGCGTAATCGCCGAAAAAGTCGTTAAGGAAACTGTCCATTATGTAAGGACGCGTTTGCAAGTCAACATCGAGCCAGAAATCGTAATTGGCACGGAGTTCATCAATGCTATAAGGCAATGCCGGATTGAACGTGCCCAACAAACCATGTACGGCACTCATTGGTATTTGCCATATACGGAAAAAGCCCAGCACATGATCGATTCGATAAGCATCGAAGTATTCAGCCATTTTGCGGAAACGCGCTTTCCACCAAGCGAAATGGTCGTTCCACATCTCTTCCCAGTTGTAGGTGGGGAATCCCCAGTTCTGCCCTAGCACGGAGAAATCGTCGGGCGGCGCGCCGGCCTGGCTGTCCATATTGAACAACCGTGGATTGATCCACGCATCGGCACTGTCGCGCGATATCCCGATTGGAATGTCGCCCTTGAAGGCCACTCCTCGTGCGCTGGCATAATCATGTACTCGGCGCATCTGCCGGTCGAGATGATATTGCGTAAAATAAACCAGATTCATCTTGTCGGTGTTCTCGGCATACACGCGGTCGGCTATTTCGGGCTTATAATTGGCATATTCCCCCCAACGGGCAAAGTCGGGGGTTCTGAATTTGTCGCGTAACACACAAAACGCAGCGTAAGGCTTCAGCCAATATGAGTTCTTCAGCAGAAATTCGGTGAATTCAACTGATTTTAGTGTCTTCGAGCCTTCCTGTGCGAAAATCTCGGCCGTGAATTGGTTCTTGGCCTCGTTCACACGCTCATAGTCGACCGTCGGCAAGCTATTCAGTTCCTGAGCCAGATCATCGAAATATTTTTGGCGGTGAACATCCTTAAGGCGCCCCAGTTCCTGTATGTGCAAATACATAGGGTGCAACCCAAATGTTGTGCATGCATTATAGGGATACGAGTCGGTCCAGGTGTGGGTCATCGTAGTGTCGTTGATAGGCAGAATCTGAAGGAATTTCTGGCCGGTTGCTACGGCCCAGTCAACCATTTTTATCAAGGAATAAAAATCACCGACTCCAAAATCATTAACAGTCCTAACCGAGAACACAGGGATAGCTACTCCGGCTCCTCGCCATGGTGCACGGGGGTCATTGAAATGCATTCCGGAAACAATCATAGCCGTCTTAATCGATTCCGGCTTTGTAATTATATGACGGTTATCACCGTTCTCCCAAGCCAAAAGTTCGCCCGACTCTTTATCAAGCAAAACAAACTTGAACTCCAACGGCAGTTTTGCCTTCGACAAATCGATATTCAATTTCCACAACGGGAATTCGGCATCGCTCATACGCAATGCCCCTTTCGGATTCCAGTCGCCCAGAGCATCACCGGCGCCGCAAACCGCTAGCACTTGCGACGGCTCAACCGTTGGAGCCTCGGCCGAAAGGGTCAGATTGCCCGCCCTCGGCGTTACATATGCGTCGGGAGTCTTGCGCTTGTTGATACAGCGCGTGAATGCCGCCGAATAAAATGGCTTGTCGGCCGGGCAATCGACCCACGCGTCAAAGACTTCGTAGCTCTGCGCGCCTCCAATCTGCAATCGGTGGCAATTTCCGCCCCATTCTTTGCGCTCGGAGCCGCTTTCCGAACGTACTATATAGCCATATTCCAGACATCCGTCCGCTACATCATCAACCTCAGCCGCGGCTGTCCACAAGCCTACGCCATCCGTATGCATCCTCAGTGCCTTGGCGCCGTCGCCTGCTCCTAAAGCCAGCGCGTTACCGCTTATATAGAGCGACTCGCCCCATTGAGTCCGGTAGTCTATTGTAAATCGTATTTTCATAATATATACTTGAATAATCGAATGTTCCTTGGAAATCCGTATGGATCGTCCTACTCTTCCGGCATAATTTCCGATGCCTGTCGCATTTCGTCGTACTCCTCCCAGTCCGGGTCATTCTCGGCCTTGAGCGTTATCGGCAACAAATCGAAAGGAGCCAACGCTCGGTTAAGGCATTTGTCGAACAGAAACGTGTTGCGCGCATAAAAAACCCATTCGCGGCTTCCGTCGCCCGTGTATACACCGGTCATCACTGCAACCGGATCCTTTTTGAATGCCTCAAGCATCGCCTCATGAACCGCCTCCATAACCATCGAAGTGGGCTTGTCGGGCATACCGGAACTATCGGCCGGGTAGCGCCACATGATTTCGATACGGACACTGTACTTGCCGCTCTGGCGAAGCGGTTCAACGCCTCGCCGACCCGTAACCATTATCAAATTGCCGGTATCAACACTCTCGGTTGGTGCCGTCCACCATTCATTGCCTATATTCTTTGCCATACGTTCTACGTCATAAAAATGCACGTTAAATTAATTAAATCGGGCGATATAAAAGCCATTGTTGAGTTCTTTTTTTGTCGGTCATCACAATTTTGATTAATTTCGTCGCATTATGCGCATTAAAATAACACTTTCAACCCTCATTCTGTTCCTGTCTTTTTTGTTTGCCGCCGCCGAAAAACACGACAAGCCCGAAGTTCGTGCCGTTTGGCTGACAACAAATATGGGCTTGGACTGGCCCGGCTCAAATTTTAATCCCGCCGAGCAGCGCCAACAAATGATAAATATTCTCGACAAACTGCATAAAGCCAATTTTAATCTGGTATTCTTTCAGGTGCAGGCAAACGGCGACGTGCTATGGAATTCAAAATTCGAACCCGCTATGGCCGATGTCACAGGCAATGGGTCAAAGCCTCTGAGCTACGACGTGTGCAATTTCGTAATCAGTGAATGCCATAAACGCTCAATGGAGTGTCATGCCTGGATTGTTCCGTTCCGGCTGGGAACTGCAAAGAATGCGGCTCGCTACTCCGACAGTCCGGTCAAACACCCCTACTACACTAAAAACGGCCGTACCGTTGATCATCAGGGTACCCGCTATCTCGACCCTTCCGACCCCAAAGCTCGTAAATTTCTAATTGAGCTATATCGCGAGCTGGTCGAAAACTATCCCTTCGACGGCATTCACCTCGACTACACCCGCTACCCCGGCAACGACTTCAACGACAAAGCCGCCTACGAATCGCGCACCGACAAATCGTTGTCTCATCACGATTGGCGCCGCAACAACCTCAACACATTTGTTTCAGAGCTATACACAATGGTGGCCGACTCTCGCCCCGGAATGATTGTAGGTTCCGCACCTATCGGCTCCTACCGGCGCCTCAGCCCGTGGAAAAACGCCACAGCCTACGAGTCGTTCCAACAGGACCCCGGCCAGTGGATTGCATCAGGAAGCCACGACATGATAGTGCCCCAGATGTACTGGGGTGAACGTAACGGATTCAGCGCGCACATGAAAGCATGGGCCGACATTGCAGCCGACAGCTGCACCTTGGTCATTGGTCTGGCCCCGTACAAAATGGTTACCGAAAAGAAATGGACCGTGGATTCCGTTACTTCGCAGATAAAAAAAGCGCGGCAGCATCCTACAGTTGAAGGCGTATGTTTCTTCAGGGCCGAACACGTTGTCGGCAACAGCAAATCATCGCAAAAACTCTACCGGCAACTGTGTAACTCCCTGTTCCGCCGTCCGGCGCCTCTTCCTTGGGACGTTTTCGACTAAGGTTCGAATTGCAGAATGGTATTCTGCGCTGTAACTGAGAGCATAACAGTTGCCCCGCTGATGAGAGGGAGATTGTTCTCGACGTGGCCAACAGGGAAGTTGAAAACTACAGGGACTGGCAAATCCTCGACAAGCGGACGCAACATGCTGTACATGTCGGCATACGACGCACTTGCCCGATACTCGGTGAACTGACCTATGATAAGCCCGGTTATGCGGCTGAGCGCGCCCGACAACCGCAGTTGGTAAAAAATACGCTCAATTTTGTAGATTGGTTCGGCTATGTCCTCAACAAAAAGTATAGTGTCGGGAAGTCCGATTACATTATATGGCGTACCGATAAGCGCCTGAAGCACTGCAAGGTTGCCTCCTGTGAGTTTTCCTTTCGCCTCACCGGTAATCGATAGCGGAGAGGTGGGCAGCTGGTAACACGGCATCTCACCTCGCAAAATATCGTACAGAGCCTTTGTTGCCGGGAGGGTAGCTTCGGTGCTTCCGATATGTTTACACATGGGCGCGTGAATGCTGGCTATACCGGCGCGGAAAAGGAGTGCATGAAGAGCCGACACGTCGGAGTAACCGACGAGCCAGCGGGGTTGCTCGCGAAATTTGTCAATTGGAAAACGTTCTAGCATATGTACAGCGCCATATCCACCTCGCGTGCAGATAATTGCATCGGTAGCTTTATCGTCGAGCGCCAGCGATAAATCCGACAGCCGCGCATCAACAGTGCCGCTATATGTACCAGACTGCCCCAGTGCATGAGGAGTGAAATAGGGCCTCCAGCCCTGGTGTTCGAGAGGCGCGATTGCCGAACGAGCCACGTCGGGGTTTATTATCGACGCCGGCGACAACAACGCAATGCGGCTTCCTTCGTGCAAAGGCGAGGGAAATATATGCGTTCCTTCCATATCAACTTACGGTTACATCCAGGCCCAGAGCGCGAAAGCGCTCGGCAATAGCCTCAAGTTCATCTTTCTCAACCTTCCGCAAATCCGATTCCGGCGTGGGTCGGTCAATTGAATAGAGCATTATCTGTCTGGGGGCTATACGCTTGTATGCTTCAGCCAGGGCCTCTATCTCATCATCAGTTGTGTTGTCGATATGCCGCCCATTGTGGTTTCCGCGCAGCAGCATCGTTTGTATTATACACTTATTGCCAAACTCCTGAAGTTGAGGTATGACATACTCGCATGTGAAACCTGGCGAATTAGGCTGATCGATGAGCCGCATAGTTGGCGTCAGAGCTGAGTCTAGTTTTAATATGCAGTTGTCAACGCGACGCAGTGCCCTGACTACCTGCGGCACATTCAGGCGAGTTGAATTACACAGCACACTTACTTTCGCCTCGGGATAATGCAAATTGCGAGCCTCTATCGTATCGGATATTATATTTTCGAAATCGGGATGGAGTGTGGGTTCGCCGTTGCCTGAAAATGTGATAACATTCAGTTGTGTTCCCTCCGCCTTCATCTGTTCGAGTTTCTCTGTGAGCTGACGCTTAACATCCTCGCGGGTTGGAAAGCCACTTGTACCGGAACCCTGAGAATTATATCCGGCTTCGCAGTAAACACAGTCGAACGAACATATTTTGCCATCGTTGGGCGACAAGTTAACACCCAGCGATGTACCTAGCCGACGGCTGTGTATCGGGCCGAATATTGTACTATGGAACAATATAGTTACCATTTTATAAGAGATTTATACAGATTTAGGTATTGTTTTGCTACAACGGTTTGTGAATAGCAGGTCAGCGACTTTTTGCGGGCTGCTTCCGACATACGGCAGTTCTCATCAGCCTGAAGCACCTGAGCAACTGCATCAGCAAAACCTGCCACTACATTCCCGCCCGGTTCGACCACTATTCCGCAGCTTCCGTTTTCAATCATCTCCGGAATTCCACCGATATTACATCCTATGCATGGCGTTCCGCACGACAGCGCTTCCATTACCGTGTTCGGCAGATTATCCTGCTGCGATGGGGTAATAAACACATTTGCTGCGTTGTAGATATTTATCAATGTGGTTGTTTCCGTAACATAATCCATTGGCCTAACCAGCATTTTAAACACACCGGCAAGTTGCGATGCGTTCTTACCAACAATCAACAGTTCCGTACGTTTGGCCTCAGCCCTATTTCTCGTAGCCCACAAGTTCAAGCTCTCGCACAATATATCAAACCCTTTGCGCGGATCGGCAACATTCATGGCTGTGAACAGCAGATAGTTCTTAGCCGGATCAAGCCCAAGAGCCTTGCGAGCTTCCTCTTTCTTGATAGGAGCAAACAAAGCTGTGTCAATAGGGTTGGGAATGTTTGTCACCTTATGTCCTTTTAAAAGAGCACTCTTTTCCGCCTCCAAGGCAATCCAGCGGCTGCAACCTACAAATGTCATCGGGGCAAGAGAATAAATCTGTTTTTTCTTGCAGAATGTGCGCCAGGATATATCACCACGACTTCCGTGACCGTTTAGCTGAGGACAGTTATTACATTGCGTGGTGAAGCGGCGACACCCGTCTGCGTAATGGCAAATCCCGGTGAAAGGCCACATATCGTGCATTGTCCATACAACCGGCTTTCCTGAGCGCATAATCCGTCCTATTGTTTTTAGCGAGAGCATCCCTTGATTAATCCAGTGCAGGTGTACGACGTCGGCCTTCTTGAATTCAGGAAGTGTAGTTATATCAGCCCCTGCGTTAGCAATGTCGAGCTGGAAAAGATTGCTGCGTGAGCGGCCATTACTGAGCCAAACCAAGCCCCGTTCATACAGGAACCGCGCTTTATGGCGCCACGACGGCGGCAAGGCTACCGTGCGGCCGTCAGCTTCGGCTTTATCGCGCACGAGCATTGTCACATTCGCTTCTCCGGCCAAGGCCTCTGCCAGGCGCGAAGCTGCTATGGCGGCTCCTCCTGTACGCTGCGATGTATTAACTATAAGCACATTCATTTCGCCTCTTTTTTTTGGGGTCGGCTCAACATGTCGCTCGGCACTATTGTTATCGAAGGCATCTGCAAACGGGCTTCCAAATATTTTCTGAAGCGCGTAAGTTCGGCCTGCGACATTTTATTGTTGTACTGTACTATAGCCAGATGCATTGTATCCAAATGAGTGTCGGCAACGTCGGCAACGATTGCCCGCGTAACAGCTATCTCCTTTATCTGCGGAAACAGCACCCTCAGCTCGGGAGCCAGTACCGCACCGATCGAATCATTCCGCGCATTAAACACATTAACCGCCCTTAGCGAGTCGATTGTAACCTGTTGTTGCTCCAGTTTTGTCTGACTCATCTCGTAAACGTCGCGCAACATATTCGAAGCGGCCTTGGCCGTATCGAACGTAGCGCCTTCACCCTGAATTATACGCAGATTGGTTCCCTGCAGATGGTAGGCCGGCAACTTATCGTCGAGGGCAACTGTCAGGGAATCGACCGGCAGCACCTGTCCAACAAGCGTCACTGTAAGTTGCCGCTGGTTGCCATTGAGCGAGCTTTTGTACGATAGCACCTGTGTGTTGGGGAAGTTCATCTGCTCGGCAACAAATTGCGAGCAGTTTGTCTGGAATATACTTTCGCGAAGCATAGTATACGTCAAGTATACAGCCGGAAGCATAGTGAGGATAACAATTACGGTGAACGTTTGCCTAACCTTACGCGCACGCACTTCGTTGGCGAAATCACGAGCCTTATACTTCATCAGCTTCACACCGACGGTAGTTGCACAGGCTATGAACACCGAGTTGATAAAAAACAAATACAACGCACCAAAAAAGTATTTAAGCTGGAACGTTGCCAATCCGTAGCCTACCGTACACAATGGCGGCATCAAGGCTGTCGCTATAGCTACGCCGGGAATTACATTTCCTTTCGAGCGGCTGCCTACGGCCAAAATTCCGGCCGCGCCACCAAAGAAGCCGATAAAAACATCGTAGATACTTGGAGAAGTTCGCGCCAATAGCTCGCTATGACCCTCGTTTACGGGAGATATCATAAAGTAGACACACGAAGTGGCCACAGAGAAAACAGTAGCCATCATTAGGTTGCGCATCGATCGCTTCAGCAGATCGAAATCCTGCACGCCTACCGACAAACCGATACCGATAATTGGTCCCATTAACGGCGAAATCAACATAGCGCCGATAATCACTGCCGTCGAGTTTGTGTTCAACCCCAACGATGCTATGAAAATTGCTATTATCAGGATTATGATGTTCGTACCGCGGAATGAAACTCCCTGGCGGATGTCATCCTCGGCCTGTTCTTGTGGAATCAGGAAGTTACTCAGGTCGAAATAGCCTACCAGTTTGTTTTTAAGTGTGTTTAAATCTATATTCATAAATGGCGACGTTTTAATTTTGGTAAACGTATATTTTCGCGGTAAACAACAGCGACAATAAAAATCACAATAAGTATTGTACGCAACGACAGCGTGAACGCGAGCCACGGCGTATCGATCATCATACCAAGCCAGTAAAACACTCCGGCAACTAGCAGATAGCCTCCCATACGCCCTGTCTGATAAGGTATAGGGAAGCGAGTACGGCCAATAAAGTACGACACCACTGCCATCGTAAAGTAGCAAGCCAACGCAGCCCATGCACAACCCATATAACCTATGTGCGGCACCAGAATCACATTGCCGACTATGGTGATAGCCAAACCCATGAGGGAAAACCACGTTCCCCAGATAGTGCGGTCGGTCAGCTTATACCACAACGAAAGATTGAAAAACACACCGAACGCAAGCTCAGCAATCATGATTACCGGAACTACCTTCAACCCGCTGAAATAAGCCGGCGCGATAAAATAGCGCAATATAGGCAGATAGAACATCACACCAAGAAAAATTATCAGCGCGAAAATGAAAAAATATTTCATCGCATCGGCATACGACTGTACCTTCTCAACCCCTTTATTCCGGTTTTGCGAAAAAATAAAGGGCTCATAAGCAAAACGAAATGCCTGAAGGAACATAACCATTATGATCGCTATCTTATAGTTAGCTCCATATATACCCAGTTGAGCCATACCCTCCGCTTTGTCAGCAACCAATTCCGGCAGCAGAAGTTTATCAATTGTCTGGTTCATTATGCCGGCGATACCCAGAATCAGCAGCGGGAAAGAATAGCGCAACATCTCTTTGAGCAATCCAAAATTGAAACGCAGCGCCACGCGCACCGTGTCGGGCAACAGCATCGCCAGCGTGATTATCGATGCCAGAAGATTTGCCAAAAAGATATAGCCTATACCATATCCGTCAACGAAGAACCAGTCGATTGTTTGCGGCGCAACCTTCATCAACCATGGACACAGCAGGATGAAGAACAGGTTCAAGCCAATGTTTATGCCAATGTTTATCAACTTCAATGTAGCGAAACGCATGGCTCGGTTCTTAAAACGCAAATATGCAAATGGAATGGCCGAATATGCGTCGATCGCCACAGCCAAAGCCATCATCCAAACATAGCTGGGGTGGTCGGCGCAATCAAGTGCGCGGCTGACTGGCGTAAGAAAAATCAATATCAGCGCGAAAAATAGCGTTGATGTGAATCCAAGCGATGTAAGCGATGTTGAATAAACCTCATTTGAGTCGTTGTAGCGTTCATGATTGGCAAAACGGAAAAATCCGGTTTCCATACCATAGGTTAACACAATCATCGCCAGAGCCACGATAGCATACAGGTATGTCACTATACCATACTGCTCTGACGAGAAAACATTAGTATATAGCGGTACCAGACACCAGTTTAGGAATCGGCCCACTATGGAACTGACACCATAAACGGCGGTATCTTTTGCAAGTGATTTTATTCCAGCCATTTGTATCGGTTTATGAGGGGAGCGATCCCTCGAGTTGAAACGTGAGCTTACTACGGTTAGAACAAGCTTCCCGGACCGCGTTCCTCAACACTGTGTCCAAGGTGTATGTAAGCCAAATCCGTAACCATTCGTCCACGGGGTGTTCGTTTAATAAAACCCTCCTTTATAAGAAAAGGTTCGTACACTTCCTCTATCGTACCCGGATCCTCGCCCAGAGCCGTTGCGATAGTAGTAAGCCCAACCGGACCTCCCTTGAATTTGGTTATAACCGTTGTAAGAATTTTATGGTCAATCTGGTCGAGCCCGTATCTGTCGATATTAAGAGCCTCGAGGGCATAACGTGCAATTTCCGGTTCGATTATGCCACGACCCTTAACCTGGGCAAAATCGCGTACGCGGCGAAGCAGCGCGTTAGCTATACGGGGTGTGCCGCGCGAACGCAATGCGATTTCACGGGCTGCATCTGCCGTACATTTCACATTCAGCAGCGATGCCGAGCGCATAACAATGTTCTGCAACACGTCGTGATCGTAATATTCCAGATGGCAGTTAATTCCAAAACGTGCGCGCAAGGGTGCAGTCAGCAATCCGCTACGCGTTGTAGCCCCGATCAGAGTGAATGGCGACAAACTCAACTGAACCGACCGTGCTCCAGGGCCCTTGTCAATCATTATATCGATTCGATAGTCCTCCATCGCCGAATACAGGTATTCCTCAACTATCGGGCTTAACCGGTGAATCTCGTCGATAAACAGCACATCGTTTTCCTCCAGCGACGTAAGTATGCCGGCCAGGTCGCCCGGTTTGTCTAGTACCGGACCCGATGTAATTTTGAAGCCTACACCAAGTTCATTGGCCACAATCTGCGACAACGTTGTTTTGCCAAGACCGGGAGGCCCGTTGAACAGAACATGGTCGAGCGACTCGCCGCGCATTTTCGCCGCGGCAACAAATATCTTCAAATTTTCAACAACCTGAGGCTGTCCGGCAAAAGCATCGAAAGCCGACGGGCGCAATGCCCGCTCGATATCCTTTTCGCTACTCAAACCGGGCTGCATTCCGCAATTGCGTATGTCAAATTCGTTTGGGTCTGTCATTTGTCAATACCTTTTCAACCACCATCTTGGGCGGGATTCCACGCAGACAGTAATAATCGCCGCGCGAGCATGGCTTGTTGCCAAACACCGAGCACGGACGGCACGGCATCGGCAACTGAATAATATCCGTATCCAATTGGCGGAAACCTTTGAAACCACAATATGGATGCGTAGCTCCCCATATGCTAACAACACGAACTCCTACCAGAGATGCCAGATGCATATTGCCGGAGTCCATGGTGAGCATAACGTCGAGATGGCTCATCAGCGCCAGCTCCGTTGGAAAACCATGTCGCCGGTCGGCGAGCGAGATAACATTCTTGTGCTGATTAGCCCAACCGGCCAGTATGTCACGCTCCCGGTCGCCCGCGCCGAAAAGGAATATTTTCACCCCGCTACGAGAAGCTAACTGGCCAACAACCTGTTGCATCAGCTCCGTTGGATAAATCTTCCCGCTATGGCGTGCGAATGGCGCCACTCCGATCCATTTTTCTCCGGGCTGCTTGGCTGCTGTGATGTAGGCAAATGTGTCGTATGGCGCTTCTTTATCGCCATACAGGCTGCGGAAATTATATTCAACCGCTAGCCCCAAGCGGAAAAACACCTCTCTATAGCGAGCACGCGACGACAGTAGCGGCAACATAACCTTGTTGTGCTTTCGCGTCAGCGCGCGTTTTCCCTTGCGGCCTTTGCGTATCGAGCAGTACCTTACCCCCTTCAAACGAGCCATTATCCCGATTGCATATGTGCGCAAAACGCCATGAAGGTCGGCAACGGCATCAATATCGTATTTTTCTCGCAAATCCTTGAACATCTGCCACAGCCCGCGCGTACCTTTGTAGTCGGTTTTCAAATCAACGCCAACCACAGTTAAATTCTGCGGCGCATTAACAAAAAGGCTCTGCATAGCCTTTTTTGTGACAAACACAAAGTTAGTTTCCGGGTTGCTACGACAAACGGAGTACATGACCGGCACAGTCATCGCCACGTCTCCCAAAGCCGAGAAACGCGTCACCAGTACATTTCGAGGTTTTTCAATGCTTTTGTCCATACAGAACCGGATTGGTGTCTGTGTCGTTGTACATCTTCATCTGACGGTAAACCTTCATATACTTGCGCCCGGCGGCTATGTCGTCCAATAGCTGATCGATAGCTGTTGTCAAATCAACGCGTTGTTCAAGCAAAGTATTCAGCTTGGCCTGGCAGCGAGCCTTATGCTCCGCCGTCGCGTCGTCGCGCTGGGTTTCCGCCAACATATGATATATCTTCAGTGCCAGAATCGATAAGCGGTCGAATGCCCATGCCGGACTTTCTGTGTTGATTGTTGCGTCGGCAGCCACTGCAACGTTCTGATATTTATTGCGGAAGAATGTGTCTATCTCCTCAACCATGTCGGTACGGTCCTGGTTTGAGCGGTCAATACGGCGTTTTAAAGCCAATGCGGCTACCGGATCAATTTCCGGGTCGCGGATTATATCTTCCAGATGCCACTGCACCGCATCAATCCAGCATTTAGCAAACAGCGTATGTTCGAATGAACCCGGCTCATAGGGGTTGACGGCCTTAGCGTCTACGTTGTCGGTTACATGATATGTCTTCACAACGTTGTCAAAAACAACATTGGCATTCGCAGCTGTACAATTTTCAGTCATATATATAATTGCTAAATCATTATTTGTATGTTCTCGCCATCTATCGGGCGTT
This sequence comes from Muribaculaceae bacterium, assembly GCA_023662835.1. GTDB lineage: Bacteria > Bacteroidota > Bacteroidia > Bacteroidales > Muribaculaceae > Muribaculum. The sequence continues at coordinate 27,284 of JAMPII010000013.1, read as the reverse complement.
TAAAACACAAACGTACGCAAAATTTTTGGAAAATCCACCCTTTCTTCTTCAATTTCTATTTTCAGTCTCACGGCTCTTCCATTATGCCGTATTGCTTGTTGACACTTTTCCTGCGGGGATTTTTTGGGAACCATCCCTTAGCCACTCGCTCACGCTGTTCGAAAATCTCTTTTATCGACCAAAACAACGAAAATGCACCCACTCCCAGCAGCGACTGCCAGAACACATCTTCGACCCGGAGCGCGCCTACCATACACACTATTCCACCCAACAGAAACGCCCACCAGCATTTAACACCGAAATAATACTCACTTTTTATAACAATAGGATGGCACAATCCTATTATAAGGAATGTGCACAATCCTATCGCAAGCCCTGTAAGTGAATAGGCCGCTAAAAATTCCGTCATAGCTATTTGCTAAAATTCAAACTTTTCAAGCTTCAGGCCGTCAACGGTAAGAGCCTCTATCAGCGGTACAATACGGGTAAAATGAGCGCTCGATGCATGTGCCGCCAAGTCAGCTTCACTTGCCCAGGTTTCACAAAACATGAGAACATCATCGTGTGTCGACGATTTAAACAAATCGTAGCTGATGCACCCCTTATCGCTCTGCGACTTGGCAACAAGTTCGTTTCCCAATTCAATCGCTTTCAAGCGATCGCCATCATTTTTGGTCTGAAAAAAAGCATTTAATCTTATCATAATACTCTATTTTTAGTTATACATCTATTCTATTGTTAATTGTGTTCCCGACGAATGCGCCGACAGCTGCGGTGCATACTGGCTTTGAACGCTCGCCACTCCCGAAGCAAACTGCCCGGAGTTGTTCACTGTAAGCGTGTAGCTCAAGCTATAAACACCCTTGGGCATCCGGTCGACAAAAATATTTGTTGTCGCCTCGCGGTTCTCGCGGTAAAAACATAAACCCTCCGACCAAATTGGCCCTGGCAACTGATCAGTCGGTTCAAGACATGCGGCACGCTCATCTATTATCGCAACATAGTCCATCGACCTTCCGGCCCTTACGGTGAGGTTCACCTGAACTATGTCACCAACATGCAACGTATCAGCCTCTACCCATTGAGCACCCGCCGGTGTATCTACCCTTTTGTATATACGCTTCTCTATTGAAAGGTCTGTACACGACTGAGCCCGAATATCCTTCATTGGCGCCGTGTTTTGACAATACACCGCACCCCACGAGGGAGTTTGGCCAACATTGTCAAAGGTAAGCATTTTTCCTGAGGGTGACAAATCGGTAATGTCGGCGCGAACGCACCCCAAACGTGCATCTGTGGCTGTCTGCGCCAACTTCTTCCCGCCGATCCTGATTGTCGCCTGACGCTGGGGTCTGGTCCAGTTACTTCCAGTCGACAACAGCGTGGCTACAACCTCGGTCGTTGCAACACCAGTTCCCCAGTTTTGCGCTTCCTTCTGCAATATTATCCACTGACGTATCTTGTCAACAGCATCAGTGTCAGGCATCAACAGTGAATATGCATCCAAAATGATACAGGTACGAGCAACGGCCGAAGGTGTCCACCATATCTGTTCCGAATCCTCCACCGTAGGCCACCACATACCTTTTGACTCACTACTAACGGCATACTCACTCAACGACAACATTATTTGTGCGACCTGCTGTTTATAGCCGGTATGCTCCAGCAAAATCGCCGCCATAGCCTTTGCCGGTGCCGATGCCGTTTTCCACTGTTCCGACAACCGCTTGGCTGTCCTATCAATAAGTTTTTTTAGCTGCTCGCCTACCGGATAATCCGCATAATAAATTGTGCGCAGATATGAGTACGCCACATCTGTCATCTCCGGCGTCTTTTTCAACTGCTTCGCCGTTTCCGCATCGACATATGCCACTGCGTTTTTTATCATCTGTCCCAGTGTTGCTTCGTCAGGCAAATATCCCATTTTGTCAAGCCGTCCGAATATAAACAGCAAATTTTCCGTTGCCCACGTCGATGCCGCCGCCGATTGCTCAATCCATTTCCAACCGCCACCGGCACAGCTCAGCTTCTTCAGTTTTTCAATGTTGAGCGCAATTTCATCTGCTACTGTCGCACTGTCCATTAGCATTGCCAACCGTGCCATTCGCTCCGTGTCGGATTGAGCATCCATAACCCATGGTGTCGAATTCAGCAACACGGTTTTCAAATCCACATTCTTTTCCAGCATCGATATCAGCATTGTGTCACCTTTTTCTGTCCATTGCCGTAAAGCGTCAGCTATTTCCGGATTGTCGCGCAAAATGCCCTTGGCCGTTGCCGCACTGAAAAGTGCCGCGCCCGCGCCTAGCGCATCGCCTGCTTCGTTCTTGCGAAGTCCTGGCAACGCGGTAGCCACATACCACGTCGGATTCTGGGTAAATTGCAATGTCACCCGCGCATCCGCGTCTAACTCAGGGAGCTGCAGCGAGAACGTCTGCTGACCCGGAGATATATAGAACGGCAACGTTTCAACAACAGGTTGCGAGGCTTCAAGCACAGGAATCAAAGCTTGCTCACCATCGGCATACACGCCCTGCGTCGAGCGTATCCGGTAACCTATGGCGGTTAGGCCGGCGTTCGCCTCTGCTGTAACCGTTACTGTCGCCGCTTGCATAGGGGCTATCGTATCGAGCCGCGTTATTGTCGTAATCGCTTTGTCGTTCAGTGGATTGAACAGTTCAATCGTGGTCGAGGCCACAATCGTTGTGTCAGTATTGTTCATCACAAGCGCTTTAACAACCGCCTCATCGCCGGCACGCATGAACCGCGGCAAGTTAGGCTGTACCATTATCGGCTTGGCCGACACTATATCATAACTATTGCTTGCGCATAACATTTTGTTGGTGAACGCCTGTGCATATAATTGCCATGTCGTATTGGCGTTCGGCGCGGTAAAATTGAACTCCAGTCCGCCCTCATCGTCCGTTGTAAGCATAGGCTCAAACAATGCCACCGTCATTTCCGATTGCCGGTAAACGCCCGTATCTTCATTTTTATCGACCTCGGCCATAGCCACTTCTTCGTCTATGCTTTCTGCGCTGTCAGCGCCGGACGCAAGCATCAGATCCGTTGCCATCATTGTCTCGCTGCCCATATCTGCAACTGCAGTGGCCTCAACCTTGGCGTTTGCATACGAGCGTGCCATTTTTATCTGTCCATATAATCGCGTCGAGGCCATCGACCTGCCCCAGGTCTGTAACTCGGGCAATTGAGTTGCCTTACAATCCTGAAGGCCAATTCTGCTCGATGCGCTGCTGAATCCGCGGTTTAGAGTGTAGTTTATGTTGAACCCTACCGAGCCGACCCTGTAGGGCGACAGCCGGAATGAGTGTCGGATAAGCTGGTCCAATGCCTGATTGTACATATCAAGCATCAAAGCCGATCTTACGCCACGGCCCGATGTATCCTTAATACGGAATCGCCACTTCTCCTGCTGCCCGGGTATTATGCGATCGCGGAAACTCTCGATCTCCATCACTATTCCCGGCTGCGGTGTTGCCAGAACCTCAACTGTCGCCTCAGTGGCGTTATAACCGCTCACTGTCCATAGCTTAGCCGTAACCTTATCAATATTGTCGGGCAGCGTTACGGGCAGGTGCTTCAACTCCCGCCCCGTTGTTGTCCAACCTTGCTCCAACAAGCTGTTACTACCGTAAATGGCATAATGAACAAATATCGTATCCGACGAGGAGCCAATAACTATCTGTGCCTCACGTTCTCCGGCGGTAAGCCGTACGGTTTTGTGCGGTGTCCACAATGGCGTGTCTTTAGCCGGGCAATACCTGTCACTGTCGCGATAAATTACCCGCTTTCCAATATTAAGTGGCTGAGCCATAGCTGTATCTGCGGGTGCAATCACAACAGTATACTCGCCCGACGGCACACCTACCGTAGCTATTCTCTCCGTTTTTCCGGCCTGTAATGGCGATTGAAGAGCAACTTCGCCATTGCTATTTGTCAACGTAAGCACTAGCCGGCCCGTCATGTTGTTTCCGTTACAATCAATCAAATCACCATGCAGCAGCATATAGCCCGATGAAACATCGATATTTTCATCAACATCAGCCGATATGAAACACTGCTTTCCCAGCACAAATCGCGTTGCCGACTGATGGGTTTCGCCTGTGGCCGATGTAACAGTAACCTCAGCCGTAAAAACTCCGTTCCGTATAGGCGATTGCGCCAGCAATTCCTTCGGCAGCTCGAAAAAGAACTGACCATCGGCGCCGGTCAATCCCTTGGCCGTATAGAACGAGGTCGGCATTCCGCCGTGCCACCACCAGCGATATGTCATATCGCTGACACTCAATTCAATTGTCGCCTCACAACCTTCCAATGGAAATCCGGAATATGTAATTGCCTCGCCCTTCACTGTTACAGCTCCGATTTGAGGAACGTTAACTTGCGCCGTAAGCGAGTCGATGCGGAACGTAGGCAGCTTATAATCACTTACCTTGAAATTTACTCCCCCTCGTATATTTTTCTCCCCCGGCATGCCGGCAAGTTGAATGGCAAAATTTCCTGTAAGCCCACTCGAAGGCAATTTAAACCGCCCCTGCGCACGCCCAAAACCGTCAGTTGTCACTTCCATAGTGTCAATCAACTGATAATTAGCATCCCTCAAAATGGCTTTTAACCGGCAGTTGGCTACAACTGATTCCCCGGCCGGCCCGTACGATTGCGCTACTGTACACCATCTGACCGTGTCGCCGAGATGATACAATGCCAGATCAGTAAATACATGCACCGCGAATTTGTTTCCTTTCTGCGGCGAATATGGCTGCGAAACATACACCGGCGCTGCGTAGTGGTCACCTCCTGACCGGGCACGCAACGACCCCGATCCAGCTGCGTCGATAACCGCTGTTGCAACGCTGTCAGTAACATATCTTTTCAAAAGCACACCCTTGTTCGTCAGCTGTTCCAATGTTACACCCGCTTCCGGACGCCCCGTCAGCGGATTTACGGTAACTGCCCACACGTTCGGAGCATACGCCATAGTGGCTATCAAATAATTGGAGCAATAAACTACCGGATAGCTGTTTTTCTTTAACTCAGCGTTGCTGAATGCCCCGACAGTCGGCACAACGATATATCGTCCCGGCCCGGGCATTGCAATCGAAACCGTATCGTCAACGGTAAACGGCACCGACCTACCCTTGCTTGCCTTCGTGATTGCTTTTACAAACGACGGTAGAGCTTCCCCTTCGCTCCAATTGTAATAGCCGTAATTGTTCCAGTCGGCATTCACTCTATACAATCTCAATTGATACTCGTCTGCGTTAAATCCGGTCACTTTCACTTTAAGTACGCCTCCCGGCACAACCGTTTGCGCATACTCAACGTTAATTCGTTTCTGCTCAATCCGTTTCATAACGCCCCGTAGGCATTCAGCCTGTCGCGTACGGGGATGTTGCTTAACATAAACATCAGCCAGTTGCAGTAGCTTGGCGTTCTGGTCAACATTATCATAATCAACACAGTCGGCGGCCTTCATCAACGCGTTCCCCGACTCTGCCAATCTTGCATTACGTTCATACACATTCTTATAAGCGGCAAAACGCAGTGAATCGGCAACGTCGTTTGCCAGATATCGACCCGTAAAATCAAGTCGGACTAGGTCGGTCGCCACCATGGGTGGTGTTCCGGGTGTCTGCGCTTGAAGCCAAGCGCGAAGTGTCTCCAATATTCGCCGTGTCAACTGAGGTTGGTATGCATATGTCAACGCACAAAACTCGTTCACACCGTCCATATAATCGGCCGGAAATTGCGGCCGCTCAACAGAAATCTGCTCCAAAAGCATCACCGTGCGCAACATCACAAAATCATAAACCGTCGGGTACAGATCCGCTGAGCCCTCCGGCAACGTTACAACGCCATCATAACTTTTCAGTTTTGCAGCACGCAGCTCAACTGCGGGTTCCACTGCCTTGTTGCAAAAATCAGCTATCACGTCGCGGAACTGCTCCCCGCTCCATTGTCTGTAGTCGGCGGCTAACGGCTCCGAAGGAAGCTGCCGGTTATCGTATTTCCACTTGTTCGAATTATATAGTTGCCCGTAGGTTTGTGCAAGCCACAACCGAAGCAACGATGCCACAATCGGATCGTCACTCTTGTCAGCATAATTCTCTGCCATTTTCAGCACCTCGCCAACGGAGTCGGCATCGACCGACTGGCGGGCATAAGCATAGTTTATAATCGAACGGACAAGCAGTTTTCCGTCGCCCGTCTTCTCGGCTTGCCTCATCTGAGCAAGCGAATTGTCGGCAACTTTTACCGGAAAGGCGAAGTCAGGTTTGGCATATTCGTTTTCAGCCTTAACCGGCTCCGGCATAGTTATTAAGGCAACTAATGCCACAAACATCAGTTTTAGCGCTGTAATTTTTTTCATAACAATATATAAACCAAACGACGTGGCCTCCGGTTTATGGTTGCCACGTCTTTTTAGGGTTGTATCAACAATTTTGTAAGGAGGCGGATTCTACTTATGTCGTCCACTCCCATTTTTCATTTTCGACTCCATCATCATCGAATGTTGCTTCATTACTTCACGCATAAACTTTCGCTCGGCAAAATGAAGCTGGAACATCTGTTTGGCCGACAGCACTTTCGAAAACTTATCGAAGTACATCTCCTCAACAGCACCCTCACGCGACTTCATTTCTGTTGCCAGGCGGGCTGCTTGCAAGTAGTCGGCGTCGCTGACATCACACTTGGCGCGGGCTATTTTACGATCCGACCTCCTGATGCCATCTTGGAGCTTCTCCAGCTCGCCCTGCATAGAATCGTAGAGCGGGAAAAATTCATCCTGCTGTTGCTTTGTCAATTCAAGTTCCTTAACAAGAAAACGGTGCTTAAACTGACGCATCTCCTTAAACCACTCTTCGCGATCAGGTTTAGATTGTGGTCCTTTTCCTTGAGCCATTGCCGTCGATGTGCTTATAAAACACATTATCAGCAGTATATATGTATATTTTAATAACTTCATACCTAATTCAATTTAAAATCGGTGAGTACCAAGCCTTCCTCACACATCTCTTCCATCAGTTCATATTCGTCGATTGATGTATCGTAGAAATCGTACAATCCATCGGTTCCCAGAACGCTGGCAATAACAGGATTGTCGGTCATTTGCGGCGTCGCACGGTTCACAATGTCGCCGAACACCCACATCATTAGCCATACACCAGCAAACATTGCTGCCATGTAGGCATACGTGCGCACCTTCTGCCATAGCGAAGGTGCAGGAAGAATCTTACCCTCGCCTTGAGCCTTTTCCCAAGGTTGCACAGGGAGCGTGTCTGACATCTGCTTGGCGAAGTTCTCGAAGTAACCCTCAGGAACAGTCATCCCCGAGCGATGTCCAAGCCGCTCGAGCAACGCGCTGTCTATGTCATTTTTCTTCATATTAAATTACGTTTTTACATGTATTGACTCGGCTACCGCCTTTGGGTTTAATCCGCCGGCTAATTAAATTTCTATATCCTCGAAATATTTTTCTATTTTCTTTACGGCAAGGTGGTACGACGTTTTCAATGCGCCCACGGAAGTACCTAATATATTTGACATTTCCTCATATTTCATCTCGTCGAAATAGCGCATATTGAAAACCAGGCGCTGCTTTTCAGGCAAAGTGGCTATTGCCTTACGAAGATGTTGCGCAGCCTTGTCGCCGTCAATATTCGTATCAGCATCTATCAACGAATCAAGGTGCTGACTCTCATCGTCGAGCGATATATTTAGCCGTTTACGCTCGCGCTGCAAAAAGGTGATGCTCTCATTAATTGCTATCTTGTGAAGCCACGTAGATAGGCTTGCATCGCCTCGGAAATTTTCTATCGAATTCCAGGCCTTCAGGAATGTGTTTTGCAGTAAATCGTTAGCATCGTCATGATTCTCCACCATACGACGTATCTGCCAGTAAAGCGGCTGCGTATACAATTTTACCACTTCACCAAATGCCTGACGGCAGGTGGAGGGGTCGCGCAATCGTTCTACCAACTCTTGTGATTCCGGTTCTGTTTGCTTTAACATTATCCGCTTTTTGGAAAGCCTGTTGATTATTTTTCGCCAAAAATACGTATTCTTTTGCTAACTTTGTTTTGAAATTGACTTAATTTGTCCTAAAATTTCTAATAATGCTCGCCGACTTACCTATTTCAAAAACCGCCATTGCCCTGTGCCTTACTTCATTAACAGTATTGGCAACTTGCGCCGGCTCGCTTCTGGCCTTTCTGCCGGGAGCAAACGGGAAGCGATTCGTGTCGGCAGCTCTAGGCCTTTCGGCCGGTGTAATTATATACGTAGCCCTTATGGGCATCATGCCGGAATCTATCGAAAAGCTAGAAAACTTAGGCAAAGGATGGGCCATTTCGGCACTAGCCGGCGGCATGGCTATTATGGCCGCTCTCGACTTCTTACTGCCAAAACATAGCGATTCTCACGCTCCCCGCAATTTCAACCCGTCATGCCCCGACGACGAAAACTCCCGCCGGCAGCGAAAACGCATGCGGCGCACGGGGCTTATGCTCGCAGCAACCATTGCCGTCCATAACTTTCCAGAAGGTATGGCTACCTTCGTTGCAGCCCTCGACAGCATCGAAGTGGCACTACCTCTGGCAATAGCTATATGCATCCACAACATTCCCATGGGAATAGCCATGGCAACACCATTGTATTACGGTACCTGCTCGCGGAAAAAAGCGCTGGCCTACACATTTTGCTCCGCCGCGGCCGCGCTAGTCGGCGCCTTGTTCGCCCTATATTTCCTTTTACCATGGTGGTCGCCCCAAATCGAGGCTGTCTGCATGGCCGCCGTTGCCGGTGTATTATTATTTATTACTTTCGACGAATTGCTTCCCGAAGCGGAGGCCTACGGTCACCACCACCTCGTAATGTGCGGCCTCATAGCCGGCATAATATTGATGGCCGTTTGCCTGATGCTTCTGGGCCACAGCCATTAAGATTATAATGCAAAACAAACCAAAAGCTCCCCTGAAAATCGACATCGACGCCGTGTTGCGCGAGCGTATACCCGGCTACTACAAACGCATACCCAAATTCATCATCACCTGGATCAAGCGAACCATCTGCCAGGACGACCTGAATGGTATTCTGGAACGCACTGCCGGAACTCAGGGCAGCGAATTCTGCGATGCTACTCTAACCGACCTGAACATAACATACAAAAACATTGGCGTTGAACCCGACCCTGACAACCGGAACGTCATCATCGCCTCAAACCACCCCCTTGGTGCTCTAGACGGAATAGCCATGATCGACTGGGCTTCACGCCACTACGGAACCGAAGTAAAATTCGTGGTAAACGATTTGCTCATGTCAGTCAAACCATTGGAACCCGTTTTCCTTCCGGTAAACAAATTTGGGAAACAGAACCGAATCAGCGCCGAAAAAATCGGCAATGTATTCTCAAATCCAAACATACCCATCATAGTGTTCCCCGCCGGACTATGCTCGAGAAAAGGCAAAAACGGAGTTGCCGACCTGAAATGGCAAAAAATGTTCATCAATAAGGCCGTTCAATACCACCGCGATATCATTCCCGTGTTTTTTAGTGGTAAAAATTCGCCATTTTTTTATAATTTTGCAAAGTTCAGACAGAAATTAGGTATAAAACTAAACATTGAAATGTTGTTCTTGCCACGCGAAATTTTCCGAAGCCGGGGAAAATCATTTAACATCGTTGTTGGTGAAACTATTCCTTGGCAAAATTTCACCGGTGGTGCCAATGCTGCCGCGGAAGCTTTGGCTGTTAGAGAAAAAGCATATTCTTTGTCACGATAACACATTATGAATCAATTTTCTACCCCCATCATTGATGCTGTCAACGTCGACCTCCTGGAAAGCGAGCTGACCCACGACCGATTTTTGCGCGACACCTGCAAGGGGGGAAACCAAATATACATTGTCGATGGCCGACACGCTCCGAATGTGATGCACGAAATCGGCCGGCTACGCGAAATTTCTTTCCGCGCTGCAGGAGGCGGAACTGGCAAAGATTGCGACATCGACGAATTCGACCTCATGGATCCCCCTTGCCGACAGCTTGTTGTTTGGGATCCAAAATCACGCGAAATTCTTGGCGGCTACCGTTTTATAGCCGGCCACGACATCCGGCTTAACGCCGACGGCTCACCACGCCTGGCCACAAGCCACATCTTCCGTTTCTCCGACGAATTCATCAACAATTACCTGCCTTACACCATTGAACTAGGCCGCTCCTTTGTCCGAATCGAGCAACAAGCAACACGCGATGGCGTCAGAGCGCTTTACACACTCGACAACTTGTGGGACGGACTGGGGGCACTAACCGTTGTCTACCCCCAGATGCGCTACCTGTTCGGCAAGGTAACTATGTACCCGAACTACAATTCGGAATGCCGCAACATGATTCTCTACTTCCTGTTAAAGCACTTCCCCGACAAGGACAATCTCGTTGAGCCTATCATCCCGCTGAAAGCAGGAATCGACAATCAATCAATGGAAAAACTATTTTCCGGATCAACATTCAAGGACGATTACAAAGTGCTCAACAAAGCAATACGCGACCATGGCATTAACATCCCCCCCCTCGTTAACGCCTACATGAGCCTCTCTCCATCGATGCGTATGTTCGGAACTGCTATTAACACCGAGTTCGGCAACGTCGAAGAGTCGGGCATTTTCTTTGTCATCGACGAAATTTTCGAAGAAAAGAAGGGTCGGCATATCGGTTCATTCTTCCCCTCCGACTCCAAAGCATGCAACCCCTGAAAAAAATATCGGCCATCATAATTGCCTTGGCCGCATTAAATTGCGGCCAAGCCCTAGCCGAAAGCAATCCTCTGCATTTCGAACCGGGTCTCACACAATGGTTCAACACCGGAAGCGGCAACTTAGCTCCCTACTACATGATGTCGAACCGCTACGGCGAAGTAACCCAGCGCAATACATATCTGGCAAGTTTCTCCCTAGGAGAATACCACCGCACTTCGCGCCACTTCCAATGGCGCTGGGGTGTGGAACTTGACATGGCCTCACAATCCGCAACAGCCTACGAACGCTACCATACCGCAACTTCATCATGGGCCACCCACAAGGTAACGCCACGTTGGGTTTGGCTACAACAAGCCTTCGTAACTGCAGCCTTCCGGAGCGTATTCGTAACCGCCGGGCTGAAAGAAACAGGTTCAGCACTGCTCAACGACCAACTATCGAGCGGCGACATAACCTGGGGAGCCAACGCACGCCCAATGCCCGGACTCCGAGCCGGATTCCTCCGTTTTTTGGACGTACCCTTCACTAACGGATGGTTCCAGATTAACGCCGAACTGTTTATCGGAAAGCCACTCGACAACGACTGGCTCAAACGCCACTACAACTATTACAACTCATTCATAACCACCGGCCGATGGAACAGCTACCGCCGTCTGTATTTTAGGCTTAACCCCGCAAAAAGCATCCAAATCACCTTCGGAATGCAGGCCGCTTCACAAGTTGGAGGAACTCAGCGAACCTATCAGGACGGAAAACTGACGCGCACCGACCGGCAGCCAATAAATTTTCAAAGTTTCATTGACATGCTTATTCCCCGCACGGGTGATTCCTACTATGTAGGCAACCATCTGGGTTCTTGGGACTTTATGGCCAGCTATAGATTCCCGTGCGGCGACCAAATTAAAGCCTACTTCCAATGGCCCTGGGAAGATGGTTCCGGCGTAGGAAAACTAAACGGCTGGGACGGATTATGGGGCTTAGAATATAAATCGTCGAAAAAAAGCATCGTCAGTGGAGCCGTTGTCGAGTACATCGACTTCACCAACCAATCAGGCCCCCTACATTGGGACCCCGTCGACAACACCAACACCAACCTGACCGGTGAAGCAACCGGAGCCGACGACTACTACAACAACTACTACTACAACGGCTACGCCTACTACGGCATGTCGCAAGGCACCCCCATGCTCCCATCAACAATCTACAACACCGACGGCTACATGCGCTTCGTCGACACCCGCATAAAAGGGTTCCACGCAGCCCTTACCGGCAACTTATCAAAAACCGTAAGCTACAAAGCCATGGGTTCATGGCGACGAAGCCTCGGATCAGCCTTCATTCAACGCATAAAACCCGCCGAAGCAACATGCTGGATGGTAGAATGCAACTATAACCCCGACAACGACGACATACTAACTCTTACCGCCCAGTTCGGCATGGACCACGGCCGCCTCCTGGGCAACAATGTCGGCTTTGGTTTTGGCCTCAGGCTCCACTTGTAATCATGAAAAAAATAACTCTCGTAATATTAAGCATCCTGCTATTTACAGCAATCAGTGGCTGCACCCACAACGACGGCGACATCGGCCCCCTGTTTGGCAGTTGGCAAATGACCGAGATAACCGTCGATGGACAACCCGTTGCCGACTACAACCAGAATGTTTTCTGGATGTTCCAAAACAGCGTTGTTTGCCTGCGTGAAATTCTTCCCCACCACGAGGCTGACAACCGCTGGGGACAATGGAGGTGGGCCGACAAAAACACTCTCCTGCTCAACTTCGACCACCACGACGAACTTCACCAACCCGACGACCCCGTCTATCTCCCACTCCCCATCACAGGCCTCGACGCCGGCGACAACCTACTCCACGTCGACCGCCTCACCTCTACCCGCATGACCCTAACCCGCGGCAACTACACCTACCGCCTCCGCAAACCATAACTCCAATCATCGATGAAACTACCGGAAGGATTTGAGTGCGAATTTGACGGGCTGGCCGAAGCACTGGAAAATGGAGAACCTACGGTTAGCGTGCGTTTCAACGCTGCTCGAGGAGCCGATGTACCCGACGCTCTGCAACGCGTCGAATGGTGCCAACAAGGCGCCTACCTGGCGTCGCGGCCGCAATTCACTTTCGACCCCGCGCTTCATCAAGGCATCTACTACGTTCAGGATGCATCGTCGATGATTCATAATTACATTGTTGCGCAACTTACAGCTGGCCTCGGCCCATTGCTCTGCCTTGATGCTTGCGCCGCACCGGGCGGAAAAACAATCGCAGCCATCGATGCCCTGCCCAAGGGGAGCTTCATGCTGGCCAACGAATATGTATCTCTGCGTGCCGATGTGCTCAACCAAAACCTGACTCGATGGGGCAACCCGATGGTTGCCGTCAGTCACGGCGACACTAGCCGCCTGGCCAAGCTTCGCGAAATGTTTAATCTCATCATCGCTGATGTGCCATGCTCAGGCGAAGGCATGTTCCGCAAGGACCCTGAAGCTGTCAAACAATGGACTCCCGAACTAGTTGAGAATTGCGCCGCATTGCAACGCGACATAACCGCCAACCTTTGGCAAGCATTAGCACCCGGCGGCTACATGATTTACTCCACTTGCACGTTTAACGACAAGGAAAACAGCATGATAGTAAACTATATGCTCAACGAGTTCGCCGATGCGGAAATCGTCAACTTTGATATGCCGCAACAATGGGGCGTTACCAAACGCGGCCACTGTTTCCACTTTCTGCCCGGACGTGTACGCGGCGAAGGGCTCACCGTTGCCATTCTGCGTAAAAAAGGGGAACAGACGGCTAAGACTCCTCCCTTTAAAGAAAAAACAAAATGCAAGATTGCTCCTCCGGTTGCGGATGCCGCACGAAAATGGCTCTCTACGCCCGACGAATTCTCTATCAAGCCGTTTGGTGAGCTGTACTACGCGCAACCACGCCGATGGGAACAAGCTCTGGCAATATTCAATACTAAACTGAAAATGGTGAACCCCGGAGGAATATGTATTGCTACTGTAAAAGGCTCCGATATTATTCCGCAACAAGCGCTGGCTATGTCGCTCGAGCTGACCGACAATGCGTTTGCTAGTTACGACGTAGACTATCCAACAGCCATTGCATATCTCCAACGACAAGCCGTAACACTACCCGAAGCGGCTCCGCGCGGAATGGTATTACTGACCTACCGCAAAAAGCCGCTGGGTTTTGTAAAAAATCTGGGGAACAGAGCCAACAATCTTTATCCTGCACCCTGGCGCATATTATCTACTCACGCGCCCGAATCAGCACCGGCGCTATATACCGACAGTAAGAGTGGTGACGAAACGGCCGGGTAGCGACCAACTCGAACCGCTTCCATACTGGAGGGTTATATAGCCTTGATTTGGAGCAAACCAGGTTGCCGACATATTGGCCGGAGTATTTACAACATTAACCGGATAGCCATAATTATTACTGAAAGCCCTATAGAGCGAGTTGTAACGGCCATAATCATTGTAAGGCAACGAGTAGTAGAACTGCGATCTATCCAAATATCCATTACTATAATAGAAAGTTGCGTCGGGCCAGAGGTAACCGGCTTGACTGACATCGGTCAGAAACACTGTATTCGCATTGTAACCGCTTACGTTATAGCCATTATTTATCAACTGATTGATGGCGACATTCAATGCCGTGCCGAAAGCGACTCCGAGCATTGTGCTCAACAACGGAGCGTAGGGCGCCGGATGCCAGCCGTGAGGCTTTACCGGACGGTGCCACGGTCCCGGAACCGGACGATGAGGACGGTAAGGCGGGGCAACAACCGGACGGTGAGGCGGACGATATGCTACTACATTAGGTTTATGTGGCGGGCGTGGAGCCTGCACATGTCCTACGCCATGACCTGTGTTGTGCGACGGCCGGTTAATGTTACCGTGCCTGTTAAATGTGCCGTGAGAGTTATGATTGTTGTGCCCGGGGTTGTGATAGTTATGATTAGGTCGGTTCGATACCCCCTTATTGTCATGCTTGCCGGGAGCGGGACGCAGGTTCTGCCGCTGTGGAGCCTGATGTTGAGTATGCTGCCGGTGGTTGTTATGTACTACAGCAGGTTGCTCGCCTCGGCCGCCATTGCGATTGCCCGACGTGCGACTATTGTCGGCATACGAGTTAGGAGCTGCAATTACCATAGCCAGAAGCAGAATTGAGAATATGCGTGCCATCGTTTTCATAACTATAATATTTTACTGTTTACTTATATGACACAACTACTTCCAAAAAGTTTAACCAACACTCGCCCTTTGATAAAAAGCAACTGATTTGCTACATCGTGTCGGGGAACTTTTTGTTGTACTGCTCCAAAAGGTAGAGGATATTGAAATAAAAGCCTTTAGGATCGTCTGTATCGCCATTAGCCTTCACCGTTATATAGTCGTAGTATGGAGGAACATCCTCCTGGCTTTCAACAATATAATCCTGAAAGTTAAGCAAATTATATTCATGCTGCGGATTATTTACCACCCATGCGTTTTCGGCATCAAGCCCGGTACCGGTCGATATTATCGCTTCTAGCAAATGGTTGAGTTTCCATTGCATTATCGCGGCCATGTTGTTCTTCTTCTTCTCGCGGTAGGCATAGATTAAGAACGACATTTGTCGCAAATCGAATGGGTCGTCGTTGAGCGACTTTTCTGCGTAGCGGATTATCGTGTCACACTCGGCGTGAGTGTGTTTGTCGCGCATATAAAGTTCTTCAACTTTCGAACTGTAAGGGCTTTGACGGTACGGGTTATAATCCTCTTGATAAATATAGCCAAGATAAAGATGGCGCATCTGGTCGAGAGTCATCGTCGTGTCGTTCGACTTAAATTGCTTATACAGTTTTGGAAAGTACATTTTCGACGCAGGGTCGCAGGTCGACTTCTTGATCTCCTCCATATCCGGCTTTTCGCGCACGAGTTTTTGAGTTTCGTGTTTGGCCGATGTGAAGGTGAGCAAAGCAACAAATGCAAGGAGTGTTATGGTGAGGTATCTCATTTTTCAATTCGGTTTTGGTTGGTTTGACTGCCGTCAAGGCATTTGGTTTAATGCTGTGGCCGGCGCGAACCTCATCAGCAGAAGCAGAACGAAAATTCCCAGCAGGCAGTAGGTGATTACCGTCGGAAAAAATTTAGCGGGAACATATCGGAAAAATTGGGGAGAGGCAAATCCGAGAGCCTCACCGGCGGGTGTACGCATATAAACCAAAGTTCCAAATAGCGTTCCCACGGCTGCGCCTACAACCATCCACAGATAAGTTGCAGCGCAAAGTCCAACCATAGTTCCAGCCAAAGCGCCAACCGACATATAAACCAACCCGTTTGTTGCCTTTGTCAAAGCCTTTGGTTGAGCCAGCTCAATAGCAAGCATTATTGCCACCACTATACCCCATGATGCCAGCAACCAATTGCCGGGATGAGCCATATCGCTCCAACGAAGCACCCACAACGATGCATATGCCACAATATAGGCCGGAACATACGGGCGGCAACTTAACAACAGAGAGGCCACTGCCATAATTATTGCTATGATAAACAGTATCATCATTGATGTAATTATGTATCAATTATATAAACATCGGTTGGCTAATTTTGTTCCTTTGCGATGTCCTTCTTCAGGTCAGGGTAGCTGATTCTGGCATGATAAATGGTTCGCAGGCGCTCAATGAAAGCCTGTTTAACCGTTTCCACATCGCGGAACGAAATGGGCGATTCTTTATGCAGGCCTTGCGCTATCTGCGAATCGATAATCTTGTTCACCAAAGCGGATATGCTTTCCGCCGTATGATCTTTCAGCGACCGGGAGGCTGCCTCGACGGCATCGGCCATCATCAGTACCGACGCCTCAACCGTTTGCGGATTCGGACCGGGATACGTGAATGGCGCCGGATCCACCTCTTCGTCAGGATGGGCATTGGCATAGGTGTTATAAAAATACATTGCCTTTCCGCGGCCGTGATGCTGCGCAATGAAATCGCGGATAACAACGGGCAGCTTCTCGCGCTCGGCGCGTCGAAGGCCATGGCTTACGTGACCAATCACTACGCGCGCGCTCTGCATCGGGTCGAGCGCATCGTGCGGGTTAACGCCATGCTGGTTTTCTGTAAAAAAGGCTGGATTGTTTATCTTTCCTATATCGTGGTACATTGCTCCTGTACGCACCAGCTGAACGTTGGCTCCGATACGGTGGGCCGCTTCGGAGGCAAGGTTACTTACCTGCATCGAGTGCTGGAATGTGCCTGGGCATTCTTCTGAAAGTTCGCGCAACAATGGATTGTTTACATCCGACAGTTCTACCAAAGTAACCGACGAAACAAACCCGAACAATTTTTCAGCAACAAACACCAGCACATAAGCAAAAGATATGAACAGCGAATTGATAGCGAACAATCCAATCATACGAGGAGCTATCCGCTCGATGGTTCCAGTTTGGATTGTCTGTATGGCAACATATGCCAGAACGTATGTAACGAAAACATATCCGGCGGTCCTTACCAGTTGCGAGCGGCGGCTCAGCTCCTTCATC
The DNA here is from genome assembly GCA_023662835.1 of Muribaculaceae bacterium. Taxonomy (GTDB): domain Bacteria; phylum Bacteroidota; class Bacteroidia; order Bacteroidales; family Muribaculaceae; genus Muribaculum. Next base: position 9,954 of record JAMPII010000013.1, on the reverse strand, counting down.
GAGCATAGAGCAACTACGCCCGCGGTCCACTGAGTGAATATAAACTCCAACGGGTAGGTACAAACCAGCATAGCCAGCAATATTTCACTGACATACACGAAAAAAGCAGTACGCCCGTCGAAAAACACAACAATAAGAATCGGGATTATTGTAAAGGGCATCAGGTAGAGGCCGTTGGCAAAAGCCTCGCTCATCACATAAGCCAGCAACAGACACGTCACTGCCAGTGTCATCAAGAAAACCAGTGCCCTGTCGGAGTTGAATATGCGGTTACGGAAAACATACAAAAACAAGTATATGCCTCCGAACACAAGCATTATGTACAGAGCCTGCCCTGCCATAGGGTAATGGTGCATGTTCATTTGCGTCGGCGCATGGCGATGGGCTATCTTTTCGTAGGTTTGCAGGTTTGTGTAAACTTGCGGGGTGATTATTTCGCCACGGTCGATAATCTTCATACCCTCCATAATAACACCAACCGGAGCCATAGCCTTTTGCATCACGTCGTTATAGAGCTGTTTGCTGCGGAGCGTATCGGGGAAAATATTCGGCTTCATAAACTGCGACATCCCCAGCGCCACAATTGCCTGTCGGCTCGCTCCATCGCTTGCATAAATACTGTCGATTCGAGAGTATGCCTCGCGTGGCGACAGGTAATCCTTTGTCGGAGCCGAAATTGCAACATCGTCGTGAATAAATCTTACCTGAGGCAACGAGCCCGAGCGTATGGCAGCATACGTTTCTGAATCGACAATCCCGTTTTCCAGCAGTGCAGTCAAGCTAGCTATTAGGCTGTTGCGCTGGCCCGGAGTGAGATGAAGAGAATCCGCATTATTTATACGGTCGGCGAAATCGGCAATAGCCTGTTTCTCGATATTGTTGTCGCGTCGGTAAACAGGACGGAACGTTGCGTTTATACTGTCGCGTATCGATGTGGCGGTCAGCGAATCGGGATACACCGGCATATCGGCCGGAGCCGTCAGCAAGGCATATGTCCATGGTTTGCCCAGTTCATATTTATATGTATTGGCCTGCTGCCGCGGCATTAGCCACAGGGCTAGAACTACACAAACAAAATACAGGATAATGCGAGTTGTTACAAACTTTTTCATGAATATTAACTTACACGTGTTGCGCGTTTTACGCCATTTATCTGTTTCAATTTCGAGCAGAGAGCAGTCACTTCGTTCGAATCGCTCACCTTAATAGCAAGATCGCAATGGAACACACCTTCGTCGGCCTCTATATCTAGTTTGCGCAAGTCGAGTTGCATATTCTGCGACAGCACCTGAATGATGTCCATCAGTATTCCCTGCCGGTCAATTCCTTCCAGCCTTACATTCGTGCGATATGTTTCCTTTTGCGCAGGCCATTCTACCGAGATTATCCTTTTGCCGAAGCTCGCCTTCAGCACCGAAGCTCGCGGACAGCTTAGCGAATGGAGTTCCACTTCACCCTCGTCGTTGAGCCAGCCCATCACATCGTCGCCGGGAATAGGATGACAGCAGTCACACATTCGATAGTTCGGTTCACCGTCGTCGCCGGTTGTGAGCTGATAAACCTCTTTCATGTTAACCGGCTTACGGGCGGGCTGCTCCTCGGGCAAATGCTGCGGCGGCCGTTTACCCATGAGCGGGCGGAGCACCTTGCTGATCAGCGATGTTTGTGCCGGACGCAAAAGCTTCGACATATGGGAAGGTATTTTCGCCTCATTTTTGCCAAGAGCAAGATATAATTCCTCGCGGTTTTCGAGATGCATTGTCCCTAGAACCTTGGTTATCACCAGGTTGGAATCTTCAATACCATGCTCTGCAAGGTACGATTCGTAAATAGCCTCGCCACGCTCGATTATAGGCTGCAGTTCCTTGCGCATCAGCTGGCGCAGACGCGTACGCGCCTTCGCCGTCGCCAGAAAGTTTACCCATTCAGCCTTCGGCGTCTGACTTTGCGATGTCAGCACCTCCACTTGGTCGCCTGAGCGCAACTTGTGGCTCAGAGGCACCAGCTTATGATTTACCTTCCCGGCTATGCAATGCATTCCTATTTCCGAATGTAGTTCGAAAGCTACATCGAGCACAGTCGCGTTGTTTGGCAATGTCAAAAGTTCACCCTTGGGCGTGAACACCACTATTTCAGAAGCGAAAAGATTGAGCTTCAATGTATCGAGGAAGTCGATTGCGTTTGGCTCTGGATTGTCGAGAATATCCTTGATTGTTGACAGCCACGCGTTAAGTTCGCTTTCTTCCTCACCCTCACCAATCTTATATTTCCAATGCGCAGCGAAACCAAGTTCGGCAATCTCATCCATGCGGCGGGAGCGAATCTGCACTTCAATCCAATTCCCGTCGGGACCCATTACGGTCAGGTGCAGAGCCTGGTAACCATTTGCTTTGGGGTTACTGATCCAGTCGCGTGTGCGTTCAGGATGCAGACGGTACAGGTCGGTTATGGCTGAGTATATTTGCCAGCATATCTGTTTTTCAAGCGATTGGTCCTCACAGTCGAAAATTATTCGCATCGCATACAGGTCGTACACCTCCTCGAACGGGATATGCTTTGTTTCCATTTTCCGCCATATCGAATAAACCGATTTCAAGCGTGCCTTTGCCTCGAATTTCAGTCCCATATCGGTAAGCCGCTGCTTGATAGGGAGCGAAAAATCATTATAAACGGCAGAGCGGCGGTTTTGGGAAGCCTGAATTTGCTCGCTTATGCGCTTGTAGGCCATAGGGTGCTCATACTTGAAACTCAAATCCTCAAGTTCAGTTTTGATAGCGAACAGTCCCAGACGATGAGCCAATGGCGCATATATATACAACGTTTCGCCGGCTATTTTATATTGTTTGTTAGGTGACATTGAACCTAGAGTGCGCATATTGTGCAAACGGTCGGCCATTTTCAGGAGCACAACACGTATATCCTCGCTCATTGTGAGCAGGAGCTTACGGAAGTTCTCAGCCTGAGCCGAAGCTTTGTCTCCGAATATACCGCCCGAAATTTTAGTCAGACCCGCAACAAGCTGTGCGATTTTTTTCCCAAAATGAGCTTCTATATCCTCGACAGTATATTCCGTATCCTCAACAACATCATGGAGCAAAGCGGCGCAAATACTTGTGGAACCCAGACCAATTTCCTGATTTGCAATTTTTGCGACGGCAATAGGATGCAGAATATAAGGTTCGCCTGAACGACGGCGCACTCCTTTGTGTGCTTCACGGGCAAACCGGTAGGCACGCTCAATGATTTCCACCTTTTTACGGTGGTTGCTTGCGAGATAACCTTTCAGAACATCCTGAAAGGCATCGTCAATCATTCGGTCTTCTTCAGCGGAAGTGAGTTTATTATTCTGCTCCATAAATGCATGTATCTGGTTCAATTTACAAAAATAACAAAAAAAAGCGATTCTTCGTGCGTGTGAAAGCAAATATACACCAGAAATTAAGGGCCCATATCATAAATTTTCAGGGCCGCTGGGGTCGCTGGTTTGGAGGGATTTTTGGCCTGCAGGCTCAGGAGCATAGCGAGCTACGTGACTGGGCCAAAGGATAAAAAGCACCCAAGCCAGCGACCCCAGCGGCCCTGAAATTTTATGATATGGGCCCTAAGACCACCTCTCCAATAAAGAAGTATTCGCTTGGCAACTCGCAGCCGAAGGGGTCACTTTGACCTTTACACGTGGTATATGTTATAGAACATCAATATTTTTTAAACTTTTTTTGGTAACGCTTGTTTTCAATTTTGAGTTTGTTTCTCAAAAAAATGTTAAAAGATTAAACATTACTTAAAACCGACTCGCAACGTCAGCTATCACGAGTAAATAACTAGTATTTATCGTGTTATCTGTAGTAAAAACTTCAAAATCTCTTTAATTTAATAATTCTAAACACCCTCTTGCATGAACAACATTTGTTTCCAAATGAATCGGAAAGCATGGCTCGTGGCGCTTCTTCTTGTATGCGCAGCTTTTCCGGCTCTTGCACAGAAATTTACAGTCTCAGGTACTGTAACCGACGCCACTGGCGAACCCCTCATTGGAGCCAGTGTGCTAGTTAAAGGAACAATGACAGGTACAGCCACCGACCTCGACGGCAACTATGTCATTGAAGCTGAGCACAACAGTGTGCTGACATTTTCATATGTAGGCTATAACACACAAGACGTGGCCGTCGAAGGACGAACTACCGTTAATGTAGTCATGCACGAGAATTCAGTAGTCTTAAACGAAGTCGTCGCTATCGGCTATGGCGTAGTAAAAAAATCGGACGCTACCGGTTCGGTTGCCGTAATCAAGCCCGACGAGATTTCTGCCGCCATAGCCACATCCACCCAGGACCTTCTGGTTGGCGCAAGCCCCGGTGTGGTTGTCACAACTAACGGTGGCGACCCAACAGGAAATGCCGAGATCCGAATCCGCGGCGGCAACTCTCTAACAGCATCCAATGCCCCTCTGATTGTTATCGACGGCGTGCCGATGACAAACCAGTCGAACGCCGGCGGAACAAACGCCATGACCATGGTAAACCCCCAGGATATCGAGTCGATGACCGTGCTGAAGGATGCTTCGGCTACTGCCATCTATGGTAGCCGCGCCTCAAACGGTGTGATTATCATAACAACAAAAAAAGGAAAATCCGGAGCCCCAAAAGTTAGTTTCGCCGCCAACTTCCACCTTAACACTGCCCGCAAAACCCTCGACATGATGAGCGCTCATGAGCTACGCCCATATGTTGTCGACCAATACGGCGAAGAAGTTGCCCAACAGGTTATGGGCGAACATAACACTAACTGGCAGGATGAAATTCTGCGAACATCATTCTCCCAGGATTATGCGTTGTCGGTAAGCGGTTCGCTCGACTGGCTTCCTTATCGCGTCAGTGCATCCTACACCGACAATCAGGGTATCCTGAAAAACTCCGGAATGCAGCGCACAACCGCCGGCATTACATTGACGCCCAAATTTTTCGATGGCGAGCTGCAAGTAACCGCCAACCTTATGGGAACATACGCCAGAAGCCGTCAGGCCGACAGTGGCGCCCTGGGAACTGCTATCTCCTACAACCCCTCGCGCCCAGTCCATTATAAATACCCAACAGTCGGCAACTCGGGCATGACAATGTTCAACGGCTACTGGAACATCACCGAGAGCAACGGTAACATCAACCCATTGTGCTCGAGAAACCCCGTACAGATGCTGGCCGAACGTAGCAACGTTGGCGAAACATATCAGGGAAACGGAAATATCCAGTTCGACTATGCGCTCCATTTCCTCCCCGAACTCCACTTTAACCTGAACCTCGGTTTCCAGGTTTCTAAAAACCAGTCGTGGAACGATACCGCTCCAAACTCAATCATGTCGTGGTACGATCAGAACCTCTACAACACCCGCCTGGAAACAGGCGACGGAATAGTTACAGCAGCCGGAGCCGGAGCCCGCACAAAATGGTATGAACTTCAGCGCAACACACTGTTGGAATTCTATGCCAACTATCGTAAGGACTTCGACGAAATCAAATCAACACTCGACGTAATGGCCGGTTATTCTTGGCAGCGCTTCGACTATCACGGCCGCAGTCACTATATGGTTAACTCGCCCGGGTTCGTTACCGACAACTCTCCTTACGTGCCATACGATCCTGCAACAGGCACCTACACCCTCGACCAATACAGCCAGTCGCTCGCCGGCACTCGCGTTTCCGGCAGCACAATGACCCGCTGGGCCGAAAAATTGATGCTCGTCTCATTCTACGGCCGCGTTAACTACACATTCGACGACACCTACCTGCTCACATTCACCCTCCGCGACGACGGCTCGTCGCGCTTCTCAAAGGATAACCGCTGGGGACTTTTCCCATCGCTGGCCCTCGGATGGAAATTCATGAACATGGACTTCATGGAGGATATCCGCCAATACGTCAATGAAGGTAAACTCCGTTTAGGTTGGGGCATAACCGGTCAGCAGGACCTCAACACCAGTTTCCTACCATATATGCCTGTCTATATATCCTCATATCAACCCGGCTTCCACTACCTTGCCCATTCCGACGCAGGCAACGGCGTTCAAAACTGGATCGATCCCCTCTACCCACGTCCCTACGACGAAGGTATAAAATGGGAGGAAACTACAACTTGGAACATCGGCCTTGACCTGGGCATCCTTAACAACCGCATCACATTCAGCGCCGACTGGTACCTGCGTCAGACAAAGGATCTCCTTTTCGAAGGCTTCTTCGCCGGACAGGCAACATCCAACTTCCTGCTGCGCAACGTAGGTTCGATGCGCAACACAGGTGTTGAATTCAATGTCACCGCCCGTCCCATTGTTAACAAAGATTTCACCTGGACAACATCGTTCAACGCCGCCTACAACCACAACAAAGTAACAAAACTCGACGGCGACAAAAACGACATGTCCAACGCCAACACTCCCGTCGGCATAGGCACCCCACTGCGCTACTTCCTCGTTGGCGAGCCTATTAACACATTCATGGTCTACGAACAAGTTTACGACCGCCATGGCGATCCAATCCCCGGACAGTATGTCGACCAGAACGGCGACGGCCAAATAAACGATGCCGACAAAATAAAGTACCATACCGCCGAACCCGACTGGACCTTCAACTGGACCAATACATTCAATTATAAAAACTGGGACTTCGGAATCACCCTACGCGCCTCGTTGGGCAACTACAACTACAACGGCCCGCGTTTGTCTAACACTCGCCTATCAAATGTGTTAACTAACCAGATTCAGGTGAACAACCTCATGCGCGGCGAATACCTCTTCCCGGCCGACACCGACCTGAACAACCTTGTACTGTCCAACTACTGGATTGAAAACGCCTCATTTATCCGCTGCGACAACATATCCGTAGGCTACACCTTCAACAACCTGCTCAACAACCGCTTGAACCTGCGTGTGTTCGGTGTTGTACAAAACCCGTTCGTAATCACAAAATACAAGGGTATCGATCCTGAAGTGTTCGGCGGTATCGACAACGACATCTACCCCCGTCCAATCACCGTTACTCTTGGCCTCACAGCTACTTTCTAATCACTATAAAACGACATTTCCATTATGAATACCATAAACAAAATATTGGCTTCGTTCACTGTAGGAGCAATGGCGTTGGGATTCGGCTCTTGTGTCGACGACCTCGACTTAAAACCCTCCGACCCCTCTCAGATTACCTCGGGCGACTTTAGCAAAGATCCCCGCGCATACATGGACCGCGTGCTTGGCGACGTTTACATGAGCTTCGCCGTTCACGGCCCGAACAACGACTCGCAAGTTCACGATTTCGACGGCGGTATGTCAACTTTCCAACGCGCGATCTTCAACCTTGAGGAAGTGCCAACCGACGAAGCATGCTGGCTTTCGGCCTCCGATGCGCCTATCAATGCCCTGTCCTACGGCCCTGTCAGTGCCGAAAACCGCGCAGTATTCGGCGCCTATTCCCGCTTGATGATCAACGTCGCCCTATGTAACGACTTCATCCAGTCAGTGAACGACAACATTTTCGGACTCAAAACCGACCAGGACCTCGCCGACGCCCAAGAGGGAGTTCGCGAATGCAAAATCCTTCGTTCTGCTTGCTACTTCTATCTCATCAACTTCTTTGGCGACGTACCCTATGCCGACGAACATCTCGGAATGGGTAAGGTTGCTCCGCAGATATCACGCTCCGACGCATTCGACCGCGTGACAAAAACGCTCGAGGATGTTGTAGCCGAATACAACACAAATCCCGGCAAAAACCGCTACGGATTTGTCGGCAAGGATCTAGCCCAAGGCCTATTGGTAAAATTCTATCTAAACGCCGAAGTATTCACCGGCACCCCCCGCTGGAGCGATTGCGTACGCGTTGCAAACGAACTGATTGCCGCTCATAAAGGCGCCGGGTTCAACGGCTCGGGCCTAGCCAACCATTATCTGCAAAACTTCGCCGCTAACAACGACGAACTGGCCGTTGGCGGCGCAAACGCCGTAAGCGAAATCCTCTGGACAATACCCGAAGAGTATCCCAACCTCAAATCGTTCGGCGGCGCCACACTAATGCTGCTGGGATGGATCAACTCCGACATGGCCACAAACTATTTCAATGCCGGCAACGGATGGCGTTGCATCGTAGCCCGCGAGCAATTCTCACGCAAAATGGCATGGGACGACAGCAACTGTAAAACATCGTCCGACGAGCGCCTCGCCAACTGGAAAACCGCAGCCGACGGATTCGCCATCGACAACCCCACTCTCGACCAAGCCGACTACGAATCGAATGGCTATCTCGCTGTTAAACTACGCAACTACAACATGGACGACGCCGGCAACTACGACCTCTCTTATCGTCCTCCATTCAGCGGCGACGACTACGTCAGCTGCGACTGGCCTATGCTGCGACTGGCCGAAATATATCTCTCGGCTGCCGAAGCTATGCTCCACGGTGCTGGCTCCACCAACGATGCCCTAACCTACGTTAACCTGATTCGCCAGCGCGCCGGTTTGCAGCCCTGGCAACAGCACGATCTCACACTCGAATCGCTTCAGGACGAACGTTGCCGCGAACTTTACACCGAATGCACCCGCCGAACCGACCTCATTCGCTACGGAAAATGGTGCTCAGGCTACACCTGGAACTGGAAAAACAACGTAGCCTCAGGTGCCGACTATCCCGACTACTTCAAACTCTACGCAATCCCGCCGGAGGTAATCTCACAAGCCGGCTACAAACAGAACTACGGCTATTGATCGCACGAAAATAAGTGAATCACATATTAAAGCAAATCAATATGAACAAAGTTAGCATATATATGGCCGCGATTGCATTCTCTGCTGCATTCTCTGCCTGCGAAACCGACAAAGAACCCGTCTACCACGACCCGACGTCATTCTCGATGGCTACTCCCTACGAAGCAAATATGGCTATCGACCTCACCCCAACTGATACGTTGGCCCTCGAATGCACACGGCCCAACTACGGCTACACAGCCGTAACAAACTATCTGCTTCAGGTTGCCCTCGACGGCAGTTTCGAAACCGTAGAAGAAGTGAAACCCGTAAGCCCAACCCTTCCACAAATGAAAATACCCGGTCCGGCCCTTGCCACCGCTATCTGCAACCTCCACGGCTACACCAACGACAATGCGCCCAACGAATTCGACTACGAACCTGTTTATCTTAGAGCTGTCGCTCAGATTTCCGGATTGGAATCGAGCCGTATCGAATCAAACGTTGTTGAATTCTCCCAGCTAAAAGCCTACTTGCCTGCCCCGTCAATAAATTACCTATACACACCCGGACAGGCTAACGGTTGGTCAGGAACTGCTTCGCAGATGCTAATCTCAAGCAACGGCACCGAATTCGTCGGCTACGCAGTGCTCGATCCCGGTGGTTTCAAATTCACCACGGCTCCCGACTGGAACGGAACAAACTACGGAGCAGGAGCCTCTAAGGGAAAACTGTCAACATCCGGAGGCAATATAACAGTCGACCAGGCAGGCCTTTACTATTGCCAAGTTAATATCGACAAACTAACATACACTGCCGACTACATCACAACCTACGGATTAATTGGCGATGCCGTAGGCGGCTGGGAAAATTCTGTACCCCTAACCCCATCGGCCAACTATCTCACATGGGAAGCCGACGTGACCTTCACCGGCGGCGAGTTCAAATTCCGAGCCAACAACGATTGGGCTATCAACCTAGGCGGCACAATCACCGACCTCAAGGCCGACGGTAACAACATCGCATCGCCCGGCTCAGGCACCTACCATGTTGTACTCCAATTCGCAACCATGCCCTACACCGCAACTTTCACAAAACTATAGTTAACCTCTTCACCCAACCGTTACAGTGTGTTTGGATTTCAGGGCCCATATCATAAAATTTCAGGGCCGCTGGAGCGGCTCCGGGCGAGTGATTTTCGCGAGTTGAGGAAGGAGCGATGCGGGCATCGT
>JAMPII010000012.1 GCA_023662835.1 Muribaculaceae bacterium | reverse complement strand
TTGAATACAAAGCAGATTGAAATATTCATTAAATTTTAAATGAAAGAGCCGTGAACAGCTTGTAAACTTTTGCAAGAAAATGTTGTTTAAAAATAAAATAATAATTAAATTTGCAACGGTTTTAAAGCAAATAAACTTATAAAGTCCATTAATAAAGGCGAAGAGTAGCTAAAACCACCCCCCCAAAACAAGATTTATCTAAGCAAGTTTATCAATGGCAAATCGTTTGCATTTAGCGATTTGCATATGTTCACAAGGCTTGTTATTTGCATTCTTACATTTGCAATAGTTTCCCATAAACTGAAAATAGATTTTATTGTTAAGCATTTAAGTAAATCAGTAGCAAGTATTTGCTATAATCAGAAATTATATGTACTATAAAATTGATGAATTGAGCGAGATGACCGACGAGCAACTCAAGGCTATCGCCAATGACATGAAAATTAAAAAAATCGATTCATTCGACTCACAGGAATTAGTTTACAAGATTCTTGACCAACAAGCAGCGGACTACGCATTGCAAACGGCTGAGGAGAAGAAAAATAAACCTGCCAAAAACACAAAAAACGCCAAAGAGAAGCGTCAAATAAAGAAAACGACGAAGAAAGTGGCTACCGAAATAGAAAAGGAAAAGGCGGTTGCTGAATCAGATACAGTTCAAAAAGATACATTGGCTGAAAGCTCTACGACGGATATTGCTGCGAAAGTTGAAGATGCCCCTGAAAAGCCCATCAAGGAAGAGGAGGTAGCACAGCCACGTAAAAAGAGAGGTCGACCGGCAAAAGTTAAACCAGAAGCTGAGTTGATAAATACGCCTGCCGAAACTACAGTTTTAGAGCCTCAGGAGAATGAAACAATAGCTAACGAATTACAACCGACAACCCAACCGGAACCGGTCAACGACAATAATGTTAACGTACAATTGCTTCCCGCCGGCGCGGAAATTAAGAAGCTGGCAGAAAGCACTGTTACCACTCAATCTCAGGAACAGGAACAGGAACAGCAGTCGCGCCGCGATTTCAGGCCGAATCCCGATAGTTCATTTGGAGCCTTTTTCCGTACAGAAAAGAAATTTACACCTCGGTCACAACGAGAGAAAGAAGAGGCTGCTGCCGCAGCGGCTGTTGCAGCGGCTTCCGCTCCAATATTGATTCGCGAACCTGGAGCTGACCAGCCTTATAACAATCAGCCTCAGCAACCAAATCAGAATCAGAATCAGAATCAAAAACAAGGTAAGAAGAGCAAGAAAAATCGCCAGAACCGTCAGGAAAACCAACAGCCTGCAGTTCCGCAATACAACTTCGACGGGATTCTTAACACCACAGGAGTTTTGGAAATAGTTCCGGAAGGACATGGATTCCTGCGTTCGAGCGACTATAATTATCTTGCATCACCCGACGATGTTTACGTTACACAACAGCAAATAAAAGCCTTCGGTTTGAAAGCCGGCGATGTTGTTGACGCTTCGATTCGTCCGCCGCGCGAAGGCGAAAAATATTTCCCGCTCACAGATGTGATAAGTGTAAATGGCCGTTCAATTGAGTACATTCGCGACCGAGTGCCTTTCGAACATCTCACACCATTGTTCCCTGATGAGAAGTTCGATATCACCAGCGGAAAAACCTGCAACCTGTCAACCCGTATTGTTGACATGTTCTCCCCTATAGGTAAAGGACAGCGCGGTTTGATAGTAGCTCCACCAAAAACCGGAAAAACTTTACTTCTAAAAGACATAGCCAATGCGATAGCTGAAAACCATCCTGACACATATATTATAATATTGCTTATTGACGAACGTCCGGAAGAGGTAACTGACATGAGCCGCAGCGTTAATGCCGAAGTGATTGCATCAACTTTCGACGAACCCGCTGATCGCCATGTAAAAATAGCAAGCATTGTTTTGGAAAAAGCTAAACGAATGGTTGAATGCGGCCACGATGTTGTTATTCTCCTCGACTCAATCACCCGACTTGCCCGCGCCTATAACACTGTATCCCCGGCCAGCGGCAAGATACTCTCAGGTGGCGTTGATGCAAATGCTCTTCAGAAGCCAAAACGATTCTTTGGAGCGGCCCGCAATATTGAAAACGGAGGTTCGCTGACAATTATAGCAACTGCTTTAACCGAGACCAGCTCGAAAATGGATGAAGTTATCTTTGAAGAATTCAAGGGCACGGGCAATATGGAGTTGCAGCTCGACCGTAAATTGTCGAACAAACGCATATTCCCCGCCGTAGATATTATGGCCTCGAGTACGCGTCGCGACGACCTTCTGCTACGGCCTGAAACGCAGCAGCGCATATGGATTCTTCGTCGTTATTTGAGCGACCGCACTTCGATTGAAGCAATGGAATTCATTAAAGATCAGATGGAAAAATCGCGCGACAACGACGAACTCTTGCGGTCGATGAACGCATAAGGTTGTCACATGAAACTGCGGCATCTTGTTATAAACTCATTACTATGTTTGTGTAGTGCTACATGGCTTATTTCATGTAGCACTACTAAGCATGTACCGGAAGGTAGTTATCTGCTCGACAAGGTGTCGATAGCAGTGGAAGCCGACACTGCCTCAGCTCGTAATATTGACATCCCAACAGCCGAACTATACAATTATCTCCGACAGATTCCCAACCATAAGGTGCTAGGTTTTTTGAAACTTCAATTGGCTACATACAATCTGTCGGGACGGGATTCAACAAAACGTTTCAATCGTTTTCTTCGTAAATTAGGGAGGGGGCCTGTAATCTATGATTCAGCATTAACTGAAAGTTCTGCCAATCAATTGCGTCTGGCAATGGTGAACCGAGGCTACATGGATACAAAAGTTGATGTTGAAACAAAGTTCAGCGCCAGAAAAAAGAAAGCTGACGTTCGTTACATCATAAAGCCGGGACAACCTCACTATATTTCAACAATTGACTATTTAGTGTCCGACACCGGAGTTTCGCGTATTTTAGCCGAGAACGTAAAGAAATTGCCGTTGAAACCGGGCGATTTACTTGACCGAAATGTACTTGAGCAGGAACGTTCGCAACTCACAAGTATATTACGCAACCATGGCTATTACGCTTTTACAAAGGAAAATATAACATTTTCGGCCGATACAGCCTTTGGAGCCAAAGATGTGAATCTCGCTCTTGTTGTCAGACCCAAGCCTTTGCGTGAGGCCGACTCATTGAGATTTCGCAAATTTAAAATTGAAAATATATATTTCGTAACCGATTATAATCCGGGTAAGGATTTTGGCAAGTCGGAATTCACAGCTCTCGACACTGTACAGTACAACGACATCAGAATACTTTATGGCAAAGATCGTTATCTGCGCCCATCGGTGCTGTATGACGCTTGTTATCTGCGTTCGGGAGAAATGTTTAGCCAGAATAATGTCGACCGGACTTATGAAGCACTGGGTCGCTTGCCAATTTTGCGATATGTTAATATTGAAATGCGCCCGGTAAAGGACCGATCCGGTGTAATGGATGCATATATAATGCTGACAAGAGGAAAAAAACAAGTTGTTTCGGCCGAACTGGAGGGTACAAACTCGGAAGGAGATTTAGGATTTGGAGCATCACTAACATATCAGCATAAAAATCTAAGTCACCGGTCGGAAACACTTAACGCGAAATTTCGGGCCAGTTACGAAAGTTTATCAGGCAATTTCAACGGTCTGATAAACAACCGCTATATCGAATATGGAACCGAGATTGGAATTACATTTCCCAACTTTAAAGCTCCTTTTTTAAGCAGTCGGTTCAAGCGGAAAGTTAAAGCAAACACGGAATTCGCCATGTCGTTCAACTATCAGGAACGACCGGAGTATACGCGTATAATCGCCGGAGGAGCGTGGCGCTACCGCTGGAATAATTCAAGCAATACGCTGCGTCATCGTTTCGACCTTATTGATATTAACTATGTGCGCCTACCCAAAAGTACACTCGACTTCATCGGAGAAATAACGAATCCATTGCTTCGCTACAGCTATGAGGATCACTTCATAATGCTGGTAGGTTACAACTACTATCACACAAATAAACAGCTAATAAATCCGAAAAGCAAAATGTTCCAGCAAAACGTGTTCACCATAAGAGCCAGTTTCGAAACCAGCGGAAATGTACTGCACGCTATTTCAACATTAACCGGCGAAAAAAAACATGAAGGAGCATATAAAGTGTTCGGAATTCAATATGCTCAATATGCAAAAGCCGATGCCGACTATACATTCACCCATAATTTTACACCACGTTCGTCTGTGGCAGCCCACATCGGACTGGGACTGGGCGTTCCCTACGGCAATTCATCAATGATACCTTTTGAAAAAAGGTTTTACGCAGGTGGTGCCAACGGAGTACGAGGTTGGGGCGTAAGGACACTTGGACCTGGAAAGTACGACAGCAAGAATTCGGTTGCAAACTTCATAAATCAATGCGGAGACATTCGACTATTTATGAGTTTTGAATTCCGTCAGAAATTGTTCTGGGTTTTGGAAGGAGCAGCCTTCATCGACGGTGGAAACATATGGACAATCCGCAACTATGAAACCCAGCCGGGAGGTGTGTTCAAATTCAATAATTTTTACAAAGAGATAGCAGCTGCCTATGGCATTGGGCTTCGTGCCGATTTCACATACTTCTTGCTACGTCTTGATATGGGTGTGAAAGCATATAATCCAGCCGAACATCAGGAACCGTGGCCATTGTTGCATCCACGCTGGAAACGCGACACTAATTTTCACTTCTCTATAGGATATCCATTTTAAGAGAGCGTTTATAACATATGAAAAAACTGGTAATTTTCGATCTCGACGGAACGTTGCTCAATACAATCGACGATTTGGGTAACGCAACAAATTATGCGTTGGAAAAAATGGGCTATGCCCCCCACCCTTTAACGGCCTACCCTACAATGGTAGGAAATGGCGTAACAAAACTACTGGAGCGCGCGCTGCCGACTGATGTCAGCAACGACCCGCTTCAATTGCAACACACCCGAGTATATTTCCAACAATATTACGACAAACATTCAACCGACAATTCGCGCCCATACGATGGCATTCCTCAGTTGCTTAACGATTTGACAGCAAAAGGAGTAAAGCTGGCTGTAGCTTCAAACAAATATCATGAAGCAGTGGTGAATCTTGTGAACCATTTTTTTTCAGATGTGCCTTGGGCTTCTATATGGGGCCAAAAAGAAGGTATGCCTGTAAAACCAGATCCGTCAATTGTGTTCGGTATATTGTCGGACTGCCCAACACCAAAGTCGGATGTGCTATATGTAGGCGATTCCGGAGTTGACATGACAACAGCAGCCCGGGCTTGTGTTGAATCGGTTGGCGTTACATGGGGATTCCGGCCTGTGTCCGATTTAAAAGCTACCTATGCCGATCATATCGTTGACGAGCCTTCGCAGATTTTCGATCTGGCAATGGAACCCTAGAGAATATTAGCCCTTAACAATTTTTATATAGAGATTATTGGTTTGATAACGTTTCATTGCTAGTTGTTAACGGTATAATTTATTATATTTGTAAGAATATACGTCATATTAACTAGAATGAAAAAGAAATTAATTGCATTAATAATCACCATATTTGCTGAATCGTTAAATATATTTGCCTCTGAAATATCATTCAGTGGCAATAGTGTTCCCGTTGTTGAAATAAATCCAGAAGCTTCAACCGGTTTAAACAAGATTTATGTTTTGCACAATGCCGCCGGTGTATCGGCAAGTTATGTCTCGACATCAGGCAACAAACCTACCTGGCTAAAGTATGGAACCCGAGGCGGAGGTTTTGCGGAACCTGTTGAAGTGAGCTATAGTGGTACAATATCAACCTTAAATAATGTTGAAGGCGATTGTGGCTACATTATTGAGGATGGGGCCAGCCGGATGTATTTTTGGATTGTTGATTATTCAAGGCATGAGTTTTCAATCGACAACCTCCAAATAGGTTTGGAATCGGATTGCTCAACCGTGACATTGAATTTTACCGGGTCTGCTTCACCGATATATTACACAACAATTAATGGCCAGAATAAAGAATTGTCGAGAAATATTGAACTGGGTTACAACACTCTGGAGTTTGATATGGACACAAAGAACTACAACTATAAAGAAGTTGTAAAACAATTGGAGCATATATCAAACACAATTTTGGTAGAATCTCCTTACACGGATACTCGTTTTGTTATATCAGGCGACAGATTCCTTAAGACATGGGGAACAGAAGTCAGTTATGAAACATCCGATTATAAAGCTGTTGCTGTCGGATGTTTTGCAGAAGCAGAGCAGGTTGAACGTAATGCTGACAATGAACAATCGTCAGGTTCAAGCGGCTCGCTCGGCGGGTCAGCTCCGGCTGAGGTGGAATTCAGAGCATGGGTAACAGATGCCGTTGTGTTTAAGGAATGGCAAATATCGCGCGATTCAGAATTTGACATAATAACTTTCCGTGATAACAATCAGGATTTCAATTACACTTTCCGCGAAGAGGGTAATTTTTATGTCCGGTTCGCAACGGCCAACGCAGATGGCAGTTGCACAGCCTACTCTCAGTCGTTCGACGTAACAATAGGAGAATCAGATATAAAATGCCCTAATGCATTCTCGCCAGGAAATGAAGATGGAGTAAACGACATATGGAAAGTAAGCTATAAGTCAATAGTCAGCTTCAATTGTCATATCTTCAACCGCTGGGGCCAGAGAGTATGCTCATTCACAAATCCATCCGACGGTTGGGACGGAAAATATAAGGGGAAATTAGTGCCGTCGGGTGTTTATTATTACGTTATATCGGCAAAAGGTGCCGACGGACGCTCGTACAATTTAAAGGGAGATATAAACATCATCAATGAAGGCAAAAACCGTACTGGCGGTAACTTAAACAATTAAAATTCAGCTTAAAACCTAACAGTATTTACTTTATAAAACTTTACTATATGAAATTATTTCTGCTTGTTGTAGCGTTGCTTGGAATAGAAGTAAGTTTAGCAGCTCAGAATACTGAGAGGAGTTCTGTGTTCTCGCGCATTGAGAATCCCGACATTCCTCAATCAGTTGAGTTTGCTGGAATGAAAATCGATCTAGATCGTGTTGATATGTTTGAGCGCCTTGATCGTGAACTGACATCAATGGCCTACACCCATGGAAATACCTTGCTTGTAATCAAACGTGCTAATAAATATTTTCCAACAATAATACCGATTTTGAAAAAAAATGGTGTGCCAACCGACATAGTATATCTGGCTTGCATTGAAAGCACGCTTAATCCTCGAGCTTATTCCGGCGCTAAAGCAGCCGGAATATGGCAATTTATTCCTTCAACAGCGAAACATTATGGGCTCGAGGTAAATGAGTATGTGGATGAGCGATATAATTTGGAGAAAGCAACAAAGGCGGCATGCCGTTACATGAAAGATGCATTAGCCAAATATGGCAACTGGGAGTCAGTAGCAGCATCGTATAATGGGGGCATGGCTCGTATAACGCGCGAATTGGGAGCTCAAAATCAGTCGTCTGCTTACGACTTGTTTCTGGCCGACGAGACCTCGCGATATATGTTCCGGCTTCTTGCAATAAAAATGATTATGGAGAATCCGGCCAAATATGGCTTCCATTTGTCGGCCGATCAGCTCTATCAACCGGCAAAAGTGAGAGAGGTCAAAGTTTCAACTCCTATTGAAAGCTGGCCAGATTGGGCTGAGAAGCAAGGCATCAGTTATATGATTTTGCGTGATTATAATCCTTGGATAAGAGCCAAATCGTTACCGAACAAAACAGGGAAAACCTACACGGTAGTCATTCCAGAAAAATCGGAATTAAAAAGAAGCACTCAGAGTAGATCGGTTTACAATAAAAATTGGATTTCAAAATAAGAATTGTTGAGAGTGCGTTTAAAAACAATTGAGAATATGTCGAAGAAGGAACAAACATATTTAAATGTAATCGGTGCGAGGGTACATAACCTGAAAAATATCGACGTAAGCATTCCGCACAATTCATTAACTGTTATTACAGGCTTGAGCGGCTCGGGTAAATCGTCGTTGGCCTTTGATACGATTTTTGCAGAAGGTCAACGGCGATATATAGAAACCTTCTCAGCCTATGCAAGAAATATGCTCGGAACATTGGAACGCCCCGATGTTGACCAGATAAATGGCTTGTCGCCGGTAATATCCATTGAGCAGAAAACAATAAACCGCAATCCCCGAAGCACAATAGGCACAACAACCGAGGTGTACGATTATTTACGTTTGCTATTTGCTCGTATAGGCGAAGCCCGTAGCTATATTTCTGGCGAACCAATGGTTAAATACACCGAAGAGAAAATTGTGAATCTCATTCTGGAAAAATACAATGGTGCAAAAATATACATACTTTCACCATTAGTAAAAAATAGGAAGGGGCATTATAAAGAGCTTTTTGAACAGCTTCGCAAAAAAGGGTATCTTAACGTTCGGACAGATGGCGAATTTAAAGAGATAGTTCCTGAAATGAAGCTGAATCGTTACGCCAATCATACGGTTGAACTTGTTGTTGACAAGCTAAAGGTTCAGAGCAAGGACATTGAACGGTTGCGTAATTCGGTGTCGGAGGCTTTGCGTGCCGGTGGGAAAGAACTTATTATTTATGATGTAATAAATGAGACTTTAGCCCACTACAGCCAATCGCTAATGGATCCAGTAAGCGGAATTTCATATCGCGAACCGGCTCCGCACAACTTTTCTTTTAATTCGCCGCAAGGAGCATGCCCGTGCTGTAAAGGATTGGGCTATGTTAATATGGTGGATAAGGAAAAGTTGATACCAAATCCGGAAATGTCGATTTACCAAGGAGGAATCGTAGCATTAGGAACATATAAAAATTCCATGATTTTCTGGCAGATTGCTGCCATTTGCGAAAAATACGGCTGCGACATAAAGACTCCGATATCGGAACTTCCCGAAGAGGCCATAAGCGATATTCTTAATGGAACGCCCGAAAGGTTGTCAATTAAAACCGACATGCAGACAACATTTAACTACTTTCAATCGTATGAAGGACTGGTAAAATATCTCGAACTTCAGCAAAGTGAAGAATCGTCGGCTAAGGCACAAAAATGGAGCGGGCAATTTTACTCTAGAATTGTGTGTCCTGAATGCAATGGCACACGGTTGAACAAAGAAGCTCTCCACTTTTTTGTAAATGGAAAGAATATCGCGCAATTAAGCGCAATGGACATTTATGATTTGCTACAATGGATGAAGGCTCTACCCAAGACCTTGTCAACCAATCAGCGACAAATTGGCGCCGAGATTATTAAGGAAATTGTTTCCCGGTTATCGTTTCTTGTTGATGTAGGGCTTGACTATCTGTCGCTGAACCGGAATTCAGCTACACTTTCAGGTGGTGAAAGTCAGCGAATTCGTCTGGCAACTCAGATGGGAAGTGAGCTTGTAAATGTGCTCTATATTTTGGATGAGCCGAGTATCGGATTACATCAGCGCGACAATAAACGGCTGATAGAGTCGCTAAAACGTTTACGTGATGCGAATAATACGATAATTGTTGTAGAACATGATAAAGAAATAATGCTTGAAGCCGACTATATAGTCGATATAGGCCCTAAGGCAGGTAGGAAAGGTGGCGAAGTTGTATTTGAGGGAACTCCGGCGCAAATGATTGAGACTCATACACTGACGTCAGATTATCTTAATGGCACGCTGAAAATTGAGCCGCCAAAAACAATTCGCAAAGGTAATGGGAAGAGTTTACGACTGCTGGGCTGTACGGGCCATAACCTGAAGAACGTTGACCTGACGCTTCCTCTTGGAAAATTTGTGTGCGTATCAGGCGTTTCCGGAAGTGGAAAATCCAGTTTGATAAACGGCACTCTCCAACCTATTCTCAGCAACCATTTTTACCGCTCCCTGCAAGAACCTCTCCCCTACAAGTCGATTGAAGGTTTGGAAAATATTGACAAAGTTGTGACTGTCGACCAGTCGCCACTTGGACGTTCTCCCCGTTCAAATCCAGCTACGTACACTGGCGTATTTTCTGACATCAGAAGTTTGTTTGTGAATTTGCCTGAGGCCAAAATTCGTGGATATCGCCCGGGGCGGTTCTCATTTAATGTTGCCGGGGGCCGGTGCGAAGCTTGCTCCGGTAATGGGTATAAGACAATTGAGATGAATTTTTTGCCTGATGTGTTGGTGCCATGCGAAGTTTGTGGCGGAAAACGTTACAATCGAGAAACTCTGGAGGTGCGATTTAAAGGTAAATCGATTGCCGATGTTCTTGATATGACCATAAACCAAGCTGTTGAGTTCTTCTCAAACGTGCCTAATATTTTGAAGAAAATACAAGTACTTCAAGAAATAGGTTTAGGGTATATTAAACTTGGCCAACCGTCCAGTACACTTTCAGGCGGTGAGAATCAAAGAGTTAAACTTGCAACGGAACTTGCGAAACGCGACACAGGAAAAACACTGTTTATTTTGGATGAGCCGACAACCGGATTGCATTTCGACGATGTGAACGTTCTTATGGGAGTTCTCAACAGGTTGGTTGCAAAAGGAAACACTGTGTTAGTGATAGAACATAACATAGATGTCTTGAAATGTGCCGACTACATAATCGACATGGGTCCCGAAGGTGGCAAAAACGGCGGCAGGATAATTGCTCAAGGCACACCTGCCGAAATAGCCAAAACCGAATCGCCCACGGCACCGTTTATACGAGCGGAGCTGGGGATTGATTAGATTTAAGCTTTAATAAAGTTTTGTAATTCTCTGTACAAACGTTGTATGGGAAGCCCCATCACATTGTAGTAGCTGCCCGATATTCCCTTTATTCCAATCGCTCCTATCCATTCTTGTATGCCATAGGAACCAGCTTTGTCAAATGGTTCATATTTTGTTACATAATATTCTATCTCAGAATCTGTTAACGCATCAAATTCAACATCGGTCGACACGAAAAATGAAACTTGCTTTTGGACTGAGGTAATTGTAACACCGGTAACTACCTTGTGTTTACGACCTGAAAGCGATTTCAGCATTTGAATTGCCTCTTTCTCGTTTGCCGGTTTTCCTAAAATCGACGTGCCCAGTATCACGACCGTATCGGCAGTAATCAACACTTGGTTATTTGATAATTCCGGCATATAGGCCTGTGATTTTTTCTGCGACAAAAATACAGGAACCATTTCCGGTGTTAGCGAATCAGGGTATGATTCATCAACTTTTTTAATTTTCACCAAGCTATACGGTATATTGGCCATTTTCAGAAGCTGACGACGACGAGGCGATTTACTTGCCAGCAGTATATCTGTTTTATCGAATCGGTTTTCGATTAATTGTTCCATCTTACCAGCCGAATGCGTTAGCAGAATCGAGCCATTGACCGTTGGCTCGCAGTAGTTCTTCAATTACGTCGCGGGCCACGCCATAGCCACCGCTAACCGGAGATATGTATTTTGCGATACGCTTGATATCGGTGGCAGCGTCGGCTGGCGCAACAGACAAACCAACATGTAGCATCGCTTGTAAATCAGGTATGTCATCGCCAATAAAAGCAACCTGTTCCGGGGTTAATCCATTCTGTTTAATCCACGATTTCAACAAATCGAGCTTTACAGAGGATCCCATGTATATGTCGGTTATTCCCAATGCAGAAAAACGTTTATGTATAGCTTCAGAAATACCACCGGTAATTATCGCGACTTTATATCCTAATTTTACAATCAGCTGGAGTGCATACCCATCCTTGATATTAACCATCCGCGATGGCACCCCGTCGGATCCCATTGGAATAGTTGATGGGGATAAAACTCCGTCGACATCAAATACCAATCCTTTTATCTTTGTAAGGTCGTAATCAATCTTGCTCATTGTGGTATCGTTTTAGAATCAGTTTTGAAAGTAGGCTATATGTGTCGGCTAATTCCCCCGACAGCATATCCAAGTGGTTATTGATGATTTTAGCATCACCACGACGTGCCGGACCTGTCATTCCTTGAGTTGGGCCTACAAGCAATGCCTTTTTAAGCGTTTCTTTAAGCAGTGGATCCAATATCCTTAAATCTAAGCCGTTTTCTTTTAAAATGTCGTCAGCGTACATCCACATTAAATTAGCAAAGTTGCAGCCAAAAACCGCGGCTATGTGAATTCGCTTACGCTGTTCTGACGTTACATGATATACATTGTTGCATCCTGAAGCCTTAGCAATTTCATCGACTGTGTTGAGAGCTAAGACCGATGATGCTTCTGTCAGCAAGTGAACATTAGAAAAATCGACTTCCAAATCTTTCGATAATGTTTGTAGAGGATACAAAACGCCTTGCTCTTTGCCTAGATTACGAATCACGGATAAAGCGGTGCTTCCGGATGTGTGAATCCAAAGACCGTCAGAGATATTAACTTTATTGGCAAATTTGCATATAGCATCATCGGCAATTGCGAGGATATAAATATCGGCCGCGCTTATTATTTCTTTGGCATCATTGACCGGCTGAGCTCCAATTTTCGTAGCCAACTCGCAGGCATGATCGTAGCTTCGGCTATATACCTGAAGGATGTTCAGCTTGTTGTACAATGCAAAGGCTAGCCTGGTTGCAACGTTACCAGAGCCAATGATTACAGCCGATTTATTTGAGAGCGACAAAATTAAAAACAATCAGCGTTCTTGCCATTCCCCGATGTGCACTTTTTCCCACATAAGCTTTTCCATATTCTGTGGATTTCGTTTTTCATCGGGGTGACCAAGTGTGATTATACAAACCGGAAGAATTGTATCAGGCATACCGAGTATGTTTTGGACGAATGTCTCCGACTCAAGATCTGATTCGGTATATCGACCGCGTATCTGAATCCAACAACTTGCAAGACCCAAATCCTGAGCTTGGAGTTGAATATATGTTGCGGCGATAGCCGCATCTTCAATCCATGGATCACTGGCTTCAACATCGACAGCAACAACAATAGCTAACGAACAGTGTGCGATGGGGCCTGCTCCGGCAGGTTTGCATTTTGACAAAGCTTCCAATTTGGCAGAATCTTCAACCAACACAAATTGCCATGGCCGGCTGTTTTTTGAAGTAGGTGCCATCAACGCAGCTTGTAGAATGGTTTTAACATCATCAGCACTAATCTCTTCTGTAGTATATTTTCTAATACTACGCCGGTTGATTATTAAGTTCTGGAAGCTTTCCATTTGTTTTTAAGTTATCGTTTAAACTGTTTATAGCTTCAATTATTGAAAACCCACATACCAGGGAAATTATCGATGCGACCGTTTGACGATCGCAATAATAGGGCTTCATTTATCGTTGACGTTTTTTCGATGTAAACCCTATAACGTTGATCACAGTTGAGAATTCGGAAGTTTTCATTCGTTCCGCTGTGGTCATTTATAAATTCACGTGCTTTTTCTTTGGTAGGAAGCGACGCAACAATCAGATAATACGAATTAGAATTGTCTGGAACGTCAATTATGTTATTTTCCTGAATCTCACCAATTGCAGATTTAGGGTCGGGCAATGCAATGTTCAGCTCGATACCATTGTCGAACAGCACAGGGTGTATATTTTCGGTCTTATTAATTCTCAGCCCGGACATTGAAGCCATTATCGCTTCGTTGTCAACGATAGGCGTTGTCAGCATCAATCCAAGCATTAACAGAACCACTACCGATGCTGCTATGTTGGCAAACTTCTTGACTATCGGATAAATACGTTCCGTTTTTGTCGACTGTTGATCAACAATTTCGGACTCTCGTTGCCTTAGATCTACAGGCTGATATGCATCGAAAAAGCCGAAAAGCGTTTGGTTAAGTGGAGAATATTCGATAGAGCCTTCACTGTTTTTACGAAGGGTACCTACCCTACCCAATGAAACTTCATTTTGTGAATCGAGGCACGTCATCATGTCGGCAATTGATTGGGCAACCATCGACGATGCCTTTTCAAACGTAACTTTCTCTTTTCTTGCAACCGAAGCAGCCAATAAACCATCGGTATGGATTATCTGAGGATTAAACGTAAGTTCCCTAACCGGTGGAAATACACTGTTATTTTCTTTGTTGACATATGCAGCCTTATGGTAGGCGATAATTGCGCCTACGCCAGGTATAACAACACAATCGTGCTGAAATACAAGATATTCGATTTGTTCTGTCAACTCAAACATACAGCAAAGTTAATCAACTTTTGTCACATAACAAAGCAGAATTTTAATTGTCGAAAAATCAGTTAATTTAGGCTCTAGTAATCAATTTGTTGACAATAAAATTATTTTGATAAACGAATATGAAGTAGTAATTTTGTAATCAAAACAGTCATTCATGTACTTAGTAAAGAAAAAAATGGAAATAGCAGGCTGTCATAGCCTCCGCTTGACCTATGATAGCAAGTGCAGTAAGCTGCATGGACATAATTGGATTGTTACCGTCCACTGTAAGTCGGATACATTAAATGAAAACGGTATGGTAGTTGATTTCACTCACATAAAAGAGGTGATTCATGATTACCTTGACCATGGAAATTTCAATGAGTTACTTCAGTTCAACCCTACTGCCGAAAATATTGCAAAATGGATATGCGATCAAATTCCTGAATGTTTCAGAGTTGACGTTGAAGAGAGCGAGGATAATATAGCGACTTATATAGCCGATTAAGGTCTTATGATTGTTAATGAGATATTCTATTCCCTTCAAGGAGAGGGCCATTTCTGTGGGAAACCGGCTGTATTCATTCGCTTTTCAGGCTGTAATCTGAAGTGTAGTTTTTGCGATACGAATCATCAATCGGGGAAAATAATGGATGTCGGCGATATTCTGGAACAGATTTCTCAATGGCCAACGAAGCATGTTGTATTAACCGGAGGCGAACCGGCGCTGCAAGTGACCTCAGAATTGATTGACGCATTGCACGAGATGGGTTATTACATTCAGGTAGAGACAAATGGTACAATTAAATTACCTGAAGTTATTGACTGGATCACATGCTCGCCAAAAACAGAGACAATTCAGTATACGCATGTCGACGAATTAAAACTGGTTTTCACCGGCGATGAAACTATCATTAATAAATTCAACAATATATCGGCATCCGACTACAGGCTTCAGCCATGCGATACCGGCAACCGAGACGAAAACCTAGCGATATGTTCTAAATGTATTGAATATATCAAGCGTAACCCAAGATGGTCGCTATCGCTTCAAACCCATAAGGTTTTGAACATACGTTAACGCTGCCTGATTTTATAACCTCCGTCGATTGCCGGCACAGCTTGATAGCGCCGCAATCCCCATTTGCGTCGTTTTGCTTCGCCTGATATAGGTGATCCCTGATATTCACAAACATCGTATTCGGAATGGCAAATGGGACATGTGGCAATTCGTGTGTTCTCATCATAATTTACCAGAACTGTCGATTTTACCTCGACAGGACAGGCTAAGTCGTAGGCTAAAGGCGTGTTGTCGATGCCCCCAACTATCAGAACACCGCCGAAGCCCGTCTCCGTTGTAAGGTTGTATGGGAAATTGGAAGGTATTCGTTTGCTCTTAATGAATCGGTTAGAGTCGCCAAGGTAATGCACCCCGTAAAGCCCCCAATAGTCAAGATTACCTAAATCGATATAAACGGCACAATAAGGAATACGGCTGTCGTCGACTGATTCACATGAGTATAGAATCGATGATATGGCAATTGAAATACAAATAAGGAGAGATTTAGAAAGTTTCATTATGATAGTAAATTGTTAAATGCCTGATGATAACGTTCGAAATTAAATGATTTTAGCGTTGTATCGAAAAGATTTGCTATTTTGTCGTTACACAGATTACCAATTGAACCTTCATGGGTATGACGAATGTTTTTGTTGGGAGTAAATTTTCCGGCCTCGATTTCTAGACCAACTTTCTTGTAAGCATCACGGAAAGGCATTCCTTCAACTGTCAGACGGTTTACCTCTTCAACAGAAAATATACTGTCGTATCGGCTATCGCTAAGAATATCTTGGTTTACATTTATTTCGGCAATCATTCTCGAGGTCATATGCAGAACATCGTTCAACGCATCGAAAGCGGGTATGAAATTTTCTTTCACAAGTTGCAGGTCGCGGAAATATCCTGAAGGCAGATTGTTTGTAATTAGTGTAATTTCATACGGAAGTGCTTGAAGCTTGTTTGCTTTGGCTCGCGTTAGCTCAAAAACATCGGGATTTTTTTTGTGGGGCATAATTGAAGAGCCTGTTGTATACTCCGGCGCAAGTTTTATGAATCCGAAGTTCTGCGACGAAAACATGCATGCATCAAAGGCAAGTTTTCCGACAGTTGCCGCAATCGATGCTAATGCCTGTGCAACAATTCGTTCTGTTTTGCCTCGGCCCATTTGTGCATAAACAACGTTGTAGGCCATTGATGAAAACCCGAGTAATTCAGTTGTCATGGTTCGGTTTAACGGGAAAGAGGAGCCGTAGCCGGCGGCCGAACCTAGGGGATTCCTGTCGACGACGGAATAAGCTGCACGAAGAACCGTTAAATCATCGGCTAATGATTCAGCGTACGCCCCAAACCACAGGCCAAAAGAAGACGGCATTGCGATTTGCAGATGAGTATAGCCCGGCATCAATACATCGGCATACTTATTGCTTTGGGATAACAGTATGTTGAACAATTCCTGAACAGCATAAACGACTTCCTCAATTTTGGAACGCATGAACAACTTTAAATCGAGCAATACCTGATCGTTTCTGGAGCGTCCGGAATGAATTTTTTTCCCTATGTCGCCGAGCTTTCTGGTCAGCATCAACTCTACCTGCGAGTGAACATCCTCTATATCAGGCTCTATTGTAAATTTTGAGGCATCAATTGTTGCGTATATATTCTGTAATTCAGCAACCAGAATCTGTAGCTCTTCCTTTTTTAATAAGCCTATTGATTCCAGCATTTTAATATGAGCTATGGAGCCTAGTACATCGTACTTGGCAAGATACATGTCCATTTCTCTGTCGCGGCCTACAGTGTATGTGTCAACATCGGAATTGACAGTCACATTTTTTTCCCAAAGTTTTGATGCCATTGTTCAATGGTTTTATGTTATTTTTTTAAGCTTTTGCAAGATTGCGAATCATATCACCGAATTTTTCTGCGGCCTCCTGAAGTTTCGGCCCAACCATTGGTTTGAGCATTGCTGGAATCTCAACATCAATTGCTGTTGTAATAACGGTTTTGTTGTCGCCCGAAGGCTCCATATTGATTGCCATTATCAGTGGAACCGGCGCGCCTTGGGCAGTGAAAGCAACTCGTTTATTCAGAATTTTTTCAGACACGGTCAATACCATGTCGCCAACAGGTGCCGCGCTTATAATAATAGAATCGTCAGTGAAACGCACCGACCCTATTTTTTCTTTTACTTCTTGAGGAAGCTGATTAACTTTCTGCTGAAAAGCGGCTATATCGCTCAAACGGTTATAGACCACTTCAACGTTTAGTGGCAATTCTATTGGTTTGCTTGAATATGTTGTCATAATAAATAAAAAATTATGAGCCTGAGTTATTATTTAAACAAAACAGGCTCAATACTTTTGATGAATACTCTGAAATTAATCAGCTTGTGTTTTGTGTACCCAGTTGGCCGGATCTTTACGCCATTCTTTAAGGGTTTCGAGATCTTCGTCTTTGATATAATCGATTGAAACAGCGGCTTCAAGCATCGAGTTATAGTTGCTGAGGGTTATCAATTTCACATTTGCATCGTTAAACCGCTTAACTGCTACGGGGAAACCGTATGTGAAGATTGCTACCATGCCAACTACCTCACAACCGGCATTACGTATTGCTTCAACAGCCTTGAGGCTTGAACCTCCTGTGGAAATTAAATCTTCCACCACCACTACTTTTTGTCCGGGTTTCAAATTACCTTCGATCAGGTTTTCCAAACCATGATCCTTTGGAGTGGAACGAACATATACATAAGGAAGGCCCATTTCGTCAGCAATAAGCGCACCTTGTGCAATTGCTCCAGTAGCTACACCGGCGATAGCGTCGGGTGCTGCAAAATTTTCCATTATTACGCGGCAAAGTTCAATTTTGATAAAATTTCTCAAGTCTGGGAAAGAAAG
Organism: Muribaculaceae bacterium; assembly: GCA_023662835.1. Classification (GTDB taxonomy): domain Bacteria; phylum Bacteroidota; class Bacteroidia; order Bacteroidales; family Muribaculaceae; genus Muribaculum. The sequence continues at coordinate 29,059 of JAMPII010000012.1, read as the reverse complement.
AGTCTTGCGATTGTCTGTATAAATAGGCGAATTCCAGCCTGATGCCCAAACAAACGGATTGTTTGGTTGCAGTTTTATAGCACCAATTTTGAGAAGCTTTTCAGCCACAAGACTTTCTAATTTTTTCATTGGAGTAATGTATGAATAGTTTAAATGAGTTGCAAAGATAATAGATTAGTTGATTTAATCAAACACAATCGGTGAAAGATACGCAATTGACAATAAAAATTAGTATTGAATTATTATTTTTTAGCTTCAAGCGCAGCTATCGATTCCTTCAGTGTTGCTATTTTAGCTTCGGCATCCTGTTGTTTTTTCCTTTCGGCTTCGACAACTGCAACTGGAGCCTTGCCTACAAATCGTTCGTTGGAAAGTTTTTTCAACGTAATTTTCAAGAAGTCCTCTTGATATGCAAGCGCTTTGCGAAGGCTTTCCAATTCAGCTTCAACATCTATACACGAGGTCATCGGTATATTAAATTCAGTAGTTGAAACTAAGAATGAGGCCGATGCAGGGTCCTTAACCGCATTGCCATTGATGGCGGAAAGATTGGCAAGTTTTAGTATAACCGATTGCAAAGCGGGCGCAGCCGTATCGATGACGTTCAGCACTAGTTGTTCGCGAGGTGGAATATTCTTAGAAGCTCTAGCTGCACGAACACCATTAATAACCTCTTTCGCTACCGACATCCGGCTGAGTATATCACGGTCAATTTCGCTTACGGCGGGCAGTTGTGCATACATAATTGATTCGCCTTGAGCGCGTATTGCCAAGTGCTGCCAGAGTTCCTCGGTAATAAATGGCATAAAAGGATGCAATAATCGAATAAGGGTATCAAAAAATTGCAATGTAGCCGAATATGTTTTGCTGTCGATTGGTTGCTGATAGGCCGGTTTAACCATTTCGAGATACCAGGATGAGAATTCGTCCCAGAACAGATTGTAAACAACCATCAAGGCTTCCGAAATACGGAATTTCGAGAAGAGATCGTCAATTTCGAGCATAGCTTCGGCTAAACGGGCTTCGAACCATTTTGTAGCTTCAATTGCACTTTGTGGTTGTTGAATTTCGTCACTAACCTGCCATCCTTTTACTAATCGGAATGCGTTCCAAATTTTATTACAGAAGTTACGACCCTGTTCAACAAGTTTGTCGTCGAACAAAATGTCGTTTCCTGCCGGAGCTGAAAGCATCATTCCCATTCGAACGCCGTCGGCTCCGTATTCGGCAATAAGATTCAGCGGGTCGGGAGAGTTGCCGAGCTGTTTCGACATTTTTCGGCCGAGTTTGTCGCGAACAATCCCCGTGAAATAGACATTGTTGAACGGTTGTTTGCCCTGATATTCAAATCCGGCAATTATCATACGCGCTACCCAGAAGAATATGATGTCCGGGCCAGTAACCAGGTCGGAGGTCGGATAATAGTATTTAATTTCTTCGTTGTCGGGTTCGAGTATACCATTAAACAACGATATCGGCCACAGCCACGATGAGAACCAGGTGTCAAGGCAATCTTCATCTTGTTTCAGGTCGTTGACTGTCAGCGATGCATTTCCTGTAATGCTGATAGCCTTTTCAAGGGCTTTAGTGCTGTCTTCTGCAACTACAATTTGCCCATCGGGAAGGTAATACGCCGGAACTCGATGCCCCCACCATAGCTGACGCGAAATGCACCAATCCTTAATTTCCTCCATCCAATGATTGTAGGTGTTCTTGAATTTTTCAGGTACAAAACGGATTATATCGTCCATTACCGCCTTATGGGCCGGTTTTGAGATTTCACTCATTTTCAGGAACCATTGGTCGGATAGGCGAGGTTCTGTTGCTGTGTCGGGGTTGCGTTCGGAGTAACCTACTTTATTGTCATAGTCTTCGACTTTCTCGATAAGTCCCGCATTTTCAAGGTCGATTGCAATTTGTTTGCGCACATCGAATCGATCCATACCAACGTACATTCCGGCAGCTTCGCTGATTGTTCCGTTCTCATTGAAAATGTCGATAGTTTCAAGATTGTGTTTTTGCCCCAGCATGTTATCATTCATATCGTGGGCCGGAGTAACTTTCAGACAACCAGTACCAAATTCGATATCGACATATGTGTCTTCAATAACAGGAATCTCTCTACCGACTAGTGGCACTATCACTTTTTTGCCGCGCAAGTGCTGATTTTTAGGATCTTCAGGATTGATACACATGGCTGTGTCGCCCATGATTGTCTCAGGACGTGTCGTAGCAACAATTGCATATTGGTCGGAACCTACTATTTTGTAACGTAGATAATAGAGTTTGCTATGCTCCTGGCGATAAACAACCTCGGCATCGCTTAACGCAGTGCAAGCTTTGGGATCCCAATTAACCATTCGTTTTCCACGATAAATCAACCCCTTGTCATATAGGTCGCAGAAAACATGAATAACACTTTTCGAGCGTATTTCATCCATTGTGAATGCTGTACGGCTCCAATCGCAAGATGCACCAAGTTTTTTAAGTTGTTCGAGGATTATGCCCCCATGTTTTTCTTTCCACTCCCAGGCATGACGAAGAAATTCCTCGCGTGAAAGGTCGCTTTTCTTTATTCCTTCTTTAGCAAGTTTCGCTACAACTTTAGCTTCGGTAGCGATTGATGCGTGGTCGGTACCGGGCACCCATAGCGCGTTTTTGCCCTGCATTCTTGCCCGGCGAATCAATATATCTTGTATGGTGTTATTGAGCATGTGACCCATGTGAAGGATGCCAGTAACGTTTGGTGGCGGAATTACAATAGTATATGGTTCACGATTGTCCGGTTCTGAATGGAAAAGATTGTTCTCCATCCAATAAGCGTACCATTTATCCTCTACATTAGCTGGATTATATGTCTTTGGCAGATCTTTCATATTTTATAATGTGTTTAGCGCTGAGCTAATAAGTTTACTAAATCTTGTGAAGTGAAAGTGTTCTGGGTGCCGTCGGCCATGTTTTTCAATGTTACGGTGCCGTTTGAAATTTCTTCAGTTCCAACTATGGCTACGTATTTTACGCCCAACGAGTCGGCATAGGCCATCTGTTTCTTCATTTTTACCGCATCCGGATAAATTTCGGCCGAAACGCCGGCACTGCGCAACTGTTTTATGATTGAGAGCGACGCAGCCGCCTCCTCGGTGCCGAAATTAGCAAACATAACCGTTGTAGCTGATTTCGCTGTTTCCGGGTACAAATCGAGCGAATTGAGAACGTCGTAAATTCGGTCGGCGCCAAATGAGATTCCCACGCCAGACACACCCGGCATTCCAAACACTCCGGTTAAATTATCGTAGCGTCCGCCTCCGGTTATCGAGCCTATTTGTACGTCGAGAGCTTTCACCTCTATAATAGTGCCCGTATAATAGTTCAATCCACGGGCTAAGGAAACATCCAAGTCGAGCTGCGATTCAATGCCGAAGCGTTCAACGCCATTGATTACTGTCTCAAGCTCTTGAACGCCTTTCAATCCGATTTCGGATCCGGCTAAAATAACTGAAAGTTTTTGTAATCGTTCTTTAGTTGTTCCGTCAATAGCCAGAATCGGTTGTAGAGCATTGATGCCTGCTTCCGACAAGCCGCGTTCGGCAAGTTCAAGGTTAACATTCTCAATGCCTATTTTGTCCAATTTATCGATGGCTACAGTTATATCTACAATTTTGTCTGGTGCACCTATAAGTTCAGCTATACCAGCCAAAACTTTTCGGTTATTTAGTTTTATCGCTATCCGAATCCCAAAACGACGGAATACTTCATCGATTATCGATAAAAGTTCGATTTCGCACAATAAAGAATCGGAACCCACTACGTCGGCATCGCACTGATAAAACTCGCGATATCTGCCTTTTTGCGGGCGGTCGGCACGCCATACGGGTTGAATTTGGAACCTTTTGAAAGGCAGTTGAATATCAGCACGATGTTGAACAACATAGCGGGCGAATGGAACGGTTAGGTCGTAGCGTAACCCTTTCTCACACAATTGTGAAGTTAGTTTTCCCGAAGGTTCTTCACATTCAAGCAGTTGACGATCAATACCATTAAGGTAGTTGCCTGAATTCAGAATCTTAAATAGGAGTTTGTCACCCTCTTCGCCATATTTCCCCATCAGAGTTGACAAATTTTCCATTGCCGGAGTTTCAATTTGTTTAAATCCAGACAGAGAAAATACTTGACGAATTGTGTCAAATATGTAATTTCTGCGCGCCATTTCCGATGGCGAAAAGTCGCGCGTTCCTTTAGGAATTGAAGGTTTCTGAGCCATTTTAAGTCATAAAAAATCGCACAAAGTTAGTGATTTTTCAACTAACAATTGCTATGAAAATCAATTAATAGCTTTATATGATGATAAATCGGTTCCTCTCATAAATTCTGCGGCAGTCATTCGTCGCTTTCCAGAAGCTTGAAGCTGCTCAACTTCAAGCCATTTATCATTGCAAGCAACAAAGAGTCTGTTTTTTTGTATAAGAAGTGATCCTGAAACGGCATCGGTCGGATCAGAAATGGATGTGCTGAAAATCTTAATGTTAATTTCATTATTCCCATCGGATAGGACTGTCCATGCTGCCGGATATGGAGACAGACCCCTAACGAGATTATGAATATTTTCGGCATGTTTTTCCCAGTTGATACGACATGTATCTTTGAATATCTTAGGAGCCGGAGTTGGTTCAATATCATTTATCAGCTGATCCTGCGGTATAGGTTTCAGCGTGCCTTCGAGAATTCTGTTTATTGTTTTTAGCGTTAGCTCTGCTCCGAGGTGCATAAGTTTATCGTGAACATCACCAACATTTTCATTGGGCAGAATGTCGACCGATTGCTGATCAATTATGTCGCCGGTGTCAATTTCGTGTTTTAGGAAGAATGTTGTAACACCGGTTTTTGTGTCGCCGTTTATTACAGCCCAATTGATAGGCGCAGCACCTCTATAATTGGGGAGCAACGAAGCATGCAGATTGAAGGTGCCCAACGGAGGCATTGTCCACACTACTTCGGGCAACATGCGGAAAGCTATTACAATAAATAGATCAGCATTGAGCGATTTGAGTTGCTCTACAAATTCAAGGTCTTTCAAATTTACGGGTTGCATCAAGTGTAAACCTTTCGACCCTGCAAAACCTTTTACTGGAGATTGCAGTAATTTATGGCCACGCCCTGCCGGCTTGTCGGGCATAGTCACTACACCAACAATGTTGTATCCATTTTCGTAAATTTTTTCGAGACTTTCCGCCGCGAATTCCGGAGTTCCGAAAAATACTATTTTCAGCTTCTCTTTTTCCATCTATGATATTCCTTTTTCAATGCAAAGGTACGTAAAATTGCAATAATTTCTTAACTTTGTTTAGAAACAACAAACTGCCAAATCAAATATGGACTTCTTAACTCTGGCTCGGAATCGTTATTCGTGCAAAAAATACAGTAACAAACCACTTGAAGACAATACATTGGAAACTATTCTTGAAGGTGGCCGGCTAGCTCCTACCGCCAAAAATCTTCAGGAGCAGCATATTTATGTTGCTTTGTCGGACGAAGCTCATAAAATAATTGATGAATGTACGCCTTGCCGCTATGGCGCTCCGGTGGTACTTGTAGTAGCTTTCAATAAAAACAATGTTTACACATATCCGGGAGGCAAACGCAATTCAGGAGTAGAGGATGCCTCAATTGTAGCTACGCATCTTATGCTTTCTGCCGCCTCAGTTAACGTGAATTCATGTTGGGTTAATTGTTTCGACGCTGACAAACTTCACGCCATGCTCAACCTTCCCGACGACGAAGAGATTCTGATGTTACTGGATTTGGGATACGCCGCAGAAGGTGCCACTCCACTGCCTAATCATTTCTCACGCAAACCTTTGAGCGAAACAGTTTCAAAAATTTGATAACCATAAGCAATAAAATAGAACCCATAAAACTAACACATTATAATTCACCTGTAGGTGAAATGATTGTTGGTTCCTTCCGCGACAAATTATGCGTTTGCGATTGGGCAGAAGGGAAAAGGCGCTCAACAAACGAAAAGCGTATTTGTAGGTTCCTGAACACCAGATACGAAGAATTAGATTCAATATTGGTTCGTAACGCGATTGCACAACTCGATGATTATTTTTCTGGAAATCTGAAGAGTTTCTCTTTACCAATTCGATTTACCGGCTCGCAATTTCAAAATAAGGTATGGCTGGCGCTGATGAGTATTCCATATGGACAGACCATATCATACCATGAGCTGGCACAACGAATTGAGCAACCAAAAGCAGTTCGGGCTGTGGTATCGGCCATAGCATCAAATCCCATCTCGCTCATCGTGCCGTGCCACCGAATAATCGGCAAAAACAATACATTGACAGGCTATGCCGGCGGTATTGAAGCAAAACAATATATTCTGTCACTCGAGATTCAAGCCCATAAATACCACAAATAAATAGCAATATCATTGCTAAAATTGTCGTAAAATGATTAATTTTGCGACATAATTCAACTATTCTGCAGTAAAATGTCAGTAAAAACCCGCGAACGGCTCATAGAAGTAGCGCGCCAACTGTTTGCCCACAAAGGCATGGAGAATACTACTATGATCGATATCGCTAATGCTTCATACAAAGGCCGACGTACTATATACACCTACTTCAAGAATAAGCGCGAAATTTACAATGCTGTGATTGAGAGTGAAAGCGAGCAGCTGGTAAAACAGTTGCGCTATATCGCATCGGCCGATATGACTCCTATAGAGAAACTTGAAAAGTTCATAGATGTTCGTATCGACATTGTTGAAGAAACCGTTAGCAGACAATACGACACGCCTATGTTCCGCACGCTGTTTCTACGTGAGGTTCGCCGAATGGAACGTATTCGAAAAGCGGCTATCGAGAAGGAATTAGAACTATTACAACAAATTCTTTCCGACGGCATAAAGGGCGGCTATTTTGTGGCGGATAAAGCTCATGGCGTTTACGATATGATGCTTATGCTCTTTCAAGGGATTGAACTTTCATATATGCGCGACAATTTCGACCAGATGAATGTTGACCAGACGCTACTTCGCAAGCATGCGAAACAATTTATTGCCGATGCGTTATGCACAAACAATTGTAAAGACATAAAAGATAGTGATATTGCTAATTGAGATATTAGGAGTGTTAACATTTATTATTAGATACACTCAAACTTAAATCGCTATCTTTGCATAGAATATTGACAAAACAGCAACAACAGAATTTTTAGAATCATATAATAACCAAATAACCATTTATTATGAAAATGCTCGAAGGAAAAACAGCTCTCATCACCGGAGCTGCTCGCGGAATCGGAAAAGCTTTGGCTTTGCGTTTTGCTCAAGAAGGTGCAAATATTGCTTTTACTGATCTTGTAATCGACGAAAACGGAAAAAATACAGAAAAAGAAATAGAAGCTCTTGGAGTGAAAGCCAAAGGTTACGCTTCAAACGCTGCCGACTTCAATCAAACCAAGGAAGTTGTTAAACAAATTGTTGACGATTTCGGCCATATTGACATTCTGGTAAACAATGCAGGTATAACCAAAGATGGCTTGATGCTCCGTATGACTGAAGCCCAATGGGATGCGGTAATAGCGGTTAACCTCAAGAGCGCGTTCAACTTCATCAATGCTGTTCTCCCTTTAATGATGCGTCAACGTAGCGGTTCAATCATCAATATGGCATCGGTCGTTGGTGTTCATGGTAATGCAGGCCAGGCTAACTATGCCGCTTCTAAAGCCGGCCTGATTGCTCTAGCAAAATCGATAGCACAAGAAGTTGGTTCACGAGGAATTCGCGCAAACGCAATTGCCCCCGGTTTCATCGAAACAGCAATGACTGCAGCCCTACCCGACGATGTCCGTGCTGAATGGATAAAGAGTATCCCTCTGCGTCGTGGTGGTCAGGTCGACGATATCGCAAATGTTGCAGTGTTCCTGGCTTCCGACATGTCATCATACGTAACCGGTCAGGTTATTCAAGTTGACGGTGGTATGAACATGTAACAACCAGAAACGTTAAATTATACAAGGGCATTCGCTCGCTGCTTTTGGCGCCCGAATGCCCTTAATTCTAAGAGGTTATTTTAAAATGCTGACTTATAATACACAACTTAAAAAACTGATACTTCCCGAATACGGACGTAATGTTCAAAACATGATTGACTATTGTCTCTCGCTTGCCGACCGACAGGAGCGAAACGCATGTGCACATACGATTATTGCAACAATGTCAAATCTTTTCCCGGCATCAAAAAATAACCCGGATTTCAAACATCAACTGTGGGATCATCTCGCCATAATGGCCGACTTTGAACTTGATATCGATTATCCGTTCGAAATAATACGTCGTGAACAATTATCAACAACTCCCGATCCTATCCCATACGAAAACGGACAATTCCGGTGGCGTCATTATGGGAAGTGTGTCGAGTATATGATTGGACGTGCTGTTGATATGCCCGAAGGACCGGAACGCGACGCTTTGATTTTGCTTTTGGCTAACCACATGAAGAAATTAATGCTTTCAATTAATCCGGAAGGCGTTGACGACACAAAAGTGTTCAACGACTTGGCCACTTACAGTCATGGAGTAATACGCCTATCACCTGAAAATTGTAAGCTCCATGAATTTAAGGCTGAAATTCCACAAACGCCATCCAAAAAGAGGAAAAGAAAAAAATGAGCACTTTCATTGTTGAAGGAGGCCATTCACTTAAAGGTGACATCACTCCTCAAGGAGCCAAAAACGAAGCTCTCCAGATTCTTTGTGCCACGCTACTGTCGTCGGAACGCATAATCATCGACAATTTGCCTGACATATTGGATATAAACAATTTGATCGCGTTGCTATCGGACATGGGGGTAAAAGTGGAAAAACTTAGGCCTCACACCTACTCTTTCAAGGCCGACGATATTAATACAGAGTATCTGCAAACTCCTGAATTTTTACGAAAGGCAGCCTCGCTTCGAGGTTCTGTTATGATTGTAGGGCCACTGGTTGCCCGATTCGGAGAAGCTATTCTACCCAAACCGGGAGGTGACAAAATTGGCCGTCGACGTCTCGATACCCATTTTATCGGCATTCAAAAGTTGGGAGCGGAATTTGACTATCTGACAGAAAAAAAAGCATACAAAATCACAGCGCCAAATGGCCTGACTGGCACATATATGTTGCTCGATGAAGCATCTGTTACGGGCACCGCAAATATAATAATGGCCGCAGTACTTGCCAAAGGCACAACCACGATCTACAATGCCGCCTGTGAGCCATACATACAACAATTGTGCAAAATGCTCTGTCGCATGGGGGCACATATTTCCGGCATAGGCTCAAACTTACTGACAATTAACGGTGTTACAGAATTACACGGAACTGAACATCGCATTTTGCCAGATATGATTGAGGTTGGCAGTTTCATAGGAATGGCGGCAATGACCGCTAGTGAAATAACGTTGAAAAACGTTTGCTACGATGAATTAGGCATAATGCCCGATGCTTTTAAAAGACTAGGCGTTGAAATGATTCGCCAAAACGACGATATATTAATTCCTGCTCACGACGGTTACGAAATCGAGACTTTCATGGACGGCTCAATCATGACCTTTTCCGATGCTCCTTGGCCGGGATTATCGCCCGACTTGCTCAGTGTTTTTCTTGTTGTAGCTACACAAGCGACAGGTAGCGTACTGATACATCAAAAAATGTTTGAGAGCCGACTGTTTTTCGTTGACAAGCTAATCGATATGGGTGCAAGAATTATTTTATGCGACCCGCACCGTGCCGCTGTTATCGGGTCGGGACGGTTGAATTCTCTAAGAGCCACGTCGATGGTGTCACCCGACATTCGTGCCGGTATTGCAATGCTTATAGCGGCTATGAGCGCAAAAGGTGTAAGTCAGATTCAGAATATCGACCAGATTGACCGTGGCTATGAAAACATCGACCTGCGCTTGAACGCTTTAGGCGCACGTATAACCCGCTACTCCGACCGATGATAACTAACGACGAGCTTACTCACTTCGGCCATTTTGGTAAGCCTCACGGCATAAATGGCGAGATAAACCTATATACCGATTATGATGCTGACGAGATTAACTTGGATTCTCTCGTTCGTATTATAGCTAACATTGATGGAATAAACATTCCTTTCATAATTGAAGGAATTAGAAATAAACGTGCGGGGAATTTCATTGTGAGCCTAAATGATATTAACAATGATAAAGACGCCAGAATTTTAACAAATTTAGATGTCTTTGTATTGATAGCCGACAATGTTATTATTACCGACGACGAAGATGGATTATACGCCGGGGACCTTGTCGGCTATAGCTTAATTACAAATGTTGGAGTGATTGTTGGCACAATATCGGACGTCGATTTCTCGACAGAGAATGTTCTTCTTGTAATTGAAAAGGAAGAATCTGATGCTCCAGTTTACATCCCGCTTGCCGATGAGTTTATTGAGGAAATAAATCCTGAAACAAAAACAATTATAATGCATTTTCCCGACGAGTTGTTGTCACTTAATTAAACGGTTTATCAATACACAACCAACAGCTATGTATGTGAACTATTCATACATAGCTGTTGTTTATTTTTTAGAAAACTTCAAACGCATATAGTTCAAACTATTCTTAAAGGGCGGATGAAAGTGCTACCCGATGCATTTGAACAGAATTGAATATCTATCTAAGAATAAAAGCCACTATCTCCAGTACGCGTTAAGAGATAGCGGCTTTTGTATTATAACCTTTCGTTCGTCAGAATTAACCAATCGGTTTCTATTTGTTCGACTCATTGTTATCTTTTTCTGACTTTGCATCAGTTGGAGCCGAGACAGGAACAGGAGGGGGAAGTTGCTTTTGTTCATTTTGGTGAGCAAGAATTTCGTCGGTGCGCGATTTCCATTTACGCGGACCAAATATCTGTTCAACATCTTCGGTGAATATTACCTCACGGGCAATCAGCGTTTCGGCCAACTTACCATGACCTTCGGCATGCTCCTTTAGAATTTGTTTTGCACGCTCATATTGCTCGTTAATAAGCCGCGACACCTCTGCATCGATCTCTTTTGCCCTTTCTTCAGAATACGGTTTTGAAAAACCATATTGTTGACCGGTTGAGTCGTAATAGCAAAGGTTGGGTAATGTTGAACTCATACCATAGTAGACAACCATTGCATATGCTAGCTTGGTAACTCGTTCAAGGTCGTTGGCAGCTCCGGTTGATATATGACCGAGGAATAATTCTTCGGCAGCACGCCCACCCAGTGTTGAGCACATTTCATCCAGGAGTGCCTCGGTCGGTGTTATCTGGCGTTCTTCCGGCATATACCACGCCGCTCCAAGCGCTTTACCGCGAGGAACAATGGTTACCTTAATAAGAGGCGATGCGTAGCGTAAATGCCAGGAGATAGTTGCATGGCCGGCTTCGTGAATTGCTATTGAACGTTTTTCTTCGTCAGTAGTGATTTTTGTTCGTTTTTCCAGACCTCCGATAATTCTGTCGACAGCATCGTTAAAATCCTGTTTTTGAACACAAGGCTTGTTGTGACGCGCAGCAATCAATGCCGCTTCGTTGCATACGTTAGCAATGTCGGCACCGGAAAATCCAGGTGTTTGACGTGCTAATGTCTCAACATCGAGCGATTCATCGGTTTTAATATTGCGAAGGTGAACATTGAAAATGGCAACTCGGTCGTTCAAGTCGGGTAGGTCAACATATATCTGACGGTCGAAACGTCCGGCTCGAAGTAGCGCTTTATCAAGAATGTCGGCTCTGTTTGTAGCTGCGAGTATGATAACTCCGGAGTTTGAACCGAAGCCATCCATTTCGGTGAGCAGCTGATTAAGTGTATTTTCCCGCTCATCATTTGCTCCCATATTAGGGTTTTTACCACGTGCGCGACCTACGGCATCAATCTCATCAATAAATACAATACAAGGAGCTTTCTCTTTTGCCTGACGGAATAGGTCGCGTACACGTGATGCTCCTACACCAACAAACATCTCAACAAAGTCGGAACCTGACATTGAAAAGAACGGCACGTTGGCTTCGCCGGCAACAGCTTTAGCAAGAAGAGTCTTACCGGTTCCGGGAGGTCCTACTAGCAACGCTCCTTTAGGAATTTTTCCGCCCAAATCAGTGTATCGTTTTGGATTTTTTAAAAATTCCACAATTTCTTCTACCTCGGTCTTAGCTTCCGATAGTCCGGCAACATCTTTGAATGTCACCTGTATAGGACCGTCCTTATCGAATATCTGTGCTTTTGACTTTCCTACCGAAAATACACCTCCGGAACCTCCATCTTTGCCCGACATGCGACGCATGATGAAAAGCCAAAAGGCAATTAGAAGCACGAAAGGCGCGATTGACCATATCATTGATGAAATATTAGAGTTTTTTTCATATTTCACACTTCCGGTGAAAATTCCATCCTGCTGCCACTGGTCGATTTTATTCTGGAATGAATCGGTGCTAGGTATGTTTGAAGTCACAATAGGCTGCTGTCCAGCTTTAAACTGTTTTTTGAATACAACCTGAGCTAACGAATCGTTTAAATATGCCGAGGCTTTTGGTTCGTCACCGGTAAAAACCACTATTTTGGTGACGCCGCCCGACATCACGTATTGCTCAAATTTGTTGTAATCAACATTTTCTTTCGTAATAGTATTATCACTATCTGCAAAGTATATTCCGCCAAGTATTAACGCGATAGCTGCGTACATCCAGAATATACTGAATCCTATTTTTGATAGTGGCGATTTATTCTTGTCTGATCCCATGAAGAGATTGTTGTATTATGTTCGTTATAATAATGTGTTAGTCTAAGTCGGGGATATGTTCAATCGGAGCATCGTTCCAAAGCTCTTCAATATTATAGAACTGACGACTTTCCGGCAGAAAAACATGCACAAAAATTTCACCGTAATCGATTATGATCCACTGAGCGTTTTGATAGCCTTCGTAATTGTAAGGTTTTATGCCGGTTTCTTTTTGAACATACTCTCTTATGCTGTCTGCGATTCCCGACACCTGCATCGTTGAAGTGCCTTGACAAATAATAAACTCTTTGGCAATAGCTCCGTCGATTTCACTCAAATCGATTACTGAAATATTTTTTCCTTTACGTTCTTGAATTCCTTCGATTATGAAGTTTTTTAAGGATTTTTTTTCTGTCATGTAATTTTATATTATTTTGCAAATTTACTGAATTTGTGCGATAACTCACATTAACTTTGGTTAATAAAAGTACAACAATTTAGAACTGTTGTTTGATTATTTATTATGTACTATTATTTATAGAATTATATTATCGGAATAGTCTACTCATAGCGCAACGACCGCGAGGGAGAAATGTTCGACACCATACGCGCCGGAATTAGTAGCATCGCCCACGAAACAATGAATACACCAACATTAAGGAGCAATATATCAAGCCAATCCAAAAGCACAGGAACATAGCTCAAATAATATGAAGTTGCATCCAAGGGTATAATATGCCAAAAATACTGAGCAAATATTATAATTAAAGCCAAAATGTTGCCAATAAGCATACCCCATCCTACAAGTCGCCATCCAATAACGGTGAAGACCTGACGTGTTTGCTTATTTGTTGCTCCTAAGGCTTTTAACAGTCCTATCGTTGAAACACGTTCGAGAATTATAATGAATAAACTTGATATTAATGTGAATCCTGAGACAAGCGCCATTAGTATGAGAACAACGATCACATTTGTGTCCAGCAGATCCAACCAGTTGAGATATAACATGGCGTTCTGATTAACGGTAGACAACTGGTAAGTTCCATGCAGTTCGCCGGAATATGCTTTCATCATCATTTGTCGCTGCAATCCAAAGGCTGTTTCGTCGATATTGTCAGGTTGGATTCCGTTTATATCTATTTGTGTCCCTTGATTTTCGGTCAGGCCATTGAGCTTTTGCATCATCTGAAGCCCACTAAAAGCATAAATTTTGTCATAGTCGCCAAAATTTGAATCATATATTGCCGCTATAATCATCCTGCGGGCTTTTACTGAACCGTCGACAAAAAAATATGAGTATATTTTCTCTCCAACTTTTACCCCAAGCGCATCGGCTGTGACTTTCGACACTACAATCTGATTGCTGCCAAATGAAGTTATTAATGTATCAGACGTCAGATTTTCATTTATAAAGTTCATACGATCGGAACCTGAGTCGATGCCATATAAGACCACGCCTTCGAACTCATTATCTGATTTAAGTATGGCTGGCTGACGTATGCTCAAGCTGGCTTGTTTTAAATCCAGCCCCGATAATATTGCTTCCATTTCAGAATCATAGGTAAGATAATCGAAATCAGCAGTCATTCCCCCGATATCATCGTTGTGAGAAGCTGTAATGCTGATTTGAGATTCAAATCCGGCAACTTTGCTTCTTATTTGCTGTTTGAAGCCCAACACAATGGCTATTGAAAGCAGCATAATAAGAACCGATAATGCTACGCCACACATTGCTATTACCACACTGGTCGAAATCCGAGCGCCATTATCGCCTCCCAGACTCAGTTTATTAGCTATATAGTATGAAACTTTCATGTAAAGCGTGCTGAAACTCCGTAAATTACGTATCGTTTTACAAAGTTAATAAAAAAAAGGGGTTGCAAGTAATGCAACCCCAATATTATGCTATGCGATAGTCGAATTAGAAGTTCATCGATTCGATGCGCTGCAGATTTTCGTTGTCGTTCAACGAATAGTAAAGGCTACGGAGAATACGTTTTGCTTCCGACATCATTTCTTCATCTTTCAAAGCTGTTTCCAAATATGGGATAGCCTGACGAAGGATAGGATCAACTTTCTCTTCGCGAAGTTTGTTGTATTCAGCTGTGGGCAAGTTGTTTGCGCTGTCGGAGATAGCAGCAGCCTGTGCGAAGATTACACGACCCAGGTCGAATTGGAATTTAGCGCCAGCCGGATCGAGGGATACTGCTTTTTCGAAACATGTGCGTGCATCTTCCAGCTTATTCTGACTCTGATATAGAATACCGAGAACGTCGTGAAGATCAGGGCTATTCGGGCTGATTTCAATAGCTCTTGTCAACAATTGCTGAGCTTCGTCATATTTCTCATTATTGATTTTATCGTTAATGATAATATTGATATACTTAACGGTTGAGTCGCCATGAAGTTTGTTGCCGATTTGTGCATATTCGATAACTTTTGCATCGTTTTTCGACTCAGCAGCAGCTGAAATAGCGAAGTCGATTGTCTGAGGATCGTTCTTTGTAGTTGAGATAGCTTTATCGAACGCTGCTAACGATTCGGCATACATTTGAGCTTGCAATGCTGCGAGTGCCTTGAAGTATTCAAAGTCGCCAACAATTGTATCATTGTATTGAGCGGGAGCTTTGTCGCCAAGCGATTTGTTGAAGGGAAGACTTGTGTAAATATCCCACGCAGCATAAGCATTCTTGAAATCTTTGGCATAGTAAAGAACTTCGCCGGCCGATGCAAATTCGTTTGCATGTTCAACGATTTTCTTAACCATGTCCTTCGAATATTTTGTTTTTACCTTAACCGAACCATCCTTGTTCAACTTGGGTTGACCTGTTTTCTTGTCAACCTCAGGAACAGTGTCAAGAGGAAAAGCAGTCATGAAATAGTTGTAACCGGCCAAAAGAGCGTTTGCCATTTTGGTGTCGTCGTATTTATCCTTGTTGGCTGCAGCTTTCTGAAGATTCTGGTTATCGTAGTCGCCAAATTCAATTGAACCTGCAACAAACCATGTTTTTGCATCGTCTTTCGACTCTGCATTTGTCAATGCAGGTTGGAGTTGTGCTCTTGCAGATGCAAAATCTGCATTGAAACCTTTAGCTTTTCCTTCAACCTCGTTTACGAGATTTTTTTGTGCCGAGACTGATGCTGCTGCTAACAGTCCGAGGGCTAGGATGCATAATTTTTTCATAGAATATTAATTTGTTAAGTGTATTTTATCGGTTAACTAATCTTCTTGAATTTCGTCAGCTTCGTTGTCGGCTTCGTCAATTACGTCTGTGTCGTCGTCGAGGTCGGGTTCTTCGATTATTGGCTCATTCAGTTCTTCCCCGTCAATGGTCTCTGCCTCGTCGTCGGGGTCGGTCGGGACGGCGCAAACCGAAGCGATGACATCGCCACGTCGGTCGAGATTTATCAGTCGGACACCCTGAGTTACACGACCGGCCTCCTTGATGTCGGCTATGCGTATACGCAATGTGATGCCTGAACGGTTTATAATCATCAAATCCTCTTCATCGTTAACGCTAAGGAAACCTACCAACTCGCCTGTGCGCTCAGTGACATTTAATGTTTTCATTCCCTGGCCACCACGATTATGAGGAGTGTACGCTTCAAGAAGTGTTCGTTTGCCGTAGCCGTTTTCTGAAATTACTAGAACCGTGTTCGAACTATCGGGCTGCATTGTTATCATACCTATAACCTCATTGTCGCCCAATACTTTCATGCCACGCACACCCGAAGATACTCGGCCCATCGAACGGAGCGATTTTGTTGCGAAGCGTATTGCTTTGCCCTGACGTGCAGCCAAAAGAATATCGGAATTGTCATCGGTCAGTTCAACACCTATCAAGGCATCGTCCTCTCGGATTACAATTGCTTTTTTGCCTTTTGCGAGCACTCGGGCATACTCAGACAGTGATGTTTTCTTCACCACACCTTTCTTGGTTGCGAACACCAAATAGTGGGAACCGGTAAATTCAGCATCGTCGAGTTGTTTGCAAGCGATATATGCACGAACCTTGTCGCCCGAGTCGATGTTAAGCAGGTTTTGCAATGCTCTGCCTTTCGAGTTCTTTGCCCCTTCGGGCAACTCGTAAACCTTCATCTTGTAAACAAGACCGCGGTCTGTAAAGAAGAGCATAGTGTTGTGCATTGAAGCGGTATAAATATGCTCGATGAAATCCTCGTCGCGTGTAACCGACCCGCGGGCACCTACTCCACCGCGATTCTGTGCACGGAATTCTGACAGGGGTGTCCGTTTTATATATCCCAGATGTGAAATGGTTATTACCATGTCATCATCAGAATAAAAATCCTCAGCGTTGAAATCGCCTGCAGTATAATCGATGTCAGTGAGGCGTTCGTCGCCATATTTATCGCGTATTTCGAGCAACTCGGTTTTGATTAATTCACGACAAACATGGTCGTCGCTTAGAATCAAATTAAGCTCGTCGATGCGAGCCATAAGTTCGGCATATGCATTGTGAAGTTTTTCCTGCTCCAGTCCGGTTAATTGCCCCAGACGCATTGCAACTATAGCCGCTGTCTGTTCATCGCTCAAGCCGAATCGCTCCGAAAGTGTTTGACGAGCTTCTTCTTGGCGCTTCGAAGCTTTGATTATCGCGATTACTTCATCAATATTTTCCGAAGCAATAATTAAGCCCTGAAGTATATGTGCACGTTCTTCAGCTTTACGTAGCTCATAACGGGTACGTCGAATAACAACGTCGTGACGGTGAGCAATGAAAGCTTCGAGAATCTGCTTGAGATTAAGAGTTGCCGGCCGACCGTTAACAATGGCTACATTGTTTACGCTGAACGAGGCCTGCATTTGGGTTAGTTTGTACAACTTGTTGAGAACCACATTAGCATTGGCATCATTCTTGAGGCGGATAACGATTCGCATTCCTTTGTAGTCGCTCTCGTCGTTAAGATCGGCAATCCCTTCTAGTTTCTTCTCATTTACAAGATCTGCGATATACTTAATGAGCTCCGCTTTGTTTACGTTGTAGGGGATTTCAGAGACAATGATATTTTCATGATTGGCTTCTTGCTCTATTTCGGCTTTTGCTCGGATTATAATTCGTCCGCGACCGGTTTCGTAAGCGTCTTTAACACCGTTGTAGCCATATATAGTACCACCTGTGGGAAAATCGGGAGCCTTAATGTATTTCATAAGCTCTGCGATTGTCAACTCCGGATTATCTATGAGTGCTACAGTAGCGTTAATCGATTCTGTAATGTTGTGAGGTGGCATATTTGTAGCCATTCCGACTGCGATACCAGATGTTCCATTTACCAGCAAGTTTGGAATTCTCGTAGGTAGTACTACAGGCTCTTGTCGCGAGTTGTCGTAGTTTGGCTGGAAATCGACGGTTTCCGCATCAATATCGGAAAGCATTTCTTCACCTATACGCTGAAGACGCACCTCAGTGTAACGCATTGCAGCAGGGCCGTCGCCGTCGACAGAGCCAAAGTTACCATGGCCGTCGACCAAAGTATAACGCAAAGCCCAGGGCTGGGCCATTCTGACTACTGTTCCATAAATAGATGAGTCGCCATGGGGGTGATACTTACCCATAACCTCACCAACACAGTTTGCCGATTTCTTATGCGGATGACTTGAGGTATTACCCATTTCATTCATACCGAACAACACACGTCGCTGAACAGGTTTCAAACCATCGCGCACATCGGGGAGCGCTCGCGAAACAATGACCGACATTGAATAATCAATGTAGGCCGACTTCATTTCGTTTTCAATATCGATCTTTAAAATTCTATCTTCTTCCAACATACTGAAAAAGTAAAAAGTAGTTGCGTTTTTTCAAACGCGCAATTTTCACACAAAGATAACAATTTTTTATTAAAAAATCTATTTTACGTCCCACCTTTTATACAACCTTTTCTTACGGTATAAATCAAATTTTGTACATTTGTTTACAAAATCAGCAGTCTAATATAATAGTCTAATATAATATGGAACGGAACAATAATTTGCGTCTGGCTTGGGAGTATGCCGAAAACACATCGACCAGCATTTTCCTTACCGGCAAAGCTGGTACAGGGAAAACTACATTCCTAAGGGAACTGCGTAAACGTTCCGAAAAAACTATAGTTGTAGTAGCGCCGTCGGGCGTTGCTGCTATAAATGCCGGAGGAACTACAATACATTCATTCTTCCAGTTGCCATTGTCGCCATATATTCCCGGCTCAAAGCAGCTGAGCAAATTTTCGATTGCAAAAGAGAAACAACGCATCATGCGCTCGATTGATTTACTGGTGATTGATGAGATTTCTATGGTACGCTGTGATATACTCGACGCAATTGATGCAACTCTACGCCGCGTCCGCAAGAATCAACTTCCTTTCGGGGGCGTGCAGTTGCTGATGATTGGCGATTTACGACAACTATCACCCGTCGTTACATCGGCCGACGAGGCAGTGTTGAGTAATTATTATTCCACTTTCTGCTTTTACAGCAGTAAAGCGTTGTCAAACCTTGATTATGTTACCATACAATTATCGAAGGTGTACCGTCAACAGGACAATAATTTTTTGGAATTGCTCAACCACGTGCGCGATAACTGTTTGAGTGCTTCTGACTTTCAACTTTTAGAAAGTAGATATACCCCGTCGTCAGCTTTGAATCAGCAACCCGGAACAATTCGGCTTACCGCTTTCAATCGCGATGCCGACACATGCAATCAAATGGCCCTCCTTAAGCTCCCGGGAGAAATGCGCACATATAAAGCGAGAGTCGAAGGAATGTTCCCGGATATAGCTTTTCCTACCGAGCAGGCTCTTACGTTGAAAGTCGGAGCTCAAGTGATGTTACTGAAAAACGATCTATCTGCCGACCATAGGTATTATAATGGCAAAATAGGCACGATCTCTATAATGCAACCAACACGTGTGGCTATTGTATGTACAGGCGAAACGGAGCCTATATGGCTGGAATATCAAACTTGGGAAAATCAAACTTACACAATCGATGAAAGCACTAACACACTGTCAACTAAAACCGTCGGTAAATTTTCACAACTACCATTACGATTGGCATGGGCGATCACAATTCATAAGTCGCAAGGGCTCACATTCGACAACGTGATTGTTGACGCGGGTATGTCGTTCGCTCCCGGCCAAGTGTACGTAGCCTTAAGCCGTTGCCGCACGCTCGAGGGGCTAACTCTGGCGTCGCGTATCACCAACCGGTCGATCATTCCCGACATCAGTGTGAACGATTATATTCAGAGACAAAATGAAAATCTAACAAACAGTCGTGTCCGTTTGGCTGAATTAAAAAGTAACTTCCGAAGGAAATTTGTGAAAGAAGCATTCGACTTTTCTTCTTTTGACAAATTGCACTTCCGTTTGCTGCGGTTGCTGGAACAGACTTATTCAAACATGTTCCCGACAATCGTTGCCGACCATAAAAACGCAGCGAGTGAATTTTACAACAAAATTATTTGTGTAGCTGAAAAATGGCAAAAACATATCGACCGCACCTCCGACGCAAATTTGTTTTGCGATGAAATTCAAACGCGTTATAAAGGAGGAGCTGCTTATTTCAAATCCAATTTTAGAATTATTTTTGGTGATTGGATTCATCTGACAGCCAAAGTCAAGAGCAGCAACAAGGAAGCCACGCGCAAAGTTGCAGAAGCCTATTCTGATGTAATGACTGAGTACCGTCGATGTATGGAGCTATTATCGGTTATCGAAAGCGACGGAATTGACCCCAACAAATATTTAGCGGTTAAGCGAAAGGCTATTTATAAAGCAACCTTGCAAGAAATTGCTGTAAAAAAGCCCACTAAGAAAAAATCAAAAAAAATTACTTTGCCAAAGGATAAATAGTTGGCTTGAATACAGTCGGATATGGCGGTTTGAAACTAAAATCGGAGTTTCCTGATATTTTTCGATATTCTTCTATAGCAGAATCCATATCGTCGCCACTGAAAATCAGTACATAATATAGTGGCTCACCGTTTTGCACCACAGTAGCCCCGTAAAAGCCATGGTTGCGTAGTCGCATCATCATCGATTTAGCATTAAAAATTTGCTTGAACTGAGCCACAGCTACACCATATTGTCCAACAGAATCAGGGGTTGACAAACCAGGCGTACACTTTACGGCGACTTCCATCAAAGGTATCGTATCATTTCTACTAACAATCCCGGTCGTAAAAGCTTGTTCGCGAATACGATTATATATGGTTGACTCAACCGGCGATTCATTTTCAACTTTAGCCTTGGTTGTCATATACGCATTTCTGTAATTAGCTTCAGTAGGTTTACAACCCAACAACAGTAATAATAGCGTTGATGCACACAGTAGATTCTTGATTTTCATATTGATTAATTAAGAGGTTGTTTTGTTAATTCCACTACTTCTAAATCGGAGACAGACCCATTGTCAAGTGTAAGCCGCACTAATGTCCTGACGGTTTGCCACCCATGTACGCCAGCAGGTCCGGGGTTAACATGCAGCAGACTTAATTCTCTATCAGGCATAACTTTCAATATATGGCTATGCCCGCTTACAAATAATTTTATATCATTTTTTCGAAGAATTTCCTTTAACCCTTTGGGGTATTTTCCAGGGTAGCCACCTACGTGAGTAATAAGCACCTTTACCCCTTCAACTTCAAAAATCAGGAGCTCAGGGCAATGACGTTTTACGTAACCATGATCGATGTTTCCGCAAACAAACCTAACGACCGGGCAGATGGTTTTGATACGCTCCATAAGTTCGTAATCGCCGATATCGCCTGCGTGCCAAATTTCGTCGCAATCAGAAAAATATTTTACGTATCTGTCGTCCCAGTATGAATGGGTGTCCGACATTATCCCTATCCGTTTCATTAATATATTTGTTGTTTTGTCTGGAATATTAAACTTTCGCGCTATTATATTTGTTTATAACTTATTAAGTAAAAAATCCAAAACAGTGATTTAAAATCTGAAATTACAACAATTTATATACATGAATATTTCATTTAAAGATAATTAATTATTATTTTTGTTTAATGTAATAATTAATCATTCTCCTCTCCCCACGTTCTATTAGCAATGGAACGATAACCGCCCGGACAAAATCCGGGCGGTATTGTTTTGATCGTTATATCAGTTTCTATTGGTGGGAAGCTGTTGCGGCAAAATACCGTCGCGACGTAAAAGAGCCTCTATTGTCGGTTCTTGTCCGCGAAAACGTTTGTAAAGTATCATAGGATGTTCGGTACCACCGCGAGAGAGCACGTTCTTACGGAACGAATCGGCTTTTTCCTTATTGAACAATCCATTTTGTCGGAACACTTCAAAAGCATCAGCATCGAGTACTTCGGCCCATTTATAGCTATAATATCCGGCTGCGTATCCGCCCGAGAATATATGGCTGAACTGCGGAGAGAACAAACAACCATCAATTGTCGGGAACATACTAACTTTTGCCATGGCATTGTTCTCAAATTCTACGGCATCTTTAACAGGTTCTGTTATTGTGTGCCAAGCCATATCCGCCATACCAAACGACAGCTGTCGCAGACATGCATAACCTGCTCCGAATTGTGAAGTTTCAACAATTTTATTTACCAGTTCAGCGGGTATTGGCTCATTTGTCTGATAATGACGTGCAAACCCGTCGAGGAATTCCTTTTGTTTCAGATAATTCTCGTTGAATTGCGAAGGCAGCTCAACGAAATCGCGATAAACACTTGTACCTGAAAGTGATGAATAAACAGTTTTTGCCATTAATCCGTGAAGAGCATGTCCGAATTCATGTAGGAAAGTACTTACCTCATAGGGGGTCAGTAACGACGGTTTGGTTGGCGTCGGCTTTGTAAAGTTCATCACGATAGTTACATGAGGACGTGTTTCTTTGCCATCGTCGCTTATGCTTTCGTCGCGGAACGATGTCATCCACGCTCCAGGTTGTTTCGATTCGCGAGGGAAGAAATCGGTATATATCACGCCTAAATATGAGCCGTCGTTATCAATTACGTCATAGGCACTGACATCAGCGTGATAAACCTCTATATCTTCGTTCTTTTTGAATGTTAATCCGTAAAGTTTTGTAGCAAGCCCAAAAACGCCCTCTATAACATTGTTCAATTCAAAATATGGACGAAGTTCCTCTTCGTTATATCCAAATTTCGCTTCCTTAAGCATATTGGCGTAATAGCTGTAATCCCAAGGCTGTATAGTTATTTTTTTGCCTTCTGTTTTTTCAGCAAATGAAGACAATTCGGCAAATTCCTTTTGCTGGGCTGGTATATAAGCTTCTGCCAACTGATTGAGAAGGGAGTTAACATTTCCAACCTTTTCAGCCATTGTTTTTTCAAGTGCATAGTCGGCATAAGTTGCATGGCCAAACAGATTGGCAATCTGACGACGCGTTTCTGCTATGTCGATCATCAGTTGAATGTTGGAATATTCCCCTTTGGTATTTCGCGAATTGTAGAGCTTATAGAATTTTTCGCGTAAATCGCGACGCTGGCTGTACTTCATGAATGCTGTATAAACAGGCTGTTGAAGTGTGAAAAGATATTCACCTTCTTTGCCTTTCGTTTTTGCTGCGTCGGCAGCTGCTTCCACAGAACTTTCGGGGAGTCCGGCCAAATCGTCTTTGCCAAGCCATATCTCGTATGTGTTTAGTTCTTTGAGAACATTCTGACCGAAACGCGTAGTCATTTCCGACAACTTTGACACCAGATCTTTGTATCGGTCACGCTCAGCACCCTGTAAATTAGCGCCGTTGCGGGCAAATGAATCATACGTTGTTTGAAGCAACATATCCTCTTCGGGCGTAAGACTGAGTTCTGACTTGTTGTCGTAAACTGATTTTATACGCTGCCAAAGCTTCTCATTTAATGAAATGCTTGTGCTATGAGCCGACAATTTTTTAGAAACCTCAAGTGATATTTCCATCAGCTCATCGTCGGCATTTGCCGATAAAAGGGGGTAGAATGTATTCAAAACGCGGTTTAAGTCAGCTCCGGTACGCTCAAGGGCAACTATCGTATTTTTAAATGTTGGTTTTTCGGCATTATTTACAATTGCCTCTATCTCTTTATTTTGCAATAAAATGCCACGTTCGATTGCGGGCATATAATGCGAGTTCTTTATCTGTGAAAATGGCACCGTTGCATGAACCGTAGTGTATTCCTTAAAGAAAGGATTCTCACTATCAGCAACTGCTGCCTGTATTGATATTTGTGTCATAATTGTCATTGAGGCCGCTATGGCCATTGTTAATTGTTTAATCACGCTGATATTGAAATTTAGAAGTTTGACAACATATTGATAAAAAGCTAATGCTTCATCTTTTGCAAAAGTAACAAATATCGGCGTATTAAAACGGGATTTGAAAAAATTTAGTGTTTTTTATAAAGTAGCGCATCAACAACAAGAGGCATTAAATCAACCTCAACTCCAGCCTTTTCTAACCAGGTATAATCTGTCCGCAGGTCATCCAGGAAGCGGTCGATATCGTTGGCGGAATTTGCTATTGACAATGCATAGAAGTTGATTGCCTCTTTTATCTGGTTCAAAGCCATATGTAAATGGCCCATGTTCATGTAGTCGGTAGCCGAAGGTTTATCCTCCAGGACCATGTTATAATATCTTAGGCTTCTATCAAATTCGCCCATCACAAACGAACACCAAGCTATTGGACGTAGCGCTTTGTGGGACTGTGGAGCTAGATACTCAACTTTAAAGTAATACTTTTGCGCCTCAGCATACTTTTCAAGTTCAAGCAAACAATGCCCTATGTTCAGAGCTAAGTCCAAATCGTCGGGCCTTTGAATCTCAATTCGTTTATAATACTCCAATGCTTTTGATATATTACCCAATGTACGATAGCAAGAAGCGATCCTACGCATTGTCCAAACACTGTCGGGCAATAATAGCTCAGCCTTTAAATAAATTGATAACGCACCTTCGGCATTGCCGGTTTTTTGCAGGCATACACCCATTTTTTGAAGCGATGCGTTATCAAGCTCTTTTATATCGGAGAGTTGATTAAATATCTGAAATGCATCGGTGTAATAGCCTCGTTTGAAATAAAATTCGCCAACAAGTTTAAGGGTATCGGCATCCGACAAATCAACGGCAAACAAATCCAACGACGCTAAACTGATGGGCGTTGCGAAGGGATCATTGAATTCGCCGCGACGCCTAAACAGCTTAAAAAACCGATATAGCTGCTGAATGAACAGATTTGCAATTTGTTGTCGCTCTGTAGCGTTTGTCGTTAATGTTGCACTTTGCATCTCCATCGCCGACAACTGTTGCTGATTAATTTGCTCCGACATAATCTTTCGCTGCATCTCAGGCACAGACAGCAGCATCAGCAAAAGCGAATATTTGTCGCCATCGCAAAAAATGTTCATGTTTTCCAACACAGACGACAAATCGGCCACTGATTTTTCATTCGACGATTTTACAATTGACGCATCCGCCCGGAAAGGTACAAACCAGTTTGAAACGTCATTGAAAAATGGAAATGATTTCAAGTTAGAAAAAGTAGCCATCATAACGTCGCCACCCTCTTCTTGAATCTGCATCAGTTCCTTCAACGATTCCTTTACGCCTGATTTATCCAGTAGCTCTTCCCATTCTGGATTCTCCTCAATCGACGACATGTCGGTTATCGGGCCTTTATTGCTTAGTCTTTTAGCTATATCGGGGCGCAGTTTCAGCATTTGAGGCATTATCTCGTCGGTGAGCTTTTTATGTATTCGTTCAGTGTCGCGTGTGCGAATCAGTTGCATAGCAATAGTACGTATATCCGTCTTCCACAGTGGAAGATCGCGCAACGAATCAAAGCGTTGCTTTAATAACGTTGCGTTATATTTACCCCTATGGATATATATAGTAATCAAAGCACCGGTTAAGGCATGAATAGCCAGTTTGGCGCTTACCGACTGTTGATAGATAGATAATAAAATATCAACTTTCTTCTGATCGTAAAAGTGAACCAAAGCCAACGACAAAGCAGCAACCATCAGCAGTTGAAAATGGATTGGATATGGCGACGATTGTTCAAAAACGGTTGATAAAGTTGCAGCATCATCGCCAGATAATGGGAAAGAAGTCCACACGCGGTTGAAAATCCTACGTGCTATTATTTCATTGTTTTCCTTAACTTTAGCAATCCCTTGTTGACTGTCGGAGGTCAGCAGATTATACAGAGATGCTTGCTGTTCATTCTTAAGATAATTTGTCAATAAAGTTTCCAACGTATCGGCATTTTGCAAACGCTCGTAACGTAGAGTGGAATAATACAAGCTAGGACTGTCTTCGATATTAAGTCGATGAGCTACTATTTCAGATATCTTTAGGATATTTGTAGTTATTGAGCTATACAATTCATCCCTTTCGGGGTCGGGGCTTCCACTGATAGCGTAGTCGAGCATCATTGAATATGATTGCTCAAGCGCATCAATCTGCTCAGTGATTTTCCAATCGCCCAATTCCGAAGCTTGACTGCGCAACAATATGAATGCGTCATGTAATCGTTTTTCCCGAACAGCACTCATCAGCCTGTTGCTTATATCTGTAGATTTATGTGATGATTTTTTAATCATAATATGAGGGTCATTTACTTAATATTAGTTGCAAACATTATGCCAATAACACATTTCACGCTAATAAAACAATCTTACAAAACAAAATTTTGGTATTTTTTACACTTTAACAAATTAAAATCTTAAATTTGCACATAGGAAAACACCATTCATTACATCATGAACAAGATAATAGAAAAAGAACATTTCTCGGAAAAAGTGGTTAAGCTTATAGTTGAAGCTCCCGAGATTGCGAAATCACGCAAGGCAGGCCACTTTGTTATTGTCCGGGCAAGCGACCATGGAGAACGTATTCCTTTGACAATCACCGACGCCGACATTCAACGCGGCACGATAACACTTGTTGTTCAAAACGTCGGGCTATCGTCAGGAAAAATCTGCGCGCTTAATCCGGGCGAGTACTTGACCGATGTTGTCGGTCCGCTTGGTCAGGCTACACACATCGAAAAATTCGGCACAGTAGTGTGCTGTGGAGGAGGCGTTGGAGTTGCTCCTTTATTGCCTATAATCAAAGCAATGAAAGAGGCAGGCAACCGTGTTATAACAGTTTTGGCTGCACGGACAAAAGATTTAATTATCCTCGAGGAACAATGCGCTCAGTATTCCGACGAGGTAATAATCATGACCGACGACGGTAGCTACGGCAACAAGGGTTTAGTCACACAAGGCGTTGAAAACGTAATCAACCGCGAAAAAGTTGACATGGTTGTGACAATCGGCCCGGCTATAATGATGAAATTTGTAGCATTAACAACCAAGAAGTATGAGGTGCCAACAATGTGTTCATTAAACACCATTATGGTTGACGGTACCGGCATGTGCGGAGCATGTCGCGTAACTGTCGACGGCAAAACTCGCTTCGTATGCATCGACGGTCCTGAATTCGATGCTCATAAAGTGGACTTCGACGAAATGTTAATGCGTTTGCGCACATATAATTGATTTTAAAATGGCAGATAACAATACAACATCCTCACCCCGTAGTGCCGAGTGGCGCGAACAATTACGCGCGAAACACACAGCAAAAGAACGTACTGCGATCCCACGAGTAAAAATGCCGGAATTGTCGCCGGAATATCGTGTAACAACATTTACTGAAGAAGTAAACCAAGGCCTCAGCGCTGAAGCCGCTGTTTTAGAAGCTACACGTTGCATGGACTGTCCCGACCCACAGTGTGTAACAGGTTGCCCCGTTGGCATTAATATACCGGGATTTATTAAGAATATCGAGCGAGGCGAATTCGTTAAAGCAGCCGCCGTACTGAAAGAAACAAGTGCGTTACCTGCCGTATGCGGACGCGTTTGCCCTCAGGAAAAGCAATGCGAGAGTCGTTGTGTTTACCACAAGATGAAAAAAGAACCGGTAGCTATCGGCTATCTTGAACGTTTCGCCGCCGATTTCGAACGAAATTCAGGCGAATCAAGCCTCCCGAAGGTCTCGCCAGCTAAAAATATAGCCATTGCGGTAGTGGGATCAGGTCCTTCAGGATTGTCGTTCGCCGGCGACATGGCAAAGCGCGGTTACGATGTAACAGTATTTGAAGCGCTTCATGAAATAGGTGGTGTTCTTAAATATGGCATTCCCGAGTTCCGTTTACCCAACGCAGTAGTAGATGCTGAAATTAAAACCCTTTCTGAAATTGGCGTTAAATTCCACAAAGATTGCGTTATCGGCAAAACGCTAAGTTATGACGACCTTCACTCCATGGGATTCAAAGGGATATTTGTTGCTTCCGGCGCCGGACTTCCCCGGTTCATGGGTATTCCAGGCGAAAATTTCATTGGTGTTATGTCGTGCAATGAATACCTTACCCGTATAAATCTTATGGGCGCTTGGCTCGACGAATACGATACCCCCGTATTACGAGGAAACCGCGTGGCAGTAATTGGCGGTGGAAACACAGCGATGGATGCAGTTCGCACAGCCCGACGTATGGGCGCTGAAACAGCTATGATAGTTTATCGTCGCAGCGAACAGGAAATGCCGGCACGTATCGAAGAGGTTAAACATGCAAAAGAAGAAGGTGTAACGTTCCTCACACTGCACAACCCTATTGAATATATTGCCGACGAAAAAGGCCGTATCAAAGCGATGCGACTGCAAAAAATGGAACTCGGCGAACCTGATGCCTCTGGCCGTCGTTCGCCAGTGCCTGCTGAAGGTGCTATCGAGGAAATCCCGGTCGACCTAGTAATTGTTTCTGTCGGTGTTTCTCCAAATCCACTCGTTCCAAATGCAATACCTGAACTGGAAATGTCACGTCGTGGTACAATCGTAGTCAACGAGGAAACAATGCAATCGTCGATAAACGACCTTTATGCAGGTGGCGATATAGTGCGCGGTGGAGCTACAGTAATCCTTGCTATGGGCGACGGACGGCGTGCAGCTGCCGCTATGGACAAACAATTGTCCGGCCAACAATAATTAACACAAATTAACATAGGGGGGGGGTAAATCCCACCTATTATCTTTAACTTTGTACTACTTGATTGTAATTATTAGTATGAAATTATAATTGGAAAAGTACAGAGGTTCACTACAGAGGGCTTATCAAAACAAGATATGCCCTCTTTTTTTATACCCGCCTATCAATCGCATCGCGTGTTCTAAGAGCCTGTCAATCACAACCAGCCAATCAAAATATGGGCAATAGAGACACAGGGCAACCGCATCAAAATTTAGCAGATAGTAACATCTGCCTCAGGTAATCCTG
>JAMPII010000011.1 GCA_023662835.1 Muribaculaceae bacterium | reverse complement strand
CTTCCTCATCAACCGAGCCACACCAAGTGTCGAGGTACTCGTTGATGGCGAGGTAGGTGTTGTCGTTGCGGTCGTAGCCGTGAGCGTGGCAAAATGCGTTCCACGAGATTTCGCCACGCTCCTCCATGGAGACGGAGGCGAGTTTGCTTGAGGTGCAGCCGGTCAGAGTAGCGACTGCGAGGATGAGGGTGAGGATTGTCTTTTTCATTTCTTTGCTTGGATAAAGTTGTCAACATAGAGGACTTTGGTGTTGGTCTCGGCTTGGTAGATACCACCACAGACTACGAATTCGGGAAGCGCATGTTTGGCAGCTTCGATTACTTTCTCTGCGATGTTGTTGTCAACTGACGTGATGCCCTCGTTGTAGAGGTCGATGAGGGCGTTGAAGATTTGAAATTTCATACTGGTGGAGAATTAGTTTATTTTAGTGATACCACCCTCTGCCCATCGGTTGATTGCTCTACGAGCGTGAGCAAGGGTTTTGTAGATAGTCTTGCGCCATTTGGCTGTACCGTCTCTGCGGACGTTGACCACGAAAGTGTAGCCGAGTGCATCTTGGAATACGATTCGTTGTACCATAGCCTTAGTTTTCGTTGTGGGTTACTGTGTAGGTTACTCCGTTGTCTTTGGTCGTGATGCTGTATGCTTCATAACCTGCATTCTTGTTGAGTCTGCTGACACACGATTTAGCACTCGCCATTGGACCGGCAACCCGACAGTCGTAGGTTGCAGAAATCCCTGCCGGGATAGAGGTGATGCTATCCACAAGCGATACCCTTGTGACGAGATAGGGATTTTGCTTTGCTATTTCCTTTGTTTTCTGCATATAATTTGTTAATTTTGCGGTTACAATCAGAGAGTTGCAATGCTATATCTCCGATAAGACGATGCAAATATAGCAAATATCTCCGAGATATAGCACAACTATCTCAGAAAAAGGGTGCATTATTAACATTATTTAACATTATATGGCAAAATATCTCAATTTAAAGCTGCTTCGGCAGACACTCGGAATTAGCCAAGTGCAACTCTCTTCGGAGATAGGATTGGCTCAAGGCTACATATCCGAACTTGAAAAGGGCAAGAAGTCCGTAACAGACGAGGTTGTCAACAAAGTCCGCGAACGCTATGGCGTAGAAATCGTGGAACAATGCATCCAAGAGGCTCCGCAATTCCAGCAATACGTGGAGGGTGATGGAACTACTGGCACTGGAGATGTGCATGTAGATAAATCATGCAAAGGAGAAAGTGTACCTATGGAGGCATTCAACAAAATGATGGAAGAGATTGCCGAACAGCGTAAACTCGTATCCAAGTCGCAAGAACAAATTGACCGACTCTTAAATATGCTTGAGAATAAGTGAAGTGGCTTGTACCTGCATTAATCAATTGTCTTCTATATTGTTTGATTGGAGGATTTCTATACTTGGTTGTCTTGTTTGTAAAAGCGATAAAAGATTCCAATGTCAAAGAGGCGTCAAAACTTCGTATGGATATCCGTCAATTCAATAAGTATCGGCTACTCTATGACGAGTTTCAGAACGTGATGGAAGACCATGGTGTAGATAGTGTTGAGGCACGCCAATTCTTCAAAGAAGTTGTATGGCCTAAGGTGAAAAATAACCCAAATGAATGGAGACGATATCAAAATTATAGAGCAAATGAGCGAAGATAATTATTTTAGACTCTCTGATTTAAGCGAGATTCGTTCTATGACAGAGTTCTTGATGCGAAGTACTTCAAATCTACATGAAATTATCCGAGAGCCAATCTTTAATAACGTTGATAGAGAAATCGTTGAGCAAAGCTACTTTGAAATCGTAAATGACTTGATAAGCAGCACAAAAGAACTACATATATCAAATTTAAAAAATTTTGTTTTCTCGGTCATCAGAAAAGAAAAGCCTGTTGTCGATGAGGAAATTTTTCACCTCATAGATGAATATGTTCATAAGATGCCTCTACTTTTCCAAATTACAACGGAAGAATTGCTAAACATTTGGAATATGAGTTATACAGAACCTAATACAGGAATAGAATTGACATTCTCAGAATGGGCTGAGTTATGCAGAAAAGATTGAAAATATCATGAAACAATGAACGGACAATGGCCATTTTGCGAAAAGGATGAGTTTTGGTACGAACTGAAACAAGCTGCATGGAACATCCTGCATGAAAATCCCGGCACGGAGTGTGGGGATTGGATAACCATGCTGATAGAGCAATTCCCGATGGAGGTTGTGGACGCGCTCGGCTCCGACCCTTTTGATGTCAACGCGCAGCTCTGCGACTTGTGGGATTGCAATGACTACGAGGACGAGGTAACCGGCGAGTGTCATTCGTTTGCGACTTGGGCTGAATACTTCGCCACCGACCGCTCCGTAGAACTTTACGACATGTATGCCGAAGCGAAAGCCAAAATAAGCCGTTTAGAGGCATCTCAAAACAAAAGACGATAAAATCCTCGCCCGAGCGCACAAAACGCAAAATTGGGGCGTTTCTGAAAGAATTAAGGGGTATCTACCCCATAACCATAGAAAACAAAATCACAAACAACCGATAAAATCTAAAATCACACCACAAAATAAGCTGAAAGTTGCCATATACAGATAGTGTAAAGCATTACGCTAACTGTAAGTAAATGTTAGAATTCTGGGCGCGGCCCAGGCTGCCATCGAAGATTAAGCGTATATAACCCACTATCAATAAGATAGGCCGTAATGTCCTTATAAAAAGGGGCTTTACGGCCTATCCTGTTCTTAACTAGGTTTATAAGTTGAGGTTCTCGCGTAGTTTCTTGGGTAGTTTAGCGACAATTAATTCATAACCGTCTTTTATAACTTGTTTGATTATAGAGTTTGGGACATCTGACGTCAGCCGAATGCCGAGCCAATGCTCCTTGTTCATGTGCCATGCCGGAAACGCTCCTTCGTAGCGACTTTGCATTTCGGCTATTGTTTCGGGGTCGCATTTTACATCGATGAATTTATTGTCGGGGTCTTCGAGCATAAACCATTTGCCGCCCACCTTGTAAGTGATAAGCATCTCGTATTGAGGTTCTGCCCAAGGTTGGTTTTCTTCTACTTTCGGAAGCGAGAGTACATACTCTCTGAGTTCTTCAACGTCCATAATTATCTTGTTTTAAATACGTTTTCAAATGCTTTGTTCAGGCGTTCAATTCCATACTGGAAATGATTGCCCGAAACTATGTTGTACGTAATATGAACACCATTACGACGCATATATCCTACTATATTTTCAGTACATACACCAACTTTACGATAAGCAGGCACATTGCTGTACGGCTCGTCCTCTCCAAGAAGCATATAACACCGCCCTTCCTTCCCGGAAAATGATTGATTAAATATCCATTGTTCAAAGCCATTGTACCAATATGAACCCGAAAGCGTTGCTATATTGTGGAATGTTCCACACAGGGGCCATTGCCAAAGGGTGAATAATCCGGATAATGACACACCGACTAATGTGCGCTCAATGTTCTTTGGAAGTGAATATCTTCGGTCAATTTCCGGAACAATATCATTAATCAGTGAAATTAAAAATTCAGAAGCTTTACCCTCAAAATCGGGACATCCTTTGGCTTCTCCTGGAGCCGGCCAAGGAGTAAGGTCATTGTTCCAGTCAATATTTGTTATGACCACGATTGAAACGCTGTATCTTTTTGCAGCCGGTTCCAGCCACTCCTCTAATACATCGAGTGGATAGAGAATGTATGCAATTCTTTCATAGTCATGATTGATTACCGCCCTGATTTGCAAGTTTCCTATATTGAATATCTCAGTCATCGTATTTTCCATATCTATTAAACCACATTCACTATAAAGAGGTTCGTAGATTAAAGAAATATCTTTCACCTTATAGTTTAGCTATGGCATAGAGCTTGTTTCGATGACTACGGGCAGATTATTTTCGTTCCAAGCCAATATTCCGCCATCCATATCAACAACCTTGTAACCTTTTTCTGCAAGATAGCGGGATGCTTCATTACTACGGCGACCACTACGGCAATACACGTAAATGGTTTTGGATTTGTCAAGTTTCTTTGCATCATGTTTGAAGCCGTCCGTGTCAAGCCAATTGAGAAGATGGGCTCCCTTAAGATGGCCGGCTGCGTATTCATCCGGTTTGCGAACATCGAGGAGAAGCGCATCAGGGTCAGCATTAAGTTTAGATTGAAATTCTTTAGGAGAAATAACTTCAACACTTGTATTGGAGGCTTTTGCGCTGCATCCTGTCATAATTAGCCCGATTACGAATGTGAATATTGTTTTTATTTTCATATTGAATTTTGGTGGTTTTGATCAGCTTTTCTCGACGTTATGTTACGCTACTTTTCGTATCCTATAGGGTTGTTGAGAACAGGCAACGATGTGTCGGGCAGTGACAATAGTTTCTGGATAGCGTTGTTGTCCATTGTCATGCGAGGAACTGTAGCAAGTCCGTTTCCGGCACAAAAGATATTAATGTTCTCACATGCTATACCTGCATCAATTAGGGCTGCGGTCATTCCGGGCTTGGTGGTGTCGGCCACAAGCACAATAGATGCAGGAGCGTCAAGGACAAATTCTTGCTTGAATTTGGCTCCGGCAATCAGACTCCGATAATCGCCTTTGGTAATTTCGATGAGTAGGTTTTGTTTTGGATCATAACGATATACGCCGTTTTGGTCAAACCAATATGCGTCAATCTCCTGAAAATTACGGGCAGTAGGATTGGTTCTCATATTGCTCTGAGCACGGTTGATACCGCAGGCCGCCCACAAGAGGTTTGAAACAGTCTGCATCGAAAGAGCCTTTGAAGAATCAAAGTTACGGACTGAATGTCGGACGGCGAGAGCTTTGTTTACGGGGAGGCCTCCGGTTGTGGCGGGTTCAGGCAAATTTATATTTTGTGCATAAATGCTCACAGAGGCTACTAGTGCCATTGTTAACGAGAATAATTTTTTCATATTTGGGTTGAGTTAAAAATCTTTATTTTAGCGTTTTATGTTCTTAAAGCCTGATTTGGCCGTGCCTTCCCTTGGAATTCGTCCTCTCTGATTTGGGTTGGCTCAGTTGGATAACGTTATTTTAGGAAATTGTTTAAATACGACTCAAGCATTCCTGCGCCATAGCCGTTTCTTCGGTCTAATAGAGTACGTTCGGGGCCAAACAGGAAAAATGTCGGATAGCTATTGACCATGTATTTCAGACATGTTTCGCCTTGGGTCCCCTCTCCATTGTATAACGAAGGCCATGTTATATTGTCTCTTTTAACCACTTTTTGCCATTCACGTTCTGTATCATCACACGAGTAGTTTATGAAAACAACTTTCCCTTTATATTTTTCTTTGATCTGATGAATCTCTTTGGCCGCAAGTATGCATGGACCGCAATAACATTGGGAGAAATCCAAGAGAATATAAGCTCATTATGGCCGTTCTGCACATAGGTTGTTATTGTGCCTGAATCGGTGAATACATACATTCTCGCCGGTTCTTTGACTTTACTTACATCATGAAGTTTCGCTGTGCCATTAACAATGTATATGGTATCGAATCGCCAATCGCTATAATAATTTCCGTCATGAATACGAGCAACCATCGCTGTAGAATCTTGGAATCCTGTAATATTGAATCTAGCGGTGAACCCATCGACATTCGCAAAACAGGTATTTATGAAAGTCAGCACTAAGATGATGCTTAAGAATTCTTTTTTCATGATGTATGTTGGCTTATTATTTTAGTAAGTTTATGTTACAGCCTGAGGAAATTCAATTATGACGTAAACTTACTAAAATAATTTGGATTAAATGTTGCCTAGCATCATAAATTACAGGCATATACGGCACGAAAGGTTCTACAAAAAAGGCAACGGCGCAACAATTGATGATTGCTGCGCCGTTGTATTAGGGTATGCTTTTTTATGGTTCTAATACGTTTGAGCGTACCTGCATGGATATTTTGTTGTTTTCCTTGTCGAAATCGACAAAGATTTCGTTGCCTGATTCAACTTGAGCGTTGATGATCATCTCGGCCAATTCATCTTCGAGGTATTTCTGGATTGCGCGCTTTAGTGGACGGGCGCCATATTGCGCGTCGTAGCCTTTTTCTGCTATGAAATTTTTGGCTTCGTCGGTAATAGTCAATGTGTATCCGAGCGAAGAGACGCGGTTGTAGAATCCATTAAGTTCGAGGTCGATAATCTTGAAGATTGCATCCTTGCTTAGCGATTCAAACATGATGATGTCGTCGACGCGGTTTAGGAATTCGGGCGAGAACGCTTTGTTAAGAGCTTTCTGGATTACGCCGTGGGAATAATCTTTTTCAGCTTCGTTTGAGCGGGTATTGAAACCTACGCCCGAGCCGAAATCCTTTAATTGGCGTGTTCCGATATTCGATGTCATTATGATGATGGTGTTCTTGAAATCGACACGACGTCCAAGCGAATCGGTTAGGCGACCTTCGTCGAGCACCTGCAGTAGCAAGTTGAACACATCGGGGTGGGCTTTTTCGATCTCGTCGAGCAGCACAATGGAGTAGGGATGTGTCCGCACTTTTTCTGTCAGCTGACCGCCTTCTTCGTACCCAACATATCCGGGAGGGGCACCAACGAGTCGCGATACAGTGAATTTTTCCATATATTCGCTCATATCGATTCGAATCAATGCATCGTCTGAATCGAACATGTATTCGGCTAACTTTTTGGCAAGATGAGTTTTACCAACTCCGGTCGGGCCTAGGAACATGAACGTGCCTATTGGCTTATTGGGATCTTTCAAACCCAAACGGTTGCGCTGGATGGCTTTGACGATTTTTTCGATTGCCGGATCCTGACCGATGATGGCAGACTTCAGCCGCGGCGCCATTTCGCGAAGCCGCATTCCTTCGGCTTGGGCTATTCGCTGAACAGGAACGCCGGTCATCATTGCAACTACCTCGGCTACGCGATCCTCGTCGACTGTAATACGCTGGCTGTCGAGCTGTTGTTCCCAAGCTCGCTTTGCTGTGTCGAGTTCAACTTTGAGTTGATGCTCTTGATCGCGGAATGCGGCGGCGCTTTCGAAATTCTGCTGTTGAGCCGCTTTCAACTTTGAGGCCGATGTTTCTGCAATCTTGGCTTCAATGTCCTCGATTTCTTTAGGTACAACAATATTCGATACGTGAAC
Organism: Muribaculaceae bacterium; assembly: GCA_023662835.1. Lineage (GTDB taxonomy): Bacteria > Bacteroidota > Bacteroidia > Bacteroidales > Muribaculaceae > Muribaculum. Next base: position 43,837 of record JAMPII010000011.1, on the reverse strand, counting down.
TCGCGAACCGGCTTCGTCCAATGCATCGATGGCTTTGTCGGGGAAGTTTCGGTCGGACAGATATCGGTCGGTTAGCCGGACACAGGCTTGCAGCGCTTCGTCGGTGTAGCTAACTCGATGATGTTCTTCGTAGCGGTCCTTGATGTTGTTCAATATAGTGAGTGTCTCGTCGGCTGAGGTAGGTTCGACCATTACTTTTTGGAAGCGGCGTTCGAGTGCGCCATCTTTTTCGATATTTTTTCTATATTCGTCGATAGTGGTTGCTCCAATGCATTGAATCTCGCCGCGGGCCAATGCGGGTTTGAGCAAGTTGGCAGCATCCATTGAGCCGGCTGCATTCCCGGCACCGACAATGGTATGAATTTCGTCGATGAACAAAATAATATCTTTGTTTTTCGATAATTCAGCAAGAATGCTCTTGATACGCTCTTCGAATTGTCCGCGATACTTTGTGCCTGCAACAATTGAGGCCATATCGAGCGATATCACTCGTTTGTCGAAAAGTAGCCGTGACACTTTGCGCTGAACAATTCTCAAGGCCAAACCTTCAACGATGGCCGATTTTCCTACGCCGGGTTCACCTATTAATATAGGGTTGTTCTTTTTTCGGCGGCTGAGAATTTGCGCGAGTCGCTCAATTTCTGTGTCCCGTCCAATAACGGGGTCAAGATGGCCTTCCTCGGCTGCGCGTGTCATATCGTTGCCGAACTTATCCAACACCGGGGTGTCGCCGCCATGACGGGGCGCCGATGCTGAAGAGGCTTGTGACGATGGTGGGCCATAGGTGTCGTTACTACCGGGTCCGTCGCTTTCGTAATCGTCGTCATCATCGTCGAAACTGGGACCCATCTGAGGTGTGTCGGCCGGATTTGCAAGCAACTTGTATAAGTTTTCATAGGTTACGCCGGCCTGATTCATTTGTTTTATAATTTCTGTGTTGTGCATTTCTGTGTTGTGAAAAATAGCAAGTAACATATGCTCTGAGTCGACAATATTACTTTTCAGCATTCGAGCTTCGAGCACACTGAGTTTAATTATTCGGTTTGCCAAATCACTGACAGCCCTTATTTCGGTTGTGGGTGCCGCTACCTCGAAGAGTGATGTTGTAAGCGACAACCGCATCTGTTCAAGCACTTCGTCGCCTACAAGTTTTTGCAGAGCGACGCATCCTTGACAGGAGGGCTGACTCATTATGGCAAGTAGTATATGTTCGGCCTTTATGATGTCGCTGTTGTGGCGAAGGGCCTCAACGCGACTTTGGTCGAGCACATGACGCATGTCGTTCGAAAAATTGGTTTCCATACTCATATATAAGCTTTCCGGAATAAAGTTTTTACTTACTATAACAACAAATACTATGCCAAAAGTATATGGGCATATGAATAAAATTTAGGAATTGAATGTAATTAATGTATTTTGAAGGTTATATTGTTAACTTTTTTGATTAAATACAAAAAAAAGCGACAAAGGGGAAAACTTCGTCGCTTCTGTTACTTAGAGGGTAGCTTAAATCAGTCGATGAGAGCCTCACCTGTCATTTCTTTTGGCTGTGGCAATCCCATTATTTTAAGCATTGTTGGTGCAACATCTGCCAGGCGGCCCGGACGTACTACTGCATTTTTGCGGTTTGTTACGTAGATACATGGAACGGGGTTAAGCGAGTGGGCGGTGTTGGCGCTTCCATCGGGGTTTACAGCATTGTCGGCGTTACCATGGTCGGCGATGATTATTGCTTCGTAGCCGGCAACTTTTGCGGCTTCGATTGTGTCACGAACACACTGGTCGACTGCAACCACTGCTTTTTCTATTGCTTCGTAAACGCCGGTGTGGCCTACCATATCGCCATTGGCGTAGTTGACTACAATAAAATCGAATTCTTCGGAACGTATGGCCTCAACAAGTTTGTCGCGGACTTCGAAAGCGCTCATTTCGGGCTTCAGGTCGTAGGTTGCGACTTTTGGCGAAGCTATAAGGATTCGTTCCTCTCCCTTGTATGGTTGTTCACGGCCACCATTGAAGAAGAATGTGACATGAGCGTATTTTTCGGTTTCGGCAATATGAAGTTGTTTTTTGCCTTGTGCCGACAGGTATTCGCCTAATGTGTTGACAACGTTTTCTTTGGGGAACAGAATGTGTACGCCGGTGAATGAGGCATCGTAAGGAGTCATGCAGTAGTATTGCAGATTGGGTATTGTCGTCATTCCGGCTTCCGGCATGTCGTGCTGTGTGAGCACTGTTGTAAGTTCTTTTGCTCGGTCGTTGCGGTAGTTGAAGAAAATAACAGCATCTCCTTCTTTAATTGTTCCGTTGAAGTTGGCATTGACTATGGGTTTGATGAATTCGTCGGTAACTCCTTCGTCGTAGGATTTCTGGACGGCTTCGACCATGTTGGTGGCTTTGGTGCCTTCGCCTTTTACTAATAGATCGTATGCTTCTTTTACGCGTTCCCAACGTTTATCGCGATCCATCGCATAGTAACGTCCAACAATTGAAGCTATGCGTCCGGCCGATTTTGTGCAATGGTCGGTAAGGGCTTCAATGAAACCTTTTCCGGAGCGGGGGTCGGTGTCACGGCCATCCATGAAGCAATGGATATTAACATCTTCAAGGCCATATTCTTTAGCTATGTTGCACAAAGCGTAAAGATGGTCGAGCGATGAATGCACACCGCCATCAGAGGTAAGACCCATAAAGTGGATTGCTTTACCTGAATTTTTAGCGTATGAGAATGCGTTGATGATTTCGGGATTGTTTTTAATTGATCCTTCGCGGATAGCCTTGTTAATTTTAACAAGATCCTGATAAACAACGCGGCCGGCACCGATATTGAGGTGACCAACCTCGGAGTTACCCATTTGTCCGTCGGGCAAACCAACGTTTTCGCCGCTGGCTTGAAGCTGAGAGTTAGGATATGTTGATGTCAGATAATCCCAATAAGGGGTTGGTGTGTTAAAAATTACATCACCTTTACTGTGGTTTCCTATACCCCAGCCATCTAGAATCATAAGAAGAGCTTTCTGTGCCATATTCTTGAAATTTTCCAATTGTTTTTATGGGTGCAAAAGTAACAAAAAAAAGCATATTCTATGCTTACTCAGTGTATTTTATTTATGGCATTTCATAAAATTGCAGGGCCTTTAGAGCTTCGTTGTAAGGATTGTCGGGGGACAACCAGATTATGTTATCGTTGCGTTTGATCCAAGTTAATTGTTTTTTTGCGTAGACGCGTGAGTTTTTTGCCATACGGTCGGTGGCCTGACTGAGGGTGAATGTGCCGTCGAAATATGCAAACATCTCTTTGTAGCCAACTGTATTAAGCGAATTCAGGTGGCGTAAATGGAACACTGATTTAGCTTCATCTACTAAACCGGCGTTGATCATCATTTGCGTGCGATGATTTATACGGCTGAAGAGTGTTTCTCGCTCATGTGCAATCGCGAATTGCACTATGCGGAATGGACGTTCTTTCTTTTTGCCGGTGCATAATGATGAGTATGGCTTTCCGGACTGTATTGACACTTCGATAGCGTGGATTAGTCTGCGTGGATTGGCTATGTCAACTTTATCGAGATAATCCGGATCGAGATTTTTCAGCAGCATACGTAATCCTGCCAAGCCGTCGTTTTGGAAAACATTGGCTACATATTCTCGTACTTGCGGAGTTATTGTAGGCAAATCGTCGATGCCATTAACAATGGCATCGACATACATCATTGAGCCACCGCACATAATTTGAACATCGCTTTTTTGAAACAAATCGGGCAGCAATTTTAGGACATCTCTTTCGAAACATGCCGCACTATAATATTGATCGAGTTCAAGTTGGGCAACAAAATGGTGGTTCACACGGGCTAATTGTTCCTGTGTAGGGGCGGCTGTTCCTATAGGGATGCCTTTGAAAATCTGGCGTGAATCGGCCGAAATTATGTCACATCCATAATTTTCGGCCAATTCTATTGCCAAATCCGTTTTGCCGGAAGCTGTTGCTCCGGTAACAACTATTAAAAGGGGGGTGTCGTGCACTTTATTTAGCTACAAGACGGATTATTTCAACAATAACCTCCATCGCTTTTTGCATTGATGGAATGGGGATGAATTCGTATCGGCCATGGAAGTTTAACCCACCGGCGAAGATATTGGGGCAGGGGAGACCTTTGAACGATAGTTGCGCTCCGTCTGTTCCTCCGCGAATAGGAACCACATGGGGTGTTACTCCCACATTGCGCATTGCCTGCTCGGCTGTATCAATAATGTGCATTACTGGTTCAATTTTTTCGCGCATATTATAGTATTGGTCCTTAATTTCAATAGCTGTACTGTTGGGGAATTCGTTGTTGAATTTGCGCACCAGATGTTCGAGTTCTTTTTTGCGGCGCTCGAAACGGTCGCGGTCGTGATCGCGTATTATATATGTTATAATCGTTTTCTCTACATCGCCTTGAATGCCGACAAGGTGATAGAATCCTTCGTAGCCTTCGGTGTGTTCGGGGGTTTCCCAACGGGGCAACATCCCCATAAACTGATTGGCTATTCGCATTGAGTTTATAAGCTTATGTTTTGCGTAGCCGGGATGCACATTTCGACCTGTGAATGTTACTTTAGCGACTGCGGCATTGAAGTTTTCGAATTCGAGTTCGCCAATTTCGCCGCCATCCATTGTGTAGGCCCAGTCGCAACCGAATTTAGCTACATCGAATTTGTGAGCTCCTTGGCCAATTTCTTCGTCGGGATTGAATGCGATGCGGACTTTTCCATGTTTGATTTCGGGATGCTTTATCAGATAGTCGACGGCTGAAATTATTTCTGCAATGCCGGCTTTGTCGTCGGCACCGAGAAGTGTGTTTCCGTCGGTGACAATCAAATCTTGGCCGATGTAATGGTCTAATTCGGGAAATTCGCGGGGCGAAAGTTTTATATCTTTTTCTGCATTCAGAACAATATCGCCGCCTTCATAAGCAGTGACAATGCGAGGCGATACATGACGGCCCGAGATATCGGGAGATGTATCGAGGTGGGCTATAAAACCGATTGTTGGAACTGGCTTGTCGGTATTTGCCGGCAGTGTGGCCATAAGATAGCCATTTTCGTCAAGCGAAATTTCGGTTAAACCGAGCTTTTGCAACTCCGACTCCAGATATTGAGCGAAAATCATTTGTCCGGGTGTTGAGGGCCATAGATTTGTCAATTCGTCGCTCTGGGTGTCGTATTTTACATATTGCAGGAATCTGTCAACTAAATTCATGGTGCAATTAGTTTTATGTGATTAATATATTGCAAAAATACACAAAAAAAACGATTATCATCCTTCTTTTAGTTTAATATTTCTTTCCTAATTCCTATCGGAGATTATAGCCCATTTCATAACGGTTCGTCATTTTAGGTTTGTGAAAATGCTTTTATTATGACAGGGACATTTCTATTTTCGGTCGTGTTATTATACTGTGTATATTTTATTTCTTAACTTTGCATAATAAGGAGGTATTGATATTGAAAACGATTGATCGCGAAACTGTACAGCGAATTCTTGACACAGCCGACATAGTTGAGGTTGTGAGTGATTTCGTAAGTTTAAAGCGCAGGGGGACCAGCTACCTGGGTCTTTGCCCGTTCCATAATGAGCGGACACCATCGTTCTCGGTATCAAAAGCGAAAAATATATGTAAATGCTTCAGTTGTGGAAAGGGGGGTAGTCCGGTAAACTTCATCATGGAGCATGAACATATGACCTATCAGGAGGCTCTGCGCTATCTGGCTAAGAAATACGGCATCGAAATCAAGGAGCACGAGATGACCTCGCAGGAAAAAGAGCGTGAAAGTCAGCGTGCGAGTTTGCTTGCCGTGAACGATTTTGCGCTTAGGCATTTTGAGCACAATCTGTTTAATACTGACGACGGCCGGGAAATCGGTTTGAGTTATTTCCGGGAGCGCGGTTTGAGCGATGCCTCCATTAAGAAGTTCCGGCTGGGTTATGCATCGGAGAAAAGCACTGAGCTTTTCAATGCGGCTATAGAAAAGGGGTTTAAAGAGGAAAATCTGGTGACAGCCGGGCTTTGTGTAAAAACTGATAACGGGCGTATATATGACCGATTTAAGGGTAGGGTGATATATCCTGTATTCTCGCTTTCGGGCAAAACTATTGCATTCGGTGGCAGAACACTGAAAAAAGATGTTGCTAAATATGTGAATTCGCCAGAATCGGTAATATACTCAAAGTCGAATGAACTTTATGGTATTTACCAGGCAAAATCGGCTATCGCAAAAATGAATAAGTGTATCCTTGTTGAAGGATACATGGATGTCATTTCCATGCATCAGAGCGGAGTGGAAAATGTTGTTGCCTCGTCGGGCACATCTCTCACTGAAGGACAGATAAGACTTATCCACCGATTTGCTGAAAATGTGACAGTGATATACGACGGTGATGCCGCCGGTATAAAAGCCTCACTGCGCGGTATAGATATGTTGCTAGCTGAGGGTTTAAACATTAAAGTTCTGCTTTTGCCCGACGGTCACGACCCTGATTCGTTCGCGCAAAGCCGATCAGCGTCGGAGTTAGAAGAATATATTCGCACACACGAGACTGACTTCATTAAATTTAAAACCGATATTCTGCTCAAAGGGGTTGAGAACGACCCAATGGCGCGGGCGCGCGCAATTACTGATATAGTTCGTTCAATTGCCGCGATACCAAATCCTGTAAGTACGAACCTTTACATTACAGAATGTAGCCGGATGCTAGATATCAATGAGGGGGTTATTCGCCTGGAGGTGAAAAAGCAGCGAGCCGACATTGCTGAAAAGGAAAGTATGCGGCGCAAGCAACAGGAAGCACGCGATTCGTTAAAAAACGGCGGCAATGTTCAAGCCGAGGTTATTGAAGTCGATGAAGCTAATGATAATAAACAAGACACAGACATACCGCAGGTATCGGAAATTATTGAGAGATCGGTTAAAAAGGCCGATAATTCCGATGCCGCCTTTTTGCTTGCTTATGAAAAGAACTTGCTTCAGCTGGTGCTTCGGTATGGTATGGTTGATTTGTGTGATGAGGTTGATGAACAAGGCAATACGCTAACGATTAATGTGATCGATTATGTTGCTCAAGAGATGCAATATGATGATATTAAGTTCAGCGACAGCGGTGTTGCTAAAGCGTTTGCATCGGCAAAAGCTTTGTCGGAAAATCAATGGAAGTCGGACTATAAAAATAATGAAGAGGTATTGCTGCGAAAACGAGCTGAATTTATAGTCAAAGGTGAGGCTGAAATCAGAGAGTCACTTACCGATTTGGCCGATTTGGATCGGAAGCAACAGCAGCTCTACTCACAGGCCGACGAAAACTATGCCCGATGGCAATCAGAATATGCACAGGCATATATTGAAAAGGCGTTGTGCTCGGATGCTGATTCTCAAATAAGAAATCTGGCGCTCGAACTTGTTCCGGAGAAACATGTACTGAGCAAGATGCATACAAAATTTGCAAAAATTGAAACTGACATCGACCGTTTGGAGGAACTGGTTCCACGGGCAATTTTTGCATTGAAGGATGCGATATTGACTTGCCGCGACCGTTCGTTGCGCAACGACCTTAAAAATATCGTTGCCGACAGCAGTATGACTGATTTGGAAAAATCGGATGCTGTTAATCAGATAATAACCCAACAGCAACAAATATCATCGCTGCGTTCGGAGCTAGCAAAATATTTGGGCGACAGAATTTTCAGCAGGAAATAGTTTAAGCGGCCAATTTCATTCGGCACAGCTTCCGTCGCGACGAATCTTTTCTCCTTCGTATGGCTCGATATGTATGGTTACAATCGTGTTGTTTTTTCCATATCTTCGGTCGATACGATTCTCGACGTTTGATGATATGTTATGGGCGGTTACAACCAGAATGTCGGGGCGCACTTTAATATGCATGTCGATTATTATTGTGTTTCCGTTACGGCGTGTGCGCAGGTGATGGTAGGTGATAACGCCGGGGGTGGAAGCAGTTATCTGGCGAATTTCGTTTTCCATTTCCTTTGGTAAGGCTATTTCCAACAATTCTTTAACGGCAGGAATTGCTATTTTTACTGATATAATTACAATGAAAATAGCAACTATAATGGCAGCGATTGGATCCAGTATGCGCCAATGCGGTCCAAGGAACATTGCTCCGGACACTCCCAACAATGTTGCAACCGACGAAAAAGCGTCGCTGCGATGATGCCACGCATTTGCTATTATGGCACCGGAATTAATTTTTCGGCCGGCCGATAATGTGTAATGATATAACCATTCCTTGACAACGATTGAAGCAGTACAAAGCACCAGTGCTATCATGCCGGGGCGAGGGGGCAGAATTCCATGGGAAGCATCTATTATCCGTTGCACAGCCTCCCCAAATATACCGATGGCAACAATTGCAAGTATTACGGCCAAAAGCATGGTGGCAAAAGTTTCATATTTTCCGTGCCCATACTGGTATTTTTTGTCAGGTTTTTTTCTGGCAATTCCAACCATAACCAATATTACGACATCGGTAAAAACGTCGGATAGCGAATGTATACCGTCGGCAACAAGGGCTCCAGAGCGTCCTATAATACCGCCGGCAACTTTTGCTATACCTAAAAGTATATTCCACCAAAAGCCAACCCATGTAACATGATTAGCTACATGAATTGCTTGTTTTTCGTCGGTGTGTTTTTTTTTTGAGTTTTTCATATTAACAGGTTTAAACCAATTATTTAGCTACAAACTCGTAATAAACAGCTAAGCAAACTTTGTCACCCATACCGAAGTTCAGGGTGGGGCGGCATTTAACGCCGTTTACGGTTGTACCGTTAGTAGAACCCATGTCGGTTATACTCCAGCCTTTTGAGGTTCGTTTGAGTATGGCATGTGTACTTGAGATATAGTTACATTTGCCAAAAACTCCAACATAATCGCCCGTGGTGCGTCCAATCACGGCATTGTCGCGCAGTCTTATTTCCATTCCATATTTGCTGCAGACAAGCCGTGTAGGTGCTTGTGGCAGATTCTCTTTTGGATATGAATATTCGTCGGACAACAAATCATCAATCTCCCATATGGTTTCTTCGGCAGAATTGGAAGCTACATTGTTGGCTTGTAGTTTTGTTCCGCACTGGTCGCAATATAGGCTGCGATTATCGATTTCTGAATTACAATACGGGCACTTCATCATTGAATAATCATATCTTGTTGTTTGATAATATAAAGTTGCTCTCTGTTGAACGATGGATTGTTGATTTCGTTACGCAACCGCCTTCCTTGGTTTAACTTCACACGGTCGAAATAGTTCGCGGCTTCGCGAGCATTTGCAAAATTAATGCTTTTGTTTGCGGTTAATTGCCTGAAATAGTTTTGCATTGTACGGTCGGCCTCCGGCTCAAGGCGCATATTTTCGGCTTCAACTTTTTTGCGGAAAATCTGAGCGAGTTCGTCGGCAGAATAATCCTCGAAGTTTATTACACGGGTGAAACGCGAGGTCAAACCTGAGTTTGAATTAAGCCATTTCTGCATTTCGCGAGGATAGCCGGCTGCTACACAAACCATTCGACCCTTGTAGTCGATTAGTTTGGTGAGTAGTTCGGGCATACAGTCTTGTGTGCCAAACTGCCCATCGTCGAGAGTATATGCTTCGTCAATGAACAGTACGCCACCAAGAGCGCGGTCGATCATCTGTCGTGTTTTGGGAGCTGTCTGGCCTACATATGAAGCAACAAGGTCGGTTTTCACAACTTCTACAACTTTTGGCGACGGTAGCAGCCCGAGTGTATGAAGGATATTACCGATTATTCTTGCTACGGTTGTTTTACCCGTTCCAGGGTTACCTAAGAACAGATAGTGGTCGGGGGTTACGCCATTTTTATTTCCTCGCTGTTGCTCAATCACTATTGTGTCGGCTAGTTCTCTAACCGCGTTTTTCACCGACTCCAAACCAACAAGAGCATCTAATTGAGCCATACATTGTTCTAGGTTCACGGATTTGGTTTCATCGAATGGTATGTCGACAACTCTTATTGTGTACAATTGTCCGTCGGACAATTTTGAGATATCTCCCGCTGCCAGACGCTCTCCTTGCCGGTTCTTTACCTCATCGAGCAGCTTTACCATTTCGCCTGCATTGCCAAAATTCTTATCCTTCATTTTAACCATTTGGTCGATTTTCTGCATTAGGCGAGTTTTGGCAGTGTCGGTTAGCTGCAATTTTTCTTTCGTTGCTTTTTGCATGAATATATCAAAAAGCTGTGATGCTGTATAATCGGGGATGTGAATACGGTATGAAAAACGTCGAGCCAAACCGGGATTGGCGTTATTGATGAACTCTTCGATAGGTTCTTTATATCCGGCTATTACGGTGACGAATTTACCGGCATCGTTAGTCATTCGTGTCATTAGAGCCTCAACGGCAACTTTGCCATCTTTATCTTTTTCGCCGGGAGTTTCCGACGATATCAGATTATATGCCTCGTCGATAAACAGCACACCTCCCATAGCCTCGTCGACAGCTTTTTCCATATTTTGACCGGCGGAGTTTGCATACGAATCGAGCAATGTTTTTCGTTCGCGTTCAACAACATGTCCTTTTGGCAAATAACCTATGGCTTTTAAAATAGCGCCCAATTTCTTGGCTACTTCCGTTTTGCCTGTTCCTGGATTGCCTGTGATTGCGACATGTACATTTGGTTGAACCATATTTCCGCCACGTTGAGCGCGTATACGGTCTATTCTGATTCTGTTTGCAAGCGAACGGAGTTGTTCTTTAACCGACTCCATTCCGATGAAGGAGTTGAGCTCGGCAAGAGCTTCATCGACACTCATATTGGATTGTGTTTGCAAATCCGGATCGAGGTCGGCTGCCGTAATGTGAGCACCTGAATTAGGCGCAGCAGCCAAACGGTCGGTCACGCGGCCACACGCTGCCGAATATGCGTTGCGCACTTCGCGGGCATTTCCGAAATCGCGCTGGCGCGTCAGATATATTTTGTCGAAGAAAGCACGAATGTCGTTGTCCATGTTGGGAGCCAGCCGATATCCCTCGCTATTTTGCGCAACCATTCTTTTGAAAATTTCAGCTAGTTCCGGGCCTGTATAATCGCGGAAATTCACTATACGGTTGAAACGGGATGCCAAACCGGAGTTCACTTTCATGAAATCGCCCATTTCTTTAGTATAGCCGGCTAAAATGACAACTAATTTTCCTCGACGGTTTTCCGCCAGATGGAGTAGGGTGTTAACGGCTTCTTGCCCAAAGGAGTCGTTTTTAGCAGTTACCAAGGAATAAGCTTCATCCAGAAAAAGGACTCCGCCCATTGCCTCATCAAATTTTTTTGTAACTTGTTTCGCGGTTTCACCAACGTAAACCGCAACAAGATCGGTTCGGCTAACCTCAACTAATTGTCCTGTGGGCAACACGCCCAAGGCATTTAATGCCTGGGCAAACAAGCGTGCCATGGTTGTCTTACCCGTACCGGGATTACCTAGGAACTGATAATGGTCGGTTAATTTATATTCTTTACCAGCTTTTCGGGCTTGCTCAACAGCATGAGCAACCGACTTTACGGCAGCTTTTACTTCGTCTACACCTACATATTTGTCGAACTCCGCCATTATCTGATCAAGCGTTTTTATCTCAAACTCCTTTCCTTTTATGAGCGACGGACCAATGGGCGAATTTCCTACTTTTGCTGTCAGGGCAGCCAAGCTGATTTGGTAGGCTCGTTTGGCTGCATCATGGCCCTGAACACCAAGCGCATCGTCGGGCGAGCGCAGATCGTTTGCGAATATACGACGTAGTTTTTGGGCGGCTTGCGAAGTGAGTTCGCAATGGTATTTGAGCCTTAGCTGTTGCAAGGCAATTTTAACCAAGCCATCGAGTGACAGCGTTGACAATTTAAAACGATAGCCAACCAAGGCGGAAGTCTCGGGATGATCTCTGAAATAATCGTCTAATTTCTGATTGCCAAGTATTACGATAATAGGTTTGTCGGCTTTTCCGTTCCAATTGTTAATCAAATCAATAATATAGTCGAGTTGACAAATTGAATTTGAATTATATGATGGTATCAGTTTATGGGCTTCGTCGAAAACGACAACCGTATTTTTCAAATTTTGTGCTTTGGCATTTGAATTGTTGATAAACTCCTCAAAGTCGAGCGGTCCAACAATTTCCGGTTTGGATGTGCGAACTAGTCCGGCACTGTAAAGCAGTTTTGTAATGCCTTCGGCAACAAAGTTCTTGCCAGTTCCCACACTTCCGGTCACAACAAAGCTCAAATTCATTCGCCTTCCTGCTCGTATTGCAGCTTTGGCTCTGGATGTTAGTTGAGAAAGTTCGGCAACAACGTCGTCTTTTTCAACAAACTCTTCGAGAATTTGCCTTTCGCTGCTTGTCGATGAGTGCGAAACAATTGGTTCGCCACACCACATACAAAATTTGGCTATCTCGCGATTGTCGCGCTTACATTGGGGACATTTCATATTTTCTTACTTGATTTCTAATTTATTATAAGTTCCACCATTGTTCTAGAACCGGCATTAATTTTTTTGCTGTAGCCACTCCTATATCGTACACTTTCTGCATCTCGGAAGGAGAGTGGGAGAGATGGCCAATGGGGAGCGGTGTTGGTGGACGGAAAACGAAACAACTTCCTTGTTGTTCCGACAAACGAATGTATTCCAATTGTTTGTTATACATTACATGGCGATTAAGAGCCGTGTTAACTAAATTTGGATACTTATGATAATATGTGCTTATTATCGGACCAAGGGATGACGGCTTTTTTAAGTACCATTCCGGGCGGGTAAGAACTACAATATTTTTTTTGTAACCTTTGTTTTGCATAAATTCAAGAGGAATGGAATCAGAGAGACCGCCATCCAGCAGGAGCTGCCCGTTTATGTTTACAATTTTTGAAACAAGAGGCATTGATGCCGATGCGCGTATCCATTCATAAAACTCGTTCCCGGATTCTTCACATAAGTGGTAAACCGGGGTGCCGGTTCTGACATCGGTACAAACAGCGTAAAATTCCATTGGGTTTGAGAGGAATGTTTCATTGTCGAACAGATCAAATTCTTCCGGGACACGATGGTAAGCGAATTCAGCGTTGAAGATATTACCGGTTTTCAAAAAAGATAGTAAACCACTGTAGCGCGAGTCATTAGCGAACCGTTTGTTATATCGGATTACGCGGCCCGGCTGACGTGATTTAACATTACACCCGAACGCTGCACCGGCCGACACGCCGGCGATGCCATCGGGAGTTATATTTTGCTTTGTGAGTTCATCGAGAACTCCGGCCGTAAACAAGCCTCGCATAGCCCCGCCTTCCAAAACAAATCCTCGTTTCATTTTACAAAGATATTAATAAGCGGGTAACATCGCAAATACATTGACTTAAACAAGCTATAATAATAAAGTAAGGCTGTAATCCACATGTATGCAGGTTACAGCCTTAGTAATTACTTGAAGGCAAAATTATTTTGCAGCCTCGATTGATGCTTTACGGAATTCTTTAAGCAGTTTTTCCAGTTCGAGAGATACTTTGCGTGCACGAGCACCTGCTGCTTTATTGCCGTTTTCAACCTGTGCGTTAGCGTCTTTTTGGAATGCTTCGTAAAGTGAAGCCACTTTGGCTACTAATTCGTTCATAGTAAGTTTGGTATTAATGTTGTAATATTTGGTTTATTCTTTTCAGCATTCAATAGCAGCCGATTTCTGTTGCTGTTAATCACTCCAGTGTTTCTTTAGCAAGTTATTAATACTACAACAATTAGCTGTTATTTTTTGTACATGCGACAAATGTAACTATTTTTTTTTATTTTACAACAAAATGGCATGAAAAAATCCGGAAAAACTTTACAAACGTATTGAAATGCTGTTTTTACAAGCTCTTATGGCTCTCATATACTTTTTTATGTATCGTATTTTTCACTTTTTCGAAATCGGATTGTTCGTTTAATCCGGTAGTCGACATTAGCATCATCGACAGCGGTTTATCTGTTTTCCTATATGGCGGTTGAATATACTTGCTTTTATCCCACAGCACGAATCCATTACGTTGATAAAATTGTATTCTGCGCTTGCTGTCGTAGTTGTGGGGTAATTCAACTTCGAGCACTAACGGTTTTGCAGCCGATTGCTGGATCTGTTTCAGTACCTCTGCGCCTATGCCTTTACCTCTGACAAGGGGTGATATTGCAAAATGCTCACAATAAATAAAGCGGTCAAAATCCCAGTATGTGAACATCCCGCAAGGTTCATCGCCATTGACAACCAGAATGAAATGAAATCTGCTGTTGAAATCAACGTTTTGTCGTTGAGCCATTGTTTCGCGACGTTCATATTCTGGGAACGCCTCCATCCACAATTGTTCGGCTGAAGAATAATATGGCGACGAAGTTGTTATTTGCTGCAAAGAAATCATTTTTAAAATATGTAATGGTTTTATGATGGACGAATATATGAATTTTTTCGTAAATTTGCAAATTGTAATTCAAGAAACAATAAAACAACCCCCTAAATTTCTATTATGCTTACAGCAAAGCAAATCCGGGAATCTTATAAAGAGTTCTTTAAAAATAAGGGACATCAGATTGTTCCTTCGGCACCAATGGTGATTAAAGACGATCCTACGTTGATGTTCACTAACGCGGGAATGAACCAGTTTAAAGATATTATTCTGGGTAACGTAGCGCCTAAATACAGTCGTGTAGCCGATTCGCAAAAATGCTTGCGTGTCAGCGGTAAACATAACGATTTGGAAGAAGTTGGTATGGACACATACCACCACACCATGTTTGAGATGCTTGGCAACTGGTCGTTTGGCGACTATTTCAAAAAAGAAGCTATCGATTGGGCATGGGAATACCTTGTTGACGTTCTGAAGCTGGATCCTAAAAATTTATATGCAACAGTGTTTGAAGGCTCTAAATCGGAAGGATTAAGCCGCGACGACGAGGCTGCCGAAATATGGGAGAACCACTTACCTAAAGACCATATTATTAACGGCAACAAGCACGACAACTTCTGGGAGATGGGCGATACTGGGCCTTGTGGTCCCTGCTCTGAAATACACATTGATTTGCGTTCGGAGGAGGAGAAGGCCGCCATTCCGGGTCGCGAGCTCGTTAACCACGATCATCCTCTGGTTATCGAAATCTGGAATCTTGTGTTTATGCAATATAATCGTAAAGCTGATGGTTCATTGGAGCCATTGCCTGCTAAGGTTATCGATACCGGCATGGGCTTTGAGCGTCTTTGTATGGCTATGCAAGGGAAACAGTCGAACTACGACACCGACGTTTTCACTCCTTTGATCGGCAAAATAGCTGAATTATCGGGTCTTGAATATGATAAAGACCACAAAGTTGACGTGGCAATGCGAGTTATCGCCGACCACGTGCGCACAATATCATTCTCCATTGCCGACGCGCAATTGCCTGGAAATGCTAAAGCAGGCTATGTTATTCGTCGAATACTGCGTAGAGCCGTACGCTACGCATACACTTTCCTGGGTCAGAAACAAGCGTTTATGTATAAGCTTGTTGACACCCTGATTGACTCGATGGGCGAAGCCTATCCTGAGCTGCCGAAACAGCGCGAGCTGATTATGAGAGTGATTAAAGAAGAGGAAGATGCATTCCTGCGTACGCTTGAAAACGGAATTAAACTTCTCGATGGAGCAATCGCGGCTGCTAAAGCTAAGAATGTTACAGAAATTTCCGGTAAGGAAGCATTTGTGCTATACGATACCTACGGGTTCCCTCTCGACTTGACCGAGCTGATTCTCAAGGAAAACGGTATGACACTGGACCACGCTCAGTTCGATCAGGAAATGGCCCAGCAAAAGGCCAGGGCACGAAATGCTGCCGCTGTTGAAACCGACGACTGGACTATTTTAAATGAAGGAGAACAGGAGTTTGTTGGATATGACAAACAGACTGTTGCAACAAAAATATTGCGCTATCGTAAAGTTAAACAGAAAAAGCAGGAATATTACCAGATTGTTCTTGCTGCCACACCTTTCTACGGAGAAATGGGTGGACAAGTTGGCGACAGAGGCGTTCTTACAGCTCCCGACGGTTCAGTTACAGAGATTTATGACACAAAGCGGGAAAACGGCATGAGTGTTCATTTAACAAAAACCATTCCAGCAAACCCTGATGTCGTATTTCAGGCTACAGTTGACGGGAACTTGCGTATGGCAACGTCATGCAACCATACTGCAACCCACCTAATTCACGAGGCTCTGCGCGAAGTTCTGGGAACACACGTTGAACAGCGTGGTTCATTTGTGTCGCCAGAAGTTCTCCGCTTTGACTTTTCTCACTTCCAGAAACTTACACTTGAGGAAATTTCGGCCGTTGAGCATCTGGCCAATTCGCGTGTACGTCAGGCTATCGCTCTGGACGAGCATCGCCACATGCCTATTGCAGAGGCTCGCGAAATGGGCGCCATGGCACTGTTCGGTGAAAAATATGGCGATGACGTACGTGTTGTCCGTTACGGTTCATCGGTGGAACTTTGCGGTGGAACACACGTTGCCAATACCGGCAACATCGGTATGATCAAAATTATTTCAGAAAGCAGCGTAGCGGCCGGAATACGAAGGATTGAAGCTATCACTGGCTTGAATGCCGAACTTGAAGTTGAACGTCTTCAAACAACTTTACGCGAAATAGCCGGAATGTTTAACAACGCACCTAATCTGGTTAACGCACTCAAACATGCCGTTGAAGAAAACTCAGAGTTAAAAAAACAAGCAGAAGAGTATTTCCAAGAAAAAATCAACATGCTTGCCGACGAACTTCTTAACAAAGCGCGTACAATAAAAGGAGTGTCGGTAGTCGAGCTTACCGGTGTGCGACTACCTGATGCTGTCAAGAATTTAGCATTCAAAATTCGTGCTAAATCGCCCGAACACACAGCATTTATAGCGGCTACAACCGACACTTCAGGCAAGCCATTGTTAACTGTAATGCTTACCGACGATCTGGTTGCTGAAGGAATGAACGCGTCGGCAACTGTTAGAGAAGCGGCCAAACTGATTAATGGTGGTGGTGGTGGTCAACCCGGATTCGCACAAGCCGGAGGAAAGAACGCCGATGCTATCGCAACAGCTTTTGAAAAGATGAAGCAGCTACTTAACATGTAGTATTAAATAATGCTATAATCCGAAAAAACAGGGCGATATGTCGTAACCGGCATATCGTCTTGTTTTTTTTGGAACCAGAATATGTCGTTTAAAACGACCTATTATTTTCATAATAGCTGAAAGATTTTTATATTTGCAAAAATCAACTTTAAGAATTCAACTATGGCATCTTGGTTAATTTGGCTAATCATAGCCGCCGTATTGGCTACAGTCGAGCTTTTATTTGGCGCCTTTGCCGCTTTTTGTCCGGCTATTGGAGCTATATGTGCGGCAGTTACCGCTGGACTGGGATTAGGCTTGGAAGGTCAGCTTATCGCATTGATTCTGGGTGGTGTAGCAGCATTTATTTTTCTTGGTCCGTTGGTTAACAAGAATTTACATAAGGGCAACCAATACAGTTCAAACATGGACGCCTTGATAGGACGCGAATCGGTTGTAACAGAATCGTATACGGCGGAAAAACGGCCGGGCAGGCTGAGAATTGACGGCGACAACTGGCAATTTGTAAGTAACAACGGCGAATCGATAGAATCAGGTACAGCGGTCAAGGTTGTCGGTTACGACAGTATTATATTAAAAGTAAAGGTAATCAAATAATATCTTCAACTGCGGCTTAAGAACATTACTGTTACATAGTCATGTCGTTCAAATTTTGTACAGCAATGACACTGGCTAGTTTCAAATATTTTATTAAAAACTCATATTATGGAAGCATCATTAGTACTTCTTGCCATTTTAGTATTTGTTGTACTGGTATTGGCTTGGGCGGGGATTAAAATCGTACCGCAATCAGAAACAAGTGTTGTTGAACGACTTGGCCGTTTTCACAGCGTACTGAATCCGGGATTAAACATAATTTGGCCTTTTATCGATAAACCAAAAGTTGTTTACACGCGTCAGGTTATAACGGGTCTGAACGGGAAAACCATGAGCCGTATTTCAACATCAACCTCTATCGACCTTCGCGAACAGGTTTATGATTTCCCTTCGCAGCCCGTAATTACAAAAGATAATGTGACAACCGAAATCAACGCCCTGCTGTATTTTCAGATTGTTGATCCCAAAAAGGCTGTATATGAAATCGATAATCTCCCAAACGCGTTGGAAAAGCTAACTCAAACCTCGCTCCGAAACGTTATTGGTGAGCTTGAGCTTGACCAGACTCTGTCGTCACGCGACACAATAAATTCACGTCTGCAAACGATTCTCGACGATGTTACAAACAAGTGGGGCGTAAAAGTGACCAGAGTGGAACTTCAAGATATCAACCCGCCCAAAAGTGTTCGCGAAGCTATGGAGAAACAGATGCAGGCTGAGCGTAACCGTCGTGCGGAGATTCTTAATGCAGAGGGACAGAAAACATCTGTGATACTTTTGTCGGAAGGTGAAAAAGCATCTCAAATCAATCAAGCAACGGCCAAGAAAGAATCGGAAATTCTCCGTGCCGAGGGCGAAGCAAAGGCAAAAGTGCTCAAAGCCGAAGCTGAAGCCGAGGCAATTCGTAAAGTTGCCGAAGCTATAAACCAATCGAAAACCGATCCGGCAACCTACATGCTAGCAATGCAATATATTGCTACCTTGCGAGAAATGACTCAGGGTCCGGCCAGCAAAACCGTTTATATCCCATATGAGGCATCTGGCGTACTCAGTTCGCTGGGTTCAATCAAGGATTTGTTTAAACAACAATAATGGAATGACACTTAAACATATAATTCTTACAGCATTGATAACTGTGACCTGGGGCTGCTCGCCTCGGGTCACATTCGATAATGGCGATTTGTCGACAGGCTGGAGAACCGACACATTAGGCCCTGGGTTTGAATCGAGATATGTTGATCAAGGGCACGATTATTCGGGGCAAGTGCGCTCAACGATTATCCGGCACACAAGTCCCTGTGGCGACTCCCTCAAGCGTGGTGTATTATATATCCATGGTTATAACGACTATTTCTTTCAAAAAGAGATGGCTGAACGTTTTGCCGACTCTTGCTACAGTTTCTACGCGGTTGATTTACGTAAATACGGAAGGTCGATAATGCCGGGACAACGAATTTTTGACGTACGCAATATTTCGGAATACTATCCCGACATTGATTCTGCATTGGCCGTAATGAAAAATAACGGTATCGATTCTGTGGTTATGATTGGACATTCAACAGGAGGACTGACGGCATCTTCGTACATCAACGACCGGAAGCCGCAACAAGTGAAGCGACTGATTCTTAATTCGCCATTCCTTGACTGGAACATGAGTGAATTCATGGAGGAAATTGCCATTCCGGCGGCAGCGTGGATTGGCCGTTTTGTTCCAGGAGTTTCGATAAATCAGCCACAAGGCACATCGTATGCCGAGAGCCTGCTGAAATCGGGTTATGGACAATGGGATTTTAACACCAACTGGAAAGTGACAAAAGCTCGCCCGGTAACGACAGGCTGGCTCCATGCCATCAATTCGGCGCAAAAAAAGTTGCAAAAAAGCTCCAACATCCAGATACCGGTATTGTTAATGCATTCTGACAAGTCATATTCAGGACAGGATACAGCAATGATAAAACGATCAGATGTGGTTCTTGATGTGAACGACATACAACGTTATGGTTCCAAACTCGGGAGAGATGTGACATCGGTAACAGTTAATAACGGGATTCACGACCTGATTCTTTCGCAACCGTGTCCCAGGGAACAGGCTTACAAATTGATGTTTCAATGGCTTGATAGGTAATTTTGACAAACCCAAATTATTGCGTAACTTTGTATACCGTTTGTTCTTCAATAATATGAAACGAATACGAAACTTCTGCATAATAGCTCATATCGACCACGGCAAAAGCACACTTGCCGATCGTCTTCTTGAATATACAAACACTGTTTCTGCCAAGGACTTGCAGGATCAAGTGCTCGACGATATGGATCTTGAACGCGAGCGTGGCATTACAATTAAAAGCCACGCGATTCAGATGAACTATCGTTACAACGAAGAAGATTACACGCTGAACCTCATTGACACTCCCGGACACGTAGATTTCAGCTATGAAGTTTCGCGGTCAATTGCAGCTTGTGAAGGTGCGCTTCTGATTGTAGATGCGGCGCAAGGCATTCAAGCTCAGACAATCTCAAACCTATATATGGCAATTGAGAACGACCTTGAAATTATTCCGGTTATAAACAAAGTTGATCTTGACAGTGCAAAGCCCGACGAAGTTGAGGATCAGATTGTTGATTTGCTGGGTTGCAAACGCGAAGAGATTATCCGAGCTTCGGGTAAAACCGGCATAGGCGTGCCTGAAATACTTCAAGCTATCGTAGATCGTATTCCAGCTCCGCAAGGCGACCCGGAAGCGCCGTTGCAAGCTTTGATTTTCGACTCTGTTTTCAATCCGTTCCGCGGCATTATCGCATATTATAAAATAGTTAACGGCACTATCCGTAAAGGCGATTTTGTCAAGTTCGTGTCAACCGGCAAAGAATATAATGCGGATGAAATAGGAGTACTGAAACTGGAAATGTCGCCCCGTCAGCAACTTTCGGCAGGAAACGTAGGCTACATAATTTCAGGCATAAAAACGTCAAAGGAAGTAAGGGTAGGCGACACTATCACACACGTCAACAATGCCTGCGACAAGGCAATCGACGGGTTTGAGGAAGTGAAACCAATGGTTTTTGCCGGTGTTTATCCAATTGAAACCGAGGATTTTGAAAATCTTCGAGCATCATTAGAGAAGTTACAGCTCAACGACGCGTCGCTCACATTCACCCCTGAATCGTCAATGGCTCTAGGATTCGGTTTCCGTTGCGGATTCCTAGGCTTACTCCACATGGAAATTGTGCAGGAACGTCTGGGCCGTGAATTCGACATGGATGTTATAACAACAGTTCCTAACGTTTCATATCGCGTTTTTGACAAAAAGGGTGTAATGACTGAAGTTCATAACCCATCCGGATTGCCCGATCCAACACTGATCGACCATATCGAAGAGCCATATATACGCGCCTCCATAATAACATTGGCCGACTATATAGGATCAATCATGACTCTATGCCTGGGCAAACGCGGTGAGCTGATCAAACAGGAATATATATCGGGCAACCGTATCGAACTCACATTCGATATTCCTCTTGGCGAAATTGTTATCGATTTCTACGACAAGCTGAAATCAATTTCGAAAGGATACGCTTCGTTCGATTATCATATACATGATTTTCGCGAGTCAAAACTTGTTAAACTCGATATACTCCTGAATGGCGAGAGCGTTGACGCACTCAGCACATTAACCCACGTTGATAATGCCGTAACCTTCGGACGTCGTATGTGTGAGAAGCTGAAGGAACTAATCCCGCGACAGCAATTCGACATAGCTATTCAAGCGGCAATTGGCTCAAAGATTATAGCCCGGGAAACGATAAAAGCCGTTCGTAAAGATGTTACCGCAAAATGCTATGGCGGCGATATATCACGAAAAAGGAAACTTCTGGAAAAACAAAAGAAAGGTAAGAAGCGTATGAAACAGATAGGCTCGGTTGAAGTGCCTCAAAAAGCTTTCCTTGCTGTGCTGAAACTAGATTGACCTTTCGCGTGTTATAGTAGAAACGGTCAACTATTCACGCAAAATGAGAAACAACTACAATCATTCAGATACGCCCTGTGAGCAACCCGTTGCCCACAGGGTTTACTATGCAGCCAAACGTGCTATCCATAGCCATGCTTCAGGTGGCAACGTATTGATTGTTGCTACGCTGCTTGCTTTGTTTGCGGCCAATATTCCACAAACAAATGCTTTATACACTGAATTCTGGAATAACGAGATTCGTCTGCAAATAGGCAATTTCAACCTTTTCAGCCATTCTGGCCATGCGATGACAATGATTCAATTCATCAACGACGCCCTTATGGCAATTTTCTTTTTCTCAATCGGATTGGAAATAAAACGTGAGATTCTGGTTGGAGAACTGAGTTCATTAAAGCAAGCATTGCTGCCAATAATCGCTGCTGTAGGTGGCATGATTGTGCCGGTAGCTATTTTTTTCGCTATTGGCAACGGATCGGATTATATTGGTGGTGCAGCAATACCAATGGCAACCGATATAGCGTTTACGCTTGGCATACTGGCGATGCTAGGTCGCCGTGTTCCTATATCACTGAAGATATTTTTAACCACACTAGCGGTTGTTGACGATATAGGAGGCATAATTGTAATTGCAACATGCTATAGCTCCCATATTAATATCAGTTTGTTGATTATTGCAACATTGCTTCTGGGCATATTGATGCTAGGGGCAAAATTCAAAATCAAGAGTAAGATTTTCTACATCGGGGTAGGTACCATTATATGGTTTCTATTTCTCAATTCAGGAATTCATCCTACAATTGCCGGTGTTTTAATCGCATTTTGCATTCCATCAACGCCGGTTTTTGCGCCCCAAAGCTATGTAAAAACCATACGTAGAGCCATATCTCATTTCAAAATTGACGACGATAAATCACTCGACAGCACCACAATGCTTAGCCATGACCAACTCGACTGGTTGAAACAGATTGAATCGGCATCAGATAAAGTTATTTCTCCTCTACAGGATCTTGAAGACACTCTTCATCCAATTGTAAACTTCTTGATTGTACCACTTTTTGCCTTTGCAAATGCGGGAATCTGTTTCTATAATATTGAACCGGCAACACTGTATTCAGGTCTAAGTCTGGCTATAATATGTAGCCTTGTAATCGGTAAGTTTATCGGTATCTTTGGTTTTTCGTGGCTAACCGTAAAGTTTAATCTGGCGCCAAAACCTGCAGGAACCAGCTGGCGCATGATTGCGGGAGCATCGGCTTTGGGCGGAATTGGGTTCACTGTTTCTTTATTCATAGCCAATTTAAGTTTCGATTCCGATAGCATTGAAACGATACAGATGCTAGATCAGGCTAAAATAGGCATCGTTTTGGGCTCGCTTATTGCCGGTATTGTCGGTTACTTCCTTCTACGACGTTTTCTGCCGGATTCCTATACAAATTAACATGTTTTTAGTATCATTTTATTTTAATATTTTGCATAACAAATAAAATATAGTAATTTTGAAAGAGATAAGAACTTGATTATTAACTATGGTTTGTTCTCGGCTCATCGCATATAGAGACCGAAAGCCGTTGAACAAAACACAATACAAAGTTCATAACGGCAATGAACGATATTACTGAATTTTTTCACAATTTGTTATCGCAGTATGGTAGCATTGACATCGCTAATGCAGAGTTAAAAAAACTCCTGGCCGAAGATGACACACTTGCTGAAGAATATAGCGAATGGTGTGCTTCAGTTGGAAGTTCAGAGAAAATGGGATTTCTGGATTTTTGCGAGGAACTTCTCGACAACCAACAATCAATTTACGACAACTTAAGCGATTTCGATGAATAACCTTTCTAGGCAATACAGACGGCTTCCGGCGGAATGGGAACCGCAAGAAGCCGTTTTTTTATCGTGGCCCCACGTTAATAGCGACTGGAATTATATGCTTGAAGAAATTCAAGAAACCTACATTAAGTTGGCCACAGAATTGTCGAACTATGCTAAAGTGATTATAATCGCCCCCGACATTAAAATTCCACTTAAGGGAATGGCAGATAAAGGGCGTAAGGATAATATTTTCTATGTCGAAATACCAACAAACGACACTTGGATCCGCGACTATGGGCCAATCTCTGTAAGCGAATGCGACAAAAAACTCATTCTTGATTTCTGCTTCAATGGCTGGGGATTGAAATTTGCATCCGACAAGGATAATCAAGTAACTATACAATTGTCTCAAGGAAATTTGTTCAATGCCTCATACACCAATCGACTTGGATTCGTTTTGGAAGGTGGCTCTATTGAAAGCGATGGCAAAGGCACCATAATGACAACGGCGCGCTGTCTGCTGTCGACTAACCGCAACGGACAACTCACACGACGTGAAATTGAACAATGTCTCAAGCAGGAATTAGGCGCAAAAAATGTTCTGTGGCTGGAATCGGGAGCGCTTGAAGGCGACGACACAGACAGCCATATTGATACATTAGCCCGGCTAGCTCCGGACAACACGATAGTTTATGTTGGCCGACCCGACGATAAGGCAGACTCACACTTTGCCGAAATGGAAGCAATGAAAAATGAGCTCAAGAAGTTCCGCACAAACGACGGCAATACTTTTCGCCTTATTGCCTTGCCATTTCCTGAACCCATTTTCGACTTGGAGGGGAATAGATTGCCGGCTACATACGCCAACTATCTTACCATAAACAATGCCGTTCTTGTTCCTACTTACAATCAACCGGAAAATGATCAGAAGGCATTAAACGCTATTAAGTCTGTTTTCCCAGATAAAGAGATAATCGGAATTGACTGCACAGCATTGATTCAGCAACACGGTTCGCTACATTGCGCTACAATGCAAATTCCGACAGGATTTCTAAATAATCCATCCATAAATATTGCATAATGAAAATTCTAAAAACAGGCATCATACAACAAGCCAATTCAAACAATATAGCCGACAATCAGAATCGCATTGCCGAGAAAGTACGTAAACTAGGAGCACTGGGCGCACAATTAGTTATCCTTCAGGAGTTGCATGACTCTCTTTACTTTTGCCAGACGGAGTCGACCGATCTTTGCTCGCTTGCTGTAGCAATTCCGTCAGAGACAACCGAGTTTTATTCGTCGCTGGCAAAAGAAACAAGTTGCGTTCTAGTAACGTCACTGTTTGAACGCCGGGCTCCCGGTTTATACCACAACACAGCTGTCGTATTCGAATCCGACGGAAGCATAGCCGGGAAATACCGCAAGATGCACATACCCGACGATCCTGCATATTATGAGAAATTCTATTTTACACCAGGCGATTTGGGTTTCGAGCCAATCAACACATCCGTTGGACGTCTCGGCGTACTGGTATGCTGGGATCAATGGTTTCCGGAAGCAGCGCGCCTAATGGCTTTAAATGGTGCAGATTTGCTTATATATCCAACGGCTATCGGATGGGAAAGTTCCGACCCAGATGAGGAGAAAAACCGTCAGCGCGACGCCTGGATAACAGTTCAGCGCGGGCATGCTATTGCCAACGGGCTACCTCTGATTGCGGCAAACAGAGTAGGGCACGAATTCGATCCATCGGGAGCAACAAACGGAATCACATTCTGGGGGTCGTCAATGGCTATAGGTCCCCAAGGAGAATTCTTGTGGCAGGCCTCGACAGATACAGAAACAGAAACGGTTGTCGACATTGATATGGAAAGGAGCGAATGGGTTCGCCGCTGGTGGCCATTCCTCCGCGACCGCAGAATCGACTTCTATGAAGGATTGACAAGTCGATACTTACACACCAAATAAACAAACATTCACTTTCATCTGACATTTGTTGCTTGTAAATGCCTAAAACAAAAACTCCCAAAGAAATTTCAACTTCAGCTGCCTTGATTCCTCTAGGAGTGCTGATTTGTGGAATAACATCTACTCTTATTTTTGACGGGGCTGATAATATACAATCATTCAGCCAGCCGTTATTAGTAGTTTGTGGACTTATTGCGTTGGCTATTGCCAGTTTTCATAATCGGCCGCTCAAACGTCCGCTAACAGTGAGTGCTCACAAAAGTGCGGTACAAGCATTGCCTGTGCTGGCAATATTATTGCTTATAGGCACGGTTTCCGCCTCATGGATGTTCAGTGGAGTGGTTCCGGCCTTGATATGCTACGGGATGGATATTCTGAATCAGCAGATGTTTCTGGCCACAACTTGTGCCGTGTGCGCAGTAGTGTCGGTAATGAGTGGAAGCTCATGGACCACAATTGCCACAATTGGCGTGGCATTCATGGGAATTGGCACAATGTGGAGCTACTCGCCAGGCTGGATTGCCGGAGCAATTATATCCGGCGCTTATTTTGGAGACAAAGTATCACCACTGTCCGACACCACCGTTCTGGCGTCATCTACCTGTGGCGTTCCTTTAATGCAGCATATCCGATACATGATGTGGACAACCGGACCGGCTATGGGATTGGCGTTAATAATATACACAGTTGTAGGATTCTGCACCCCGGCCAACATGTCGTCTCAATCGGTTGAGGTAATAGACTTGCTTCACGCAACGTTCAATATAACCCCATTGTGTCTACTGATTCCTGTAGCCACCATTGTAGTACTCTCATGTAAAGTAGGTACAATAAAAACACTAGTTATAAGCACAATTCTTGGTGTTGCCGGAATATTCATACTTCAGCCTCAAATTTTAACTGCTTTAGAAGAAAACTTGGTGTCAGACAATACGATATGGCGGCACATCCAGTCTATTGCAGGTTTATTGTCAACCGACACATCACTTAACCTGAACCATACATTGCTTAATTCGCTTGTATCAACCGGCGGAATGAAAGGGATGCTTCCTACAATCACATTAGTGCTTAGCGCGCTATTTTTCGGAACATCTATGATGGCTTCCGGTTTAATCTCGACAATAACCCATTCGATAACGCGTCGATTGCGCAAAAATGGCAAGATCATATCGTCGACAGCCTTAACAGGATTAATGCTCAATAGTTTTACGGGCGACCAATATCTGTCGATTATTCTTTGCGGCAACCTTTATAGAAATCTTTATCGCCGACGTTTTCTAGAGCCGCGTTTGCTTAGCCGTACAATAGAAGATTCAACATCCGTGACTTCCGTGCTGATTCCCTGGAACAGTTGCGGTCTTACCCAATCAACAGTACTAGGCGTAACAACTCTTGCCTACTTACCATTTTGTATTTTTAATATAGTAAGCCCTCTGATGACACTTATCGTTGGCTGGTTCGGATTCCACATTCATTCATTACATCCTAAAGCCCAGCAATCGTAAACCTTTATTGCAGAATCATTATTCTTAGCTCAAAACCCAGTAGGCCACTTTCCTCTATAGATTTGCTATCCTAGTTTTTGATTTCCTTCTGGGGAACGAACGACTCGAAACTCATATCAGAATAAAAAACCATGATATTCACAACGTGCCTCTTTTCGCTGTGAATATTACAATTTATCTTAACCTCAGAATTTTCATAGTTTGAAGGGTAGGGCACTTGTCGCGTGTTAGAACCCTTTATATTCGATTTATTTGAAGCCGATACTGTTTCAATTCTATTTTGCAATTTTTCAGAATCGGAATTTACGGTATCGAGATTAGATATATCAAACTTATATTCATCAATTTGCGAATCAAAATCTATGAATTTTTGTTGGTTTTCAGGCTCTGAGATTTGCATATTTGATTCGTTCACCATTTCCCCTTCGCCAAAAAGCAACCAGAGAATAGATAGTTGAGGATAAGCTACATGTATCTTGGATATAACTTCGTCGCTCACCTTTTTATTCCTTCCTTTAAGCAACTGAGTCATAGAAGGGCGGGGAATTTGGCAATTATCGGCCAACTTAGTGACGGGTACATTAATGTACTCCATGAATGTTTTTAGGCGAGTCGAGATATCCATTATCTGTTTCAATTTGCAATT
Source organism: Muribaculaceae bacterium (assembly GCA_023662835.1). Lineage (GTDB taxonomy): Bacteria > Bacteroidota > Bacteroidia > Bacteroidales > Muribaculaceae > Muribaculum. The sequence continues at coordinate 16,167 of JAMPII010000011.1, read as the reverse complement.
TATCTATGTGCAAATGTAACCAATAAAAATGTAAATTCCAAATTTACATTTTTAAATTTGAATTTTTAATTTCAAATCGCAGTTTGCATAATTTAAAATTGGCGAAATGGCCTGATTAAAAATATTTATAGTGCTGCTTTATATTTATTATATATATAATTGTTTTTCATTGTATTATACTACGTATATGTCATTTAAGTATAGCAATCCACCAATTATTCACCGATTCATAATCTATTACTTTATTTTTATTATATAATATCCATGGTTTTCTGTTATTTACGCATGCATATTATTAAGTGTTAACGCGTAAAAAAATTACCATCACGACTCTCTGTTGCAATTTAAAACTCTTTCGAATTTATAAATAGCAATAGAAAATCTGATGGCGATTTCTTAATTCAAACACCACTTTTGGCGTGTATTTCTTAGTCGTGTTGCATTCGCAAACTTATTTTCAGTTATTTTTGCAAACTATGTATTTAAAGAGAATACAGACATTATTCAACATTGATACGAATGGCACTTTAATGTCATTAAATACATGCTTTATCATTAAACATGCAATTTTCACAAAAAGATTCGCGTATTACACTTTATTAGCAGAATAACCAGCTTATCATTAGGTTTTTAGCAATTTTTTACTATTCCGAGACTAAAATCTCAAATATGCAAATTATTTTTTATGTTTTATAGCATTTTTTCCTTGCGATATTAGAACAGGTTTTGGTAGGCGGATGATAATAGCTAAAAATTCATTTCTTATCCTCCTTTACATATTTTTCCACTTCATTCCAACTTTATCATGTATTTGGATTCTCTTTCTCCCACTCAACATAACAATCGACAAAAACAACAAAACCTATCAATGAACATTTGCTTCATAAATGTTTTCGAGCAAAAGGGAGTGCCAGCTGACAGCATATCAGCACACGCTTCTGGTTTAAATCGGTTATCTGGAACTTTCCCAGAATAATACATACACGTTCCCGTGGTTAAAAAGTCATCTTAGATGGCAGACCGATAAATACGCGGTGAAGTTCCAGTCAAATTCTTAAAGTATTTACCGAAGAAAGATTGGTTCGAAAAATTTAGTTCTTGACTTATTTCCTGAATGGTCATACCTGTGTTTTTCAGTAGGCTTTTAGCTTCCATAATCACGTACAAATCGATCCATTCTCCAGCAGTTCTACCGCTTGCCTCTTTGACCATAGCCGACAAATGCTTTGGGGAAACAAACAGTTTTTGGGCATAATAAGCTACCGACCGCTCCTTTTTATATTCCTCTTCCACTAAACGAACGAACTCGTATAGTAACGAGTCCTTTCGTTTTAGCGAATTCAATGAATGCAGATTTATAGAGTGTGCTGAGTATACACCAAGTGTTTCAAAAAATAGAGCTTCAAGCAGCGATCGTACAACATTTTTTCGATATGCTTGTTCGCTTTTGTTGTTCGATTTCGCCATTAGCAGGTTGCGCAATTCTATCTGATTCTGCATTTCTTGCTTCGACAATAAGATTACCGGATTACCCATAAAGTGAACCAAAAAGGGCATAAGCTTGGACATTGCCGGAACATTCTGGTCAAGATGCTTGGTGCTGGCGGCAATGATATGACCTTTAAAATCGGGTGATAATTCATAGCTGTTAATCACGTGCCCCTGTCTCATTACCATCAGTGAATGGCTTGTCAGCACCTTACATTGTTTGTCATATGTAATGTTCATACTGCCTTCTTCACACATAATCGATAAAATGAAATCAATTTTAGCTGGCAGCTCAATGTCTCGTAATATGGACATATCGCTGAATATTGCAATATTATCACTGAAACCGGCTAAAGGTGAGGTAGAAGGAATATTGTTTATCGTATTTATTTCCATGAGAAAACTCAGAGAGCATTACTTTAACAGATGAGCTATTTATAAGATACAAATTTACTCACAATTCATAAGATTTACCAGCATTAATGGTATTCAAACTCCTATAATAATTGGTAGCTGCGTAAAAACATCCCGATAATTTAAAAAAAATCATATCATACAGAAATCAACAGATTCGCGCGCAAACAATTATTATTTGATCACCGTTAAGCAAATTGAGATTTCCATAACGACATATACCGCATTAATGCGTTTCGTATTTAACATAATGCATATTATGTATAATTTTAATATTTTCAATCGCTCTACTTTGCGCTGTTGATCGCCCCCCGCTAACTATTCTCACAGGTTGAGCTACAGACAATTTTTCAAAGGCTGAGCTACGTTGTTGCAGGTGATTTTGGGATGTTTTAATTTGGGATACTGTTCAGTTCTATTTCAATAACTGATAGAATTCCTGTCGCAGCTCTGCACTTTCAGCAAAGGCTCCGGTGTATTCAGTAGTTAAGGTTGAGGAATCTTGTTTTTCTACGCCGCGCATTTTCATGCAAAGGTGCTCAGCCTGACAAACGGCCATTACTCCTTTTGTTGACAATGCGCTGGCGACAGCCCGGCATACTTCTGCTGTCAGGCGTTCCTGTACTTGTAGCCTTCTGGCAAATGTATTGACCACTCTTGCCAGTTTTGACAATCCTATAATTTCGCCATCAGGGATATATGCTACAGATATTTTACCAAAGAACGGCAAAATATGATGTTCGCAGAATGAGTAAAATTCAATATCTTTAACCATAACTATTTTCGAACCGCTATGTTCAAAAACAGCTTGACGCATTATTTCGTGTGCATTTTCCCTATATCCGCTTGTCGCATAATAAAGTGCTTTCGCCGCGCGTAGAGGTGTTTTTCGCAATCCTTCTCTTTCCGGATCCTCACCAATCAACTCTATTATTGCACGATAATGCTTTGCTAATTCCGATATTGTTTCTTCCGACGATCTCATTTTATTTAATCTGCTTCAACGACAATGCGGTCACGAACCACTCTGATTTCGCGCGCATACGAAGGGAATGCTAGCCTCATTTCTTCGGCCACAAGGTTGGCTTCGTCGTGTGTTCTGAAATTACCAACACGAAGCCGCCAATAAGGTGAGCTATAAACCACATACGTTTGATGTTGTGGGAACTGAGCGCTAACATTTCGTGCGCGCGATCTTGCTTCTCCTTTTGCTGTCCGAGAATTGTTATCAGAGAATACCTGTATTCTGTAGCCACCCATTTTTCCGGCGGCTCCAGTTTTAACCGATTGAGACTCCGTATCTACCGCTGCCGTTTGTTTTTCGGGCATAATTCGCAACCTTAGCTGTTCGGGCATTGTCACTTTAACATTTCCTGCTCGGGTAAGGTGATTGCATAAATCCTCCCCCACTCCAGCTTCAATCTGCTCCTGAGTCTGACAATTTGCTACCGAAGCTGACAGCAATAAAATCATTGCCAAAAATATTCGAGACATTATGCGTATCATTTTCTTGCTGTGATAAAACTTTGCGGCGACGTAATTGATTATTAACGTCGCCGCAAAGTTAAACATTTATTTTATTATCTGCAACGCTATTGATTGGCTGCAATTTCCACAAATCATCAATTAATGGAGCAAATGAGGTTGTTAATTACTCGCTTTAATATTCGTTCCATGGCCGAATTTCAATGTCATCAACATCCAATTCGGTAAATGCATTTATAAACGCAGATGCCAGCCTTGCGTTAGTCAGCAGCGACACATTCAAATCGATTGAAGCACGACGTATCTTGCGACCATTTGTCAGCTCGGTTTCGGAAAGGTTCTTAGGCACATTCACCACTAAATCAATCTCTTTACTGTGAAGTAAATCCAACGCTTGAGGTTGGATATCGGGTTGACTAGGCCAGTAAACTTTCAACGCGGGTATACCATTGTCTGCCAGGAATCCGTGTGTTCCCGGTGTGGCATACAGTTGGTATCCTGCCAGATACAGTTTATGTGCGGCATCGAGCAAATCAGCTTTCTGTTTCGGTGTGCCGGTTGAAAGCAGAACGCCTTTGTTTTTTGCTGGGATTCGCAAGCCTACCGACAACATTGCTTTCAAAACGGCTTCATCAGTATCGCTACCTATACACCCAACTTCACCGGTAGAGGCCATATCCACTCCCAACACCGGGTCGGCGCCCTGAAGACGGGAGAACGAGAATTGCGATGCCTTCACGCCAACATAATCCAGATCGAAAGCATTTTTGCCGGGTTTATCCACCGGTTCTCCCAGCATCACTCTTGTTGCCAGATCGATGAAGTTTAATTTCAAAACTTTGCTTACGAAGGGGAACGATCTGGATGCACGCAAGTTACATTCGATAACCTTTATGTCGTTGTTCTTTGCCAGGAACTGAATATTGAAAGGTCCGGAAATTTTTAGCTCGCGAGCTATCTTCTGGCTTACTTTTTTTATTCTACGAATGGTTTCAACATACAGTTTTTGCGGTGGGAACTGAATGGTAGCGTCGCCAGAATGCACTCCCGCAAACTCAATATGTTCTGATATTGCATATACTTTAATTTCACCGTTTTGTGCTACAGCGTCAAATTCGATTTCTTTAGCATACTGTATAAATTCAGTCACTACTACAGGATGTTGTTTCGAAACATTAGCTGCAAGCTGCAGGAATCGGTGTAGCTCTTCGCTGTTTGAACATACATTCATGGCCGCGCCTGAAAGCACGTAGCTTGGGCGAACCAGAACCGGAAAGCCAACCTCATCAATGAAAGCATCGATATCGGCCTGCGATGTCAACTCGCGCCAGCGGGGTTGATCAACGCCAATCCGATCGAGCATGGCTGAAAATTTGTGTCGGTCCTCTGCGTTATCAATTGAGGTTGCTGTTGTTCCGAGGATTGGCACGCCGGCACTGTCGAGACGTGTTGCCAGATTGTTTGGTATCTGGCCTCCTACCGATAATATTACGCCATGTGGATTCTCCAATTCGAGGATGTCCATGACTCGTTCATATGTAAGCTCATCGAAATATAGTCGATCGCACATATCGTAGTCGGTCGACACTGTTTCCGGGTTATAGTTAATCATAACTGAGCGCCAGCCTTGTTTTTTCACAGCCATTAGCGCATTCACCGAGCACCAGTCAAACTCGACCGAACTACCTATTCGATATGCGCCCGAACCAAGCACAACAATCGACTTGTGGTCGTGAAGATATGTGACATCATTTACATCGCCGTTATAAGTCAGATACAGATAATTTGTTCTGGCCGGGTATTCAGCACCAAGTGTGTCAATTTGTTTTACAACCGGCAGTATGCCAAGTGATTTTCGCCATGTTCGTATGATGTTCGATGCTGTCGATGAATCTGTGATTGTGTTTTTAAACAACGCCCTTGCTATCTGGAAATCGCTGAAACCTTGCTGTTTGGCCTGGCGCAAAAGTTCGGCAGGTACATCTTCAATCTTATCATATGCTTCCAATTCATCCGCAGTAGCAACTATATTATGAAGTTTATACAGGAACCAGCGGTCTATCTTTGTCAACTCGTGAATTTTTTCAATTGGATATCCTGCACGCATAGCCTTAGAAATGACGAATATGCGTTTGTCGGTAGGATCCTTAAGCGCGTGGTCGATATCAGCAACCTTCAGTTCTTTGTTCTCCACAAAGCCGTGCATGCCCTGACCGATCATTCGAAGTCCCTTTTGTATTGCTTCTTCAAAAGTTCGGCCAATCGCCATAACCTCTCCGACCGATTTCATCGACGAGCCGATTTCCCGTTTTACACCATGGAATTTACCTAAATCCCAGCGGGGAATTTTTACTACAACATAGTCAAGAGCTGGTTCAAAGAATGCTGATGTAACCTTTGTAACTGAGTTCTTTAGATCGAACAATCCATAGCCTAGTCCGAGTTTTGCAGCGACAAAAGCCAACGGGTAGCCTGTTGCTTTCGAAGCTAGTGCTGACGATCGGCTCAATCGGGCGTTCACCTCTATAACGCGATAATCCATCGACTCGGGATCGAAAGCATATTGTACGTTACACTCTCCTACAATACCTATATGACGGATAATTTTTATTGCCAGTTTACGAAGATAGTGATAGTCCTCGTTGGTAAGTGTTTGTGATGGAGCAACTACGATCGACTCTCCTGTATGAATGCCAAGCGGGTCGAGGTTTTCCATGTTACAAACTGTTATGCAATTATCGAATCGGTCGCGCACGACTTCATATTCAACCTCTTTCCAACCTTTTAAACTTTTTTCAACCAAAACTTGAGGCGAAAATGACAACGCCTTTTCAACCAGAGTTTTGAGTTGAGCTTCATCATCGCAAAATCCACTACCCAAACCGCCAAGAGCATATGCAGCTCTAACAATAACTGGATAGCCCAATTCTTTCGCAGCCATAGCCGCTTCCGCTACTGATGTAACAGCTTCGCTCTTGATTGTCTTTACATTTATTTCATCGAGCTTTTTAACAAACAATTCACGATCCTCGGTGTCCATGATAGCTCTGACCGGTGTTCCAAGCACTTCAACGTCATAGCGTTCCAATACCCCATTTTCATACAGTTCCACGCCGCAGTTCAATGCGGTCTGGCCGCCAAATGCGAGCAATATGCCGTCGGGGCGTTCTTTTGCTATGATTTTTTCAACAAAGTATGGCGTTACCGGCAAGAAATATATTGTATCGGCAACTCCTTGCGAAGTTTGAACCGTTGCGATATTGGGGTTAATCAATACAGTTGTTATACCCTCCTCTTTCATTGCTTTCAATGCCTGTGAACCTGAGTAGTCAAACTCACCGGCCTCGCCGATTTTCAAAGCGCCGCTACCGAGAAGAAGAACCTTATTGATCTTTTTTGAATTGGACATATTTATAATAGGTTAATCTGTTTCATAAAAAAAAGAACATCCTGTAACGCTCGGGTTACAGCATGTTCACAAATTCATCGAATAAAAACTCTGTATCTTTTGGGCCAGACGATGCCTCCGGATGGAATTGAGCGGAGAAGTATGGCAACAATTTGTGGCGTATACCCTCGTTAGTACCGTCGTTCATATTCACAAACAGTGGCTCCCAGTCGGTTGGCAAAGTGCTATCATCTACTGCAAAACCATGATTTTGCGACGTTATGTAGCACCGATTGGTTCCCACTCGTTGTACTGGCTGGTTGTGGCTACGATGCCCATAGGCAAGTTTGTAGGTTTTTGCGCCTGCAGCCTTGGCTAGAAGTTGATTCCCCATACAAATTCCACATATCGGTTTTTTCAGCTCCATTGCTTTGCGCAGATTCTTTACTGTTTCGTCAACCATATCGGGGTTGCCGGGTCCGTTTGATATGAATAAACCGTCGTAAGGTATGGTAGTGAAATCATAGTTCCATGGAACTCGTATGACCCGGACTCCTCTTCTAGTTAGACATCTTATTATATTATGTTTTACTCCACAGTCGACAAGAACAACAATTTTTTCTCCTTGTCCATGTTTCTCGACATTACGACAGCTTACTTTGGCGACAAGATTTTCTTGATTCGGGTCGTAAAGCTCTACATCACCACAACCTTCAATAACTATTTTGCCCAACATTGAGCCACAATCGCGCAAATGTTTTGTCAAAGCACGAGTGTCAACGCCATAAATTCCAGGGATCTCCTCGGCTTTTAACCAATCGGAAAGGCTACGGTCGGCTTGCCAATGGCTATGTTCCCAAGAGTAGTCCTGTGCGACAATCGCTTTACAATGGATATTGTCACTCTCAAAATACTCACTGACGCTATCCTTCTCTCTTCTGGGTGGAACCCCGTAATTTCCTAATATTGGATAAGTGGTGACTAGTATCTGGCCCTCATATGAAGGGTCGGTTAAACTCTCAGGGTAACCGGTCATTGCAGTGTTGAATACCACCTCTCCGGCTGTCGACTTCTCATAGCCGAACGATTTACCCTCAAATCGCGTGCCATCCTCTAGAATCAGGACAGCATTCCTTGTCTCGCGCATACGATAGATAATGTAACAAATAAGTTTAAATTCCGGTCAGAAACCAATCGTTCTGTCTCGCAGCCTTCTATCGTGAAAACCGTGCAAAATTAATAAAATTCCGCTGGTTTTCCATATAATTTCTCATTTTTTCATCTGAAAAACTTTAGTAAAGTTTATTTGCCGCAATTTTTATCATTTACGGAATGATTGAGTCCTAACATCGACTTGCCAAACTGAAATTAAATAGTTAATTTCGTACCCAACTAATTTTAGAAGTTGTAATTCTAACAATTTTTATGATTAGATATTCAAAACAATAAAACAAAAGGAAATATGCTACTGTTAAATTGCTATCGTCAAAGATATCTTTTTGAACGACTGGAATTTAACTTCAGCTTTCAAAAGCCTCTCAATTATTGACATGAAAGGTATAGTTTTGGCCGGCGGTTCCGGCACTCGTCTTTACCCGATAACAAAAGGTGTTAGCAAGCAATTGCTTCCTATTTTCGACAAACCAATGGTATATTATCCAATATCGACTCTGATGTTGGCCGGCATACGCGACATTCTTATTATATCAACACCTTTCGACTTGCCCGGTTTTAAACGTCTGCTCGGCGACGGTTCCGACTATGGCATAAAAATATCATATGCCGAACAGCCCTCTCCCGACGGTCTGGCTCAGGCATTTATTATTGGTCGTGAATTCATAGGCGATGACTCGGTATGTCTGGTGCTGGGCGACAATATTTTTCATGGTGCCGGGTTCTCGTCCGTGCTCAGGCAAGCAGTTGAGGACGCAGAAAACAGTAACATGGCTACAGTTTTCGGCTATTGGGTTGACGATCCGGAGCGTTACGGCGTGGCCGAATTTAACAAGGACGGTAAATGTTTGTCGATTGAAGAAAAGCCAGTAAAACCGAAATCGAACTACGCTGTTGTGGGGCTGTATTTTTATCCAAACAAGGTTGTCGACATTGCAGCACACATCAAGCCCTCGGCTCGAGGCGAATTGGAAATCACAACAGTCAATCAAGAATTTCTCAATTTGGAGCAACTCAAAGTGCAAACATTGCCCCGCGGTTTCGCATGGCTCGACACTGGAACCCACGATTCACTTGCCGAAGCATCAATATATGTTGAGGTTTTGGAAAAACGACAAGGTTTGAAAATAGGGTGCCTTGAAGGAATTGCCTACCGCAATGGATGGATCGACCGTGAGCGCATGACTGAAATAGCAAAGCCTATGCTCAAGAATCAATACGGTCAATATTTAATGAAAGTTATTAATGAGGTTGACTATACCGGATTTAAAAATCTCGACTAGAAATGGAGTTTATAAAAACTGAAATAGAAGGAGTTGTAATAATTAAACCGCGTATATTCGAGGATTCGCGGGGCTATTTTTTTGAAAGTTTTTCTCAGAGAGAGTTTGACGAGAATATTCATCCCGTACGCTTTGTTCAGGATAATGAATCAATGTCGGTTCACGGCGTAATGAGAGGTCTACATTTTCAGCGCCCCCCATTTGCCCAAAGCAAACTTGTGCGTTGTGTTAGCGGACGTGTACTCGATGTCGCAGTCGATTTGCGAAAAAATTCACAAACCTACGGAAAGCATGTAGCTGTAGAACTGTCGTCCGACAATCATTTGCAGTTGTTTATTCCACAAGGGTTTGCCCATGGATTCTCCGTACTTAGCGACACTGCAGTTTTCCAATACAAATGCGATAATTATTATCATCCGGAATCGGAAGACGGCATTGCAATCAACGACCCGTCGCTTGCTATCGACTGGCAATTAGATCCAACAGAGGTAATATTGAGCGACAAAGACTTACGCCACAAACTCCTTGCAGATTACAACTCTCCTTTTTAACCTGCCTAATCGGGAATCACAATAAAACAGACACCCTATTAACCTTTTAAAAGCGCATGAATATTCTCATAACCGGCGGTGCCGGATTCATTGGTTCGCATGTTGTAAGACTTTTTGTTAATAAATACCCGAACTACAACATTATAAATCTTGATAAGCTGACATACGCCGGAAATTTGGCGAATTTAAAGGATATAGAAAACCGCAACAACTATAAATTCGTACGAGCCGACATTGCCGACATAGAGAAGATGCGTCAGGTGATTGTCGAAAATAAAATCGAAGGCATTATACATCTTGCAGCCGAAAGCCATGTTGACCGTTCAATTAAGGATCCTTTCACATTCGCACGTACAAATGTTATGGGAACGTTGTCGTTGCTTCAAGCGGCTCGCGAATATTGGGAGTCGTTGCCCGAAGGCTACAATGGCAAACGGTTCTATCATATTTCGACCGACGAAGTATATGGAGCATTGGAACTTACTCATCCTCAAGGAATCGCGTCTCCGTTCACCACAAAAGCCTCATCAACCCAGAGCCAGGCATATGGCACCGAGTTTTTCGTTGAAACAACAAAATACAGCCCCCACTCTCCCTACAGCGCATCAAAAGCCTCATCCGACCATTTCGTTCGCGCCTATCATGACACATACGGAATGCCAACAATTGTTACAAATTGCTCCAACAACTACGGGCCATATCAATTTCCAGAGAAGTTAATTCCTTTGTTCATCAACAACATACGCCATCAAAAACCACTACCTGTTTATGGTAAAGGCGAAAACGTTCGCGATTGGCTCTATGTTGAGGATCACGCGCGTGCTATCGACTTGATTTTCCACAAAGGTAAAATTGCCGACACTTATAACATTGGTGGATTTAACGAATGGAAAAATATCGATATTATAAAAGTAATCATAAAAACCGTTGACCGACTGCTTGGAAATCCGGAAGGAACGTCGGAAAAACTAATAACCTTCGTTACTGATCGTGCGGGTCACGACCTTCGCTACTCAATCGATTCGCGTAAACTACAGAAAGAATTAGGCTGGGAGCCGTCTCTGCAGTTCGAAGAAGGCATTGAACGAACCGTACGCTGGTACCTCGAAAATCAGTCATGGCTCGACAACATTACCTCAGGTGATTATGAACGTTATTATGACGAAATGTACAAAAACCGGTAACTACGCTTCCAGCATTTTTCACTCATATTAACACGCACGTTCATCGGAAACAAAAATTTTTGCTTAATTTTGCAATAAAATTCACCACCACTGCGGTAGTAGCTCAGTTGGTAGAGCATGGGCTTCCCAAGCCCAGGGTCGCGAGTTCGAGCCTCGTCTACCGCTCCCAAGAGAATCAGACAGTTAGCTTATTGACTGTCTGATTTTTCTGCTTTATAAATAGGAAAAATCAGCGGTTTTCAAGCATTTCATGTCAACCAAGATGTCAACCGACATTTGAATGAAAAATGCTTCAATTTCAGTAGTTTGCTACAAGTGGAAAACGCTTGCAAACGGCGAACACCCTCTTATGCTCTGCATCTGCAAAGACGGTAAACGCAAATATCAAAGTTTAGGAGTATCCGTACACCCTAAAAATTGGAGTTTCAGCAAGAACGCCCCAAAAGCAAGTTGCCCGAATAGAGAAGAAATCCAAAAGGTTATCATCTCCAAACTTGCAGAGATGCAAAAACGTGTGCTTGAACTAAATGCAGAGGATAAGGACTATACTTCGACATCATTGATAAACTCCAATGTAGAGCGATTCGCACCTAAAACAGTGGGCGAGTTCTATGAAGGACTGATTGCAGAATATACACAAAGTGAGAAATGCGGAAACCGCCTTGTTTATAAAGGCTCATATAACTCACTACGAACCTTTAACAAGGGGAAACTTGATATACCTTTCAGTCAAATCACGGAAGAATGGCTTGCGAGATATGAGAAGTGGCTACGGTCAAAAGGTAATAAAGACACCACAATAAGCCTATTATTCCGCACATTACGCAGTGCGTTTAATAAGGCGATACAAGCTAAATGCGCTCGCAAGTCAGATTATCCTTTTGATAATTATAAAATCAACAAGTTCAGCACCAAGACAGAAAAACGAGCCATAGCAAAAACGGAAATATTGAAAATCCAAGAATGTCATATTCCATGTGGAAAACGACAATACATGGAATTAAGCCGTGACCTCTTTATGTTCAGCTATCTGTGCGGTGGAATAAACTTTACTGACATGGCAAATCTCACTACGGATAACATTGTCAACGGTCGTATAAAATACATTCGACAAAAGACACATAAACCTATATCTCTTGGCTTATGTGATGAAGCATTATCAATCATTGCTAAATACAACAACCAAACAAACGGTTATCTTTTCCCGATTCTTGACAAAGCCATCCACATCACCGCTCAACAAAAACAGAACCGCATACATAAGATATTGGTTAAAGTAAATGCCAACTTAAAGCTGATAGCCCAAGACCTCAACATAGAGGCGAACATGACTACATACGTTGCACGTCATTCATTCGCAAGCGTTCTTAAAAAGTCAGGCACGAACATTGCAATCATCAGTGAAGCATTAGGACACTCTGACCTTTCGACAACTCAAATCTACCTTGATAGCTTCGATAATGAACAGATAGATAATGCCATGAAAAATCTGCTATAATTGCAGAATCCAAACATTTACAGAATCCGCTTATTCACAGATAGGCGGATTTTTCGTAACTTTACACTTATAAATAAGACAAGACCATGCTTAAACCAATAGACTGCGACAATTCCGCGCAATTCAAATATATATACTCTATCATAGAGGGGAACAGAGAGCCTATACGCCTATTAGACGGTACGGTTTTATATTCAAGCATGATTCAAGCAAACCCACAACAAGCGATAGAAACATTTGAAATCCGTTATAACGAGGATAAAATGGCCACACGCTATACATACGATAAATTCATTGCAGACAAAGACCTGCAAACTGTAATACGAGGTTTGAAACTTGAACCGATACCCTTTTGGCTTCTGACGCTTTTCTGTTACGATTACGCATTAGACCGTTGCGGTGGATTGAAATTCTGCGATTCAGCGTTAGACCTAATCAATCGTTTTATGCAAGTTGTGGAGTCATGTGAAAATCCAGATTTTACAAAATCGCAACTTACACTAAAATCGGGCAAGTCAAGCTTTACCCTATCCAATGGCAGGGCAATGGCTCAAATACTGCAATGGATTAAGCAAGGTTATGATTCGATTGAGGATAAGGAAGTTCTTAAAAAGTTTGATAAAACTGACGCAAAAGATATTTTCAGCCGTAGCGAAGAATCCAACTCCGTATTGATATGGTATTTCGCATCTTTAATGCGGTACTTTTTTGAACTGAATCCCCAATATAAGGGGGAATCGAAAAAATGTGACGGTCTATCATTAAGCAAGAATATGCTTATCTCAACTCTGATTTATAATTTAGGACTGTCAAGAAATCCAAGTTTCAAAGAAAGCGATGAAACAATCAAAGGATTTTTCAAGCAATACAAAAACAAGAAGATAACAACATTAGGAGATTTATACTTCTTATAAAACTATCTAATATTCAACATATTCAATCCTATTTCTCAATCGTGAGAGATAGGATTTTTCTTTTAATGCCTATCCTAATTTGAGGGGAGTAAAAACAGCATACAATTTTACTCTCTGCACACAGTTTGAGGTCTTCCTAAATTTGCATCGTAATCGAAAGCCAAGTGTACATAGACTGGGTAATTACACTAATATTAACCCTCAAAAAAATCAAAATATGAGGACATCCATAAAAGCCGTTGTCAACGGCAAAGTTCAAGACATCATTTTGGGCTACACTCCATACAACATGGAGCGACATAAAGACAAAGCAGGTTTGCTTGATGCGATTGACCGCATAAGCCAATTCAAAGTAAAATTTCACCTATCCGTTCCACAACCGTTTTGGAACGAAGGTATATCCCTTGTGGATTCCAATGGGGAGATAATCCCCCAAAATACACCTAACGTGTATGTACCATGCGACACAGCGGACACTTACTATCGGTTTGAAACCGATGAAATTCTCGAAGATGTGGAAATTCACAACTTTACTACTGTACAAGAGTATGGTAAAGCAATCGGCACGACTATGGTTTACAGCCGTAAGTTCAATAACGTAGAAGCTCTCGGTATCGCCGCTATCGCTTCCAAGAATGAAACATACAAGGAAGTCCACAATCTTTCAAGAAAACACGGCATACCAATGAATACCGCAATGGCATTTTTCGGTATTCGACTGAAACAAGCCCATACATTAAAACTTTCATTAGGATTGGAAGTAGCAGAAGTACCTGCGCTGAAACGTACGGTTGAGCAAGCAGAAGCACTCATTGATGCAGTAGAGGTAGTGTTTGGCAAGAAAGATATGAGCAAGCGTTATGCTATCAATGCCATTAACGCTACAATCAACAAGTACGATTACGAAACTGTACTTACAGCGTTGGAGCAGATACCCGCTTCCACAATCTCACTATATAAGATGAGTGAGTGCCATGAAAAGGAAAACTGCCTTGTTGCTGAACTTGTTGGCTTTATTGAGGAACTACGGAAAAGGCAAGCCGCCTAAATAAATCCACAAATACCATGTGAGAACATGATATAAAGCCAAAATTCAGAACGGTACATTGTTGGCGGACGGACATATATAGTTGAATTTCTCCAATTTTATACCGTTCTGAATAATTCAAAAAATCAGATAAGATTTAATCATGGAAACTAAATATCTTGAATTACATGAAAATGAATGGCTGTCAGATGCGTTAAGTCGAGGCGGTTATGGTGACTACATACCGACAAATGTTATCCTTGACAAGACGCTTACGGGAGTTGGTGCAACCCATTGTGAAATCCATGCAAAGCGCAACTCTATCATCATTGAACCTAACGTGCCAGTGATTCAATGCAAACTTGATAACGATGATATGCCGTTAGAGGGTGTGTATTCAAAAGTACAACCGATACCATTACGCACATATCTTAAACGTGAGGACATTCCGTATAAGAAAATCCTTACAACTCCTGAAAGTTTCTATAAAATTAGACGAGAAACAGAGAATCTTGGGATAAATATATATGGAGATGATTGGTTTTGCTTATTTGATGAGTGTGAGAAAATCACACAAGACCATGATTATAGAAATTCTATAAGCCAACCCATATATGACTTCTTTAAGTTCAACCTCGCATCCGCAACTGAATATTGCATAAAAAAGCCAAATCTTTGAGCAACAAAGTCTTCAAAAGATTTGGCCATGTCAGAAATTTCACCTAATTTGGTGTTGCACAAATAACCTGACATGGAAGCAAAAATAGCAATAAAATCTGACAAAATCATGCCTTTCGGCGGAATATTTTCCGTCATCTGTGAATTTTCTTCAATCGAGCGTCTGATTGACTCGGAGCTTGGGCGTCGAGTGAAGGCAGTAGGCTACCAATACGGCGAGATCATGCGCACGATGATGTGCAATTATATGTGCGGCGGCGACCGCATGGAGGACATCAAGGTCTATCAGCCGGGAATCGAGTACATGCCGGGGATGAAACTGTGCAGTCCGGACACGGTGCTGCGAGCCATTGACGAGCTGACTGTAGCCAACACAACATATGTGGCTGAAAGCGGAAAGAGTTACGCATTCAACATCTCGGAGAAGTTGAACACTCTGATGGTCAAGGCGGCAATGCGTCAGGGAATGCTTCGGCTCGGTCGTCAGTATATCCTTGATTTCGACCACAAATTCATCGAGGCAGAGAAATATGACGCAAAGTTCTCATATCGCGGGGAGCGTGGATATATGCCTGGAGTGTCAGTTCTGACGGATATGGCGACCGGTGATGACGTGATTGTAGGAGTCGAGAACCGCGATGGCAACACCAATGTCAAGTTCCATCAGGCCGACACGTTGGAGCGCACATTCAAACGTATAGAGGCCAATGGATTATGGGCGGCCAAGGTTCGCTGTGACTGTGGGTCGTACAGCCGTGAGATAATCGAGACCATCAGTCGGCATTGTCATAAATTCTATATCCGTGCCAACATGTATGGTGCATTGAGGGATAGTCTGGCAGAACATACCAACTGGGAAAAGGTCGATGTTGACGGACAGGAAACCGAAGCGCTCTCGCTGCCATTCATATCCATCGAGGGCATCAATCATTGCCGTCTTGTCGTGCAACGCTCCAAGAAGGACACTCCCGATTTGTTTGACGGCCAATATGTTTACCGGGCCATCCTCACCAACGACTGGGATGATGATGAGGCTGAAATAATCTCATTCTACAATCAGCGTGGGGCAAAGGAAAAGATTTTC
>JAMPII010000010.1 GCA_023662835.1 Muribaculaceae bacterium | reverse complement strand
ATCACTCGCCCGGAGCCGCCCCAGCGGCCCTGAAAATTTATGATATGGGCCCTTAGCGAAACTCATTTTAAAATGATTTAATGCGAAGTTTGACGAATATTTAGTAAATTCGCAAATTCGAAAAACAATGCAAGTATGGTGCCAAGAATGGCTTCTTGCGACCAACTTGCTTATAACTAAAAAAAATAATGGGAGAAAATTCATTATTATCGCGGCTTGACGGCATTGAATCACGCTTCGAAGAGGTTAGTACGCTTATAACAGACCCGTCGGTAATAGCCGACATGAAACGCTATGTCAAACTGACGAAAGAATATAAGGATTTGGAAAAACTTACACAGGCAACCAGTAACTATCGCAATATGCTGTCGAATTTGAACGAGGCAAAGCAGGTTTTGGCGGAAGAAAACGATCCAGAGCTTAAGGCAATGGCCAAGGAGGAGATTGATGTTGCTCAGGAACAGTTACCTCAAATGGAGGAACAGATTAAACTGCTACTAATTCCTGCCGACCCTGAAGACAGCAAAAATGCAATTGTGGAAATTCGAGGCGGAACCGGAGGCGACGAGGCTGCTATATTTGCAGGTGACCTTTTCAAGATGTATACTCGCTATTGCGAATCGAAGGGTTGGACGGTTGCAGTTACAAGTTTCAGTGAAGGCTCCTCGGGTGGTTTTAAAGAAGTTGTTTTCTCTGTGACTGGAGAAGGAGTTTACGGTATATTAAAATATGAAAGTGGTGTTCATCGTGTTCAGCGAGTGCCTGCTACAGAGACGCAAGGGCGCGTTCATACTTCGGCAGCTACAGTAGCCGTTCTTCCGGAAGCAGAGGAATTCGATGTTGAAATCAATGAAGGTGAAATTAAATGGGACACATTTCGTAGTTCCGGCGCAGGGGGCCAGAATGTAAACAAAGTTGAATCCGGCGTCAGACTTCGTTATAACTGGAAGAACCCTATCACCGGCGAAATAGAAGAGATATTAATAGAATGTACGGAAACCCGCGACCAACCTAAAAATAAGGAAAGAGCATTAAGTCGCCTGCGTACATTTATTTATGACAAGGAGCATCAGAAGTATATCGACGATATTGCATCACGACGCCGTACAATGGTGTCGACCGGCGACCGCTCTGCAAAAATCCGTACATACAATTATCCACAAGGTCGTATTACAGACCACAGAATAAATTATACAATATACAATTTATCGGCTTTTATGGACGGTGATATCCAGGATTGCATCGACCATTTGATAGTGGCCGAAAATGCTGAGAAACTGAAGGAGTCGGAATTATAAAACTATTACAATAACCAAATTTTGATAAATCATATATGACACGTAATCAATTAGTTGAAAATATAAAACAAAAGAAATCATTTTTATGTGTCGGTCTTGATACCGATATAAAAAAAATACCTGCGCACTTGCTTTCTGAAACCAATCCTATCGTAGCTTTTAATAAGGCCATTATTGACGCAACAGCCCCATATGTCGTTGCATACAAACCGAATATGGCTTTTTATGAAAGTCTGGGCGCAGCCGGTTGGGATGCTCTCGAACAAACAGTTGCTTACATCCAGAAGAATTATCCCGAGCAATTTATTATCGCAGATGCCAAAAGGGGCGACATTGGTAATACTTCGCAATTGTATGCACGCAGTTTCTTTGAACATCTTGGGGTTGACGCAATTACAGTAGCACCTTATATGGGCGAGGATAGCGTAACTCCGTTTTTAGGTTATCCCGGCAAGTGGGTTGTTTTGCTAGCACTGACATCGAACAAAGGAAGCCATGATTTCCAGTTGATTACTGATGAGAATGGACGTCGTTTGTTTGAAAACGTGATTCTTACATCGCAAGAGTGGGCTTCAACCGACGAGATGATGTATGTCGTTGGAGCAACGCAAGGAAAAATGTTTGAAGATATCCGAGCAATAGCTCCCGAAAGTTTTCTTCTTGTTCCCGGCGTGGGAGCTCAAGGCGGAAGCTTGGAAGAAGTGGCTAAGTATGGTATGATCAAGGAGTGCGGACTTTTGGTGAACTCATCGCGAGGAATAATATATGCATCCAACGGCTCTGATTTTGCCCAAGCTGCGGGAGCCGAAGCGAAGAAGTTGGCCGACCAAATGGCAGTGCTGCTCAAAGAATATAGCGTGATATAAAAAACTCCGGCTATGAAGCCTCAGATGTCAGGAAATGTAATATTCAGGTTGCTATGTGTGGCATTACTTTGGCTAGTGCTCTGCTGGTTTGTTATACAAGGGCGCGGCATAAACGGACCATCAGTTCTGATAATATTAATTTCCGGAGGCATAGTTTTTATTCCTTTGTATAAAAAGTATTGTCGGTAAGTGAAATGACAACATCAACAAAAAGTTATCCCATACTCGATACAATAGATTCTCCAGACGATCTACGCAAACTCGATACAGCTCAATTGGAACAATTGTGCTCTGAACTCAGGGCCTTTCTTATTGAGCAATTGTCGACAAATCCGGGCCATTTCGCCTCCAGTATGGGCGCAGTCGAGCTTACTGTAGCACTACATTATGTATTCAACACTCCATACGATAGAATAGTCTGGGACGTAGGCCATCAGGCCTATGTTCATAAGATCATAACAGGCCGTCGCGAAAAATTTCATACAAATCGCAAACTGAACGGTCTCAGTGGCTTCCCAAATCCGGACGAAAGTGAATATGATACATTCACTGCGGGGCATGCTTCAAATTCCATTTCTGCCGCACTTGGTATGGCAATGGCCTCTCAACTAAAAGGTGACAATCCGCGCAGGAATGTTGTTGCTGTAATAGGCGACGCATCCATTAGCGGAGGTTTGGCATTTGAAGGCTTGAATAATGCGGCATCAAGTAAGAATAATTTGCTTATTATATTGAACGACAATGATATGTCGATCGATCGGAATACAGGTTCATTAAGCAAATATCTCGCACATTTAACTACAACGAAAGCCTACAATCGGTTTCGGTTGAATACATTTAATTTATTAAAACGCATTCATCTGGTAAGTGACAAGCAAAAAGGTCTTATCATGCGTTTTAACAACAGCATGAAGTCGCTGATATCGCGCCAGCAAAATATATTTGAAGGACTGAATATACGCTATTTTGGTCCTATCGATGGCCATGATATTGAGCGGGTAGTGAGGGTTTTGTCTGATATAAAGGATATGGATGGACCCCGCATTCTGCATTTAAAAACACGAAAAGGCAAAGGATTTGCGCCCGCTGAAGCAAATCCGGGACTATGGCACGCGCCTGGCAAATTTGACCCTGTAAGCGGAAACAGGCTTGCCGAGCAATCAAAAGAAAAATTGCCGCTGAAGTATCAGGATGTCTTCGGAAATACATTGGTTGAGTTGGCTCAAAAGAATGAAAAGATAGTTGCTATCACTGCTGCAATGCTGTCGGGCACCTCTGTGGGGATTATGCAAAAATCAATGCCTGAACGAGTGTTTGATGTTGGTATATCGGAGGGACATGCCGTTACATTCGCCGGAGGATTGGCAAAGGCCGGTGTAGTGCCTTATGTAGCAATATATTCGGCATTTCTTCAGCGAGCCTATGATCATATTATCCATGATGTTGCTATACAAAGCCTGCCGGTCACTTTTTGTATTGACCGTGCCGGCATAGTTGGAGAGGATGGCGCAACCCACCATGGCGTTTATGACCTCGCTTATATGCGTACGATTCCTAATATGATTGTTTCTGCACCACGAAACGAGCACTGGCTTAGGAATTTAATGTTCACAGCGCAGAAACAGACAACTAATCCATTCTCAATTAGGTATCCACGAGGGTCGGGTCGACTGTTAGAATGGGAAAACGAAATGCATGAGGTTGAGATTGGAAAGGGTGAGAAACTTATTGATGGCGACCGCGTTGCCGTTGTCGCTATCGGGACAATGGTAAACGTTGCTCAAAAAGCTGTAGAAAAGGCACGTAACGAGTATAATGTTAAAGCAGCACTTTACGATATGGTTTTTCTTAAACCTCTCGATTCAGATATGCTGCATGAAATAGCAAAAAAAAATTGTGTAGTATTAACTGTTGAAGATGGTTGCAAACGTGGCGGACTTGGGACGGCTGTAATGGAATGGATGGCTGCACACGACTATAAAAGAATAGTCAAACCGATAGGTGTTCCTGATCAATTTATCGCTCACGGTACAGTTCCGGAACTTCACAAAATATGCGGAATGGATGTTGACAGCGTATGTAATGCAATAGTGGAAGCATCGAAACCGAAAAATTATTATCTGGACTACACAAACAAACAGAAATAGTATGAAGATAGTTATCGCGGGAGCAGGTGAGGTAGGTTCGCACTTGGCACGGCTATTGTCGCGCGAGAAACAAGATGTGTTGCTTATCGACAGCAATTCAGAACGCTTGGCTGTATTGGATTCCGACAACAACATGATGACGGTGAAAGGACGTCCCATTTCGTTTGATACCCTCAGAAGGGCCGGAACAAGTCAGTGTGATCTATTTATTGCAGTCACGCCCGATGAAACACAAAACATACTTGCTTGTTCTATCGCAAAGAGCATTGGTGCAAAGAAGACACTCGCTCGAATTGACAATTATGAATTCCTGAATAAGGATAACGGCGATTATTTCACCCGTCTTGGAGTTAATGCGCTAGTGTATCCGGAATATCTTGCAGCACATGAGATAATCACGGCTCTACACCGAAATTGGGTGAGACACTGGTTTGAGATTCATGATGGGAAACTTATAATAGTAGGTGTTAAAGTGCGCGATAACGCCCGGATAATTGGGATGCATCTGAAAGAGTTTGCCATGGTTGAACACAATTTCCATGTCGCTGCAATAAAACGTCGCCACGAAACAATTATACCTCGAGGCGACGACCGCATACTACCCAACGATATTTTATATTTTGCCACCACTCATGAGTTTGTAAACGAACTGATTGATCTTTGCGGTAAAAAGCAACACCGCATACGCCGGGTGTTGGTTATGGGTGGTAGCAGAATCGCATTATGTTTGTCGGCGTTGGCAGGAAACGAGTTCAAAATCAAACTTATAGAAAGCGATTTGTCGAAATGCCGCTTATTGCCTGAATCTTGTCCCGAATGCGAAATAATTTATGGCGATGCCCGAGATATCGACACGCTCCGCGACGAAGGAATTGCCGACACGGATGCGTTCATTGCATTGTCGGACAGTTCTGAAACTAATATACTGACTTGCCTGACGGCTAAGGAGTTGGGCGTTAATAAAACAATTGCAGAAGTAGAAGACTTGCAATTTATTTCAGAGGCAGAAAACCTTAACATCGGCACAATCATAAACAAAAAATTGATAGCCTCTAGCAGTATTTTTCAATTATTGCTTGATGCAGACACCGGTTCGTCGAAATGTTTAGCTCTTGCCGATGCTGAAGTTGCGGAAATCGAGATAAAGCCCAAAAGTAAAGTTACGCGTGGGCCTGTTCGTTCGCTCGACTTACCTTACGGAATGACCATAGCAGGAATGATTCGCGACGGTGAGGGAATGCTTGTTACCGGTAATACAACATTGATGCCGGGCGACCATGTGGTCGTTTTCTGTTTGGGCGGCGCTTTACATAAAATTGAAAAACTGTTCAAGTAGCGCAATGGCTTTCTTCAATAAAAACGCTGATAATCAAGATGAAGTCAGAACAAGCTTGCTTGGTTCTGGACGCATTTTTATAAATTTCCCGATGTTGTTGCGTGTGCTTGGTTGGCTGTTGATGATAGAAGCAGTTTTTATGATGGTTCCAACGCTGACGTGTGTCATTTACGACGAGCCGGATTTGATTCCTTTTCTTATCACAACGGCTATAACGCTATTTTCGGGAATGCTGATGACGTTCGGTATTAGAACTTATAATACCGCAATGGGCAAACGTGAGGGGTTTCTATTGACCTCAATGGTGTGGATTGTTTTCTCGTTGTTCGGAATGCTACCTTTTATATTCTGTTCATGCCCGTTGTCAATGACTGATGCGTTTTTTGAAACTATGTCGGGTTTTACAACCACAGGGGCTACGGTTTATCCCGATGTGGAGAAGTTGTCGCATGGTATAAATATTTGGCGTTGTCTGACGCAATGGATTGGAGGTATGGGGATAATTCTCTTCACTTTGGCAGTATTGCCGATGTTGAACTCAACTGGAGGTATGCAGATGTTTA
The DNA here is from genome assembly GCA_023662835.1 of Muribaculaceae bacterium. GTDB lineage: Bacteria > Bacteroidota > Bacteroidia > Bacteroidales > Muribaculaceae > Muribaculum. Next base: position 44,833 of record JAMPII010000010.1, on the reverse strand, counting down.
ATGCAGAAGTAACCGGAATAACGCATGAAAAATTACGCCCTCGCATATCTCAGACAGCCAAAGGCCTTTGGGGTGTTTACGCATTGCTGTCGCTAGTACTGTGCTTATTGTTATGGATCGGACCGCTAAACCTTTTCGACAGTGTCTGTCATGCATTTTCAACGATGTCGACAGGCGGATTCTCAACACAAAATAATTCAATAGCTCACTGGGATTCTGATTATATAAAGATTGTTGTAACAATATTTATGTTTTTAGGTGGTGTAAATTTTAGCCTGATATATAAGGCCTGTCATGGCGAAGGTATAAAAACGCTTATGAAAAATGACACACTACGCACCTATGTTAACATCATAGCTCTTACATTTTTTGCTTTTGTCATCGCCATCGCGGCAAACGGTCAGGCGAACTCCATATCAGCAGTGACAATCGATCCTCTGTTCCAGATTATTACCACAATTACTTCAACCGGATTAACCGCTAATAATTTTGAGAGTTGGGGCTCGTTTGTACTGGCTCTGTTGTTCGTATTGATGTTTTTCGGCGCATGTGCCGGAAGTACCAGCGGCGGAGCTAAAATCGATAGGATGTTGTATTTGATAAAAAACACATCGAATGAGCTTTATCGTTCAGTACATCCTAACTCAATTCGCTCGGTCAGGATCAATTCAATGGTGATGTCGCCCGAAACGGTTAACCGTGTAATAGCCTTTTTGTGCATATATGTAATCATAATTGCTTTGGGCGGAATAATGCTCACGGCATTCGGACTCCCTTTGGTTGATTCCTTTTTCAGCGTTTTTTCGTGTGTCAGCAACGTCGGTCTTGGTGTGGGAATAACCGGCTATGGCGGTTTTGGATTTGAAGTTTTGCCGGATATCGCAAAATGGGTGCTATCGATTTTTATGCTCATCGGCCGATTGGAGCTTTTCACTGTTTTAATATTGTTTACGCCAGCATTCTGGAGAAAATAGGAGAATTTTTGAAATGATTGAGACCCACCCGTTTGAACCTTTTTTGCCTGACAATGCGAAAATTTTGATTATGGGAACATTTCCGCCTCAGCCTAAACGTTGGTCGATGGAGTTCTATTACCCGAACAGGACTAATGATTTCTGGTTTATAATGGGGCTGATTTTTTTTGGTGATAAATATGCGCTTTACGATCGGGGACAAAAGCATTTCCGACTCAACGAAATCAGAAAACTGCTTACCGACAAGGGTATTGCATTGAGCGACACCGGTTACAAGATAGTGAGGACAAAGAATAATGCTTCCGACAAATTCCTTGAAATAATAGAGCCGGTTGATTTACGCAGGCTGCTTGATAAAATGCCAATGTGCACTACAATAGCCACTACTGGCGAGAAAGCAGCGAATATAATTGCTGAATTAACTGGGACGCAACCGCCCAAAATGGGCGAAATGGTTTCAACGCCAGACAAAAGTCTTCACATTTGGCGAATGCCATCGACAAGCCGTGCTTACCCATTGGCTATTGAAAAAAAGTGCGCCTTTTACCAGCGAATGTTTCGCACGTCGGGCATAGAATGATATGTTTCGCCGAAGTAATATTACGATACATAAAAAGCGCCGGCAACACGTAGGCTGACAGCGCTTTGTGGGATAAACAGAGAATGTGAATTATGCTTTCACGCGGCTAATGTAGCTACCGTCGCGAGTATCAATTTCAATAGAGTCGCCTTCGTTAACGAACAAAGGAACACGAACTTCGGCACCGGTTTCTACGGTTGCAGGTTTTAGGGTGTTTGTTGCTGTGTCGCCTTTTATACCAGGTTCGGTATAAGTGATTTTCAAAACTGTCTTAACAGGCATTTCTGCAAAAAGCACTGTTTCAGTTGATGCATCGCTAACAACTTCAACAATGTCGCCTTCTTTCATGAATGCTGAACCTGTAACAAGTTCCTTGTTGATGGTGATTTGTTCGAAAGTTTCGTTGTTCATGAATATATCATCGCCACCATCGGCGTAAAGATACTGGTGGGGACGACGTTCAACACGCACGTCTTCAAGCTTTTCGCCAATATTGAAACGGCGTTCGAGCACTCGACCGTCAACAACATCTTTCAGTTTTGTACGCATGAATGTGTTACCTTTACCTGGTTTTACGTGGAGGAATTCCACACAAAAATAAAGACGGCCATCAAGTCTTACACAAGTGCCGTTCTTGATATCTTGAGCGTTAATCATAATTGTGTAATGTGATAATTTTGGCGCAAAGATACGTAAAAATGATTCATTTCCCAAAACAACAGAACATTTGATGCAAAAAAACATTTATTATCATTATCAGAAGAGGTTTTCTTGGTGAAAAAATAACTTATTTTTAAATTTGTAGCACAATAACCGATTAACAAATCGGTTCTGATAAGATTGATATGATACTGGATTTTTTGCAACTCTTTGATGCGAACGATTTCTTTCGTTGGTTTGTGGATAATGCAAACTATTTGTTCGTTTTTGTCTTTATGGTAATTGAAAGTTCATTTATCCCCTTCCCTTCCGAACTTGTTGTTCCGCCGGCAGCTTATCTTGCTATGCAGTCCGACTCGTCGATGAATATATTTGTTGTAATATTGGTCGCTACAGCGGGCGCACTGGTTGGAGCGCTTATAAATTACTATCTGGCTCTTTGGATCGGCCGTCCTATAGTTTATTCGTTCGCCGACAGCCGTTTGGGGCATATGCTGTTATTGAATAAAGAGAAGGTTGATAGGGCTGAAAAATATTTCGACGATCATGGTGCCATATCTACATTCATAGGACGACTGATTCCGGCTGTACGCCAGTTAATCTCGATACCAGCGGGGCTAGCACGCATGAAATTGAGCACGTTCTGTGTGTTTACTTCTTTAGGCGCGCTGACGTGGAATGCAATTCTGGCCTTTTTAGGTTTCTTGCTTTACAAATTTTTTAAATTTGAGACAAAACAACAGTTGCTCGAGAAGATAGAGGAATATAACGAATATCTCACCTATATCGGCTACGGAATCGCTTTGATTTGCATGCTGTTCATAATATATAATATATTCAAACCTCGTAAAACTACATCAGCTTAATCATATGCTTATATCCCCTTCTCTGCTGGCCGCAGATTTTACAAATCTAAAAAAAGATGTCGACCTTGTAAACGTCAGCCGTGCTACAGCACTGCATCTTGATGTTATGGACGGTGTGTTTGTGCCAAACATTTCGTTTGGTTTCTCGGTTCTGGAACCCGTAGCAAAAATCTGTCAAAAAGAATTGGACGTGCATCTAATGATTGTAAACCCTGACCGATACATATCAAGGGTGCGCGATCTTGGAGCTACATTCATGACTGTCCATTTAGAGGCGTGTCAGACACACATTCATCGTGTGGTTCAACAAATAAAGGAGGCTGGAATGAAGGCGGGGGTTGCGATAAATCCTGGAACGCCTGTCGACTGGTTGAACGAGGTTGTCGCTGATATAGATTTAGCTCTTGTCATGTCGGTCAATCCCGGTTTTGGCGGACAGAAATTCATTACAAACTCGCTTAATAAAGTAGCCAGTTTGAGGCAAATGATTGACTCGTCTCATTCGAAAGTGATAATTCAGGTTGACGGTGGTGTGAACATGACGACCGGTGCACAACTGGCCAAGGCCGGCGCTGACATGCTTGTTGCCGGCAGTTTTGTTTTCAAGTCGGAATCGCCATTGGCAGTAATCGATTCGCTTTCCTTACTTTAGGGCTTGCAATACATACACGTCGACATAAGTGTTGTTGCGCCTAAGCCACGAGCGTAGTCTACCACATATTTTGAATCCGCTTTTTGTGAATAGTTCTAGACTATGCTGATTGTCGGTAGGGATTAAGGCCCATAATTGGTGTAATCCCAAAAAATTCCTTACATAATCGCGTATTGCTTCCAATGTCGACATGCCGTAGCCACAATGCCGGAATTCTTTGCCTATAAGTATGCCAACGCCGCAACGGCGGTTATGAGCATCGAAGTCGTACAAATCAACCATCCCGACGGCACGCCCTGTTCCATTGTCAACAATCATCAATCTAAGCTGTTGCGTCTGATATATGTCGGGGTTGTAATTCTCTATATAGTCCCAAAGCGCTTTACGCGAGAACGGGGCAACCGTGTTGCCTATCGGCCACTGCGTTGAGTCGTTTTCCCAACTCATGAGCAAGTCAACGTCGTTGGGCTCCAATGCCCGAAATGTAATGCGGTTGTTCGATAAAATACTGTTCATAATCATTTAAATGAGTCGCTGAAAAGAGTCCTATTAAGTAACGAGCGACCAAGTGTAAGCTCATCGGTATATTCCAGTTCATTACCGACCGACAGTCCGCGAGCAAGTTGTGTAATCTTCACATCGCGTACTCCAACCTGGCGATATATATAAAAGCTGGTTGTTTCTCCCTCCATTGTCGAACCCAGCGCGAGGATAATCTCCAAGGGTTTATTGATGTCGATGCGTTCGATAAGCGATGCAATTTCCAAAGTATCCGGTCCAATACCATCCATTGGGGAAATTACACCACCAAGAACATGGTATAAACCATCATACTGCCCTGTCCTTTCAATGCTCATCACATCTTTGACTGTTTCAACAACACATATAGTGGAGCTATCACGCATCGGATCAGAACAGATATCGCAAATGTCAGTCTCCGATATGTTGTGACATACCGAGCAATACCGAATGCCGTTACATAATTCAATAATTGATTGACCCAAACCTGTCCCTACCGAAACATCCTGCCGCAACAGATGCAGTGCTAGACGTAAAGCTGTTTTTCGCCCTACACCCGGCAACCGTGACAAATTCATTACTGCGTTTTCCAGCAATGTTGAAGCAAATTCCTGATTGCTCATAATCGTTAATTCACTTTGAATTTGTAAAAACAATCTAGATAGAGTAGCTAAAATCGCGATTAACTACATTTAGTTCGTCAAAGATAAGCATAATACACTCGATTGCGCTCATAAATAAGCTGAAAATTGACGAAAGGCTCGAAATAAGCTTTAATTAAAGTTAAAAATAAATCGATCGATGAAATTTATTTCAAAATCTTTTGTCGTGTTCAAATATTAGTCTTAACTTTGCAATCGCAAAAGCGAAAGAACTTCACTTTTATATTAGATTGTCTTGTGGTGTAATGGTAGCACGTCGGATTCTGGTTCCGCCTGTGAGGGTTCGAATCCTTCCAAGACAACAAAAAAAAGCCTGTTCATAAATGAATGGGCTTTATTTTTTTTGTGTTCTGCCTGCAACTCTGAGCGTAGGGTTGTGTTCATTAAAAATTTTGCCTATTTTTGTGGCGACAAAATAATAGGCAAAAATGACTAAATTTAAATTTTTCGCAGGTGCGACAATTTGTGCGGCTTCCATGTTGTTCGGCTGTTCCGGCAAATCGAACTCTGACCTGGCTATGGAGCTTCTGCAACAAGCAGATACAGCAATCGCAATAGCTGATTACAATTACGCCCTTCAGCTTCTCGACACGCTTAAGGCTAAATATCCAGAAGAGATAAACATACAGCGCTGTGCTATGCATATGCGTCCTATGGCAATTGAAGGGGTATCCATAAGTCAACTTGAGGAAACAGACTCGCTACAAGCGTTATATGCTTTTAAAACTGATTCGCTGATGTCGTACTTTAAGTTGGTGCACGACGCGGAGTTGGGTGCCGACTATGATTATTACATTGCCAAAGAGTTGAAAAATGCCGAGATTTTCGGTAAAACAGGACTACAGGGCCGAGTGAGCCCTTCAGGTGAATTCACGTTAATTTCTTCTCTTACCGGTCCGGGTGTAAAACACACTAAAATTACATTGTCAGCTGCTGATGGACAAACTGTTGAGACGGCTACTATCGCATACGACGGTGAGAGAAACTATCGCTCTTCGGGCACAGAATCGATTACATTTATCCAAGCTGAATGTGATACAATCGGCCAATTCCTAGTAGAACATCCGCAACAGAAGATGAAACTGAATTTTGTAGGGTCGAAATCGTATTCAATGGCACTACCCCTGCCCGACAGGCGCTCTATTGAGCTTGCATGGCAATTAGCCGAATGTATTAACAAGAAGAATAAACTCGCACAACAGCGTCAACTTTTGGAACGCCAGCTCGCTTTGGCACGCGATCAGATAGCTCGTACATCGGTTGACTAAGCGATTCATGACCGGCATTTTGAGTGAACCATAAAACGGAGTCTGCTTCATTACAGGAGCAGACTCCGTTTTATGGTTCTACCCGATTTGTCTGGCTGTATAATCTGTTTTTATGCGTTTAAACGTTATTTTTCTAAAATTCTGCCGTTATTTCGCTACTTCTGCGTATATTTGTAGTCCATAAACCAACCGTTAACCCACTACATAGAATCTTTTTTATGATAGTTTTCTTCAAAAAAGGAGCCAACAACATTACTGCTGTTGAAACCGAAAAGAAACTCACCCCGGAAGAAGTCGAAAAATTAACATGGCTTTTTTCCGGTGCTACGCCGCTGGCCGGCACCTCTCTTAAAGGAAAGTTCATTGGACCGCGTCGTGAAATGATAACCCCATGGAGCACAAATGCTGTAGAAATTACTCAGAACATGGGTTTGACCGGTATCACACGTATCGAAGAATTTGTTAGGATTCCCTCCGGCAGTCAGCCTGAAAAGTTTGATAAAATGCTACAACGCATTTACGACGGGCTGAATAGCCGGATTTTTACTATCAATAAACAACCTGACGAAATAGTAAAAATTGATGATATATCGGAGTATAATAAGGCTGAGGGTCTTGCCTTAAGTCCTGAGGAGGAACAGTATCTGCGCGATTTGGCAACAAAACTTGGCCGCCCGCTAACCGATAGCGAGGTGTTCGGATTCTCACAGGTGAATTCAGAGCACTGCCGTCACAAAATTTTCAACGGAACCTTTGTTATCGACGGAGAGGAGAAACCCCAGTCTCTTTTCAAACTAATCAAGAAAACATCGCAGGTTAATCCGAATGGACTCGTATCGGCCTACAAAGATAATGTTGCTTTTGTCGAAGGTCCTAAGGTTGATCAATTCTACCCTATAAACCCCGATCGTCCCGATTACTTTGAAATCAAACCGGTCGATACGGTTATCTCGCTTAAAGCTGAAACGCACAACTTCCCTACAACGGTTGAACCGTTCAACGGAGCCGCAACAGGAACCGGAGGTGAGATCCGCGACCGTCTTGGCGGAGGGAAAGCATCCCTTCCTATTGCGGGAACTGCTGTTTACATGACATCTTACCCGCGCATGAGTCCCGAACACCGTTGGGAGGCAATGATGGATCCGCGCACATGGCTTTATCAAACCCCGTCCGACATCCTAATCAAGGCTTCGAACGGTGCTTCCGATTTCGGTAATAAATTCGGGCAGCCTCTTATCTGCGGCTCATTGCTTACTTTCGAACATGAAGAAAACAACAAAAAATATGCCTACGACAAAGTGATTATGCTTGCCGGTGGCGTTGGTTTCGCTGCAAAAAAAGATGCTATTAAAGGAACACCCGAACCGGGCGAAAAAGTAGTGGTTATGGGTGGCGACAACTACCGAATTGGTATGGGCGGAGGCGCTGTCTCGTCGGTAGAGACAGGTCAATACGCAGGTGCTATTGAGCTTAATGCTGTTCAACGCGCTAATCCTGAGATGCAAAAGCGTGTCAGCAATGTTATCCGCGCATTAGCAGAAAGCGATGATAACCCAATTATATCGATTCACGACCACGGTGCCGGAGGTCACTTGAATGCCTTATCGGAGCTTGTTGAAGCGACAGGTGGCAAAATTGATATGTCGGCTCTGCCCGTCGGCGACAAAACCCTTTCGGCTAAGGAAATTGTAGGTAACGAAAGTCAGGAACGAATGGGTATGATTATTGCCGACAATGATATAGAATATGTTGAGCGTATTGCCCGCCGAGAGAGAGCTCCATTCTATGTAGTAGGCGAAACAACTGGTGACAACCGATTCGTGTTCGAGCAAGCCGACGGAGTGAAACCAATCGATCTGGCAATGGCCGACATGTTCGGCAACTCGCCTAAAACCATACTTACCGATACAACTGTAAAAAATACATATTCCGACCCCGAATATAAGGAATCGGAAATAGATACATATCTTGCCGACGTGCTTTCACTTGAGGCTGTAGCATGCAAGGATTGGCTGACCAACAAAGTTGACCGCTCTGTAACAGGCAAAATCGCACGTCAACAGTGTCAAGGTGAAATTCAGTTACCGTTGAGCGACTGCGGAGTTGTATCGCTCGACTATACAGGTAGCCATGGTATTGCCACATCTATCGGTCATGCGCCTCAGGTAGCTATGGTAGATCCTGCAAAAGGTTCAGTGATGGCTGTAGCCGAATCGCTGACTAACATTGTAGGAGCTCCTTTAGCCGATGGGCTGAAAAGTGTTTCTCTTAGCGCTAACTGGATGTGGCCCTGCAAGAACCCCGGAGAGGATGCTGCCCTTTATCGCGCCGTTGAAGCTTGCAGCGATTTTGCATGCGCCTTGGGAATCAACATTCCTACTGGCAAGGACTCCCTTTCGATGACTCAAAAATACGGCGACGACAAAGTGTTTGCTCCCGGCACAGTTATAATTTCGGCTGCCGGAGAAACTAAGAATGTTCGAAAAACATTGTCGCCGGTGCTCAAAAATAAAAAATCCACATTATATTATATTGACTTCTCGGCCGATGCCATGAAACTTGGCGGTTCGGCTTTGGCACAAACTTTAAACAGACTCGGCTCTGATGCCCCCACGGTAGTTTCAGCCGAATATTTTGCCAAGACATTCAACGCAGTTCAGAAACTCGTTGATAAAAAGAAAATCCTTGCCGGCCATGACGTTTCAGCCGGAGGTTTGATAACAACGCTTCTTGAAATGAATTTTGCCAACACAAACCGTGGCTTGGCAATTACAACCGACGGTTTCGAAGCGCTTGGTGAAACCGACTTGATAAAGATTTTGTTTGCCGAAAATCCAGCGCTGGTTGTCCAAGTTGATTTGAAGAATGTAGACGCAGTCGAAAAATTGCTTTCTGACGAAGGTGTACGTTTCTGTCAGATTGGTGCTCCCGCCGACGAACGCGTTATTGAACTTAATCATAATGGCACAACTCGCTTGATTGGTATAGATTACTATCGCGACGTTTGGTTCCGCACTTCCTACCTTATGGATGCGCTACAGAGCGGCGAAAAATGTGCATCGCTCCGTTTTGCCAATTACAAAAAACAGCCTATCCGCTACCGCTTCCCTGTTGGGTTCAACGGAAAGCTAAGCTCGCGTGGACTTGATATCAGCCGAAAAACCAAATCAGGAATAAAAGCTGCCATCATACGCGAAAAAGGAGTTAACGGCGACCGCGAAATGGCATTCTCGCTTCATCTTGCAGGATTCGACGTAAAAGACGTTCATATGACCGACCTCATGAGTGGACGCGAAACTCTTGACGACATCAATATGATAGTGTTCTGCGGCGGATTCTCCAACTCCGACGTTCTTGGTTCGGCCAAAGGCTGGGCAAGCGGGTTCCGTTATAATGAGAACGCCAGAAAGACATTGGAACGATTTTACAGCCGCCCCGACACACTATCGCTGGGTATATGCAATGGTTGCCAACTGATGATGGAACTTAACCTTGTTTGCCCGTCACACAAGCGCAAAGCCACCATGGAGCACAACGTATCCCATAAATTTGAATCGCAATTCCTTGGTCTTACAATACCGGCCAATAAATCGGTAATGCTCGGCTCAATGGCAGGCTCTAAATTGGGAATATGGGTTGCTCACGGCGAAGGTCGTTTTAACCTTCCAGAACCGATCGATTCATACAATGTTGTAGCAAAATATTCATATTCTTCCTACCCTGGGAATCCTAACGGATCGCGCGCGTCAGTGGCCGGTCTCGTTTCCGACGATGGACGCCATTTGGCAATGATGCCCCATCTAGAACGTGCCATCTTCCCATGGCAGTGTGGTTTCTATCCTGATTCACATGCTTCCGATGAGGTAACACCATGGATCGATGCATTCGTGAATGCACGCAAATGGATTGAAGAAAAAACAAAATAATACCGATTCACTTATATAAAACGACAATTATGGGAGGTTTCTTTGGTGTTGCAAAGCACACTGAATGTATAAACGAACTCTTTTATGGAGTTGACTACAACTCGCATATGGGAACAAAACGCGCCGGAATTGCTACATGTAATGAAGGAGTGTTCACCCGTTCCATACATAACATTGAAAATGCCTATTTCCGTTCGAAATTCGAAGGCGATTTGAAGGAATTTTCAGGCAATATCGGTATTGGAGTAATTTCCGATACCGATGCACAGCCTATTATTGTTAACTGTCATCTAGGCAAATTTGCTATCGTGACTGTCGGACGCATAAACAACATTGTAGAACTGGAAAAGGAATTGCTTGATAAAGGTCATCACTTTTGCGAGCACTCCTATGACATAATCAACCCGACAGAAATGGTAGCGGCGCTCATAAGCGACGGCAAAGATTATGTCAGTGGAATCCAAAATGTTTATCGCCGTGTTGAAGGCTCATGCTCAATGTTGCTTTTAACTGAAAACGGCATCATAGCAGCCCGCGACCGTCTTGGTCGCACACCTATTATTATAGGAAAAAAAGAGGGTGCCCATGCAGTAACCAGTGAGACATGTGCTTTCCCAAACTTGGGCTATGAAATTTGCTACAATGTTGGCCCGGCTGAAATCGTTGAGGTGACAGCCGACGGCGTTAAACCGCTTAAGCCTGCTGAGGAACAAATGCAGATTTGTGCATTTCTATGGACATACTACGGATATCCAGTTTGTGAATATGAGGATCGAAACGTTGATGTGATGCGTTTTAATGCAGGTTTGGAAATGGGAAAATCGGACGATGCCGATGTCGATTTCGTCAGTGCCATTCCCGACTCCGGTATTGGGATGGCTCTAGGCTACGCCCAAGGCAAAGGTGTGCCTTACAAACGCGGTATTGTTAAATACACTCCGACATGGCCTCGAAGTTTCACACCAAGCACACAGGAACGGCGTGAGTTGGTTGCCAAGATGAAGCTGATTCCAAACAACGCTCTGCTTAAAAATAAGAAAGCGATATTCTGCGACGATTCAATCGTCAGAGGAACACAATTGCGCGATAATGTAAAGGATTTATTCGACTGCGGAGCAAAGGAAGTTCATGTGCGCATAAGTTGCCCGCCGTTGATTTATCCATGTAAATTCCTTAACTTCACAGCGTCGAAATCCGATATGGAGCTGATCACACGTCGGGTGATAAAAAAACTCGAGGGTAATCCCGATAAGGATTTAAAACTGTACGCTACCACAGGATCCAAACAATACAACGCCATGGTTGAAGAAATACGTACAACTTTAGGCCTTACCTCGCTGCGGTTTAATTCTATAGAAACAATAGTAAAAGCTATCGGTTTGCCGAAGTGTAAAATATGTACGCACTGCTTCGACGGATCAAGCTATGAATAATAAGAAATATCAATCATTAATCATCTAATATCAATTAGTCATGAGTCTAAACATAATAGTGCTCGCCAAGCAGGTTCCGGACACCCGCAATGTGGGAAAAGACGCTATGAAGGCCGACGGAACAATTAACCGTGCTGCCCTACCGGCTATCTTCAACCCTGAAGACCTGAATGCGCTTGAGCAGGCGCTCCGTTTAAAAGATGCCAATCCCGGCTCAACAATCACGATACTCACGATGGGTTTGCCGCGTGCGGCCGAAGTTATTCGTGAAGCCATGTATCGCGGAGCTGATACAGGCATAGTATTAACCGACCGTGTCCTTGGTGGAGCCGATACATTGGCAACATCCTACTCCTTGGCACAAGCAGTTAAGAAATTTGGAAACTTCGATATCATACTTGGCGGACGTCAGGCAATCGATGGTGATACAGCTCAGGTTGGCCCCCAGATTGCAGAAAAATTAGGTATTCCTCAAATCACATATGCTGAGGAAATACTCGATTTCGGCAACGGTACAATAACTGTGAAACGTCGTCTTGAATCAGGCGTTGAAACCGTTAAGGCTCCCCTACCCTGTGTTGTAACCGTTAATGGCTCGGCAGCTGAATGTCGTCCGCGTAACGCTCGTCTCGTTCAAAAATACAAATATGCAGCCTCACCCAGCGAAGTTGCAGCTCTTTCAACCGAGCGTCAAGAATTGTTAGAAAAACGCCCTTACCTTCAACTGAAAGAATGGAGCGCCGCTTTTGTTGAAGCCGATCCCGAACAAATAGGCATGGCCGGCTCGCCGACAAAAGTAAAAAACGTTGAAAACGTTGTGTTTACGGCTAAAGAAAGCCGCACAATCCCCAACGACGACACAGAGATTGAACAACTCATAAAAGAACTAATTGTTAATCATACAATTGGCTAACAGGCACAGTTGAAACCACTTAAAAGTATAAAAACATGAACGACAACAATAATCTTATAGTATATTGCGAGTTTGAACATGGCAAAGTGGCCGATGTCAGCCTGGAACTTCTTACAAAAGGACGTGTTCTGGCCGATCGTTTAGGCGTTAAACTCGAAGCACTGGTAATTGGTGACAAACTGGAGGGAATTGAAAATTCGCTCTTCCCTTACGGTGTAGATGTTGTATACAAAGTTGAAGACCCTCGTCTTTATCCCTATACCTCTAATCCTCACTCCGCAATACTTATAAATCTTTTCCGCGAAATCAAACCCCAGATTTGCCTTATGGGCGCAACCTGTATTGGCCGCGACTTGGGCCCGCGTGTTTCATCTTGCCTACACAGCGGTTTAACAGCCGACTGTACCGCGCTCGAAATCGGACCTCATAAGGATCCCAAGACAGGAAAAGAATACGAGGATCTTCTCTACCAAATCCGCCCCGCTTTTGGAGGCAATATAGTTGCAACAATTGTGAACCCTGAATGCCGTCCGCAAATGGCTACAGTTCGCGAAGGTGTAATGAAAAAAGAAATCAAGGACGCCACATATAAAGGTGAGGTAGTAAATCTTGATGCAAAAAAATATGTTTCTGACACCGATTTTGTTGTAGAGATAATTGACCGACAGATTGAAAAATCAAAAATCAATATCAAAGGTGCTCCAATAATAGTAGCCGGTGGTTATGGTATGGGAAGCAAAGAAGGCTTCGATATGCTTTACGAACTGGCCGACACTCTCGGTGGCGAAGTTGGCGCATCGCGTGCAGCTGTTGATGCAGGGTTTGCCGAGCACGAACGCCAGATTGGTCAAACAGGTATAACCGTACGCCCAAAACTGTATATTGCATGCGGTATATCCGGTCAGATTCAGCATATTGCCGGTATGCAAGAGAGTTCAATAATTATATCAATCAACAACGATCCGAACGCTCCAATCAATACTATTGCCGATTATGTTATTACGGGCAATGTTGAAGAAGTGGTGCCCAAGCTGATCAAGTACTATAAGAAGAACTCTAAATAACCATACATAAAAAGAAAAACCATGGCAAATTTTTATACTGACAACCCATATCTCAAACACTATCTTACCCATCCGTTGATGGAGAAGATTGTTGCTTTGAAAGAACGCAATTATACCGACGCAGAAAAGTTCGATTATGCTCCTCTCAACTATGAAGATGCGCTCGACTCATACGACAAAGTACTTGATATAGTAGGCGAGGTAACCGGCAACGTAATAGCCGCAAATGCTGAGGATGTCGATCATCAAGGCCCAAAAGTTGTCGACGGACATGTTGTTTATGCCGATGCAACCTCAAAAAATCTCGAAGCTTGTCGTAAAGCCGGCCTTATGGGGATGGCTATGCCACGCCGCTTTGGAGGTCTGAACTTCCCTATCACTCCTTACATCATGTCGGCCGACATGGTGAGCCGCGCTGATGGTGGATTTGAAAACCTGTGGGGACTTCAGGACTGCGCTGAAACTATCTACGAGTTTGCCGACGATGATCAGAAAGCACGTTTCATCTCTCGCGTTTGCGAAGGCGAAACAATGTCGATGGACCTCACCGAACCAGATGCAGGTTCTGACCTGCAGTCTGTTATGCTTAAAGCTACCGAACAGCCCGACGGAACATGGCGCCTGAACGGTGTTAAACGCTTTATAACGAACGGCGATAGCGATATACACCTTGTGCTTGCTCGTTCAGAAGATGGCACTCGCGACGGCCGCGGCCTTTCAATGTTCATCTATGATAAACGCGACGGTGGCGTTACCGTTCGTCGTATCGAAAACAAAATGGGTATCAAAGGCTCACCCACTTGCGAACTCGTTTTCAAAAATGCAAAAGCTGAACTTTGCGGCTCGCGCAAACTCGGTCTTATCAAATATGTAATGGCACTTATGAACGGTGCCCGTCTCGGTATCGCCGCCCAATCGGTAGGTATCTCAGAAGCAGCCTATCGTGAAGGTCTTGCCTACGCACGCGACCGCAAGCAGTTTGGCAAGGCAATCATTGAATTCCCTGCTGTTTTCGAAATGCTTTCCGTTATGAAAGCTAAGCTTGATGCTTCAAGAGCTCTCTTGTATGAATGCTCTCGTTTCGTCGACATGTACAAAGTGTACGACGATATCGCAAAAGAACGCAACCTCACACCCGACGAGCGAAAAGAATCGAAATATTATAGCAAATTTGCCGATGCTTGTACTCCCCTTGTTAAGGGTATGGGCAGTGAATATGCAAACCAAAATGCATACGATTCTATCCAGATACATGGTGGCTCAGGCTTCATGAAAGATTATGCTTGCGAACGCATTTACCGCGACGTTCGTATCACATCAATCTACGAAGGAACTACTCAGCTACAAGTAGTTGCTGCAATCCGCCACGTAACAACAGGAACATATCTGAATCTTATCAACACTTACGAACAAGAAGAAGTTGCTGAAGCCTACAAGCCAATGCGCGATGAGCTGAAAAAAATGACAGAGGCATATGTTGCCGCCGTTGAAAAGATTACAGCTGAAAAGAATCAAGAATATCTCGACTTTATGGCTCGTCGCCTGGTTGAGATGGCCGGAAACATTATCATGAGCCATCTGCTTATTCTTGATGCCACAAGAAACGCTGAATTGTTCGACAAATCGGCACGTATTTATTTCAATATGGCCAAAACTGAAGTTGCCAAACATACCGATTTCATCGCATCGTTTAACCCTGCCGAAATTGAGCTTTACAAACAAGCTTAATCTTACATAAAACAAAAAAAACAGGAGGTCGTTCAACCATGGCCTCCTGTTTTTTTTTATAATGATGAGTTATAGTTTTGATTGTTAGCGATAAAATGGCTAAATTTGTGCAAATTATTTTCATCAAACGATGATGCCACAAAAGCGAATATGTGTGTTGGGCAGTACAGGAAGCATTGGCACCCAAACACTTGATATAATTAACGAATATCCCGACAAATTCAAGGTTAAAGTTTTGGTTGCCGGGAGCAACGTTGACCGGCTTATAGAACAGTCGATAAGTTTCAAACCGGAGTTGGCCGTAATAGCCGACAAGAATAAATATAACCAACTCAAAGAAGCGCTGGCTCCGTATGGAATTGAAACCGCTGCGGGAGAAGAAGCAGTAGCTCAGGCCATGGAACACCCTTCTATTGATGTCGTAGTCACTGCTGCCGTAGGTTACAGCGGTTTGATACCGACTATCCATGCAATAAAAGCGAACAAACAAATAGCTCTGGCAAATAAAGAAACCTTGGTTGTTGCAGGACAGCTAGTTACAGAGTTATTGAAAAAATCCTCTTCTGAAATAGTGCCGGTCGATTCCGAGCACTCTGCTATTTATCAGTCGTTGGTTGGCGAGGATCCGTCAACAATCCGCAGGCTGATAATAACAGCGTCAGGCGGTCCGTTCAGGAAAAAATCGAGAGCAGAACTTGAGAATGTTGGAGTTAAAGATGCCTTGTCGCATCCAAACTGGTCGATGGGCGCAAAAATAACAATCGATTCTGCCTCAATGATGAACAAGGCATTTGAGATTATCGAAGCACGCTGGCTGTTCAATGTTGAACCGGAAAAAATCAAAGCTGTTGTCCACCCTCAGTCGATAGTTCACTCAATGGTTGAATTTTGTGATGGTGCGGTAAAAGCTCAGCTAGGATTGCCGGACATGCACCTCCCTATCCGATATGCCCTCGGCCATGCAAAACGCCTGTCTACCAGTAGCAAAGGTCTTTGCTTTTCCGACTATTCTAAAATGGAATTCTACGAGCCGGACACAGAAAAGTTCCCGCTTATAAAAATGGGACATTACGCCCTGTCGCATGCCGGCAACACAGCATGCATAATTAACGCAGCCAACGAAATAGCTGTTGCTGCATTCTTACACCAGAAAATTAAATTTTTACAAATTCAGGATGTTATCGAACAAGCGCTATCGAAAGTCGCATTCATACCTAATCCTGACTTAAATGATTATATATCAACAAACGATGAAGCCCGCGAAGTGGCAGAATCGATTGTTGACAAACTACTAAAGCAATAATAATGGAAGCATTTCTTATAAAAGCTGCGCAGCTTATAGCCGCACTGTCTTTGCTTGTTGTGATTCACGAAGCAGGACATTTTTTCGTAGCTCGTCTTTTTGGAATTAAAGTTGAAAAATTCTATATTTTTTTCGATCCGTGGTTTTCGCTGTTTAAGTTCAAACCAAAGAAAAAAAACAACTCCAACGATGAAAAATCTACATGGCGCGATACGGAATACGGTATTGGCTGGGTTCCTTTCGGCGGTTATGTTAAAATTGCCGGAATGATCGATGAGTCGATGGATAAGGAGCAGATGGCTCAACCTGCAAAACCATGGGAATTCCGTTCAAAACCGGCATGGCAACGTTTGTTGGTTATGATTGCTGGTGTAATAATGAACTTCGTATTAGCAATTATCATTTATGCAGGCATTGCTTTTTACTGGGGCGAGAAATATATCCCGTTTGAAGATGCATATGAAGGACTCGAATATTGTGAGTCGGCAAAAAAAGCCGGATTCGTTAATGGCGACATTCCATTATTGGCCGATAACAAAAAAATCGATGTCACAGATGCTGATCATATAATGAAAATGATTGAGGCAAAGAATATTACCGTACTTCGCAACCACAAGGATACGGTGACGATAAACATGCCAGAAAATTTCATTTTCCAACTAAACGAAGAGAAATCGCCGATGTTCGGCTATCGGTTGCCGGTAGTTGTTAAAAGCTTGTTGCCGGGTGAGCCTGCAAAAGAGGCCGGCCTTCTGGAAGGTGACCATATTATTAAAGTTGATACAATATCTACACCATCATACACGGAGTTTACTGCGGCACTGACTGCAAATGCAGGGAAAACTGTTCCGTTGGAGTTCATTCGCAATGGCAAAAAAGTGAAAACCCAAATTACCCCAACCGAAAGTGGTAAAATCGGAATCGGACTTTCCAATATCACCGAAGTGTATCCCGTTGTTACAAAACGCTATGGTATGTTCGGCTCCATCCCGCGCGGCTGGGACATCGGTGTAGATAGGCTTACGTCGTATGTAAAGTCGTTTAAATATGTAGCTACAGCTGAAGGGGCCAAGAGCCTTGGCGGTTTCGGCGCTATAGGCAGTATGTTCCCGGATAAATGGGACTGGCTAAGCTTTTGGGAAATAACAGCATTCCTATCGGTGGCCTTAGCGTTTATGAACTTCTTACCCATACCGGCATTGGATGGCGGCCATATAATGTTTACCCTATATGAGATGATTTCCGGCCGAAAACCAAACGAAAAGGTGCTTGAGTATGCACAGATAGCAGGTATGGTATTTTTGTTCACGTTGCTCATCTATGCTAACGGGAACGATATTTACCGTTTTTTCCTAAAATAAGTCACACTTTTGTTACCCAACATCTAAAATCCGACGATGTCCAGCTCATTATATCCTGTATTATATTTACGCAGAGGAAAGGAACAATCACTTAACCGTTTTCACCCATGGGTTTTCTCCGGTGCCGTGGCGAAGATTCCATCCGGTGTGGAAGAAGGCGATATCGTAACCGTACTTTCATCCGACGGAACACCTTTAGGCGTAGGACACTATCAGGTTGGCTCAATTGCCGTTCGAATTCTCACATGGAGTGTCCGGGAAATCAACCATGAGTTTTTTGCAACTCGCCTTCATCAGGCACTGAAATTGAGACAAACTCTTAATTTGCTGCGGCCCGATAATAATGCTTTCCGCCTAGTTCATGGCGAAGGTGACTTCCTTCCCGGATTGGTAATTGATATATATGGAGAAACAGCCGTTGTTCAAGCTCACTCTCCAGGAATGCACTTTTGCAGAAATACAATAGCCGATTGTCTGGTTAACCTATCCGGCATTGATATCAAGAACGTTTATTACAAGTCAGAAACCACATTGCCCTACAAAGCAAAACTCGACCAACAAAACGACTACATAATTGGTTCTTATACAACGAATGTTGCTATAGAGAATGGTTTAAAATTCCATGTTGACTGGTTAAGAGGCCAAAAAACCGGATTTTTTGTCGACCAAAGGGACAACCGCAATATGCTTGAACGCTACTCAGCCGGACATCGCGTGTTGAATATGTTCTGCTACACAGGAGGTTTCTCGGTAGCAGCGCTCCGAGGTGGCGCTGAACTTGTTCACTCGGTCGATTCATCGGCAAAAGCTGTTGCACTGACCGAAGAAAACGTTGCTCTCAATTTCCCTGGAGCTTGCGATCGGCATAAATCATTTGCCGAGGATGCCTTTAAATTTATATCTAACATGAGCGAGGGCGCCTACGATCTGATAATTCTCGATCCTCCCGCTTTTGCAAAACATCGCGATGCTCTCAAGAATGCTCTTATCGGCTACCGTAAATTAAATGCGAGAGCTCTCGAGAAAATTGCCCCCGGCGGATTGTTGTTCACTTTCTCCTGCTCACAGGCGGTAAACCGCGAACAGTTCAGATTGGCAGTTTTTTCGGCTGCGACAATAGCAAAGCGACGTGTCAGAATCTTACATCAACTCACCCAGCCCGCCGATCACCCTGTGAATATATGTCATCCCGAAGGAGAATATCTCAAAGGATTGGTTTTATATGTTGAATAAAAATTATATTACTATACCGAATGAATAAATTAATAATAGGAGCCGGCTTTGCCGCGTTAATTGCCATGAGCATTACATCATGTACGTCGAAACAACCCGACGAATTCGACTATATTGTCGATGATTTTGCCGATATACAGGTGCTCCGATACAAAGTGCCTGATTTCGATTCTTTGTCGTTGCAACAAAAGCAATTAATTTATCATCTTACCGAAGCTGCATTAAGCGGTCGGGATATTCTTTGGGATCAGAACTGCAAATACAACCTTCCGATTCGAAATTTGTTGGAGGCTGTTTACCAAAACTATAACGGTTCGAAAACAGATACAGATTTCATGGCATTCGAAACCTACCTCAAGCAAATATGGTTTGCCAACGGTATTCACCATCATTATTCGATGGACAAATTCCAACCAGCTTTCAGTCGCGAATTTCTTGAAGCCGAAGTTAGTAAATTGCCGTCTGAAAATGTTCCGGCCGATATCGCTGAAATTTATGAGGTTATATTCAATCCGGAAGTGTTGCCTAAAAAAATAAATCAAGCC
Organism: Muribaculaceae bacterium; assembly: GCA_023662835.1. GTDB lineage: Bacteria > Bacteroidota > Bacteroidia > Bacteroidales > Muribaculaceae > Muribaculum. Next base: position 25,146 of record JAMPII010000010.1, on the reverse strand, counting down.
GAAGGAGAAGATTTGATTCTCACATCGGCCAGTAACAAATATGAAGGAGTAACTCAAGACGAAGTTGAAGCATATTTTGCTGCAATAAAAGATACAACACTTGCCAATCCTATCAGTTATGGACTCAACACTAAAAAAGTTAAGGAAAACGGTAAAGTAGTTGAAAAACCGTATAAAATCGGAGGGCTTTATTCTTCGGCAATCGAACGTGTGGTGATGCATCTGAAAGAAGCCACAAAATTTGCAGAAAATGATGCTCAGAAAGCTCATATAAATAAACTTATCGATTTTTACACAACAGGCTCACTGTCCGATTTTGATGAATATTCAATACTTTGGGTAAAGGACACTGATTCACAAGTCGATTTCATTAACGGTTTCATTGAATCGTATGACGACCCACTGGGAATGACAGGCAACTGGGAATCGATTGTTAATTTCAAAAACATACCTGCATCGCGTCGGACCGAAACAATTTCATCTCAGGCACAGTGGTTTGAAAATAACAGTCCGGTTGATCCGCGTTTCAGGAAAGAGGAAGTTAAGGGTGTGACAGCAAAAGTAATCACAGCAGCAATTCTCGCAGGCGATTCTTATCCGGCAACACCTATAGGCATTAACCTCCCTAACGCAAACTGGATTCGTGCAGCCCATGGTTCAAAATCGGTTACACTCGAAAATATAACTGAAGCATACGATGCGGCTTCTCATGGCTCAGGCTTCAATGAAGAATTTGTTATCGATCAAGAGACTACTGATTTAATTGACAAATATCTTTTCGTTACCGACAACCTGCACACCGATCTTCATGAATGCTTGGGTCACGGTTCCGGTCGCCTTCTGCCAGGGGTTGATCCTGATGCGCTCAAAGCCTACGGGTCTACTTTGGAAGAAGCCCGTGCCGACTTGTTTGCACTCTATTATCTTGCCGATCCCAAACTGATCGAACTTGGCCTTTTGGATTCTTCGGATGCGTATAAAGCCCAGTATTACAAATATATACTTAATGGTTTGATGACTCAGCTGATGCGAATCGAACCAGGAAAGAATGTTGAAGAAGCACATATGCGCAACCGTAAACTGATTTCTGAATGGTGTTTGGAAAAAGGCAAAGACGAAAATGTTATAGAACTTGTGAGCCGCAACGGAAAGACATTCGTCAAGATAAACAATTATAAGCGTCTGCGCGAGCTGTTCGGCGAACTTCTTGCCGAAGTTCAACGTATAAAAAGCGAAGGCGATTACGAAGCCGGACGTATACTCGTTGAGAATTATGGAGTTAAAGTTGATCCAAAAATCCACAACGAAATACTCAGCCGTTACGAACATCTGAACATAGCTCCTTACAAAGGCTTTGTGAACCCTGTTTACTCTCTTGTAAAGGATAAAGAAGGAAATGTTACAGATGTTACTATCAGATATGACGAGGATTATGTACCTCAAATGTTGCGTTACTCGAAGGAGTATTCAACACTTAATAAATAATAACTTTTAATCAACGGCGGGATAGACCTGCAACAAGAGGCCTATCTCGCCATATTTCAACTATTTATTATGATTAGAACATGTTGTATAGCGATGTTCTTGTCGGTAGCTTCGCTTATTAATGCAGCTCTAACGTATAATGTTACGTGTACACTGAGTGAAGAAGGTGACGCAGTTTTCAAAATAAAGTCAACCACAGGTAAAACCATTACCCTATCGAAGGAATGTGTTGTTTTACAATTGTCGAAGTACGACGACTTCAGGTCGCTTTCATATGTTGAACTTGTGAATGTAAAGTCGATTACCACCAATCTTACAGCTTTCAAGACGCTAAAGCCTGAAACCCTTGAGAACGGTGATTATTATTGGCGTGCATTCCTGTCGAATAAAACAACAACCAACAATTCACCGGTTATAGGTAAATCAACAATTAATTTTGGTAACAAGGAACCGGAAACAGTTAGCGTATCTGTCGACAACACTTTGTATGAAGAAGTTGAACTATCGAATGGCGTTAAATTGTCGATAGAACCGGTGTGGCTACGATCGGACAATTCATCAACTCCTCTGAATCGCGCACCAATGATACGTACTTTCAGTACACGTGCACCGAGTTTATTTGATAAGAGTACAATTTCATATATTCCCTATTCACATGGCATGATCGTACGCGATAATATCATATATGTGTGTCGCGGCGATTATAATCCTATAAATTGGTTTTTCGACAAAAAACAGTTGTTAATTGACCGATATGATATGATTACCGGAGAATCGCTTGAACCGATTGTGGTAACTTCATCCGAAAATAGTTTTTATGGGAATTCCGCAATGGGATATATGGGAGAGGACTCCGACGGTACCATTTATTTCACAACAACTTCGTCACAGCCTGAGCCGAGTGTACTTAATGAAGTTAATTTATACACTGTCAATCCAGAGAATTTTGATGGAGAATCACTGGTTGCAAATTATATAAATACATTTGAGGTTACAGGTGATATTAACATTACCTCACAATCGCATATCTTTACTGTAACCGGCTCTATTGCTGATGGATGCTATAAGCTTTGGGGAAGCAGTGTAACTGAAAATGAACCACTGAAATCTGGCAAGCAATTGACCGATAAAGTGTTCCGTTGGAACGTAGAAGAGAAGAACGTGAAATTTGAATGCTCGCCAATATATTCCGGAGTTTATGCATCGGAAAATCATTATTTGGGCGCATTAACAAAAGTGACACCCATAAGCGACGATTATTTCTATTATCACAGCGTGACAAACGATGATATGTACACCTCGCTTCGCCCGTCGTTATACAAATTTGAAGAAGCCGAGTGTTTGTTGATCGACTCATCTGACGATATCAAGGATTTTGAATCGCAACCTTGCGGCCACACAACCGTAGGCGTGTCACATACTATTTTTGAGGGTCGACCAATAATTGCTTTCGGCCATTCAACGGAAGCAGGAACTCACATGGCAATTGCCGAAGTAACCGATGACAAAGAATATTCGTTTACCAAAACATCAATTCTCTGGCTACTTAATGAAGAAGGATTCTCAACAAACCCAACACAAGGATGCGATTTAAAATTCATAGCAAGTCCGGTTGTGGAGGCAGCACAAGGCAACGATGAAGAACAGCCTAAACTTGAAAACAAATTTATGCTAGCCTATTTGCCAAATGGAGGCATGGCATTATATAATGTGACAGCAAATAACACAACCGGCATTGACCAGATTTTTGACACATCAAAAGAAAAACTATATATCAGTGGACGCAATATGTATGTTGGCAATCGCAAAGGAGAGTGCTCAATTTACGACATGGCCGGCCGGCTGATTCAGAAATCGCAATGTAATAGCGTTGTCAGTTTGTTAGAAATAGCATCAGGTCTTTACACAGTAAAGTTCAGCAATGACGCCGAAACGTACAAGGTGCTGGTAAAATAGCTAATAATCAGATTGACAACAGTCGCTTTGATAAATGAATATAAATCAGTAAATTTGTAGACATAAAAGTTTCTAACTATTCTTGTTGAGATATAAAACCAATTAAATATCAATAATTTGAGATTAATATGAGAGCATTTGTTTTTCCCGGACAAGGGGCTCAATTCGTAGGCATGGGCAAAGATTTGTATGAAACAAATCCCGTTGCCCGCGATATGTTTGAAAAAGCTAATGAAATTCTTGGATTCCGTATCACCGATTTGATGTTCAACGGCGAGGCCGAGGATCTTCGTCAAACAAAAGTGACACAGCCCGCAATATTTCTTCATTCTGTAATTCTGGCAAAAACGCTGGAATCGGAAATGAAACCCGATATGACTGCCGGTCATTCACTTGGCGAATTTTCAGCGCTAGTTGCAGCCGGAGCACTCACATTCGAGGATGGCCTTCGCCTGGTTAGCGCACGCGCACAGGCAATGCAAAAAGCATGCGAGGAAAAACCGTCAACAATGGCAGCTGTATTGGCGCTATCCGACGAAGTTGTTGAAGAAATTTGCGCCTCCACTCCCGGCGTTGTTGTATGCGCTAACTATAACTGCCCTGGCCAGTTAGTTATTTCAGGCGAAGTTGAAGCTATCGATGCTGCGTGTGAAAAAGCATTGGCCGCCGGTGCGAAACGTGCGCTCAAATTGGCAGTAAGCGGAGCTTTCCATAGTCCCTGCATGGAATCGGCTCGTGCCGAATTGGCAAAAGCGATTGAAAACACTCCTGTACATACGCCGATGTGTCCGGTTTATCAGAATGTTGATGCAAAACCACATACTGACCCTGAAGAAATAAAGGCCAATCTTGTTGCACAACTAACAGCGCCCGTTCGCTGGACTCAGACTGTACAGAACATGATTGCCGACGGAGCCGATGAATTTATTGAAATCGGTCCGGGCAAAGTTCTTCAGGGACTAATTTCAAAGATTGCCCGCGGGACAAACGTGAGCGGTCGTCAATAAGCAAATTTGATTTTATAACCCAATAAGTTCAAGCCTGTTTAATAGCGGTTAAACAGGCTTGATTTGATTATTATGAAAAAGATTTCATTTCTACTGCTTTTATTACTTTCAGTAGCCCAGCTTTCGGCACAATCACGCGTCGACAAAATAATAGCTGAAATCAACAATCCGAAATCCAATTATGTTCTTGTTGCGCTCCATCGCGGCGACTGGCGACATTTTCCAGAGAATTCGATTGAAGGAATTGAATCGTCGATAAAAATGGGCGGTGATATTATTGAACTTGATTTGGCGTTGACTGCCGACAGTGTGTTGGTGCTTAGTCATGATCGTACAATCGACCGTGCAACAACCGGTAAAGGAAGAATTGAGGAGCTGTCCTATGATTCGTTAAAACGTGTATTCCTCCGTGATGAAGAGGGTAACCCTACAAAATACAAGATGCCAACTCTGAGAGATGCACTAAAAACCTGTAAGGGAAAAATAGTTGTTAACGTTGATAAAGGGTATCAATATTTCGATTTGCTTCAGGCTTTGGCAAAAGAGATGGGCGTTGAGAATCAGATTTTACTGAAAGGTAAAAGTTCTGTAGCAGATGTCGCATCACGTTACGCCGGTTCGCAATCGCAAATGATGTATATGCCTATTATTGATATTCTGAAACCTGCAGGCAAGAAACTTTTCGATGAGTATATGACTACAAAAACTGTTCCTCTAGCCTATGAAGTTTGCTGGAATAAACTCACTCCCGAAGTAACCGATTGCTTCAGGACTATCATAAACTCCGGTTCGAAATTGTGGGTGAACACTCTTTGGGATAGCTTGAACGGCGGACTTACCGATGATAAAGCTTTTGAGGGAAATCCCGACGAAGTGTATGGCAAGCTCCTCGATATGGGAGCAACCATGATTCAATCGGATCGACCCGAATTTCTGCTAAACTATCTGCGATCCAAAGGACTCCACGATTAGCCAACATAACTAAAAAAAATTACAGCGTGTTGAAAACTTCAGCACGCTGTAATTTTATATGAAACAAGCTTCTATTTGATTACATTGAGTTTACGACCCACTTTTACGAATGCGTCGATAGCGCGGTCGAGCTGGCCCTTGTCGTGGGCGGCCGAGAGTTGAACGCGAATGCGAGCCTGTCCTTTAGGCACAACGGGATAATAGAATCCAGTTACATAAATACCCTCTTTCTGCATTTCTGCGGCGAAATCCTGCGATAACTTCGCATCGTAGAGCATAACTGCGCAAATTGCTGATTGAGTAGGCTTGATGTCGAAACCGACAGCAAGCATCTTATCGCGGAAGTAAGCAACATTTTCCATCAATTTAGAATGAATCGCGTCGCTTTCAGAAAGCATTTTAAACATCTCTATGCTGGCACCAACAATAGAAGGAGCAACAGAATTAGAGAACAAGTAGGGACGTGAGCGCTGGCGAAGCATATCAATCACTTCTTTTGGACCGGTTGTGAAGCCTCCCATAGCGCCACCGAACGATTTTCCAAGTGTGCCGGTAAAGATATCTATTTTTCCGTAGCAATTGAATTGTTCAGCTACGCCGTGACCTGTCGGACCAACTACTCCTGCCGAGTGGCTTTCGTCAACCATAACAAGAGCATCGTATTTTTCAGCGAGTTCGCAAATTTTATCCATAGGTGCAACGTTTCCGTCCATAGAGAACACGCCATCGGTTGCGATGATTCGGAAGCGGCAATCTTGCGCTTCTTTAAGGCAACGTTCAAGATCTGCCATGTCGGCATTTGCATAGCGGAAACGGCGAGCTTTACACAAGCGAACACCATCGATGATCGAGGCATGGTTGAGCGCATCGGAAATTATAGCATCATCTTCGGTCAGGAGCGGTTCGAACAATCCGCCATTTGCGTCGAAGCAGGCAGCATATAAGATTGTATCTTCTGTGTGGAAATAATCGCTGATAGCTTTTTCTAATTCTTTGTGCAAATCTTGTGTGCCACAGATAAAGCGAACCGACGACATTCCATAGCCATGTGTGTCCATTGCTTTCTTAGCTGCTTCGATAAGGCGGCTGTTGTCTGACAAACCGAGATAGTTGTTTGCACAGAAATTAAGAACCTCACCTTTCGTACCTTCTACGTTGATGGCTGAGTTTTGAGGTGTGGTTATTATACGCTCGTTTTTATAAAGTCCGTCGTCTTTAATCTGCTGGAGTTGCTGCGACAGATGTTTCTTGAATTTTGTGTACATGAAAATAAAATTTGGTTATTGTATTATACGTTGTAAAATTACGGATTTTTTAAATGTGTGCTGCATATTTAAAGCACGAAATTAATTGTAGAGATAAAAATTTTGTAATTTTGCAAACAAGTTCCTCGCAATTGGGACTTGTGCAAATATAGACAACCAATTTAACAAAATCTATAGCCTAATTAAATGAAAAATATCCTGATAATCGGAGCTACCGGCCAAATCGGTTCGGAATTGACGACACGCTTGCGCGAATTGTATTCGGGAAATGTCGTTTGCGGATATATTAAAGGAGCAGAACCTAAAGGTGAACTGCTTGAAGGTGGTCCTGCAGCAGAAGTCGATATTACCGATCCTAAGCAGATTGCAGCTGCAGTTGATAAGTATAATGTCGATACAATCTATAATCTAGCAGCCTTGTTGAGCGCCGTAGCCGAAAGCAAGCCTCAATTAGCATGGCACATCGGTGTCGGTGGCTTATTTAATACTCTTGAAGTTGCCCGGGAAAAGAAATGTGCTGTATTTACTCCTAGTTCTATTGGCTCGTTCGGTAAAGAGTCGCCAAGAGTTAAAACCCCACAGGACACAATACAGCGCCCTGCCACAATTTATGGCGTGACAAAAGTTACCGGCGAAATGCTCTCTGATTATTATTTCCGCCGTTTTGGTGTTGACACCCGTTCGGTTCGCTTCCCGGGATTGATTTCTTATGTAGCTCCTCCCGGTGGTGGAACAACCGATTATGCAGTGCATATCTACTATTCAGCCGTAAAAGGTGAAACATTTAAATGTCCGTTGAATCCGGGTACATTTATGGACATGATGTACATGCCCGACGCACTACGCGCAGCAATTGAAATTATGGAGGCTGATTCTTCGCGTTTTGTTCATAGAAACTCGTTCAATATTGCATCGATGAGCTTCGACCCGGAAATCATTAGCGCTAAGATTAAAGAATATGTTCCTGATTTCAAAATGGAATATGAGCATGATCCTCTCCGTCAGGCAATTGCCGATTCATGGCCAGATTCGTTAGATGATTCCTGCGCCCGTGCAGAATGGGATTGGAAACCTGAATACGACTTGGACAAAATGACAGTAGATATGCTTAAACACCTTCGTATAAAACTTGGTGTAGAAGCTTAAAAAGAATAGTTAACCAGACTTTTAGATATTCTTAAACGTGCCCTTGACTTGTTATCGAGCGGCACGTTTGTTTTGTTTGTTAGCAAAACTTCTTTACTTTTGTATATGGATTTAGAAAACGAGATAAAACAAACTCTCAGTTATTTCTTTTATAAACTGACAGGATGTGACAATATAGTGTTTACCCCCCTGTCACCAGCGGGTTCGAACAGGAAGTATTATCGCCTTACATCCACCGACCGCAACTGCGAGCCGATGATTGGAACGTATGGGCCGGACAAAAGTGAAAACGAAGCTTTTTGCTATTTGGCCAAGCTATTTTCGTATGAATTTAAGTTGAACGCACCTCGGGTTTTCGGTCAGGGTGATAAATGTTATCTGCAAGATGATTTGGGCGACACCTCGTTGTTCGATCTTATTAATAAGCCTGGAGAAATCTCCGCAGAAGTAAAAACTCTAATCGTTAAAACGATTCGTATGTTAGCTGATTTCCAATGGAAACCACTGAATAGCATTTATTGGTCACGATGCTATCCGGTTGAAAGTTTCGATGAACGTTCGATAATGTGGGATTTGAATTATTTCAAATACTGCTTTCTAAAGAATACAGGCATTGAAATAGACGAAAATAAACTAGAGGACGATTTTATAGTTCTGACAAACGAACTGCTTAAAATTAAACCACAAACTATTGTGCTCCGCGATTTTCAATCGCGTAACATCATGATTAAAAACAGCGAGCCATACGTGATTGACTTTCAGGGGTCAAGAAGAGGACCATGTCAATATGACCTAGTTTCTTTCCTATGGCAGGTTAGAGCTGGCTTTTCCAAGGAATTCAGAAATGAAATGATTAATGAATATCTGGATGCCGCTTCCAGATATCATCATTTTAATGAGACCCAATTTCGAGCAGATCTTGATACGATTGTTTTGTTTCGTTCGCTTCAGGTTTTGGGGGCATATGGCTTCCGCGGGTTAGTGGAAAAGAAACCACACTTTGTGAAAAGTCTGATCCCGGCAGTAAGTCGTCTGTCAGAAATTCGCAACGCAATGGTTTTGAATAAATTGCCTTATATCAGACGGTTGTTGTCGGCGCTTCCGGAATTGCCAATGTTTGCCGCATCGGCTAATAATAAATCGGGCCTAACAGTTACGGTTAATAGTTTCGGTTTCAGAAAAAGTGGAATTCCACACGATTTGACTGGGAATGGGGGGGGCTTCGTGTTCGATTGCCGCGGACTGCCTAACCCGGGTAGATACCCTGAGTTTTCTTCTCTTACAGGCATGGATTGTCCGGTCGTACAATTTCTTGAAGGACATAGTCAGGTTGAAGAATTCTTAAAGAATGCCTTTAAAATTGTCGACATATCTGTGCAAAATTATCTGGAGCGGAATTTTACTGACCTGACTGTTAATTTTGGATGCACCGGAGGACAACATCGCTCGGTTTATTGTGCCGAACGAATGGCAAACTATATTAATTCCACTTATGGAGTAGATGTAATGTTGAATCATACCGAACGAGGCGTTTCTAAAAACTTTATATCAAGTGGTAGATGAAAGCTATGATCTTTGCAGCCGGGATGGGCACCCGTTTGCGCCCCGAAACCAATACAAAGCCGAAGGCACTTGTAGAAGTGGCGGGAAAACCTATGTTACGGCATGTGATTGAACATTTAATTGCGGCCGGAGCAGATACTATAATTGTCAATGTTCATCATTTCAGTGAAATGATATGTGAATATTTGGAGTCGAACAACCGTTTTGGAGTTAACATCATTGTTAGCGACGAATCCGAAAAACTTCTTGACACAGGTGGAGGAATCGTTAAAGCCGCTCCGCTGCTGGCTGATTCAGAGCCGATTTTAGTACATAACGCCGATATACTTTCGAATGTCGACCTCCATAAACTTTATGAGTGGCATATTAATTCTGGGGCTTCCGCCACTTTGCTGGTCGACAATCAACGGAAATCATCACGAAGGCTTCTCTTCGACAACGGAATGAAAATGCACGGTTGGGTTAACACACTAACCGGTGCGACCCGTCCCTTCGGTATGGACTTATCTAAGTTAGAAATGGTTAGTTTCGGTGGCATACATGTAATCTCACAAGAGATGCTTAGCGATATAACAACCTATAAAAAAATCGATGATCCATTTTCGATCACCGATTATTATATTGACCAGTGCGGCACGTTTGACATCCGCGGTTATCAGATTCCTGATGGACACAATTGGTTCGACATTGGCTCGCCTGAGAAGCTAACCAATGCTAGAATTTTCTACAAGGACTAATGCGTTATTCTTGCGTGCCTAATTCTTTTATTCCGCCAGTCGTAGGGTCGAGAATTAGATAAGCCGGGCTTTTCTTGTCAGTGAACAGTTTAGGATCAAGGCCGAACACAACTCCATATTGTGCGGCATCGATAGAGCCTTCCCAAAATACTTCACCGTCGTATTCTATTGAAATTGATGCGGTGCCCGGAATGCAGTATGCTACCCCACCCTTTGGCATTTCTTTAGGTACGCCTTTCTCGGTTAAAGGCAAGCGTCCACGTTCAGTGACGTGAAGTTTTAATGTTACCGGATCGCCTGAAAGATCGTCGGAAGCCACAATGCCGTCAATGGCCGAAATGCGTGCAATTACACATTTTTCCGAATCCTGCTTTGGCGTAAATGTGAATGTCTGAACATCGGTTGACACAGATTTAGTGCCTACAAACATAGCCGTTAGAGCAGCCTCCTGAGCGGAAATCTGATCCATTACTATTTGCATAGCTTTGCCGTCGGGCGGCATTTGATCGGCTTGTCCGGTGATAAGTTCGTTGCGCGACGAGCGGAGATCGTAGATTTGCTGTGCGGCCAATTCAGCTTTTTTTGCTATAGACTGGCTGCGGAGCATCTCCTCAGTCATGACTTGTTTAGCAGCAGATGTCTCCAGTGGAGTTGGTGCTGCTTCAACAGGCAAAGGCAGAACCGGTGTTTCGTCAGCCTTTACATCCTCGCGATTTATAGCAACAGGAAGATTAGCTTCGTTAAGGATTACATATGTAACGCCTCCTGGCTTAAATTGCATGATATACCGTTCGTTGTTGTTTTCAACGCCGCGCGCATTAACGGAAACCGATTTCACTCGCCAGTTTTCCTTGATATCGGTTACAGGATTGTCGATGTTGAGGTATTTTTTTGCATACTTGAAATATTGGCCCGGCTTTTCAATAGTGTGTTCCGCTTCGATTGTAATATCAAGAACTGTTGTGGGCAATGAATATATCAAGCCGTAGTCGTCAGCTTTAGTTGCTGTAAGTTTGGTTGTTGTTTGCCCATAGGAAGTGAGCGCAGTAACAGCCAAACAGATTGGTGCAATACGGTTAATCTTCATAGTCGTTATTAGTTATTGTCCATTATTATTTTAATTGCTTTGCCGGTAGCGTTGGCTATATCGCTGGCCAACACTCCGTATTCGCCATGTTCGGCAGCAGCTATTGTGCCTGCTTGCGAATGGATAAATGCGCCCAATGCTGCCGATATGTCGGGCGAATATCCTTGAGCCATTAAAGCGGATATGATTCCAGTCAGTACATCACCACTTCCAGGCGTTGCCATAGCCGGTGTGCCATTGTTCAGGAAGTAGATTTTCCCGTCAGGACGGATAACAGTGGTGTAATATCCTTTTAACAATATGATAATATTGTAATATTTAGCTTTCTCAATGGCTTTTTTCAGACGGAGTTCGTGGGATGTGTGAGCGCCAAACAACCGATCGAACTCACCTGAATGAGGTGTTATCACACTCATGGGAGGTATATGGTCAAGCATCGACGGCCGTTGTGCGATACAATTCAGAGCATCTGCATCGATTACCAGGGGCTTTTGTGCCGCAGAGATCAGAGCTTCCACAGCACGAACCGTGTATTCGTGAGTGCCTATACCTGGGCCTACAGCGATAACATTATAATCATGCTTTAGCGTTATATTAGTGATTACAATGTCGTTGCTGTCGTGTTCGAACATTGCTTCGGGCAATCCGGTTTGTAATGCGTTGAATCCGCAACGAGGCGAATGAACAGTTATGCGCCCTACTCCGGCTCGTAATGCGCCACGTGCTGCCATAACTGCCGCGCCCATCATGCCGTAGGAACCGGCAGCCAGCAAGCATGATCCGTAATCGGATTTCGATGTGAATTTGTTGCGACGACGAATAAGCCGATGGGCATCAGCTTTTTCCAACAGAAAATATGGTGATTTTTCAGTACGGACTTCTGCCGAAGCCAGTTTAATGTCGAGCACTTTCCATTCGCCAAGGAATTCGGCATTGTCGGGGATGAAAAATGCCAGCCTTGGAAATTCGATTGCCAATGTGAGGGTGGCGTGAATGGCATTTCGGCTCAATATACGGTCGTTCCACTCGGCAAACATTCCCGAAGGTATATCGATTGATATGATAGTGGCCGACGAGTTGTTTATGTAGTCGACTAATGACTGGAAACCACCGGTAAGCGGTTCTTTCAAACCTGAGCCGAAAAGGCCGTCGATAACCAGAATGTCGGTCGAAATGAACGGCGGAGTAAAGTCGGAAGTAATCTCAGTTAGCGAAGTCGGCGACATTTCTTTGAGTTTGTCGCGGTAATGGATGCATGCCTCACTCAGTTTGTCAAAAATATTGAACAATAATGCTTCAACGGTGTAACCTTCTTCGATGAGCATTGATGCGACAGCAAGTGCATCGGCACCGTTGTTGCCGGGCCCGGCGAAAATCAGCACCTTTTTCGACTGCCGCCAACGCGACATAATTTCCCAACTTATGGCCGATGCTGCGCGTTCCACAAGCTCTATAGTGGTAACGCCTTCGTTTTTAATAACTTGGCGTTCTATTGATCGTATTTGGTCGTTAGTGAATAATTTCATTTTTTGTCGTGCATATATAAATGCATACAAAGATAACAAATTTCGAGGCAAGGAAAGTGCGCACCGCGAGACTTTATAGGTGTTAATGTTTAAAAATTTTACCTATAATTGCTGCAAGCGCGCCGTCGCCGGTAACATTGCATGCTGTTCCGAAACTGTCCATGGCAATATAAAGGGCAATCATCAGTGCAATCATGGTTTCATCGAATCCAAGGATTGAACTCAGAAGACCAAGCGAGGCCATTATTGCTCCGCCGGGAATTCCGGGTGCGGCTATGATTGTAATACCCAACATACCAATAAAATGGGCAAACATACCAAAGCTGTAAGGTTCGCCATGCATTATCAGTAAAGCTAGAGCGCAGGCAACGATTTTTAACGTGCTTCCCGACATATGAATTGTTGCACACAATGGTACAACAAAACCGGCAATGTCCTCATTAACACCCATTTTTATTGTTTGACGTAATGTTACAGGTATTGTTGCGGCCGACGATTGAGTGCCCAAGGCTGTGAAATAGGCCGGGAGCATTGTCTTCAGCATTTTAAACGGATTCTTCCGAACAAAACATGCTGCGATTGAATATTGCAGAACCAGAATGAATATATGCAGGGCAAATATTACAAGTATAATTTTGAAGAAGCAGGTCAGGATCAGTCCTACCTGTCCAACGACGGTCATATTTAGGAAAATACCGAATATGTAGTATGGCAAAAGAGGTATAATTACAGTATTAATTGTTTTGCTGACAATGTCGCGGAATTCGCGGCATAACTGTTTTGTAATCTGACCGTCGATAAACGCTGTTGCCAAACCGATCATAAATGCGAAAGCTAACGCGGTTGTTACAGCCATTATAGGTGGAATGGAAATTGAGAAGTACGGGTCGACTTTGACATCCGATTCCAGCATGTTGATTCCTGTTTCGCCAGCAATTAACGACGGGAAAGTCAGCACTCCGGTAAAGTATGAAATCACTCCGGCCAAAAAGGTGGCTCCGTAGGCAAAGAGAGCTGTGACAACTAATAATTTACCAGCTTTGACACCGATATCGGATATAGCTGGGGCTACAAACCCGATTATAATGAAGGGAATCATAAATCCGAGGAACTGGGAAAACACGTCGTTAAACGTTGCAACAATTTGCGCCAGCCATGTCGGTGCGATATATCCGGCAGCAATGCCTAGTGCGATAGCAATGCCAATTTTTGCTAAAAGCGGTAATTTAGGAAGCTTGATTTTCATGTTATGTTGCTTTAACTGTTATTATATCGTTGATTCTGGTTGTGTATAGCCGCGATCCGTATTCGTTTCTTACGAGATTGCCTATCCCTACCGACGGCATTGAGGCAACATGAACAAGACTACCATTGCATCCTGAATTTATGACGTCGACTGCATTCATCAGCCGTTGTGAGCGTTTTCGTTTATCGTCGTCGCCAAAGAGACCCATTTGCCAATTACTTCCGCCAACGATATCGGTGATAATTACACCGGCTTTTTTGTAACCGTATCCTTCTAGATAAAGGCGCGAGAGGGCTGCGGTTGCACCGGCTGTTATTTCTAGAGTGTCGCATGTGGGTTCGATAAATGTTGCCCGCTCACTTACAAAACGTTGTGGCATTTCCGACTGGAAACGATTTGTACCAAGGAATACACTTAGCTCCATACATCTGCTATTTTGTCGGCGCAAACGGCGCGCCACAATAGCAGAGAAAACGCTAATTGCTTCGTGTAGTTGGTCGAAGCCGGTGATGTTCGTAGCAAACGAGCGCGATGCCGTTATCGATTGTTTATCGGCTACGGTGCTCTCGTATGCTATACATGACTCTCCGTTAAGTTCCCGCCACGTTCGTTCACCTACAACGGAGAATACCTGTTTAACCATTTGCTCAGGCATATTAGCCAATTGAAGAGCTGTTCGTATATTGATTCCCCGAAGTTTCGGCGCCATCCGGCGTCCAATCCCCCATACATCTTCAATCGGCACCAGAGCCAGAGCCTTTTTCGCTTTTTCATCCGTGTCGATTACAGCGACACCGTTGTAGCCCGGGTAGCGTTTGGCAAAATGACTAGCCAATTTCCCAAGTGTTTTTGTTGGAGCAATTCCAACTGAAACAGGTATACATGTGTCGCGCCAAATTTTTCGTTTTATGTATTGCCCGAATTCTTGAAGAGCATTTTTTTTGTCGGTAAAAATGAAAGCATCGTCAACCGAATACACCTCAACATGGGGGGCTATTGAACGGAGTGTGCTCATTACACGCTGCGACATGTCGCTGTATAGCTTATGATTGCCCGAAAAACAAACGATGCCGTTGGCCGTTGCTATATCTTTGAATTTAAAGTAGGGATCGCCGCGTTTTATTCCGAACTTTTTTGCTTCGGACGAAAGAGAGCACACACACCCATCGTTGTTGCTTAAAACAACAACAGGCGTATAGCGCAAATCGGGTCGGAAAGCTCGCTCGCACGAAACAAAAAATGAGTTACAGTCAACGTGGATAATCATTTGTTAAGCCGGCTGCGGCGACGGTTTAGTTTGATTGTAGATGTTACTATTCCCCAAATCGAGAAATCGTCGTCGGCTGATATTTCTATTGGCGAAAATTCAGGATTAGAGGGTAACAACAATATCTTGTTGTGGTCGACTATACGAATGCGTTTTAGTGTGAATTCGCCGTCGACGCAGCATACGGCCAGATCGCCGTTTTCGGGCGCGAGACTACGGTCAATAACCAATATGTCACCTTCGTCGATACCCTCACCCGCCATGCTGAGCCCTTCAACTTTGGCGTAGAATGTCGATGCCGGGTGCTTAACGAGATATCTGTTCAAATCGATGGATTCGTCAACGTAATCTTGCCCCGGACTAGGAAATCCGGCACGTACCGCAGTTCCTGACAGCGGACGCGACAAATGCGAAGTCATATCGACGGTATATATGGTGATTCTATCTTTCAATTCCATACTGCGAATATACAAAACAAACGTTACAATAACAATATTCCGATTCTGTAGTGTGTAGAAATTATTTGTCATGTAAATTAGTTAGGAATGGTTAATATTCGTATTTTTGTGTTATATCTGGAATCGAAACAAGTTTCACGGCTGTAACTTTGCCGTAGAGAATGGTGAGTTGACGTTAAAAAACAACGTTTATTACTTTGTATACAATACTAATCAATTCTATTTGTCTGTTTATAAGCTAAATAGATTTAAAGAAAATATAATAAAATGAGAGAATGGAAAACTATAAAACAATATGAAGATATATTGTTTGAACAGTACGGGAAGATTGCCAAAATAACAATCAATCGCCCGGAGGTATATAATGCATTTCGCCCAAAAACAAATTTCGAGATGCTTGATGCTATGTCGATATGCCGCGAGCGGGCCGATATCGGGGTAATCATCCTGACGGGAGCCGGCGACAAGGCTTTTTGTTCGGGAGGCGATCAAAAGGTTAAGGGTATAGGCGGATACATCGATGAAAACGGTGTTCCGCGTCTGAATGTTCTGGACTTGCACAAAGCAATACGTTCAATTCCGAAGCCCGTGATAGCGATGGTTAATGGATATGCGATTGGTGGCGGCCATGTCCTTCATGTTGTTTGCGACCTGACAATAGCTTCGGAAAATGCCCGCTTTGGTCAAACTGGACCTAAGGTAGGCAGTTTTGATGCAGGTTTTGGTTCTTCGTATTTGGCTCGGTGTGTCGGTCAGAAAAAAGCCCGCGAAATTTGGTTTCTTTGTCGGCAATATACTGCCCAAGAAGCCATGGAGATGGGAATGGTGAACACCGTTGTTCCGTTCGATCGTCTTGAGGATGAAACCGTTGAATGGTGTGAAACGATATTGAGCCGTAGCCCAATGGCCATTAGAATGATTAAACGCGCATTGAATGCTGAACTCGACGGTCAGCGAGGAATGATGGAATTCGCCGGTGATGCAACTTTAATGTATTATCTGATGGCTGAAGCTCAGGAAGGCAAAAATGCTTTCCTGGAAAAACGCACTCCTGATTTCGATCAATTTCCTAAATTCCCGGGGTAATGCCGTATCGGATAGCTCTAGCGCCATACACACTTTGCTTTAAAACTCCCGCCATAACGTCGAGGGCTACAATGATTGACAAAGAAACATATTTTGTCAAACTAACCGACACTGATAACCCTCAAAAATCAGGCTGGGGAGAATGTGCAATTTTTCGAGGTCTAAGCGCTGAAGATTCATCGACTTATCTTGGCGATCTCAAAGCCCTTCTTGAACAGATAAACCGTGGATTATTAACTCCGGAACAAGCCGCAGCTTCGGCAAATTCGTCGGTAAGGTTTGGTCTGGAAACAGCGATAGCCGACTTAAAGTCGGCTAAGGAAATGATGCCATTCCCATCTGCCTGGAGTGAAGGAAAATCGGAAATTGAAATAAATGGTCTGATTTGGATGGGAAACGCAGAGGAGATGCGTACTCGGATAAAGTCGAAAATCGAATCAGGTTTCATGTGCATCAAACTAAAAATTGGCGGTATTGACTTCAACAATGAACTGGAGTTGCTACGTTACATACGTTCGGAATTTTCAGCTCAGGAATTGACAATCAGACTTGATGCTAATGGAGCTTTCACACAGGAGAATGCGTTGTTCAAACTGGATGCATTGTCGCGCTACGGCATACACTCGATAGAGCAACCCATCAAGCAGGGACAGATTGAGGCAATGAGCCGGATTTGTGCCCAAAGTCCAATTCCTATCGCATTGGACGAAGAATTGATCGGATGCACATCTGATTCGAGGAAACGTGAATTGCTGTCGACAATCAAGCCTCATTACATAATTCTAAAACCCTCGTTATGCGGAGGCTTTGCACAGGCGGACAACTGGATTGAAACTGCTCGTTCACTCGGAATTGGATGGTGGGCTACTTCCGCATTGGAGTCGGATATCGGACTTAATGCGATAGCACAATGGACATCACTTCATAACATAAATTTGCCTCAAGGATTGGGCACGGGAAATTTATATACAAATAATATTAAGTCGCCGTTAGTTCAAACCGGACAGGTACTAAAATTTAACCCGGAAG
Organism: Muribaculaceae bacterium; assembly: GCA_023662835.1. Lineage (GTDB taxonomy): Bacteria > Bacteroidota > Bacteroidia > Bacteroidales > Muribaculaceae > Muribaculum. The sequence goes on along the minus strand of JAMPII010000010.1, from coordinate 7,316 downwards.
CGCAATGGAAACTTCCTGAACTGAATTGGATTTTATGATACACGACCCTTATAATCAGGTCTCGGAGTTTATAAACGAATGGAACTCGGATGTGGATTATATAGTAGCGTACACTTCGGGTTCCACCGGGAAGCCGAAGAAGATATGTTTGCCCAAAAGAGATCTTATCCATTCCGCAGAAACAACATGCCGATTTTTCAGCATACAACCGGGCGAAAATTTGTATTTGCCACTTTCACCCGATTATATCGCGGGCAAAATGATGGTGGTTCGTTCCTTAATTTCAGGTGCGCATTTATTTGTTGATCGACCGTCAAATAACATAACGGGATGTAACCAACGGCGATTCAAGTTGGCAGCTATCGTTCCGTCGCAAGTTGGCAGTTTTGTTAAAAACACTCCTGACGGATATTGTAAATATCTAATCGTCGGTGGCGGACGTATGACAGAAAAGCAACGTACCCTACTCCTATCCAGAAATGATATTACAAGCTACGCGACATATGGCATGACAGAAACGAGTTCTCACGTAGCACTTTCGTTGGTGTCATCTCAAAATCCAGAGGAGATATACACGGCTTTGCCCGGTGTAAACTTCACAATCGACTGTAGGAATTGTCTGGTGATAAACTCGGAATATTATTCATTTGGACGCCTTGTAACCAACGACATCGTTGAACTAAGGTCGGACATATCGTTTCGTTTAATTGGGCGTGCCGACAATGTGATAAATTCGGGTGGATTAAAAATTTGCCCTGAAGAGGTTGAGCAAAAGCTATCCGCATTAATATCTGCTCCTTACTATATTACTTGGCGACCGTCGGCTAAGTGGGGACATGAAGTTATATTATTAATTGAGACATCGGCTACGGATATGCCTGATAAAGATATTTTATTGAATAAAATACGCAAGGATTTGCCTCACCATCAATGTCCGAAAGATATAATTTTTATGGGTAAGTTCGAACGTACCGAATCGGGAAAGATTAAGCGTATTCATCTATAAACTTGTTTATTCCGCCTACAATTATTAAATTAGCGCAAGGAATATAAATTCAAGTAAATATTTACCAAACTAATAAATAGAACTATGGCAACAAAACGTCAATTAAAGAAAGCTATTAAACGCACATGTGGCTATTTGGCAGGTGAATGTATTATGTCACAGCAATTGATTCCGGGCATTAATAAAGAAAAACTGGACGACGCCATTGTAGAAGCGGCCGATCTGCAGTACGCTACGGTTAACGCCGTTACTTTTTCATATGACAAGACTTTGAAATCATTCAATAATGCATATGAATATAAAAAGTCGCGCTCAACCTATTTCAAAAAAGCATACAAAAATTTGATTGACAATTTCAACCAAGGAGTTGAAAAAATTGTTTCTATCATGAATTCTGCCCTGCCGGCGGCTAAGCAAGCAGAATAAAATAACAGAATGAATTTATCAAAACTGCTACTTCGGATATTCGGGTGGAGAGTTGAAATTACTACACCCGACTATCCGAAATGTTTAATATGTGTGGCACCACACACAAGTAATTGGGATTTTGTCCTAGGCGAACTTGCCTATCGGTCAATTGGTCGTAAGGCAGGCTTTCTGATGAAGGAACAGTGGTTCAAGGGACCACTTGGCGTGTTTTTCCGAGCACTGGGCGGGATACCGGTAAAAAAACAGCGGGGAAGTTCGTTGACTGATGTTATTGTTGAAAAGTACAATTCAAGCGAACGTTTATCGCTGGCAATTACTCCCGAAGGGACACGAAGCCGAACTTCGACATGGCGCCACGGTTTTCTGCACATTGCCTTACAAGCAAATGTTCCACTTTTGCTAGGAGCAATTGATTATAAGCGTAAATACATTGAAGTAAAGACCGAATTTGTTCCAACTGCAGATATAGATGCCGACATGAAAGCTGTTAAGAAATTTTATAGTCAATTCAACGCAAAATATCCCGAAAAATTCAGTACCGACGATGAGTAATAATTTGAAAGTAGCCGCAATACAGCTAAATATAGCCTGGGGCGATATTGATACAAATCTGATTGAAGCAGAGAAACTGATTGCATCGCTTCCGGAAGGCTACGATTTAGCCGTGTTGCCGGAAATGTTTACAACAGGTTTTATTGTGGAACGGGATTTGGCGCTGAAATGTGCTGAGACAATAAACGGGCACACCCTGAATAAAATGCGCTTGTGGGCGAAAAAATACAATTTGGCGGTTGCCGGCTCAGTAATAGTGGCAGAAGGAGAAAAGCTGAAGAATCGTGCCTATTTTGTTGAACCTTCAGGCGAGGTGACTGAATATGACAAGCACCATTTGTTCGAAATCAGTGGCGAAAATCTTATTTATGCATCTGGCGAACGCCCAATTCCTATAGTGCGCTACCGTGGTTGGAACATTGCAATGGCTGTATGTTTCGATTTGCGATTCCCGGCGTGGCTCCGTAGCGATAAAGGCGGATATGATTTGCTGCTGGTCATGGCAAATTGGCCCGACACACGCCTTTACGCTTGGGAGCATCTGTTAATAGCTCGAGCTATTGAAAATCAAGCTTATGTAATTGGTGCTAACCGTTCAGGCATCGACAACTATGGAGTTTATTCGCAAACCTCAAAGATTATCGATCCAAAGGGGCTGCCCGTTGGCGATAATTATTCCGAACTGATTCACACATCCGATTTAAACAAAGAAATGATTGAGGCTTTCCGCGGGAAATTCCCGGTTTATTTGCTCAACGACATTATAAAATTTGAATAAACAAACATATTCCATAATTGTTAGAATAACAAACGATATAAAATCAAACGATTATGGAAATTACAATTAACGAAAAGAATTTAGAAGTTCCTGACTATACCACTCTTCAGGGTGCATTGAATATTGCAGGCATTGATCCTACAGATATTATTACAGCATTAAATGGTGAAGTTATACCATTAGTTGACCGCGATGCAGCAGTACTACAGACTGGAGATAAAGTTCAGGTTATAGAACCGTTATAGTTTATGCTGATATTTGTTGCAAAAGCCAAAAACAAGGCCGAAACATTACTTCAGATAAAAGAGGCGCTGGATTCCGGATGTCGGTGGATTCAGCTACAACTACAGCCTGATGACAATGGTCTGTATAGTAAAGAGATTGTTGAAGCTGTATATGACGAACTCAAAGGACTTGATGTAATATTGACTATTGAGAACGACTTAACTTTAGTTAAGGAGAAGAGAGTTCATGGCATCCATTTGGATGAATTCAATACAATAAACGCGATTGATGTCCGTCGTGAGTTAGGCCCGCATGCAATTATAGGCGTAACAACAAAATCGCCCGACGAAATCAAACGCTTATATGATTTTGCTGATATCGATTATGTTACTGTGAAAAACTTAACTGACAATGAACTGCAGACAATTACTACCCGTCTGACTTCAATGAACGTGCCTGTTCCGGTTGTTGTTCAATGCGTAGGTCAGCCCAATTTAGACAAATGTTCAGCAATATTTGGGAACGGTGGTCGAGGAATCATTATGTCAGTGGAATCATCTGATGTTTCGGCAACCCATTCAGTGACTGACGTTATTAGAGGATGTTTCGATACGATAGATGCCGCTTTGACAAAATAGAAACACATGACTGCAACTATGGTTATCACAGATATAAAGAAGCAATTTTATGCTTTTCGTAATGGGATTATAGCGGAAACACTTAGGAAACAAGGGTCGCCATATAAGTATATTTTTGGTCTGAATTTACCTCAAATCAATGAGATAGCACAAAATACCGAGCATACGGTTGAATTAGCACTGCAGCTGTTAGATAACGAATCAACGCGTGAGTCGCAGTTATTGTCGGCAATGTTGATTCCTGCCAACCGGCTTACGGTAAATCTAGCTCAAGAATGGATTGAAAAAGCAAAAAGTCGGGAAGCTATCGACGTTTTCTGTATGAAGCAGCTTTCACAAAATCGTGAAATTGCCGTCGAGCTGATTGCTTCTAATATTGGAGCAACAAACCCATTGACTCGATATGCAGTTTTGAGAATGTTTTTTCGTCTATTGCCTGAGAAGTTAGAAGATGCAAAAAAATTTGCTGAGCATGAATTTGCTCAAAATTGTGACACCACTCGCTTGATTGCTCTTCAATTGCTTAATGAAATAAGCTATTTTGTGCAGGAAAACAGTCAACTTTAATCAAGTAGTTTGTCGCGGATAGCGTAGCGGGGACGATGTTTAACTTCCACGTAAATTTTGCCAACGTATTCGCCTACAATACCGATCCCAATCAGAACTACGCTCCCTAAAAACCATATTGACAGCATCAGTGATGTCCAACCGGAAATAACTTCCTGTCGGAAATAAGCTCCGAGAACATATATAGCAATAGATATATCCAGCAAAAGGAGTATTATTCCCAAAACGAATACTATTCTTAGCGGACGAGCAGAAAAGGAAGTGATTCCGTCGATAGAAAGACTGATCATTTTTGCCAGCGGATATTTGGTTTCGCCAGCTATACGTTCCTTGCGTTCGTAATGCACTATCGCTGAATCCAGTCCAATTTGCGGTATAATACCACGCAGGAACAGGTTACTTTCGCCATATTCCGATAGAAATTCCAATGCTCTGTGGCTCATGAGCCTATAGTCGGCGTGGTCGAACACAGTGTCGAGTCCCATTTTGCGCTGCAGTTTGTAGAACATATGGGCGCTAGTCCGCTTAAACCAACTGTCGTTGGTGCGGCTCGATCTTACGCCATAAACGATTTCTTTACCGTTGTTGACGAATTCCTGAACCATTTTCACTATTGCATTTGGATCGTCTTGCAGGTCAGCGTCGATCGATATGGCTGCGTCGCAATAGTCCTTAGCTGTCATTAACCCTGCGAGCAAAGCATATTGATGGCCTCGATTATGAGCCAGCGATATGCCCTTAACTCTGGAATTATTATAATGCAGTTGCTCAATGATTTTCCAAGTGGCATCGGTACTTCCGTCATTACAACATAAGATGAAACTGTCCGATGATATTAACCCGCTTGACGACATTTCATCCAATAACCGAATCAGATGCGCCACCGTGATTGGAAGCGCCTCCGATTCGTTATAGCAGGGTATTATAATTGCCAACCTGGGCTGAATCATGTTATACTTTCAGGGGTAGTTTAGTAATTACGTGCAAAAATTACACGCTGTGCCGAAGGCTTACCCGTTACCATGCAAAAGCCGGGAGTCTTATCTCCATCCAGGGGTATGCAACGGATTGTAGCTTTGGTTTCCTCTTTGATTTTTTCTTCTGTTTCTGTAGTCCCGTCCCAGTGGGCTAAAATAAAACCACCTTTTTCAATCTCAACTTTGAATTCGTCGTAAGTTTCGACGGTTCTCGTCATCTCTTCTCGATGCTTCAAAGCTTTTTGATATATATTATCCTGAATTTCCTCAAGAAGATTCTTTACATAAGCTGCGATGCCCTCAATAGGAGCTTCATGTTTTTCAAGGGTGTCGCGTCGCATTACCTCTACAGTTCCGTTTTCGAGATCACGGGCGCCTAAAGCCAGGCGTACCGGCACGCCCTTCAGTTCGTAGTCGGCAAATTTGAATCCGGGACGCTTATTGTCAGCGTCGTCAAATTTTACACTCACACCCAGCGACTGCAACTCCTTAACAATTGGCGCTACGACTTCAGATATAGCTGCAAGTTGTTCGGCATTCTTATGAATCGGGATTATAACAACCTGAATGGGAGCCAGATGAGGCGGAAGTACAAGACCATTGTCGTCAGAGTGAGACATAATCAAAGCGCCCATCAATCGTGTTGAAACGCCCCATGAGTTTGCCCAAACATATTCGGGCTTATTCTCTTTGTTGACAAATGTCACATCAAACGCCTTGGCAAAATTCTGCCCCAGATTATGGGAAGTGCCTGATTGCAAAGCCTTGCCGTCCTGCATCATAGCTTCGATTGTGTAAGTGTTTAGCGCACCTGCAAAACGTTCGTTAGCGCTCTTCACTCCTTTTATAACCGGCATTGCCATATATTTTTCGGCAAAGTCAGCATAAATATTTATCATTTGAACCGTACGCTGCTCCGACTCCTCGGCTGTTGCATGGGCACAATGACCCTCTTGCCAGAGGAATTCAGCCGTACGCAAGAACATACGCGTTCTCATTTCCCAGCGCATCACGTTTGCCCATTGGTTGCACAGAATGGGAAGGTCGCGATAGCTGTGGATCCAATTTTTATATGTACCCCAGATAATAGTTTCAGAAGTGGGACGAACAATCAATTCTTCCTCCAAGCGGGCGTCTGGGTCGACCACGACACCATTTCCATTGGGGTCATTTTTCAGGCGATAATGTGTAACAACAGCACATTCTTTAGCGAAACCTTCAACGTGTTCTGCTTCGCGGCAAAGGTATGATTTTGGGATAAGTAATGGGAAATATGCGTTTTGAACTCCTGTTTCTTTGAACATGCGGTCGAGCGTTTGTTGCATCTTTTCCCAGATTGCATATCCATATGGCTTTATAACCATACAACCTCGAACGGCGCTTTGCTCTGCCAAATCGGCTTTTACTACCAGTTCGTTATACCATTTCGAATAATCTTCACTTCTTTTGGTAAGATCTTTTAATTCTTTTGCCATTGTATATAATAGGTTATTTGCAAATTGCGCTGTGTTCCAAACAATTTACATGCTTTATTTTTATTAGTACATTGATACGCCGTTTTGACGCATTTTTCATAACGCAAATTTACAAATTATTTATCACATATTATAATCTTATGCAGCTTCTTACAAAAATGTTATTAAAAGCGATTTGTATAACATCCATAAGCGTATGCATCGCGCCCTTCATTAAACGATTTCAATTTTTCAATCTCGTCGCCTAAAAATGGTTGTGCCTCAATTGCGCTGTGATTGACGTTACTGTGAACTAAATTTCGGTTAATGGATTCTTTGTCGAAACGAGTTATTTCCTGGTTTTTTGGTCCTTTTGGCTTTTTTATTTTCATTGCAGTGAGTCTTGATTTATGCGCAAAAGTAAAATCCATAGTGTGCAATAATGAGACACACATAGATTAATATATGTTAAGTATTTAACGTTTCTCTACTTCTTCAAAAAGCACTTAACTTACCGGAGAATGATTGACAAAATTTTTAGGGCCCATATCATAAAATTTCAGGGCCGCTGGGGTCGCTGGCTTGGAGGGATTTTTGGCCTGCAGGCTCAGGAGCATAGCGAGCTATGTGACTGAGCCAAAGGACAAAAAGCACCCAAGCCAGCGAGACTTTGGGTAACTTTTCACACCG